>JAAWJI010000009.1 GCA_022796795.1 Lachnospiraceae bacterium | reverse complement strand
CGTGGACGAAAAGAAACGCATACTTACAGAGAACTACGGAATGGTAATGACAACCGAACTGGAAGGGAGGATGCAGACGATGTGTAATTGGTCGGAAGCGATTAAAGAAAGAAGCATTGAAGCGGAACGGCATAACGCTATTGTAAGGATGATCCAGGCTGGTGCCACAAAAGAACAGATTATTTCTTTCGGCTATACCGAAAAGGAATTTATGGAAGCAGAAAATGCACTTTGTATCAATATGTAAGACGCATTTACAGGACAAATGTAAGGATTATCATAAAAATATAGACATGTACCAGCATCGTGTATTAATGCGAATGTGGCATAACAAACACAAACAGGGCAGCCGCTCTCTTGATTCATTTCAAGTTGACGGCTGCCCTATTTTTTACGATTTCCAGAGATAGTTTCCATGACTCATCCCACATTCCCCCGCAGCGCCGCCCGGGTAGCCGGTCCGCATTTTCCATCTGCCTTCAGGCCATGGGCTGCCTGAAAGGCCCGCAGGGCCAGATCTGTCTTGGGACCAAATCTGCCGTCCACCTGGAGCTGATACCCTGCCTCCCGAAGCTCCCACTGGAGCCAGCGCACATCCTCCCGGGCAATGCCTGCAAGCAGAGGCTGAAAAAAGAGAACCTTGCCTGAGTCCTCATAGGGATTTCCTGATTCTCCCCCGGAAGCGCCTATTAAAAGTTTTCCCGTCCATTCGTCCAGGTCAACTTTTCCGAAGATTCCAGCCACCTTCCCCTTGCTGCTGTACTGCCAGATCTTCTCTCCCACCCGGGGACGCAGACTGTTTATCAGAACTCCCGTATCGCGCTTGGGATACCGGGCAATCCAGTATTTAGCATCCAGTCCCTGAAGGAGCTTCTGATACCATTCCAGGTTGCAGTACACATTGCAGGGATATCCTGCGCTTCTGATCTCCTGCATCCAAACCCGGGCCAGCTGCTTCACCTTCCGGCTCCCCAGCTCCCGCTGCCTGCTCCACTCCAGGTCCAGCCATACCCCCAGCTCTAGTTTGCGGCCATCCAGAGTCCGCAGCACCTCCCGGGCCTCTGCCCTGGCCTGGGCCACAGTAAGCGCATAGCTGTACCGGTAGGCTCCCCGGGGAATCCCCACCTCCCCGCATGTCCTGTAATTATACTCCCAGCTTCGATCCACACCCTTGCTGTCCCGGATACGCAGAATAGCGCCCTGGATGCCATCCTCCGCTGCCCTTTCCCAATCCGGATTCCCTTGGATACTGGATACATCTACCATTTTATACGTCATTCCTGCACTCCCTGCCTTTTCCTGCTCTCTGTTGTACATATGCATGACAGGGAAATGATATGCCTGTATCTGTCACAATGCAGGCCTGATTTTTCATCAAATAACAGACATTCTTTTATCCGGAACTGTCCCCTGTTCTTTTCGCCTCAGGGAAGGGCATATTTCTTCGCATAGCTGCGGAACTGGCTCCTGAAATCCTCGTCTTCCGTTCTGGCCCCCCGCAGGGTTTCATGGAGATTCAGGTTATGGCTGTCCGTATCAATGATACACCCGGCAATGTTGGAGCAGTGGTCTGAGGTTCGTTCCAGATTGGTCAAAAGATCAGACCACACAAATCCTGCCTCTATACTGCAGCTTCCCTGCTGCATGCGGAGAATATGCCGGGTGCGCAGCTGCTCCTTCAGTCCGTCAATGACCTGTTCCAGAGGCTCTACACGGACGGCAAGCTCCGGATCTTGTTTTTCAAAGGCCTGGAGGGACAGATCCAGAATCTCGCGGATGGCCGAGGCGATCACCTCATATTCCCGCACTGCATGCTCTGTCAGGGTAAGCTTCTTTTCCCGCAGCTCCTCCGCCGATTCCAGAATATTCACGGCGTGATCAGATATCCGCTCAAAGTCTCCGATGACCTTCAGCATTTCCGTGGCCTCCTCGCTGTCCGCCTCGCTAAGCTTCCGGGAACTGAGCTTGACCAGATAGGTGCCGATAATATCCTCATATTGATCGCAGGATTCCTCCTTTTTCCGGATCTGTCCCGCCAGCTCCGGCGTATAATTGGTAAATGCCGTGAGCGCCTTCTTGAGAGCGCTTATGGAACATTCCGCCATCTCCACTGCCACCCTGCTGCACTGCTCCAGAGCAAGGGGAGGCGCAACCAGAAGACGCTCATCCAGCCGCACGGATATCTCCTCTGTCCTGGCATCGGGAACCAGCCGGCAGACCAGGCCCTCCAGCAGCCGGGACATGGGAAACAGGAGAAGGGTGCTGAGCACATTAAAGGCTGTATTCACAACGGCAATTCCCAGAAGGGACGTGGGGGCATACAGGATTGCAGGGGAAAACAGGCCCTTAACCGCCCAATACACCAGAAGCCATACGCTGGCTCCGATGAGATTAAAGAACAAATGCACCAGAGCGGCCCTCCTGGCATCCCGTTTCGTACCCACGCTGGAAAGCATGGCCGTGACGCAGGTGCCTGTGTTAGCTCCCATAATGATGGGAATGGCCGCCCCGTAGGAGACCTGTCCCGTTACAGCCAGAGCCTGCAGGATTCCCACGGACGCAGAGCTGGACTGAATGATCATGGTCAGAACCGCGCCGGCCAGAAGCCCTAGCAATGGATTTTGGAACAGCAGGAACATCTGCTGAAACGCAGGCACATCCGCCAGGCCTCCCACTGCCTCCGACATGGTTTCCATGCCGAACATCAGGGTGGCAAAGCCCAGAAAAATCATCCCTGTATCCCTGGCCTTGGATTTCTTGACGAACATATACAGAATAATCCCCGCCAGGGCAAATACCGGAGTAAAGGAAGAGGGCTTCAGGAGCTTCACCCATATGTTTCCGCTGTCGATTCCTCCCAGAGACAGAATCCAGCCTGTCACCGTGGTTCCCACATTGGCGCCCATGATCACGTTGACAGCCTGGTGCAGAGTCATAAGGCCGGAATTTACAAAGCCCACCACCATTACCGTGGTGGCAGAGGAACTCTGGATCACTGCCGTTACTCCACAGCCCGTCAAAAAACCCGCCAATTTATTGGTGGTCATTTTCCCCAGAATAGTCCGCAGACTGTTTCCGGCCCGCCGCTCCAGGGCCTGTCCCATCACATTCATTCCAAATAAAAACAGACAGAGACCGCCAATCATGGTCAGCACATCAAAAATATCCATCCTTCTTCCTCACTTTTCCTGTTTTGTCCTTTTCCTGTGTTCCCAAAATGCAGGGCAATCTCTGCCTTCATCCCCCATTGGGAAACCATATCCGCTTCAACATGCTGCTCGTCTCACTTGGATCTGTCCCAGCTTTCCACCATTCCATGGGGAAAGTCCAGGCTCACCCGGGTTCCCTCTCCTGGCATACTCTCCACCTGAATCTCTGCATGGTGAAGCTTTGCAGCATGCTTCACAATGGACAATCCCAGCCCCGTGCCGCCCACCTCCCGGGAACGGCTCTTGTCCACCCGGTAAAAGCGTTCAAAAATCCGCTCCTGATCCTGGGGCAAGATTCCAATGCCGGTATCCGTAACGGAAAGCCTGACCTGGTCTCCCAGCTCTTGCACCTCCAAAATAACGGAACCACCCTCCCGGTTATATTTGACGGCATTGTCGCAGAGATTGCGCACAATCCCCTCCAGCAGCCCGGCATCCCCCTGCACCAACCCTTTTGTCCCGGTGATCTCCAGGGAAACCCCTGCCTTCCTGGCAGCAGGCTCCAGCTCTTCCAGGACCTTTTCACACAGCTTGCGCAGGTCCACGGTCTCCCACTCAAGCTTCACAGCCCCCTCATCCAGACGGGACAGGTGCAGAATATCCTCCACCAGGGCTGTCATGCGCTTTGCCTCCCCATAAATCTGACGGGAAAAACGCGGTACATCCTCAGGCTTTACCAGCCCCTCCGCCAGGAGCTCGGCGCATCCGGAAATACTCTGCAGCGGAGTTTTCAGCTCATGGGAAACATTGGCTGTAAATTCCCGGCGGATCTGCTCTGCTTTCTCTTTTTCTGTCATGTCAAAGATGATGAGGACAATGCCGGAAACGGCTCCCTGGGACATCACCGGGCTTGCATGAAATTCATAGCTGATCTCCCCAATGGGCAGCGCCGTATCCCGGGCCTTCCCGCCTCCAGCCTCCCGGATCAGCTCCTGCAGACGGGAGGAATTGTGGAACAAAAACAGATCCTTGCCCACACAATAGCGGCTCACGCCCAAAAGCCGGGAAGCCGCCTCATTCATGCTGAGCACAGCCCCATGTTTATTTAGCAGCAATATTCCCTCTGTCATATTTTTTGTGATAGTCTCAAACTCCTCCCGCTTTCGCTCCAGTTCTGCCCTCTGCCTGTTCAGCTGTCGCTGCTGGCTTTTGATGCGGATCATGAGAGGTTCCAGCTCCGCATACTGCTCCTTCATGCTTAAATCATCCAGATCCAATTCATTCAGAGGCTTTACAATCTTCCTGGACAAACGATCCGCCAAAAACAGGGACAGCAGGACTGCAGCGCCTATCACAAGGAACACAGGCTGCAGCATGCCCAGAATCAGGGACCACCAGGTTCTCCAGGAAACCGACATACGGAGCACCGTGCCGTCCGTAAGCCTCTGGGCGCAGTAAAACTGCTTTTCTGTCAGGGTAACGGAATAGCGGACACTGGTTCCCATCCCGCTTTTTATAGCATCCTGAATCTCCTGACGCTCCAGATGATTTTCCATTTGGGCGCTGCTGGCCCTGTTGTCAAACAGCACCGCTCCGTCCGCGTCAATCCAGGTAATCCGGTGCTCCCTGTTCTCCAGTCCTACGGTCTTATCACTATTTATGAAACGATCTTCCTTCTCTGGACCTTCTGTCTCTACACGGTCCAAGCTCTCCAGAAAGGGAAGTCCCCCCATTTCCACAGCCTTTGCGGTAAGTCTGGTCTGCCGCTGAAGCTGTTCCATCTGCTCCCTGGAAAAATAGCTGTACAGCACTCCCATAATCAGGAGCAGAGAAGCCAGAAATACTGCCGCTGCCGCACCGCAGATGGATCGGAAAATGCGTTTTGTCATTCCCGCACCTCCATCCGGTAGCCCACGCCCCGCACGGTCTCTATATAGGCGCCGCACGCCCCAAGTTTCGTCCGCAGAGTTCCCATGTGCACATCCACGGTTCTCGTCTCCCCTGTAAAATCGCTGCCCATGACAGAGGAAAGGAGACGCTCTCTGGAAAAGACCATTCCCGGATGCTCCATAAACAGGCGGAGAATCTCAAATTCCTTCAAGGTCAGGAAGATCCTCTCCCCTTGAACCAGTACCAGATGCTCCCTTCGGTGCATTTCCAGAAGTCCGGCCTGCAAAATTTGTGCAGGCTCCTTTGGCGCGGCTCTCCGCAGAACCGCCCGGACCCGGGATACCATTTCCATCATGCCAAAGGGTTTAGCCAGGTAATCATCCGCCCCCAGATCCAGGCCAGTTACCTTGTCATATTCCGTTCCCTTTGCCGTAGCCATAATAACCGGCAGTCTGGCTGTGTCAGGATCGGACCGCAGCCTTTTGAGAATACAGATTCCGTCCTCTCCGGGCAACATAATATCCAGCAGTACAAGCTTGGGAAGCTCCTCTGCCAGAGCGCTCCAAAAAGCCTCTGCCTCCCCAAAGCCCCGGGCCTCAAAGCCGGAGGCGCGCAGGGTGTAGATCATGAGATCGCGGATTCCGCTGTCATCTTCCACACAAAAAATCATAGAGACATCCTTTCCCCAGGTTTTCGTTTGTCTATAGGATACACGATAAATGCAAAATTTAATATCAGAATTTTGTAAAATCTATGTAAAGTCCAGGTTACACCCAAACAAAATACAGCGGTGCAGATTTTTGAAATCCGCATCGCTGTACTCTCTACATTATTTACGATTGTTTACACCGTTCCCTGAAACCTCTGCTAGCGCAGGCTGTCCACCGCAGCCCTCTCCACAGCCAGCCCGGCCTTGTAGCGTTTCATAAACTCCTCAAAGCCTGCCACATCCGCAGCATCCGGATCCATGCTGCTTCCCTTGGCATCCGCAAACACCCGCTGATTCAGATACTCGGGCAGGTTCTCCCCATCCCCCCGGTTCTTCCGGTAGGCTGCCAGCAAGGCCACGCCCCAGGGACCGCCTTCTCCGGCTGTCTCCATGACAGATACCGGCGTATTCATAGCCGCCGCCATCATCCTCTGACCTACGCCTTTGGTCTTAAACAGGCCGCCATGTCCCAGCAGACTGTCCAGCTCCACCTTCTCCTCTGCCAGAATATCCATACCGATTTTGATGGCTCCCAAAGCGGTGAAGAGATGGCTGCGCATAAAGTTTGCCAGGTTAAAGTGATCGTCCGGCTTTCTCACAAATAAGGGGCGCCCCTCCTCCATTCCGGTAATAAACTCGCCGGAATAGTAGCCGTAGGACAGGAGGCCGCCGCAGTCCGGATCTCCCTCCAAAGCTTTGTTGTACAGAATTCCAAAGAGACGGTTGGTGTCCAGCTCCATGCCTGCTGCCTGAGCGAATTCCCGGAACAGACCTACCCAGGCATTGAGATCTGAGGTACAGTTATTTGCGTGAACCATAGCCACTGGGGAGCCGTCCGGCGTAGTCACCATATCAATCTCCCGGTGCAGGCGGGAAAGGCTTCGCTCCAGCACAGCCATAACAAAAATGGAGGTGCCTGCAGACACATTTCCGGTGCGTTTTGCCACGCTGTTGGTGGCAGTCATGCCCGTGCCTGCATCCCCTTCCGGCGGACACATGGGAGCGCCGGCCTGAAGGTTCCCGGAAGGATCCAGAAGCTTTGCTCCCTCCTGGGTCAGCGCGCCTGCGTCCTCACCGGCTGCCAGAACCTGAGGCAGAATCTCTGTAAGCTTCCAGGGATAGCCGTATCCCTTCACATGGTCGTCAAACTTTTCCACCAGATCCTGCCGGTAGGTCATGCTCTCAGAATCAATGGGAAACATGCCGGAAGCGTCTCCCACGCCCAGCACCTTTTTCCCGGTCAGTTTCCAGTGAATATAGCCGGCCAGAGTGGTCAGATAGCTGATCCGGGCCACATGCTCTTCCTGATTCAGCACCGAATGATACAGGTGGGAAATACTCCAGCGCTCCGGAATATTAAACTGAAACAGCTCTGTCAGCTCTGCAGCCGCTTTTCCGGCCAGGGTATTGCGCCAAGTGCGGAAAGGCGCCAACAGCTCTCCCTGAGCGTCAAAAGCCATATAGCCATGCATCATAGCGCTGATTCCAATGGCTCCAAGTTCCGTAAGCTCTATATCATATTTTTCCATTACCTCTCTTCGAAGATCCCCATAGCAGTCCTTAAGGCCTTCCCACACATCCGTTAGCGAATAGGTCCACACACCGTTTTCCAGCCGGTTTTCCCACTCATGGCTTCCCGATGCGATAGGTCTGTGCGCTTCGTCAATGAGAACCGCCTTAATTCTGGTGGAACCCAGCTCAATCCCCAGCACTGCCTTGCCTGCCGCAATCAATTCCCTTACTTCTCCCATTTTCTTATCCTCCTGGTTTCTTGCTTTTGCAGGTCCCCCCCTGTTTTCGCTGTATTCCTGCAGGCGGCCTGGACCAGCATACTATACCTATACTATATCTCTTTTTAAGAAGTGTTGTCAATGAAAAACAACTTTCCAAACCGTAAAAAAAGGAGAGCATTTTCTGCCCTCCTTTTCTCTCTTAGCGCTTCAGCTGCAGGTCAAACTGCTCCATATAAGCCTTTTCCTCATCCGTATATTTCCGCAGGGTATTGATCACGGAACCGTCCTTCCACTTCCGGTCTCCCACAGACTCGGTGGTTCCCATAATGGTTACATTAACCTGTCTGCGTCTTGCTCTCACATGATCCCAGTCGATAAAGTAAATGTGAGCGAATTCGCCGCCATCCAGCACACCGTCCTTGATGGTCATGGTCTCGCTTCTGCCAAAAAACACACTGCGCAGGTGACCGTCTGTGTTCATGCTGGTGTAATCTCCCGGCTCGTTCACATAGCGGCCAAACTGTGCATGGATAGGGCCAGGATGACGGTACTGATGCTCCTCCGCGAAATCCGGAATCATTTTCCGCATGATATCCAGCAGATCATGCTGCAGATACTCCAGATCAAAGCTGTCAATATCATGAGAGCACTCCTGCACCATAACAGAACAGGTGGTGTGATGGGAAGCGATGCAGCAGGTGCCGTTTACAACGCCGGACTCCTTTACGATCTCCATAATCTCCTTGGACAGATCATGAAAGGTGGGGATCCAACCCCGGGACTGTACCTCTAATTCCTTCTGATAAACTTTAAATTCCATGTTTATGTTCCTCCTTTTCTTTTCTCTTTTATTTTCTCTGATTCAAACGCCTATTCTCTTTTTCTGTTGTTTCAGGCGTCCTCTTTACTTTCTGTCGCTTCAGATCTTTCTTTTATTTTCCCTGGTTGAGTCTCTCGCCCACGGCTCCGCCTGGATGAATCAGGGCAAACTGCTCGTTCACATAGCCGGTTTCCTCCACCAACGCCGCCTGCAGCGCGTCAAAAATCACGTTTACCGCAAGAAAGCTGCTGGTTCCCTGGCTGTTGTACTTATCTGTCTCTAGCTCCACATGCATGGGAAGCACCACGTCCGCTCCCTCTGCCAGAGGCGAATCCATTTTCTCCGTAATGGAGATCACCCATGCCCCTTTCTTCCTGCAGATCTCCAATATGGGCAGCAGCTCCTTGGTCTTTCCTCCCCGGGATGCCAGAATCATCACGTCGCCCTTCTGTATAAATCCCAGCCCTCCGTGCACAGCCTCCGCCGGGGAAATAAACCGGGCCGGACGCTCGATACAGCACATGAGATGAGCCATATGCTGACAGGCGATTCCGGAGTGTCCGCAGCCGCTGGTACCGATCCTTGGCGCCGCAGCTAACAGCTCCACTGCCTTCTGAAACGCATCAAAGTCCATATAGTCCAGGGCATCCTGCACCGCTTTTTTCTCGATCAGAAATGCCTCTTTTCCTCTTTTTAACGCTTCCTCCTTCATAAATCCGATATCTTCCTCCTTTCCTGGTATTTTCTATTTTATTTCTCTTGCCTTCCGTTCCTATCTTATCATCTTTTTCTATAGAAATCAATACGAAAGTTAAAAGAAAATAAGATTGACTTTACAGGAAATTTATTTTATACTGGAGATACTATAAATTTTACTGTATGATTGGAGGATTCTTATGAGAAAACGTATGGAAATAAAAGCACCTTTTTTTGAAATCGGCCCCAAATCCTATTTGTATGGGGATGATATTTTAGAACTGGCCAAGGCTGCAGACGCTGCTTCCGCCAAATATGATGTAGATATAATTTTCACCACCCCCGTTGCGGATATCCGCAGGGTTAGCGAGGCCACCGAGCATATCCATGTATTTGCGCCTCATATGGATCCTCTTCCTGTGGGCCGGGGACTGGCGGATATTCTGCCTGAATCCGTCAAGGCAGCAGGCGCCCAGGGCGTCATGCTGAACCACTGCGAAAAGCCGGTTCCCCTTCCCGTATTGTATCAGACCATCAAGCGCGCCAAGGAGGTAGGCCTTCTGACCATTGTCTGCGCCGACTCTATTGCCGAGGCAAAAGCCATCGCCTGTCTGGGACCGGACATCATTGTTCCCGAGCCCTCTGAGCTCATTGGGACCGGACAAACCAGCGACATGGATTATGTAAAAGCTTCCATCGAGGCTGTGAAATCTCAGAATCCCGCCATTCTGGTCCTGCAGGGCGCAGGCATCAGCAATGGGGATGACGTTTATCGTGTCATTCACGCAGGAGCAGAGGCCACCGGCTCTTCCAGCGGCGTGGTAAAAGCTCCTGACAGAGCCGCCATGGTAGACGAAATGATCCATGCCGTCCGCTCCGCCTGGGATGACCTTCACGCCGGAAAGCCTGTCCTTTAGGGAAGGACTTTGGCTCTTTGGCCGCAAAATAAATCGGATTTCTCCTAAAAAGCCGGCGCTCTGTTTTTATCCATTACAGAGCGCCGGCTTTTTTGCCTGTCTTTGTCCAAAAGTATCTTTTCTTGTCTTTTAAGGTATTTCTGTCTCCTTGGGCTGGTTCTCCAAGGCCTGGCAGCAGCCACGCTCTCAGCACACCAACACATCCAGTCCCTGCTGTCTGACCAAGTCACAGTATTCCGCCTGAATCTCCTCATTGGTCACCCACGTCTGGATTTTGTTTAAGTCTCCCACATAGGAAAAACTTTCATGTCCAAACTTGGTGGCGTCTGCAGCCACAATAATCTGTCTGGCCCGTTCCATCATCACCCGATCCACCTCGGCCTCCTCCGCATGATATGTGGTAAGACCTGCTTCCATATCCACCCCGTCCATGGAAAGGATCGCTTTGTCCGCCTTGTACTTGCGAAGCTGCTGCAGCACCTCATTCCCGTAGGTGAAGGAATACTGCGCATTGATCTCTCCGCCCAGCAAAAGCACCCGGAAGGTAGGGACACTCCCCAGCTCTACGGCTACTGTCAATGAATTGGTCACAATATTCAGGTTCTTGTTTTTCTTCAACTCAATGGCCGTAAAATACGTGGTCGTGCCGGAATTGATAAATAAAGTCTCCCCATCCTGCACCAGACTGGATACCCCTGCCGCAATCTCCTTTTTCGACTGCAGATTCCGCTGGGTACGGAAGCGGAAATCCAGATGATAAAAATTATTCACCGTCTGCACTGCGCCTCCTGAGGTACGCTCTAAATATCCATCCCGTTCCAGAGCAGCCAGATCACTGCGGATTGTTACCACACTGGTCCCCAGATCCTGGCTTAGCTGACTAACCTTCACCTGCCCGTCTCGATTCAAAATGCTCAAAATCCTCTGCCTGCGCTCGTCAATCTTCAATCCACCTGTTTTCATAGTCAGCTCAATCCTTTTCTCTTTTTTTCGTTTTCCCTCTCTTCCTTTTTCTATTTTACCATGTTTTTCGAAATATGTCACTACCATATCTTCCATCTGTATTTTTCGTGTTTTTCCGCTATTTTTTATGCAACTATTTATGTATTCGACCTGCGTCTTCTGGGAGCAGTGATTAGTGTAGGCTCGTATGCTTTTAACCCCTCATCCCCGGTCAGAATCTCGACTCCGTAACCAGCTTCTCTATAATAGGTTGCTACATCCTTTATCGTTGCATCACCGATTGACAATCCCCCTTTGCCAGATCGGGCCAATGATTTGCCAGTTTGACTAAATTTTCTTCCTTCCACAATCTATTTTGAAATGTAAATACTGCCCAGGGTTCCTCTGCTGTAGCAGTTTTTTTATAAAATATTATCTCCTTAGACCTTTTATCTGTTATTTGATAATAGTATATCCTAATTAGAAGTCCTCTTCAACATTTATGTCCGCACCAGACTGCGCCCCCAGTATTCTCAAAAGCTCTCTGTATTCCTCCCCGCTCACTTCCCGAAAGTGTCCCAGAGGCAGCCCCCGAATCTCGATATTTACTACCCGCACCCGCTGAAGCTTTTCCACCTGATATCCCAGGGCCTGACACATCCGCCGGATCTGTCGGTTTAATCCCTGTGTGAGAATAATCCGAAACCGCTGTTTTCCCAGTCGCTCCACCTGGCAGGGCCTTGTCACCGCATCCAAAAGAACCTGTCCTTTCTCCTCCTTTTTAATGTGGACGCCTGCTTGCATCTGCCTTAAAAAGCCCTCGGTTACCGGCTTGTTTACCGTGACCAGATATTCCTTTTCATGGTGATGGGATGCCTTTAAAATCTGGTTTGCCAGATCCCCCTGGTTTGTCATGAGGATCAGTCCTTCCGAATCCTTGTCTAGTCTTCCCACAGGATAAATACGCTGGGGATATCCCACAAAGTCCACGATATTCCGTCTCTCCCGCCGATCCGTGGTACACACTACCCCTACCGGCTTATTTACCGCCAGCAATACGGTCCGGGCTGTTCCCTGGCTGATCTGCTTTTTTCCCACACAGATCACCTGATCCTCCCCCACCTTCATGCCCATAACGGCTGTCTGCCCGTCCACCGTGACCCGTCCCTCCTGAATCAGGCGGTCTGCCTCTCTCCGGGAACAGATTCCTTTTTCGCTGAGATATTTATTCAAACGAATTTCTTCCATAACAGCATTCCCCCTCTGAACATTCTTTCCTGGATCCTCATAGCCAAACAGACACGGAATCCTCCCGTGTCTGCCTGTTTCTGTCATCAATAATCTACATAAACCATGCCTGACTGTAGTCAGACAACCCGCTGTCGTCTCATTCCTCGTCCGCGCTGTAGTGCCTCATTTCCCCTTATGGTATCTTTACTCGTCTACACTGTAGTTGGGGGCTTCCTTGGTGATATGAATGTCATGAGGATGGCTTTCCTTCAAAGAAGCCGCGGAAATCTTGATAAATCTGCCCTTTGTCTTCAGATCCTCCACAGTAGGCGTTCCGCAGTAACCCATTCCGGAACGCAGGCCTCCCATAAGCTGGAATACGGTATCCTCCACAGTGCCCTTATAGGCCACACGGCCTTCCACGCCCTCGGGCACCAGCTTCTTGGCATCCTGCTGGAAGTACCGGTCTTTGCTGCCGTTTTCCATGGCTGCAATGGAACCCATCCCCCGGTACACCTTGTATTTTCTTCCCTGATACAGCTCAAAGGTTCCCGGAGACTCATCGCATCCGGCGAAAATGCTTCCCATCATACATACATTGGCGCCTGCTGCAATGGCCTTTGTCATATCCCCGGAATACTTGATGCCGCCGTCGGCAATAATGGGAATGTCATACTCTTTTGCCACCTCATAGCAGTCCATAATCGCCGTAATCTGAGGCACGCCGATGCCGGAAACCACACGGGTAGTGCAGATGGAACCAGGTCCGATTCCCACCTTTACCGCATCCACACCAGCCTCAATGAGAGCTCTGGTAGCCTCACCCGTTGCCACATTTCCTGCAATGACCGGCAGCTCCGGAAATGCATCCTTAACCATCTTGGCACAGCGGATCACATTGGCGGAATGTCCATGAGCGGAATCCAATACAATCACATCCACCTGGGCCTTTACCAGTGCCTCCACACGCTCCAGCACGTTAGCCGTAATGCCTACACCGGCGCCGCAGAGCAGACGTCCCTTGGAATCCTTGGCAGACAAGGGATATTTAATCTGTTTTTCAATATCTTTGATGGTGATTAAGCCCTTCAGATTGAAATCATCATCCACAATAGGAAGCTTCTCTTTTCTGGCCTTTGCCAGAATCGCCTTTGCCTCCTCCAGGGTGATGCCCTCTTTGGCCGTAACCAGGCCTTCTGAGGTCATGGACTCTTTGATTTTCTTTGAAAAGTCAGTTTCGAATTTCAGATCACGGTTGGTAATAATGCCAACCAGCTTGCGTCCCTGGGTGATGGGAACGCCGGAAATACGGAATTTAGCCATCAGCTCATTGGCCTCTGCCAGCGTATGCTCTGGGGAAAGGAAAAAGGGGTCCGTAATAACGCCGTTCTCCGAACGCTTCACCTTGTCCACTTCCTCTGCCTGCTGGTCAACGGTCATATTCTTATGAATAATTCCAATACCGCCCTGACGCGCCATAGCAATAGCCATGCGATGCTCTGTAACTGTGTCCATACCTGCGCTCATCATGGGAATATTAAGCTTCACTGTCTTGGTCAATAAGGTAGCCAAATTCACCTGATTTGGGATCACCTCCGAATATGCCGGCACCAGCAGCACGTCGTCGAAGGTTATTCCCTCTCCAATAATCATACCCATTTCCTTGTTTCCTCTCTTTCTCACTTTATTTTGCCCACAACGTTATTGCCACCATTCCCCAGGTCAAACATATATAGTTTTTCTATCGTAACAAAAATGTCGGTTATTGTCAACTGCCTTTTCAATTTATTGCCTTTTCTAATTACTGCCTGTTCAATTTAATATCTTATTGGGCACTGTGGTTTGGAAAATTTTCATCAGCTCCTCCTCCGGCTCCACCAACAGCTGCAAATATCCCTGATTCTGTTTAAAGATCATGGCATAAATGGGATTACCGGAAGCTCCCGTGGACGCATCCAGGTTTTTCATGGCCTGTCCCTTGTATCCCTCCAGGCGTGGCGAATCCTTCAGAGTCATGCAGACCAGCTCCTCCATCTGAAAGCTGCCCAGCCGTTTTCTGCGGCTGGCCTTTACCACATCAATATCCAACTCCCCATTTACATAGAGATACTCATATTCATAGCCTCGTCTGCTGTTCATCAGATAGGTGATTACCCCAGCAGCTACTGCTAGGACAATACAGCGCAAATCAATCAGCAGTGTCACCGCTGCAAAAAACACCGTCACCGCAAAAAGAATCCTGGGAACCATAGCCCCTTTTGTCCTGTTTGCCTTTACAATCTGTTCCAGATATAAATCCTGCATACTGTTCCTCTTTTCTTTCCGTTTTTTCTATTATATATCAACCTTTCCTCCAGTACCAGTTGTTTTTGCTCAATATTATCATATATTAGAAAAAGAATCCGGCAAACCGGATTCTGGCACTGAAGCTGGTTGCGTCAGTAGATTTTTCCTTAGCGCGAAGCGCCCATCCCCCAAAGGCTTTTGCTTTACAGAACCCCATTTCCTGTAACGCAAAAAGGGGCATATGCCCGGATGTAAATCCATTGCATATACCCCTTATCATTCCTATTTTTTCGGGCAGAGATTACATCATTCCCATTCCGCCGCCACCTGCGGGCATTGCGGGAGCCTCTTCCTTGATATTTGCCACACAGCTCTCGGTGGTCAGCAGTGTGGAGGCAACGCTGGTTGCATTCTGCAGTGCGCTTCTGGTTACCTTAGCCGGATCCAGAATTCCTGCCTCTACCATGTCCACGTATTCCTCCTTCAGAGCATCGAAGCCAACGCCCGGCTTGGACTCGCGAACCTTGTTGATAATCACAGCGCCCTCCAGGCCTGCGTTTGCAGCGATATGATACAGCGGGGACTCCAGAGCCTTCAGGATTACCTTCACACCGGTCTTCTCGTCGCCCTCGGTGGTCTCCAGAAGCTTCTCCACTTCCTTGGCTGCATGGATATAAGCGGAACCGCCGCCAGCGATGATTCCCTCTTCCACTGCTGCTCTGGTTGCTGCCAAAGCGTCCTCCATGCGAAGCTTAGCTTCCTTCATCTCCGTCTCGGTAGCAGCGCCCACGCGGATTACCGCTACGCCGCCGGCCAGCTTGGCCAGTCTCTCCTGCAGCTTCTCTCTGTCAAAGTCAGAGGTGGTCTCCTCGATCTGTACGCGGATCTGAGAAATACGGGCGTCAATGTCCTCTCTCTTTCCAAGACCGTCTACGATAACGGTGTTCTCCTTCTGAACCTTTACGGATTTAGCACGGCCCAGCATATCCATGGTGGCATCCTTCAGTTCCAGACCCAGCTCCTCGGAAATCACCTGTCCGCCGGTCAGGATGGCAATGTCGCGCAGCATTTCTTTTCTGCGGTCACCATAGCCCGGCGCCTTAACGCCCACTACGGTAAAGGTGCCCCGCAGTTTATTTACGATCAGGGTGGTCAGAGCCTCGCCCTCGATATCCTCAGCGATGATGAGAAGCTTCTTGCCGGACTGTACCAACTGCTCCAGAAGAGGCAGAACCTCCTGAATATTGGCAATCTTCTTGTCAGTGATGAGAATATACGGATCGTCCAGAACAGCCTCCATCTTCTCCATATCTGTTGCCATATAAGCGGAAATATATCCTCTGTCGAACTGCATACCTTCCACCAGGTCCAGCTCGGTTTTCATGGTCTTGGACTCCTCAATGGTGATCACGCCGTCGTTGGAAACCTTCTCCATGGCGTCTGCTACCAGCTGTCCAACCTCGTCATCCCCTGCGGAGATCGCGGCAACCTTGGCGATCTGATGCTTTCCGGTTACCTTGCTGCTCATATTGGCAATAGCCTCCACAGCCACATCTGTTGCCTTTTTCATACCCTTTCTCAGGATAATGGGGTTTGCGCCTGCTGCCAAGTTCTTGATTCCCTCTTGGATAATGGCCTGAGCCAGAACCGTTGCGGTAGTGGTTCCATCGCCAGCCACGTCGTTGGTCTTGGTGGCAACCTCTTTTACCAGCTGAGCGCCCATGTTCTCAAAGGCATCCTCCAGCTCAATCTCCTTGGCGATAGTTACACCATCGTTGGTGATCAAGGGAGCGCCGAACTGCTTATCCAACACCACATTTCTTCCTTTGGGTCCCAAGGTTACGCGAACTGTGTTCGCTAATTTATTTACGCCCTCCTCCAGAGCTACTCTGGCGTCTACGCCATACTTAATTTCCTTTGCCATGATTTTTCTACCTCCAGTATTTGTCTTGGTTTCTATTTGATTCCCGAAAAAATTTATTTCTCCACAACTGCCAGGATGTCATTCTGACGAACGATAATATACTCCTCGTCTCCCAGCTTCACTTCATTTCCCGCGTATTTTGAATAGATTACCTTATCGCCGGCCTTAACCTGCATGGTAACTTCTTTTCCGTCCACTACTCCGCCCGGACCAACAGCAATAACCTCGGCCTCCTGGGGCTTTTCCTGAGCCTTTCCTGCAAGGATAATGCCGGATGCGGTAGTCTCCTCCGCTTCGGACTGCTTCAATACAACTCTGTCTCCTAACGGTACTAACTTCATTTCTATTCCTCCTTAAGATCTGTGTCTTTTTTGGTTATTAGCACTCACCAACATCGAGTGCTAACCTATGAGCATTATATTAATGCTTTCTTATTTATTTGTCAACACCTTTCCTAAAATTTATACTTTTTTTATTATTATAGGATAACTGTTCATCCCTCCCTTGCCAGTGGGCGCGGGATGTACATCCTCGCAACCGCCACAGCCTCCCTCCACATATTTTAACGGCTTCTTTACAAAACCCTTCCGTTTCTTTACGCCTTTTTTACCCATTCCTCCCTTATAATAATAGAGACAAAATTATTAAAAAACTATACAAAGGAGCAAAATCCCATGAGTGAAGAATTAAAACATGAACTGTATGACGGCGAACAAATCCTGTGGCAGGGTAAACCGGAGCCTTTTGAGTTGATGGATGAAGTCTACAAAAAGCCCTTAGTCATTACCTGGGCAGCAAGCGCGGCAGTGATGCTGATATTTCTTGCCTTTTACATTCCCTTTTACATCCGCACCGCAAGCAAGCCCTCCCAGCTTTTGATCGCTCTTTTCCTGGTAGGCCTGGTGCCCTTTGCGCTTTCCTTCCAGCCCATTGCCACCAGAAGGTCTCTGCTGAAAAACGTGACCTATGTGTTTACCAACCAGAGAGCCATCTGTGTCAATCACACCCAGATTAACGCCTTTGCCATCTCCAAGGAAACCCTCTGCAAGGTGAAAACCCTTCCCAACGGAAGCACCGCCATCTATATGGGGGAAGACGGCTGCAAGATTAAACCATCCTCCAGCCGTGACGCCGCTGTCCGCCGCATCAAAACGCCGGACTCGGAAAAATTAACCGGCATGGTATTTTACGGAGTGAAAAACGGATCGGATATCTGCAAAAATTTTACTCCCTTTACCACTGTTTCCGCAGAGTAAACCAAACAGGCTCCTTGCCTGATCATTCATAATGAAAAAGACGGGGCTGTGGCAAAACAGCTGTTATATACAAGATAGAGCATTTAGGCCACAAAGGTTGCACCTATATCTTGCGTATGAGCTGCATTTTGCAACACCCCTGTCTTTTTATGCCGCCAAACACATCTTTTTTTCTGTAGCTCTCCTTGGGAAAGCGCCTGTTAATATGAAATCTCTCCGGAAAGCTCTGCCAGAGTGTTTTCTCCCCAGCTGTAATTGGAAAGATAGCTGCCCTTGAAAAGCTGACGGTATTCCTCCCGGCCGGAAAGGTAATCATAGAGATCGCATTGCACCCGTTCCGCTACAATACGCCGCTTGCCGTCAACCGTCTCCATGACATCCGAAATGCCGTATTCCTCCAGAGTATTTTTCAACCGCAGGGCCACCTTGCGGTATCTGGCCAGGGTCACTGGGTTTACAGGCTCTTCCTCCCACAAAAAAGAAATGGCCTCTTCTGAAGTAACATATCCGCCCCGTCGGTCCACAAGCAGAGCAAACAGCTCCTTCGACTTTTTATTCCGAAACGCAATGGGTCTCTCACCCACAAAAACGTCAAAATATCCAAAGGTTCGAATACTTACCGTCCGGCTTTCTGTAAGCCTCTTCCTCTCTTCCCTCCGGGTATCTTCCATAGAATAGAGCATAATATACCGGGGCGCGGAACCACCCGGCTCTTTTTGTGAGCAAATTGCCCTGATCTTCCGCTTTTCCTCTGTCTTATAATCAAAATAAGTAAACTCTGCTTCTCCGTTTCTCAGGAGTTCTGCATAGTCCTCATAGGACGCCTCGCTATAGGACACAAAGCTTTCCCAGGGGGTGCTTTTTTCCATAAGAGGAAGCCACTCCTCCCTTGTATACCCGAAAAATTCACATACATTCTCACTGGCATAGAGCGGCCTTACCAAGCCCTCGGCTGTGAGCTCAAAGGCTGCGATTCCATCTGTAAAGCGTAAGACAAGCTCTTTCATCTTTTCCTTCAGCTGTACATTTTCATTTCTCAATGTAGTGGATTCCTCCAAATCCTGCACGCAGCGGCAGCAAAAAAAGCTGATGGTGCCGCTCATTTGGATGAAAACGCCCCTGTATTTCTTGACCTTCCCCTTGGATGATCTTGCATGATATGTAATCTGCAGCGGCTTTCCCTCTGTCTGATCCAGGCTTTTTCTGCAAAAATCCTGAAAAAACTGACGCAGCCTATCCTGGTCCTGGGGGACGGCAAAACTCATGATCCATTTCTCCAGCGCATCATCCATCTGCATCCCAACATTTTCAAAATGTTTAAAGGTGGAAGAATCGTCGTTGTGCAGACATTTTATCGTATTTAAACGAATATCGCACTGGAAAATCTTATCATACACCTCGGTCAGCGCTTTGATATATTGTTGAATCTCTTTTTCCCGTTTCTCCCTGTGCCTCTCGGTCACATCCATACAGACGCTTTGAAATTCCTCCACGCCCTCTTCGTTGATCCCTTTTGTCACCCAACCGAAGACACAGGCTCTTGTGCCGTCGCAGCGAAGAATGTTCAATTCGCCTGCCAGGGGCATGCCTGCAGAGTAAACACAATCCAGATATTTCTGAAATCTGCGCCGCTCCTCCATGGGAATCATCAAAAAAATATTGCTCTTATACAGCTCAAGGTAATCCAGTTCCCCCTCCCTGTCCTGGGGAAAGCGGAGAATCTCAATCATCTTCCCGTTGATAAAGGTAATCCTGGGCTGCTTTTCGCAGGTGTATTTCAGAAATCCGCAGGGAATGGTTTCATTTAAAAACTTAAGATTCTGGTTTTCAGCCTTTACATCCGTAATATCCGCCAGAATAGAATCTCCTACCAGTGTGCCGTCCTCCAGTCTCCTGACCGTAAGGGTGTCCTTCACCCAGATTCGCTCCCCATCCTTTTTCCGCAGACAGTATTCGCAGGTCCCGGTTTTCTCTCCCTGAGCCATACAGGCGATCCATTCCTCGTATTTCTCACGGTCTGAGAGCTGCACCAGAGCCGCATAAAGATCCCTGGTTTCATGCAGTAATTGCTTTTCTTCAACCCCCAGAATCTGGCACAGACTGGGACTTACATAGCCCAGATGAGCCGGATCCGATAAAATATACTGATGAAAGCCCCAGGCGCTCCCGTATACGATATCCTCCATATTGCCTCGTATTTTGTTCATAGCAGCTCCTCTTACAGATCTTACATTGTCTGTCTTTGTGGGATAACCATATCCGTAAACTGTTCTGCCTGTATCATAACAAAATTCTACCCCATTTACAAATACTGTTTTTATTCCCTCACAGGAGATGTTCCCTGGCCGTTTTTGTCAATCTGCCTGCGAAGCGCTGTCTTCTGAATTTTTCCGCTAATGGTTTTTGGCATTTCCTCAACAAACGTAACTCCTCGGACCCATTTATACTCGGCAAGCTTCTGATTGCAAAACTCCCGGATCTCCAGCTCCAGCTCCCGTGATGGATCAAAGCCGCGGTCAGGACGCACAATCGCTTTAATAGCCTGCCCTCTCAGCATATCAGGCACGCCGATCACACTGCATTCTGCAACCGCCGGATGCTCCATAAGCACATGTTCAATTTCATAAGGACCAATGCGAAAGCCCCCGGTCTTTATGATATCATCAAAACGTCCGTGAAACCAATAGCGGCCATTTTCATCTCTGTAGGCGGCGTCGCCTGTGTGATACACCCCGTCCCGCCACACATACTGGTACTGTTCCTCATCGTCCAGGTAGGCGGTCAGCACCCCCACCTGTCGCTTCTCCCCGGATGGAAGGATGACAACCTCTCCGATTTCACCCTGGGAAACCGGCTCCCCGTCTCTGCCGCGAAGCTCAATCTGATAAAAAGGGGAGACGGTTCCCATGGAGTCCGCAACCGGATTGCTTCCTTTAAAATTTGCCATAAGCAGAGTGGTCTCTGTCTGCCCATATCCCTCGCAGAGCGGAATCCCCGTCTGCTCCGTGAATTTCCGGAATACCTCAGGGGCCAGCATTTCCCCGGCTGTGGACGCATGACGCAGGGTGGGCATAGGCGGAATCCCCTTGCGCACCAGGTAGCGGTAAACCGTAGGCGGAGCGCAAAAGGAGGTCACCTTGTAATGATTGATGACGTTCACCAGCTGCTTTGGCTCAAAATTGTCAAAGTCGTACACCATCACTGCGCTTCCCACCAGCCATTGTCCGTAGATCTTGCCCCAGGACGCTTTCGCCCAGCCTGTTTCGGCCACGGTAAAATGAAGGCCGTTATCCTCCGCCTGCTGCCAGTATTTTGCAGTTATGATATGGGCCAGAGGATAGGTGTAATCGTGGATCACCCCCTTGGGATACCCTGTTGTGCCGGAAGTAAAATACAACAGCATGGGGTCCGTGGCAAGCGTGGGAAGGCGCTCAAGCTGTGTATCTGCTTTCTGCATTTTTTCCGTAAGGTTCTCAAAGCCCTGGACCTGGGACTGTACGCACCACAGCTTTACCTTTCTCCTTGTCTGCTTCAACGCAGCCTGTATTTTTTCCGGCACTTCATTTTGAACCGTGCAGACGATTGCCTTTGCCTTGGACGCCTGAATCCGGTAGGCAAAATCGCTTACCGTCAGCATATGGGTTGCCGGAATAGCCACAGCTCCCAGTTTATGAAGGGCAACCACAGCAAACCAATATTCATAATGGCGTTTTAACACCAGCATCACACGGTCTCCTTGTTTTACGCCGGAATCGCGGAACACATTTGCCATCTGGTTACTGTATCTTTGTATGTCGGAAAAGGTAAAGACATGCTCCTCCTTTTCCACATTGCACCAGACCAGGGCTCTCTTATCCGGAAACTCCCTGGCAAGGACATCCACCACATCATATGCGAAATTAAAATCCTGGGGATACACAAGGCTTACATCCTTTAAAACGCCCCGCTCATCCAGGATCTCATGAAAATATTTTTGGTATATGCTCATAATTGCTCCTTTAGCACTGCACTAACGCCCATGGTTCTAAATCTTTCGTAACGGCTGCCCACAAGGTCAGCAGCGGCCGTGAGCCTCTTGATTTCTTCCCCTAAAAGAACACGGATGGGATCATAAAATTCCTTTTTTCCAAGATCCTGCTCCGACAGAATACGATCTACAATTCCCAGGCTTTTAGCGTCCTCGGCTGTAAGCTTTAAGCTTGCCGCTGCCGCCTGGGCCTTTGTAGAGTCCTTCCAGAGAATACTTGCGCACCCTTCCGGGGAAATTACGGAATACACTGCGTTTTGCAGCATCCACACCTGATCCGCTACTGCCAGAGCCAGCGCTCCGCCGCTTCCGCCCTCTCCAATCAGTATGGAGATCACCGGGACGCAGAGCGTGGACATTTCCATCAGGTTTTCGGCAATGGCCTGCCCCTGCCCCCGCTCCTCTGCGCCCACTCCGCAGTAAGCGCCGGAGGTGTCAATAAAACAGACCACAGGTCTTCCAAATTTCTCCGCCTGCTTCATAAGCCGCAGCGCTTTGCGATACCCCTCCGGATGGGGCGCTCCAAAGTTGCGACGCCCATGCTCCTTTGCCGTGTGTCCTTTTTCAATGGCAATTACAGTAACAGGGGCATTATCCAATTTCGCAATGCCCCCCACAATGGCCGGGTCATCTCCATAGCAGCGATCTCCGTGAAATTCAAGAAATCCCCGAAAAATATTTTTGATATAATCTAACCCGGTGGGTCTGTGACTGTCCCGGGCAAGCTTTACCCGCTCGTAAGGCGTATTGCTCATTCCTCTGCCCTCCCATTGTGCATCTTTAAAATCTCCGCCAGATATCTCCTCTGATTTGAGCGAGCTACAATACTGTCAATGAATCCATGCTCCTGCATAAATTCCGATGTCTGGAAGCCGTCCGGCAGGGATTTTCTGGTAGTCTGCTCTATGACGCGGGCGCCTGCAAAGCCCACTGTGGCCCCTGGCTCCGCCAATATAATATCCGCTTCCATGGCAAAGCTTGCCGTAACTCCGCCGGTGGTCGGGTCTGTCAGTACAACCACATACAACAGTCCCGCATCGCTGTGTCGTTTCACGGCAGCGCTGGTTTTCGCCATCTGCATTAGTGAAAGCAGGCCTTCCTGCATTCGGGCTCCTCCGGAAACCGTAAATCCAATCACAGGCAGACGATGCTCCACTGCGTACTCAAACAGGGAGGTTATCTTTTCTCCCACAACGCTTCCCATGCTGCCCATCATAAAATAGGGCTCCATGGCAAAGAGGCAGCATTTCTTTTTTCCGATCCTTGCGGTTCCGCACACCACCGCCTCTTTCTCTCCGCTTGCCATGCGAACCGTCTCCACCTTCTCCTGATACCCTGGAAAGCTTAAGGGGTTTTCGGCTTTCATTTCCCAATACAGTTCATGGAAGCTGTCCTTGTCCGTAATCATGCGGATCCGCTGGCGAGCCTTTATGCGGAAATGATATCCGCAAGGGCAAACCAAATGATTGGCCCAAAGCCGGCTTAAAGGGATATCCTTATGACAGTTGGGGCAGTTTTTTTCCGGTTCCCCCTCGTCTCTCTGCACCGGAGCTGAGGTACGCCCTCCCTCCTCCAACTGATTTTTCGGTTTTAAAAAATTGATCAAACCCATGTCATCACCTGTTTCCCATAAATGTTAGGTCATAATTTCCGGAGTTAAAGCGCTCGTCCTCCACAATCCGCAGCTGTTCCTCAATATTGGTGGGGATTCCCTCAATAATTAACTCACAGAGAGAGGCCCTCATTTTCCGCAGGGTCTCTTCCCTGGTTCCCGCAGATACAATAAGCTTGCCAAGAAGGGAATCATAATAAGGCGACACAGTCGTCCCTTTTACCAGGCAGGTATCGAATCTTACAGAAGGACCTCCCGGCACATGAAGCATTTCCAGAGTTCCGCAGCTCCCTGCATTGATTCGGCACTCCATAGCCGAGCCTTCCATGGAAATATCCTGCTGGGTAAAATTCAGAGGAATGCCTGCTGCAATGCGGATCTGCCATTTCACCAGGTCAACGCCCGTAAGCATTTCTGTGACGCAGTGTTCCACCTGCAGACGCAGGTTCATCTCCATGAACCAGAAGCCGCCCTCCTGATCCAGAAGGAACTCCAGGGTTCCGGCCCCCACATAGCCCAGCTTTTTCACCGCCTCCACCGCAAGCTCTATGATCTTCTCCCTCTGCTCCCGGTTCACCCCAGGAGAAGGGGTCTCCTCCAGCAGCTTCTGGTTGCGCCGCTGCAAGGAACAGTCTCTGTCCCCCAGGCATACAACATGCCCCTGCTCATCTGCCAGGATCTGCAATTCCACATGCCTTGCAGGGAATATATACTTTTCCAGATACACGCTGCCATCGCCAAAAGCGCCTGCCGCCTCTTTTGTGGCCTGCAGATAAGCCTCTTCCACTTGGTCTTCGCTCTGTATCAGCCGAATCCCACGGCCTCCTCCTCCTGCGCAGGCTTTAAGCATAACCGGATAACCGATTTTTATGGCCGCCTTTTTTGCCTCCTCTGCCGACGAGACTGCCTTTGTCCCGGGAATAACCGTAAGTCCGGTCTGTCCTATGAGCTCTTTCAGCAGGGCTTTATCGCTGAGCCGCTCCATGCTCTCCGGCTCCGGGCCAATAAATACCAATCCGTTTTTTCTGCAAAGACGGGCAAAGTGAGCGTTTTCTGAGAGAAAACCATAGCCTGGATGAACAGCCTGGGCTCCCGCCAAAACAGCTGTGCTGATAATCTGGGCTTCATTTAAATAGCTTTCTGTGGCAGCAGGCCCTCCAATACAGTAACTTTGGTCTGCAAGAGCTACATGCAGAGCATTTTTATCCGCCTCAGAGTATACAGCCACAGTGGCAACTCCCATTTCCTTGCAGGCCCGGATAATGCGGACCGCAATCTCTCCCCGATTAGCAATGAGTATTTTAGAAAACATGGCCTACTCTCCTGTAATCGCAAAAGAAAATTCCCCAGACGCACAGAGTCTGTCGTCTACCGTCACCGTTCCCTCCGCAAAATAAAAAGGATGCTTGGACCGTTTCATGCGGCACCGGGTTTCAATCCTGTCCCCAGGTTTTACAGGAGATCGGAATTTCACCTGGTTCAGACCTGTATACACCGGAAGCTTCCCTTCTCTCATAGAATCCTCCATAAGCACACAGGCAGTCTGAGCCAGGATCTCGCAGAGGATTACGCCTGGCACTATTGCGCAACCGGGAAAATGTCCCTTCAGGAAAAACTCATCTCCCCGGACTGTATAGTGGCCTATGGCAGTTTCGCCTGTGGCTTCTGCATCATCCAGAAGCAGCATCTCTTCTCTGTGAGGCAGGATTTTCATGATTTCTTCTCTGTTCATAAGCTCACCTCCTGATACGAAATAATTCCGTACCGTATTCCACTACCTGACCATTGGTAACGCAAATCTCTGCAATCACACCGTCTTCCTCTGCTGTGATTTCATTCATCAGCTTCATAGCTTCAATAATACAGAGAGTCTGGCCTTTCTGCACCTGGTCTCCCATATTCACATAGGGATTGGCATTTTCCGCAGGTGCCGTATAAAATACTCCCACAATGGGGGATTTTATGCTGATATACGCCTCTTCCTTCCTGACCGACTGGATCACAGGCTGGGAAGCAGCGCCGGAATACAGCACCTCCGCTTCCTTTGCCACAGGAACACAGCGTTCCAGACGCACCATCTGATTATCTTCCGTTATTTCAAGACCTGTAAGACCTAACTCCTTCATGAGCCCGGCATATTTTCGGATATCTGACTCCTTCATGCGCTTACACCTTTCTGAAAGCAAGACAAGCATTATGACCGCCAAATCCCAGCGAATTGGAAAGCGCCAGGGTAATATCCGCCTTTGTGGCTAAACCTGGCACGCAATTCAGATCGCATGCTTCATCCTGTTCCTTTAAGTTAATGGTTGGAGGAATGATCCCCTCCTTCAAGGCATACAGACACGCCAAAGCCTCCACAGCTCCTGCAGCGCCCAGCATATGTCCGGTCATGGACTTTGTGGAGCTGACATAAGCCTTCCTGGCGTTTTCTTCCCCCAGCGCCTTCTTTATGGCAATAGTTTCCACCACATCATTCATAGGGGTTCCGGTTCCGTGGGCATTGACATACACAAGATCCTTTTTTGAATACTCCGCTTCCCTCATGGCATCGGCCATGGCCTGCGCTCCTCCCCTGGCCTGGGAATGTGGCGCCGTAATGTGACAGGCGTCGCAGGTGGATCCATAACCGCAGACCTCCCCGTAAATCTTTGCCCCCCGGGCTTTCGCCCGCTCATACTCCTCCAAAATCAGGGCTACCGCGCCTTCTCCCATAACAAAACCGCCTCTTCGCTTGTCAAAGGGCAGAGATGCTTCATCCGGATTTTCCGCAGTGGAAAGGGCCTGCATGTTCACAAAACCTGCCACAGCGGACAGGGTAATGGCCGCCTCCGCGCCCCCTGTGATCACCGCATCCGCATAGCCGTGACGAATCAGCCTAAGAGCCTCCCCAATGGCATTGGAGCCAGACGCACAGGCAGTAACCGCAGGCATGGCAGATCCCCGGCAGTCATGACGTATGGCAATCATGCCCGCCGCCATGTTGGCGATCATCATGGGTACAAACAAGGGGGATACCCGGCGGGGTCCCTTTTCCATAAGCTTGGTATGTTCTCTCTCAAAGGTTCCGATTCCGCCGATACCCGTTCCAAAAAGAACAGCAAAGCGCTCTGGCTTCACGGTCCCCTCCACACCGCTCTCCTCCACTGCCTGCTGAGCTGCAGCCACAGCAAACTGGGTATAACGGTCTGTACGAAGCGTATCGTTTACATCCAGATATTCTCCCGGATCAAACCCCTTGACCTCTGCCCCCAGCTTTGCCTTACAGTTGCCCGTATCAAACAGGGTAATGGGGGCAATACCGTTTTTTCCCTGTTTCAGGCTCTCCCAGGTGGAGTCTCTGTGATTTCCCAAAGGGGTTACCGCACCCATTCCGGTGACAACAACCCGTCTATTTTCACTCATCATTTCCTCTTTCATGGCGTGTTCCTCACGCCATCAAGGTAGCTTTGAACATTGCGTTCCTATTTTTCTTACATAGCCATGCCGCCGTCTACACGGAGCACCTCTCCGGTTACATATCTGGCTGTGGCAAGATAAGCCACCGCCTCCGCCACATCCTCCGGCTCCCCCATTTTCCCCAGGGGAATCATCTTCAGCAGGGGATTATCCGTCTGATCTCCCGTCATATCTGTGGCAATAAATCCGGGGGCCACGGCATTGCAGCGAATCCCCTTGGACGCCAGCTCTCTGGCAACTGACTTTGTAAGCCCTATGAGTCCTGCCTTGGACGCAGAATAATTGCACTGCCCTGCATTTCCCATAATCCCTGCCACTGAGGCAATGTTTATGACACAGCCCTCACGATTCCGGAGAAACAGCGGCGTACAATGGCGTATCATATGGAAGGCTCCTTTGAGATTCGTGTCTAAAACCCTGTCAAAATCCTCTTCCTTCATCATAGCAACTAAGCCGTCCTGGGTGATCCCTGCATTATTCACAAGAATATGAGCCGTGCCAAAGTCGGCCTTGATTTTTCCCACCGTTTCCTTTACGACAGAAAAACCCGCCACGTCACATACATAGGCTCTGGCCTCCACGCCGTATTCCTGCCTGCACCCATGGCACACATTTTCGGCAGCTTCCCGGTTGCCTGCGTAAATAACAGCAATATCAGCGCCCAGAGAGGCAAGCTTCCAGACAATAGCCCGGCCAATTCCCCGGGATCCCCCGGTTACGATTGCCGTTTTTCCCTTTAACATGCTTCCACCTCCCCTAAATATTCCGACACAGACATAGCCCGAACCCTGGGATTGATCTTTCTGATCATATTGATAAGTGTCCTGCCAGGGCCAATCTCTATAAAGGCGTCCACACCGTCCTCCATCATATTTCTGATAAGTTGTTCCCACTGCACAGGATGACTGATCTGAGCGGACAACAATGCTATGGCATCTCCTCCATAGGGCTTTGCCGTCATATTGGAATACAAGGGAATGGTTCTCTCCCTGATCGTAACAGTCTCCAGCTCTTCTGCAAAGGCTGCGGTCGCTTCACTCATAAAAGGAGAATGAAAGGCTCCCTTTACCTTCAGGGGAATGGCTCTGCCTCCGGCTGCTTTCACCCGGACAAAAAATTCCGGCATCTGAGAGGACAGTCCAGAAACCGTGATCTGCCCCGGACAGTTAAAGTTTACGGCATAGATCTCTGTGTCCCCGCACAATTCCTGCACCTGCTCCGGGGTCAGTTTTACTACAGCCGCCATGAAGGTATCCACTTTTTCCGCCTGGCTCTGCATGAGCCGGCCCCGTTTACACACCAGGCGAAAGCCTGTTTCCGGATCAAACATGCCGCTGACGGTAGCTGCCGTCACCTCCCCCAGAGAAAAACCTGCTAGTGCATGGGGGATGACGCCTTTTTCTATTAGAACAGAAGCTTGCGCCAGCTCCAGGGCAAAGAGACAGGGCTGGGTGTTTTTCGTCTCCCTCAGCTCTTCCTCTGTGCCAGAAAAGCATTGTCTGGAGGTTCCCGGCCGCAGGCGGTCGCACATGTCATAGACCCGGGCAGCAACAGGATACTGCTCTGCAAAGCTTTTTCCCATGCCGGGATACTGGTCTCCCTGGCCGGAAAAAACAAATCCTATTTTACCCATTGCGATGCCCTCAGGAGAACGGCTTCGGCCTCCTCCATCACTTCCCTGATAATCTCTGCCGCAGGCTGTTCCTTTTTCACCATGGACGCAATCTGTCCGGAGAGAAAACAGCCCTTTTCCATATCGCCTTCCTGGACAGCCAGACGCAGGGCCCCTGTTCCAAGAGCCTCCAGCTCTTCATCCGGCATACCGCCGTATTCTGCCTTGGAATACTCCCTGGCAAACTTTGTGCGCAGGCTGCGAACCGGATGTCCTAACCGCTTGCCAGTCACCATAGTGCAAAGATCCGTGGCCTTGAGAATCTTTTCCTTATATGTGGGATGAATGGTACATTCCCAGGCGCTCAAAAAGCGGGTACCCATCTGCACGCCGCAGGCTCCCAGCATAAAAGCTGCAGCAGCGCCTCTGCCGTCAGCGATTCCGCCTGCTGCTAACACGGGCAGGTGGGTGGCGTCGCAAATCTGGGGAACCAGCACCATGGTGGTCAGTTCGCCCACATGGCCGCCGCTTTCGCCTCCTTCTGCGATCAGAGCAGAAGCTCCCAGCCGGGTCATGATCCTGGCCATTGCCACGGACGGCACCACAGGAATCACCTTACAGCCTGCTAAAAGCCAATCCTTGATATACTTAGCAGGATTTCCTGCACCTGTAGTCACTACTTCCACATGTTCCTCTGCAGCCACCCTTGCCACCTGATCTACATAGGGACTCAGCAGCATAATATTTACTCCAATGGGTTTTGAGGTCAGAGATCTGGCAATGCGGATCTGGTCTCTCACATAGTCCCCTGGTCCATTCCCGGCAGCAATCATGCCAAGGCCGCCTCCTTCTGAAACAGCTGCTGCCAGCTTACCATCCGCAATCCAGGCCATTCCTCCCTGAAACACCGGATATCGGATACCAAGCATTTCACAAATCGTTGATTGAATCATAAAATTACCCCTGTTTGCTCTGGATAAACTGATCCAGATCGTCAATGGTCTCCACCTTTTGATTTAACTCGATTTCCATGCCGATCTCATCCTCCAGATTCATCAGCAGCTCCACGGTGTCAAGGGAATCAATGCCAAGCTCAGAAAAGGTGCTCTCCGGCTTTACTGCAGAAACATCGCAGCCAGTACGCTCCGATACAATTTTAGCGATCATATCAAAATACATGATACATACCTCCAAATCCTGTTTTTCAGACAGGGGTTTCCTGCCTGTTATTACCCATTATACCAATATGCTGTTCCTCCCATTGTCCCGATCTGTTCCCCAGGCGTTCCAAATTATAAAAATTTTCTAAAATTTCTCTGGATACCCTTAGTGGACAAGGGGATACACGCCCCTTGTCCACTGAGGGTACAAAAAAACGACGCAACCCACAGGCTACGCCGTTTCTAAGACACGTTTTAAGTTACTTCTTCTGTTTCAGTCTGGCCAGCTCCTCAAATACCACGTCATTGACTACCTTAATATAGGTCCCCTTCATCCCTGAAGAACGGGATTCAATCACGCCGGCGCTCTCAAACTTCCGCAGGGCATTGACAATCACAGAGCGGGTAATCCCCACACTGTCTGCGATCCTGCTGGCTACCAGGATTCCCTCATCCCCATCCAGCTCGTCGAAAATATGAATAATGGCCTCCAGCTCTGAGAAGGACAGAGTACTAATGGCAGACTTGACAATCTGCACTTTCCGGGACTCTTCTGCGTTTTCCTCATTCACGGAACGCATCATCTCCAGGCCAACCACAGTAGTGCCGTACTCGCTCAAAATAATATCGTCAATATCATACTGCAGATCCTGCTTGTAGAGGAACAGCGTACCCAGGCGCTCCCCTGCAATATCAATGGGAGTGATGATCGCCTGATACTGACCTACATTTTCCGACACAAATCCCAGAGTCTTAAGATTCACATTTTCCTTCGTGGAAAGAATACTCAACAGGCGCTCATTCAGCAAACTGTCAATATGACCGCCCACCTGGTCCACAATCAGCTCATGAATTTCCGGAACACCCGGACAGCAGCTGACTCCCAGCACTTTCCCTTTCTTACTGATGACCAACACATTGGAATCCAGAATATCCGTCAGCACCTGGCAGATATCATTGAATACCACCTTGCTGGAATTGTTGTTGTGCAGCAATTTGTTGATCTTCCTGGTCTTATCTAGTAATTGTACACTCATCTGAATATTCCTCCCTGTTATTTCATCCTAACACAGAGTTTTTCAATTTTCAATCATTTTTTGTAAAAATCTGAAAAATCAGTTCGGTCAGCCCGCAGACGGCTGCAAATCCAGCTCGCTCGAATTTGACAGTTGCTCTGTGGGCTGAACTAGCAGCCAGCGCCCTACTCCTCTTTCTCCCGATTCATGCGGAATCCGCAGGTCTCATCCGCACAGGCCAGCTTTGCTCCCTTCTCAACCATATATCCGCCGCATCGGGGACACTTCTCCTTTGAGGGCCGCTGCCAGGACATAAAAGAGCATTCCGGATTGTCCTCACAGCCGTAATATTTCCTGCCCTTCTTGGACTTGCGCAGCACCACTTCCTTGCCGCACAAGGGACAGGGCACTCCAATCTTCTCCAGATAAGGCTTAGTATTGCGGCACTCGGGAAAACCAGGACAGGCCAGGAACCGGCCGTGGGGGCCATATTTAATAACCATGTTCCGCCCACATTCCTCGCAGATCACATCCGTGACCTCATCCTCAATCTTGATTTCCTCCAGCTCTTTTTCCGCCTTCTGCACGGCTTCCTCCAGGTCCGGATAGAAATTCTCCACCACAGTCTTCCAGCTGACTGTTCCCTCCTCCACGCAGTCCAAAAGGCCCTCCATATTGGCGGTAAAATCCACCTCCACAATACTGGGAAACGCCTGCTTCATCATATTGTTGACTACCTCTCCCAGCTCGGTGAGATACAGGTTGCGGTTTTCCTTTGCCACATACCTGCGGGCAATGATGGTGGTGATCGTGGGGGCATAGGTGCTGGGACGTCCAATCCCCAGCTCCTCCAGGGTCTTAACCAGGGCCGCCTCTGTATAGTGAGCAGGAGGCTGGGTAAAATGCTGCTTTTTGTCAAAATCCAAAAGTTCCAGAACCGTATCCCGATCCAGTCCCTTTGCCAGCATATTGCTCTCCGGCTTTTCCTCTTCCTCCTGAACATACACGGAGAGAAATCCGTCAAACTTGATTTTCGAGGCAGACACCGTAAAACGGTAGCCCTTCTCCTCCCCTTCTGTCTTCTCCTGAATCCTTCCTTCCACCAGGCTGGCGTCGATCTTTACCTGGGCCGTCTCATAGACCGCCTCCGCCATCTGGCTGGCCATAAACCGCTTCCAGATCAGCTGATACAGCCGCAGCTGGTCTCTGCTCAAAGAATCTTTCATGACGCTGGGCGTCCGGGTAATATCTGTGGGCCGGATCGCTTCATGGGCATCCTGGATCTTCTTTCCGCTGGCTTTTGTCCCCTGAGCCTGGGATACATATTCCTCCCCATACTGTTCCTTAATATAAGTCCGGGTGTTCTGCTGCGCTTCCTCGGAAACCCGGGTGGAATCTGTACGCAGATAGGTAATAATACCCACGGTTCCGTTTCCCTTAATATCCACGCCCTCATAGAGCTGCTGGGCCAGGCGCATGGTCTTCTGGGTGGAAAAATTCAAAGTCTTGGATGCCTCCTGCTGCAGGGTACTGGTGGTAAAAGGCAGCGGCGCTTTCTTGCTCCTTTCTCCCCGCTTCACATCCGTCACTGCATAGGAGGCTCCCTCCAGATCCCTCAGGATTCCTTCCATCTGCTCTTTGGAATGAATGGCAAGCTTCTTGCTTCCGACGCCATAAAATTTCGCTGTCAGAGGCTTTTTCTCCCCCGGAATCTGAAACGACGCGTCCAAGGTCCAGTATTCCTCCGGAATAAAGGCGTTAATTTCCTCCTCCCGGTCCGCAATAATACGCAAAGCTACAGACTGCACCCGGCCAGCGCTTAAGCCCCTCTTTACCTTTGCCCACAAAATAGGACTGATCCGATATCCCACCATCCGGTCCAGCATCCTTCTGGCCTGCTGGGCATCCACCAGATCCATGTCAATCTGCCGGGCCTGCTTTAAGGAAGCCTTCACCGCGGATTTGGTGATTTCATTGAAGCTTATCCGATACATTTTCCTGTCCTCTAGCTTCAGCGCCTGGGACAAATGCCAGGAAATCGCCTCTCCCTCCCGGTCCGGGTCCGTGGCAAGATAAACCCGGTCAGCTTTCTTTGCTTCTTTGCGCAGCTTGGCCAGAATATCCCCTTTTCCGCGAATTGTAATATATTTAGGCTCGTAGTCATTCTCTACATCGATTCCCAGCTGACTCTTAGGCAGGTCCCTCACATGTCCCTGGGAGGCCAGTACCTCATAATTGGAGCCCAAAAATTTTTGTATGGTCTTCACCTTTGCCGGAGACTCCACTATCACTAAATATTTTGCCATAAATATCCTCTTTCCGCCTCGTCATGATCCATGTCTTTGCTGTAGCGATATACGGGTTTCAAAGCCATACACGGCTTATGCCCCTAATGTCCTGTTATACATGTACTCTGCTATAATAATTCTTCCGTACCTCGCAGGCACATCCCTTAAGCTCCAGCGATACCAGAAGCTTCATGACCTGAATCAGCGGAAGACCGCATTTTTTGCTGATCTCCTCCAAATGCTGCGCCTGCAAACCCAGACAACTATACACCAATTCCTCTGAGCTTTCAAGAGATTTTTTGTTTTTTCTTTTGCGCCCGCCTCTTTTCCCCGGATCCACTCCCAGGCTCTGAAGCAATTCCTCTGGGGAAACGGCCACTGCAGCCCCCTGCTGCAGCAGGCGGTTACACCCCTGGCTTAAGCTGTCGCAAATGCGTCCGGGCACTGCAAACACCTCTCTTCCCTGCTCCAGGGCCAGATCCGCTGTGATGAGAGAGCCGCTTTTCTCCCGGGCCTCCACTACCAGCACAGCCCGGCTTAAACCGCTGATAAGACGGTTCCTCTGGGGAAACAGCATGGGAAGAGGCGGCGTTCCAGGAGGATATTCGCTGATAATTCCTCCCTTTTCCGTAATCGCCTCGTAAATATCCCGGTTCTGCCTGGGATAGCACCGGTCCACCCCGCATCCCAGCACAGCAAAGGTAAGGCCTTTGCTCTCCAGGGCCCCTCTGTGGGCATGGCCGTCCACACCAGCTGCCATGCCGCTTATAATCTGCACTCCCCCGGCCGCCAGCTCCTTTGCAAACATCTGGGCCGTCATCTGTCCATAGCTGCTGCAAACCCGTGCGCCCACTACCGCCACGGAAACACGCTGCTCTCCCGGCAAATTTCCCTTCACAAAAACACCCAGAGGTGCATCCGGAATCTCCCGAAGCATCTGGGGAAACTCTCTGTGGGCACAGCTGTAAAACCGGATTCCCGTCTTTTTCTGCTTCTCCAGATCCTTCCCCGGATCCCAACTCCTGCGCCCCTCCAAAATATCCAGATGCCGGTGGGTTTTCTCCGGAAACAGCTTCCGGATCTCTTTTACAGGCGCCTCAAAGACAGCCCGGGGATTTCCAAAAGCACGCAAAAGCTCTCTGGCCCATTTCCTCTCTAAATATAATTCATGACAAAGCCAATACCAATATGCCTCCATGTTTCCCCTTTCACAGCGCCTGACGGCGCTATTATGGCAGATTAGGAAGTTTACTTCTAAACTTACCCTATTCCGAATTTTTTATCCATGGTCCGATAACAAACAGCCTCCAAAAGATGGCCGCAGCCGATCTGTTTTGCCTCCTCCAGATCCGCGATGGTGCGGGCCACCTTAATGATCCGGTGATACGCCCGGGCGCTTAAATGCAACCTCTCAAAAGCATCCTTTAAAAGCTTTTGCTCCTTTTTTCCCAGAGGACAGAACTCTTCCAGCCCCGCTCCGTTTAAATCTGAATTAAAACGCCAGGGAGTCCCCTCATATCTCTCCCGCTGCAGGGCATGCACCCGTTTCATCCGGCTGCGAATTTCTGCCGAGGTCTCTGCCGGCGCCCGGCTGGTCAGCTCCTCATAGGACAGCCGCGGCGCCTCCATACAAATATCCATGCGATCCAGGAGGGGCTGGCTTAAACGTCCCATATACCGCCTCACCTCCTCGGTTCCGCACCTGCACAGGTTCCGATCGGGATAATAGCCGCAGCGGCAGGGATTCATAGCTCCCACCAGCATGAAGCGGGCCGGATACACATAGGTCCCATAGCTTCTGCAGATCCGCACCTCCCCCTCCTCCAGAGGCTGTCGCAAAATCTCCAGGGCCGTCTTCTGAAATTCCGGCAGCTCGTCCAGAAAAAGCACCCCATGGGTCCCCAGAGAAATTTCCCCTGGCATGGGAATCCGCCCGCCGCCTGTCAAAGCCGCCGGGGTAATGGTGTGGTGAGGAGCCCGAAAGGGCCTCTGACGGATCAGAGGGTCCGACCCGGACAAAAGACCTGCAATGCTGTAAATCTTGGACAGCTCCAGGCTCTCCTCCACGCGAAGGGGCGGCAAAATGGTGGGAATCCGCCGGGCTACCATGGTCTTTCCTGAGCCGGGAGGCCCGATCATGAGAAAATTGTGCATGCCTGCCACCGCCACCTGGGACGCCCGTTTCAGGCTTTCCTGGCCATGGATCTCCGAAAAATCTACCTCATAATCCGGATCCTCCAAAAGCCTGTCCTCCTCCCTGGCTCCTTCTCCCCGGCAAAGCCTGGAGAAAAGCCTCTCCTCCTGTCTGGCTCTGTCAAATAAACCTTCCTTGTTCCATCCAGACTCACTCCCCTCACTTTTCTCCATTTCCCTTCGTCCTCTCCCGCTAAATCCGCTTTCCGGCTCCGGCAGAAGCTCCTTCAAATGGCGGATCCCCCATACCTGAATCCCGGAAACCAGGGAAGCCTCCCGCATATTGGCCAGCGGCACCACACAGCTGCTACAGCCCAGATCCCTGGCCGACTCCACCATGGGCAGAATCCCGGAAATTCCGTGAATTTCCCCATTCAGGCTCAATTCCCCGGCCACCAGTACCTTCGACAGATCGCGGGCCTCCAAAAGCCCCAGGGCGGCCAGAAGAGCCGCCGCAATGGGCAGATCGAACCGGGAGCCAGCCTTCCTCACGCTGGCCGGAGCCAGATTCACGGTAATCCGTTTCGCGGGTAGAACCACCCCGCAATTCTTTAAGGCCGTGCGCACCCGGTCCCCGGCCTCCCGCACCTCTGACGCCAGATATCCCACCATGAGAAACATGGGCATGCCGTCACTGATATCCGCCTCCACGGACACTCCGAAGCCCTCAATTCCCCGCACATCTGCGGATAATACCTTTCCAAACAAAAATGTACGCTCCTTTCTGTGGACATTTGTTACATCATACACATACAACTGCGGAATTATTCCCGGCGAACGCCGGATAGAATCTATACTCTGCATGAAGCAAAGCTTTCCTATTAAAAATAAGCATAACACAAAAGCTTGGAAACCGCAATAGGTTTATAAGCTTTTGTGCTCGTTATGTTTTTGTGTTTTTGTTTGTACTCCCTAATGCAATCGCGCAGCCAGACAAATATTCCTTTCACAGCAGCATCGTCATATAGACAGGGATATATAAAATTCCATCCTGATTCACCAAAAGCCCCGTATCACCCATATATAATTTAAAATTGCTCCTGTCTGCAAACAATTCCAGCACTGGCTCCGGTTTTGTCACATGGATACATTCATTTCCGATCATGGATTCCGCCACAAAGCTGACCGCATCCACATAATTCTGATACTTTGCATTTTTGTTTACTATGAAAAACTTAAAATGTGAATTTTTATTTTCCAACTGCTCCGGAATCGTTTTGTAGACCACGGACGCCTTTTCATGATTCTCATCATCATACTTTGCAAGATCCTCTTCATAAAGAGACAGAATATTTCGCTTTATAAAGTCTATTTGCGCAAATGTTTTTCCTTCTGCAAAAGCTGCCACAGCCTGGGGCATTTGCGAATTCTTCCACTATAGTGCTTTTTCCAATACGCCGGGCGCCCTCCAGCAATGCTGCAGAAGCGCCGGCGGATATATTCTTCCATTCTAAAAGCTTATCATAAACCTTCCTTCGAAAAATCATATTTTATACCGCCCATTCCCTTTTGTTTTTATTATATCGCGAAATCCCAAAAAGTATAGGGTTGGTTTTTAACGAAAATCAAAAAAGTTAGGATACAATTTTAACGAAATTTGAAAATGTGAGAAATAAAAAGATCTATTAATGTTTCTCTATTTCATCATCACCTTCACATAATCCTCTGTCTTATCCCGCATAATCCCCAGTCCATGTTCTAACTCACCAAATCCAACCCTCTGCGTAATCAACTGCTCCGACTGAATCCTCCCCTGCTCAAGCCTTCTCAGGACATACTGCCAGTCATCATTTTCCTCATGACAAAAAGCGGAGTTCCAGCTTCCCCGAATGGTTAGCTGACGCCGCAATATTTCCCAATAAACCGTCTTCTTCAGACACATATCCGTAGCTGGATTCCCTACCAGCTGTATCCTGCCTCCCGGAGCCGCCGCCCGAATCCCGCTCTCAACCACTTCATTCTTCCCGACACAATCAAAAAATACGTCCGCCCCCTCACGATTGGTATGTTCCAGTACCCATATCACCAGATCTCTGTCTCTGCTGTCCAGATAATTTTCCCCTGGAATCCCAAATTCCATAGCCACTTGCCTTTGAAAATCCTTGTTACCAACCACCAACAGACGGTCAATCCCCGCCTCCAACAAAAACATTACTAACAGCATGCCTATAGTGCCAAGCCCGCAGACCACAACCTGTTCCCAGGGCTTTGGAGCCGCCTTTCTCATGCCGTGAACAGCTACCGCCATAGGCTCCAGCATGGCTGCTGCCTCAAAGGACACATTCTCAGGCAGTTCTATGAGATTCCACACAGGGACAGCCACATACTCAGCAAAACCGCCGTCTGTGCGGGACCCCAGATAATTATAGTTTCTGCACATCTCATAGTGTACTCTTTTGCATGGAAGACATTCTCCACAGGGGATCAAAGGAAACACTCCCACCCGTTTTTCTCTCCATACAGGATCTATCCCTTCTCCGGTTTCCCTGACAATACCGGAAAATTCATGACCAGGTATGGTGGGAAAATGGTAGGTACCAGTCTGATAGATTCTCGGAATATCTGATCCGCAGATTCCTGCGGCTTTTACCTGCACCAGTACCTCTCCTTGCCGCAGCTTAGGGACAGCTACTTCTTTCAACCTAAGATCTGCAATCCCCTCCAATATATATGCTTTCATCAGATTTCCTCTCCTGTTTTCCAAATAGCATAATTCTCCTTTCTATTCATGACTGTCTCCACACTTTCTTTTAGCGCTCCCTCCTGTTTCAGCAAAATTCTCTGAAAGCGCTCCAGGTCTGCCTGTGTGGTGATCTTAAAATTCCCCTCATCTCCAGAAATCAAAATTACATCCAAGCCTGCCATAATAGCCGGTTCCGTGGAGCCGTTGATTTTCAGGATCTCCCTTGGAAGAAGCCGTCTATTGGCTTCATAGTATTTTCCCAGCAGAAACACCTCCGGAGCCTGTCCAGCAAATATCTGTTCTCTTTTTAATAAAGAAGAAACTGTATTTCCGTCCTCGCTCAGATATACGGTATCCTTCATAGGGAGTACCGGCAATACCCCCTCATGGCCTCTGGCGCATGCAAAACAATGAACAATAAATTCCGGGCGAACCAGGGGTCTGGCAGCATCGTGTATCATTACATAATCATCAGCAGAGGCATACAAAAAAAGATCTTCCAGGGCATGAAAAATAGAGAGCTGACGATTCGCTCCCGGCACGGAAAATCCTTTCCATTTTTTTGTCAGTCCTTCCTCCATCCTGTCCCTGATATATTTATGCCAAGCGGAATCTGCCACGATCTGGACAGCATCTACCGCTTCGCAGGCGGAAAACTGATCCAGGCAATGCTCGATTACGGGCCTTCCTTGAACCTCTATGTATTGTTTGGGTATTTTTGCGCCCATACGGGAGCCTGTTCCGCCGGAGAGGATTACTGCGATATTCATGCCTGTAAGGCCTCCCTGCTGCCATATTGCCTGATTTCTCCTATAATCTCCCCATACGACCTGTCTTTGCCAAACAGCAGCGTAGTCCCCAGCACAAAGCCATCCATGCCTTTGGGACCATAAGCTACAATCTTATCCAGGCTGCAGGCTCCATCCCAATAAATCTTCAGATCCATCTCCCTCCGCATGGCAAGCAGCCGGTCAATCTTATTCCCCACATAAGGCAAATACATCTGTCCTGCATTTCCCGGATTTACAGACATAACCAGCACTTTCTTTACGATGCGCAGCATTTCATAGACTGTTTCAATACTTGTCCCAGGGTTAATAGCAATACCCGGAATCATACCTGCATTAATAATACTCTGTAGGGTTGTAGACGGATGGTATTCTGCTTCTGGATGGATATACACGGTGTCACCAGGACGCAGATTATCCAGAAACAGGTTAATTCTGTTGTTTGGATGTTCGATCATTAGGTGGACATCTAAAGGCTTTTTTGCGATTGAGGCTATATACATCATATCATTTAGAGACATGGCAAAATTGGACACATAACGGCCATCCATAATATCAATATGAAAAGAGTCAATACCACCTTCCTCCAACGCTTTTACTTCCTTCTCCAGATGGCCATAATCTGCGCACATCATGGATGCTGTGAGTTCAAATTGCACATTTTGCATTTAATCTTCACCTTCTCTTATGTTAGAAAATTTTTGTTCGCATAAATTACTTTATATTTATTAGATCTTTCTTCAAAAAAATATGTAATCAAGCGCTCAGATATAAATCCTGGATATCGATTCATATAAGTATCTTCTTTTTCTCCTCCGTGTTTCACTACTGCATCCAATATTGGAAAAAGCCACTTACATAATTCGTCTAATACTTTTCGACGTGCGATCAGCATATTACAGGGTGAATATATATTTCCAGCAAAAAGTCTTTTTGCCTTATTATATTCTTTAAGATCATAGCTCTTTAAATACTCCATCATATACATCCAATCAGACTTCATATGTCTTTTCATGTAATTTTCCGATATACTAGGCGCAACATAAAGAGGAACAGGAAGTATCACATCAATATCATTCTCTTCCATACGCTCCTTCCAATTATCAGGTAAAAGAAAATGCCTCCTGTAATGGACCAATCCTATATAATCTTCTGTTGCATTTTTCCAAAGCCAATAGAGACCAGTAAGTTCGCAAAATTGCTTATTTTTGCACGATATATTGTCTCCACTACAATCTATAAGTACATTTTCTGATATACGTTCATCTGTTAATGCAGAACCAACCTGAAGGACAGTTTCATAATCTGCCAGCTTATATTCTTTCATTAATGGTTTATCATATATAGAACATGCTACATATACGGTTCCATTTCCCGTTGTTTTTCTATTTTCTGTGTATAGTTCATCTATAACTGTAAAATTTTTCCCCTGCTCTTTATAAAATTTCTGCATATATTCATTCCTAAGCTGTATATCCAACTCCACAGTAACAGGAATGATCTTCGTAAAGCCAACCTCTTTAAGCTCCTCAGTAATTTTGTGATGGTTCACGCCGCGTGTACCTATATATACAGGACATTCCGTATGTAACCCTCTTTTGATCAGTTGAACTCCTACTCCCTCTATTACTTTTTCATTGTCTGACATATCATCTACTAAATAAGATATTAGCTCTGTTTCCGGATAAAGATATTCCAGGTATGCTTTTACTGATTGCGCTCTTGAATGTGCTCCCGCAATATATATCTTTCCCATTTTCTTTTCCTTTTCCGTTATCCATGTCTGTATCTCAAACACAATAATGTATCCCATCTAATACTTAAGGAATTCTTTTTGCCCATGTACAATTTTCCATTCATTCCAATGCTTTGTGAAAAATATTGTTAAGAGTCTCTCTGCAAGAAAACCTATATATCGTGACTGATATATATCATCTTTTGCCTCACAATGAGTTTCGCAATACTCTAATATTGGAAATAGCCATTCACAATATTTATCAAATATCTCTCTTCTCGCAATAAACATATTATAAGCATAATAATAGTTTCCAGCTTCAACCTGCCTTGCCGCATCACCATAATCTGGTGAAAGCACATCCACTGCGGATAACATTATTTCCCAGTCCTTAACTGCATGATCGTGGACATAAGCAGCTTTTACAGACGGAAAATTTAAAATCGGAATCGTCAATACTGCATCTATATCAGAGTATGCTATCTTTGTAGCTTCCTCCTCTGTAATCTTAAAATGCCGTCGATAATGACAAAGCCCTGCATAATTTGAAACATTGTCATTTTTCCAGATCCAATACAAGGCTGTGAGCTCACAATAGCAAGGATTTTTTTCTGAAATATGATTCCCAGTATTATCCCGTATATGGGCAATTCTTTTGTCAGTTAAAACTGCCCCTACTTGTATCTTTTTTTCCCAATTATATTTTGAGTGATCCATTTGTAATTCCCTATCAACATGGCAGACTGCCCTATATAAAGATGTCGTCAGCAAATGGGATGGATTCGTGTCACTAGTCAGTTTACATAACTCTCGTTCCAAGGTTAAATATTCCTTGCCTTCAGATTCTATTTTTTCCTTAAAATAATTGCCCCGTATTTCACTCCATAAATCACTCTCAAATGTTAAAGATATTACATTTTTGAAGCCTAATATTGACAGCTTCCCTAATATATCCGCTTCGTACTTTTCAAGTACAGCAACTATAACTGTAGCCTGTTTATAATATGGAATTCCTTCTGCTACATTGATAACCTTAATACCAACCAATTCGTCTGGATTACCCTCTTTGTCCGATACCATAAAAGCATCAATATGTAAGTTATATGGTGGAGACATTAAACAATTTGCCACCTCATTTGCCACGATCCGTGCGCCATATATTACAATTTTTTTACTTGCTCTTAACTGCTCTACAACATCATTTGCATAATACATGGCCTTCCTCCTCAATATTCACAATGATCACTTGAAATATTCTTTATACCAAACCGCAAAATTATGAATTCCTGTCCTCAGACTCGTCCTCGGCCTATATCCAAAGTCTTGATACAATTCTGTAACATCCGCGTATGTAATCGGTACATCCCCTGGTTGCATCGCGACAAGCTTCTTATGCTTTTCAAAATTATATTCTTTCGAAAGAATCCCTACCGAAATCAATTCCTCTTGTAGAATATTAACAAAATCAAGAAGATTTTCTGGCTTTCCGTTTCCTATGTTATATATTTTATATGGTGGAATCGGAAGACTATCCTCACCTAATTCTCTGCCCGGTGCCTTTACGCTTACCAGCATCACTCCGTCCACAATATCATCTATATATGTAAAATCTCTCTTGCACTGTCCATAGTTAAAAATTTCTATCGTCTTTCTCTGCAGCAGTTTTTCTGTAAAATTAAAATATGCCATATCTGGCCTGCCAGCTGGACCATATACCGTAAAAAACCTTAATCCTGTTGTGGGAATATCATATAATTTCGAATATGTATGTGCCAACAGCTCATTGGTTTTCTTTGTTGCTGCATATAGGGAAACAGGTTTATCCACCTTATCATAAGTCCCAAATGGTATCTTTTTATTCTCTCCATACACAGATGAGCTGGACGCATAAACAAGATGTTCCACTCCTTTTCCATTTTCCTCAGCTTTCCTGCATGCCTCAAGAATATTATAAAATCCAGTAATATTAGTCTCTATGTATACATCAGGATTTATCAAGCTGTATCTGACACCCGCCTGTGCCGCTAAATTTACAACAAGGCTAAAAGAATATATTTCAAATAACTCCAGAATAAAATTTTTATCTGAAATATCTCCCTTTATAAATTTCCAGTCAGATCCACCTTCTCTTGTTCTCTCAGTTATCCTGTTCAAGCGATATTGCTTTAATCCAGGATCATAGTAATGATTAAGATTGTCTACACCGATTACATGGATATTATCCGTTGACAAAAGCATTCTTTCCACAAGTGCAGCTCCAATAAAACCGGCCGCTCCTGTAACAAGCACATACTTTCCCTCTAAGCAAATTTCTCCCATAAAATATACTCCTAAATTATCTCCATCAAATTACAATCGACTTTACTTGCATCGTATGGATCACTAAACCCAAACCTCATTTTTATTTCATCCGCCATATCTGAATATCTGCTATCTATCATTCTTAAAAAGTCTAACGCCAAGCGTGGACTCACATCTACTTCTCTCCAATCTGGAAATTTCTTCATAATACATAGTATCTCTTTCTGTATGCTGGATACCATTTCAAAATCATACTCATTATTTTGTGTTTTAACCTCACCACTTTTTCCAAATCCGACAAACTGTCCCTCATTAGGCGCATAAATCATCTCTAAGAATAAATGTAGCTCTGAAAAATCAGAAAAACTATACCCCTCTCCATTTACTCTGTGATTAACATTTCCATAAATAGAATTTACTCGTCTAGGATCTTCGATATATCGATTTGGAATCCTCGAAGTTCCCAGAGAAATGAGATCCATAGGCCTGTTCATTATTTTGGATAATCCATATACAAGCGTTCCTTGTGTTACAATATCAACAATAGCTATCCTGTCATATTGGTCAATTCCTGCTTTGTTGATATAACTCAAATATTTTTGTCTTTCTATCTCTGCCTTCTTTATAATTTCATCTTTATATACAATAACTCTTTCCCACAACCCTTTTTCTCCCCACTGATTTTTAGCCTGTCCTGATGTGATATCCAAATTATCGTCTACCTCTATTAAAAACTGCATTTTCAAAAACCCTTTTATGTTTAGATTTGGATCTTCTATCAGCTTTCCACATACCGTTATAATGTCATCCACATTACAAACTCCTGCCCTATTAACTGCTTGCCGTGAAGCATAAAAATAAATATTTTCTGCACATTCTCTCAAATCATATTTTTCTTTTGCTACTTGGAACAGCTCATTAAGAAAATAACCATCACGGGACGCAAAAAGCAGGCAGTCATAATAACGGCTTTTTTCTATGATAAAATTTAAATACAGAATAGTTATAGGTAAAAAAACATATGCCAATGCCTGGAAGGAAGTAATCTGCATTTTTCCGCTATTCTTGTTTAATACAAAAGGATCATGAAACAAATCCGCAATGAAAGTTCCCAAAAGTATTCGATCTCCTATGCTTATAGGATTCAAAATATATGCAAGAGATGATGATGCTACTAAATCGTATCCGTTCATCAGCCAATAAGCACAAATTCCTTTCTCTCTGGCATTTTCGATATCCGACTTATAATTATCCCCAATATGTAATATGCTTTTTCCCTGTGCCTTTTCTTTCAATACTTGATATAATTGTCCACTTTCTTTGGAAGAGTTGTATTCGCATGATATTATTAATTCACACTCACAGCTAATTCCGCAAATATCCAAAAATCTTTTAAGATTTTCCCGTGGAAGATACATATCAGAGGTGATATATACTGTTTTTCCTTTTATACTTGCATAGAGTAACAATTCTTTTACAATGTATCTGCAGGAAATAAACTCCAACTCTGTTTGTATTTCCATTTGTTTTAACGCTTCTATTGTTTCCAGTTCAAGATCATATAAATTCTGCATTTTCTTATAAATTTGATCCAAAACTGGACAATCGTTTTTCTCTATCTCCCTCTCAGCATGAATTCTCCATTTTGAAAATGGAATTTTTATATCTTTCTTCCCCAACCTTTTTTCTATAATCAAAAAAATATCTTTTGGTCTTAAAACTCTGCGGGTAATTAATGTATCAAACAAATCAAAAGAAACTACATCATATAAATCCACAATCCTATAAAGTTCTTCCATCCTTTTATGCCAATATGCATTCTCTCTGTAATACTCAACACCGTTCAATCTACGGCCGCGCATATCATACACTATAATATTCGAAGGGATTTTATCTTTTATCCGCGCGAATACAATGCTCGTGGATGTTGGATTGGCTGCTATAATCAGTACCTGTGCTGTTTTTACTGCCTCCTCAATTTTAATAATCCTCTTATCATAGATACTTCTTCCCGCCAAATCGGCTGACACCAACGCAAAAAAGTCATATCCTTTTGCATATTGCAAAATAAGCTCTGCATTTTTTCCCGTTCCATACAGGGCAATAGGCATGTTCTTATATTTTCCAAAATGTTGATCAAATTCATTCTGAAAAATAACATTTGTCTCCATATAGTTCCCTGCTAAACTACTCATATACTGCTATCCTCTATCCATTTAATTCGTCAACTTATTTGAAAGCATCCTGCTCTCATAATTATGTGCATGAAACCTTAATCTATTGTCCTGCCTGACATCTTCTCCCAAGGAAGACAAATCCTGAAGTGTCATTTGGTTCTTCCACATAGCATACATAAAGGACAATTGGTCCCTTAACGCTCCCTTATTAAATTCTATCCACCAATCTTCCATAACTCTGATACAAGATGGTTTATTATGTTCTCTAGCTATTACTGGCATTTCTGGCATTCCATAATGTATCGGCATACCTTCATCCAGGTATCGCTTCATCTGCTTACAGACGTCTTTCGCCACAACTCTATGGAAATTTGTAATTGTAACTGCTTCATAAAAAATACAATCTCTTTTAGGATGCAAAAACACGGAAATCCCAGATGGATTTTCTTTTACAAATGAAGTAATATCCTCTTGAATCCTAATATTTCCATCAAGATAAATAGAATATTTATATTCTGGAAACAATATATGGGGATGCATTTTTATGTAACGATTTCTCTTAACCGGCGAAATAAGCGACGCTGGAATTATCTTCCCTGCATCTATCCAGATGTATGGACTTTTTTTCTTTGGATTAATATCAGAAACAATAAAATAATCAACATTTAACGGTAAAACAGCCGGTTCACATATGGAGTCATAATCTCCAAATATTCCAGTATATACAGCAATCCTGTCCTTTTTACCTAGCACATTAACGACTTCAGGAAAGGTCTGCCGGTTTATAGATGGAGTATAAAACAGCTCAGCCGCTGACCTATTTTGATACAAACGAATCAATTCAAGATAAACAGATTGATAGTTTAATATAACATCATCCAAAATATCAGAAAACTCCATGATATTTTCATAGCCTGCTTCCAAGACCTCTTTTTTTACTTGTGTATAATAACGAGGATCAATGCAAACTAGAATTATATAGCTCTTTTTATCTTTAATTCGATTAGGATTTCTACAACATATCCTCGTACTTATTTCGATATCCCATTTTTCAGGATTATTGTCAAAAAATCCATTTATCTGTATGCCACACATTTGCAGTATTTCCGAAAACAAGATACCGTGTCTTCCTGCACAATATATAGCAACCTGCCCTCCATTACGCTGGTATTCTTTTAAATATGTAATTGCATTTTTCATTTTTTCCTCGTATTAGATTTTGAAATTCCGCTGCTTAGATATATCCTTTTATCTACCGATAGAATAATATTCAACACCTGCCGCCTTCATGGCATCTACTGCATAGACATTTCTACCATCATAAACGATTGGTGTACGCATCCATTCTTTATATTGTTCGGGATTTATAGATGTAATTTCTGTCCATTCAGTAAAAATAAAACAGATATTTGCATCCCTTAATGACGCGTACACAGAATCTGTATAATGAAGGTTTCCATATGTCTTTTCAGAATAATATTTCTTTAAATTTGTGCATCCTACTGGATCAAATACATAAAGATCTGCGCCCGCCTCCAACAAAAGAGCAATATTTTCTATAGACGGAGCTTCTCGCAAATCATCCGTTCCTGGTTTGAATGTCACACCGAGTACTGCAATTTTCAGCCCCTCAAACGTAATCATCCTATCTGATGCTTTACGAAACAGCTTTGTAACCTGTTCCCTGTTTACATCAACAGCTGCCTCAATGGTTCGAAGGCGATAACCATGTTTCTCAGCAAGGTATTTTAGTGCTTTTGTATCTTTTGGAAAGCAGGAACCTCCATAACCAATCCCAGCCTGTAGGAAATATTCTCCTATCCGACGGTCATAAGACATCCCTTTTGTCACATCCTCAATATCCGCCCCCACAAGCTCGCAAAGATTTGCTATTTCATTTATATAGGAGATTTTCAATGCCAGAAAATCATTTGATGCATATTTAATCATCTCTGCTGAGCGACGACTGACAGAGATGATAGGAGGCTCAAAGTCTTTATAAATCTCACGCAGCTTATTCTCTGCCCATTTGCTTTCCGTTCCAATAACAATGCGCGATGCAAACAATGTGTCATGGACAGCATTCCCCTGTGCAAGAAATTCGGGATTAGATGCCACTTCAAATCTTACATCATGAGTTAAAAAGTCATGAATAAACTGTTCCACTTTATCATTCGTTCCAATTGGAACTGTAGATTTTACTACAATTAAACAATCCTCCTCTATAGTTTCTGCAATTTGTCTTGCTACTGTAGCTATATAAGAAAGATTTGCTGATCCATCTGGTTGCTCTGGTGTCCCTACACCAATAAATATAGCCTCTGCATTTTTATATGCTGTCTGATAATCTGTCGTATAGTATAGTCTCCCCGCCATGCGATTTCTTTTCATCAATTCCTCCAAATCTGCTTCAAAAATTGGAGAAATATCTTTTCTTAATAATTCAATTTTATCCTCGTCTGTATCAACACAGGTTATCTGGTGACCCTTTTCAGCAAGGCAAACACCTGCCACAAGACCGACATAACCGGTTCCGGCTACTGAAATTCTCATTGTATACTCCTTATTCAAAAGCAATATTATCTATTGATTCACCACACCTATAACATGCCCACCAGCTTCAACGATTTGTTTTTTTATTTCTTCTACCCTTCTTGACTGTGCGCCAATTACAAATGGAATTTGTAAATCAGTCTGATTTAAGCTAATACAGCAAATATCTTTTATGATTTCTCTTCCCCAAAGCTTCTCATTATTATCACAAAATCCACTCACCTTTATTCCATGTTTTTGCAATTCATCCGCTGCATACACCCCGTTAGCTCCAGCGCCAAAAATATAGACGCTCCCTCCACTTGACATTACCTTTTTATACAATTTATCTCTGTATCTGTTTCCCAGCTTCTCCTCCCACCCTGATGTTGGTTGAAATTCCAAAGAATATTTTTCCCTGATTTCTTCCAAACTCTTTCCATTCCATTCATTACAATTGGATCTAATTTGTATCTCCTGTCCATTTGCTATAGGATATCTGCTGTCAAATAGTGCTTTATTGGACAGCGAAGGTATGTCTTGGTAATCGAAACCCATAAGACTACATATCATTTGATCAAATGCGACAGGATTTTTTCCCATCACAATTACTCCCGGGTATACTGGTGTCGGCTCTAGCGGTCCTTCTCTTTCCCCCGAAACAATCATATCGCCAATGATAAATTGTCTCCGTTGTATAGAATTCGTCATCTTTCCTGTTTTATCAGCATATAAAAGAATTCGATTCAAATCAGCTATGGTTCTCCAGATTGTATCATTTCCATACCAGCTGCCTTCCCAATATTTTTCCTCAGACTGTTTTTTCCCTTTCTCATATAAATTGTGGTAAAATTTCTCAGCCTCTATCGCTAAATTCATTTCATTATCATGGACCAACTGGTTCTTGATATCTAAAATCTCATTGGCCAATTTCAATAATAGATTCTCATGCAAGTAAGCATCTCCGCCCTCAGCCTTACTTCCCAGTGTATGATGCGGCAAAAATTCTTTATTTGCGTTGATTCCAACAAGATTCTTAAGTGCAATGGTAACGCCTGCCTTTCGGTGAGTTTTGGGCTTTGGCATGTTTATAATTACATCAGCGTCCAAAACATACTGAGATACTTTATATTCATGCATATTCTTTTTGTGATGTCCTTGTAAAATCCTTGGATCATAATTTGTTATTCTCAAATTCTGAATACGTTTTTCATTTACGTCAAAAAAGGCGCTCTCTTCATTTAAACTCACAACTACGCCATTTTTTTCTTCCTCGCTCTGAAGATAATGTACTCCATCTTTTTCATATGTTTTAATGTTTCTAAAATCCACAAGCGAAATATCTACACCTTTTTGAATGTAAAAATCAATCAATTGCCTATAACCGCTCTCTTCTATTAATGTCTCAAATTCACATTCCTGTAATGGCGCATCCCCTACAATTATTTTTCCTTTCCCTTTCAATGCAATAATCACATAATCAATTACAGCTCCAACAAGAGAAGGATTTGTAAACAAACATTCTGTCCCACAGCCACTTCTGTTTTCATGTAATACCATATTCGGTTTAATTAAAACACAATCCCCCGGATTAACAATCTCACCTAGTGGATTCCATTCACTTGATCCATAATTTATCTGATCAAATTCCATCATTTCGAAGCCTGCCCGAATCATTCTATAAACAGGATTATCCTTCTTAGTAATATTTTTCTTATATAAATATTCTGGAAAATCTTCTCCAGGCCTAAACAAATCCTCTTTTGGAGGGTAGCTACTAATTGACTCTTTAATTAGACATATTTTTTCCATAAATTTCCCTTTCCAACGATTAGCTGCAGTCCATCCAGGCACCCATTTCATATCCAAACTTTTCAGGAATAAATGGCTCTGTTCCAGAACCATGTGTAAAAGTCATCTCACCAAAATAAATCTTCTCTTTCAAAACATAAAAGTCCACGCGTACATGAATAAATCCTTCTCCTAAATGTTCTGCCAAATGAATAAGCTCTTCTAAACATTCTGGCCGCTCCACAACAATCTCCGGAGCAGTCGGATACAAAATCGTATAGGGAAGGTACTCCCATTCAGGCGTATATAGATTCCGCCTATGCTCATGGTGTCTGTCCAAATCCACCTGAATTAATTTTACCTTTCCATGAAAAACAAATACTTTATAATCCTTTAAATCAGATCCATCTTCAGTTTCTAACATGACTTCTGCCAGAATTCTATGCTTGATACCTGCATAATGCATTTCAAACCCAGACATATATTCATAGTTTATCTGCATCCAAGAATCAAATTGCCTTTTTATCTTTTTATAATCTATTTGAGTTTTATCATAAACCAAAACCCCCATTCCACTTCCATGATTACACTTTAAAACAAATTTTGTAGGCAAAGTATCAAAATTGATTTCATCAAATGAATTCCAAACTCCTAATAAGGGAACTAAATATCTCTCGCCTATCTTTTCCTGAATATACTCTCTTACTGCTACTTTATCCGCCAGTATTGACTTGATAGGCGTGCTATCATTTAATTTAAGCCACTGAATCTTTTCATTGTAAGTTTTGGGATGGATCATGTCCGCTTTCTCATTCAGATACAACTTAGCCCAAATTAATAGCTCTTTCTGTATATCTAACTCTTCATTGTCTGAATAGTAGTCTAAAGATAATGGTGCTATATCTGGAAATACGATATTCCAGAACCCTTCTCTATGTAGCCGATCCAGTATCTCATCTTGATAGATATCCCCTGTACCAATTATTACCGCTGTCTCAGTTGCTTTAGCTTTAAAACTTGAAATATCACAAATCGGAATTCCAAATAATTTCGTATTCGTATCATTCCATTCACTTACAATAAAACTGTCTATTTTGAATGTATCTTTTAATCTAAGATAGCAGGTTTTTCCGACTAATCCTGCTCCATATATGACAATATGCTTTGCTTCCTCCAATAAGCATCTTTCAGCTACAAGTACATCAGTTTCTTTTCTTTCCTTTTTCTCTATTGCCTCGACCCATTTGTGGATTAGCTTTTTATTCGTATAGCTCTCCATATATTGAATCTGATTTTTGCAGATTTCTTTCCTAATCTCTCCTTTACAAATTATTTCCATGGCTCTAGCCAAATATTGCGTATCGGCATAATCCTCGCTTTTATCATCGCATACCAAAATACCTCTCTTGCATATTTCTATTTTGGGATACTTCTTTTCATAGTCAAATTCGTCATTTAGTAATTCCCGAGGTCCTGCCAAGCAATCTGTCGCAATAATCGGGCAACCCAAAAGCATCGCCTCTAAAAGAACATTTGGCAGTCCTTCATAATGGCTTGATAGTATCAATGAATTTGCATGGGAGATAAATGTAAATGGGTTCTCCGCATAAGATATGATTTTTATATAATTTTCCAGTTCCAGCTCATCAATATAAGCTGTAAGACTCTCCAAAAGTAATCCGCTACCTAAAATCAGCAATTTTGTATCGTTAAAATCCGTTTCGCGAAAAATCTTAAATTGTAAAATTAATCTCCGTTGATTCTTTTGCTCATGAAGTCTTCCTATATTTAAGAAAAATTTTGATTCTCCCAAAAATTGTGCTATCTCTTCTGGAAGCCCTTTCCTAGATAATCTGTAGATTTTCTCTTTATCAATAAAATTGTAAATGGTAGTAATCGCACTTCCAATCCCATAGTTCTTAATGAGATCGTATTTTACCCCCTCCGAACAAGCTATAATCTCATCTGCGAAATCATAATATCTCTTTATTTTCTCTGTTTGAGAAACAAATGGCGGCTCTATTAAAGACTGAACACAGCGCTCCGATATAATAACTCTCTCTTTCCCACGGCTTCTTATATTGGCAAAATTCATAATTTCTAAAAAACTAATTGCGACTTCTATATTATATAGCTTCTTATATTTTCGGATTGGATATTCATAAAATGGCCCTGACTGTCCCACATCAACAATGGTTCCTTCATAGTCATACACAATATCCGTTGTGTCTAACAAAAATAAATATACATTGTATTTCTTAGACAATTCTTTGGATAGCAGCCCTGCAATTCTTTCAGCACCACCACTATTCAAACTTGTTACTATAATTGCGACATTCATTCTCAACCTCTTAAAAATTTATTGTTTTCTCATAGCTGAAATATTCTTTATATAAATGCATATAAACTTGTTCCATAACATCTAAATCCGCTATGACGAATATAAAATTTGTATTCCGGAACCAGCTCATGAACCAATAAAGGAATTTCACACAAATCTTCCAATTTATGATATATAGCAATGGCCAGCTTTGGCTTGTCAGCCATAATATGTTTTGCTCCTCCTCTAATAGCCTCAATCTCAGCTCCTTCCATATCCAACTTTATAAATGATATTGACCTCTGGTCCAGCGAATAAACTCCTCTATAGTATCTCCTGTATATCCATCCAAATATCAGGAAAATAGTTTTCTATCCCCATATCGGATAATTGTGCAAATATTTCTGATGTGTGGTGACCACATATAAGCACAACAATTTCTTCTGGCCCTTTTTTCATCAGTTCTGATGGCGGACTGACTTACCAGCCTGTTATATAATTTCTTCCCCATTTATTCTCATCATTATCTACAATTCCTTCCACTGACCACAAACTATCAAATTTCCGAAGATCTGAAACGATATATTTAGCAGTGCTCCCACCCCAAATCCATATCTTTTTATCTCTTGTCTCTCTGTTAAAATCATCCCATATATCATTTTTAAAATCATGATATCTACGCATTTATGCTGTCTCCCATTTATGACTCTTTAACATCATCTTGCCATAATTGCTTTTATATAATTTGATAATCCCAAATTTTCTTCTGGTATTCCATCAAGAAATTGATTACAAAAATCTACCAATATATTATTATCATTGCATATCGTTTCGAACTTATCTTCTTCAATTTTTGCCCTTCCATATATTTTTAATTTATTTTTATGATCTATGCTCATAACATAACCATAGCTATAGGAAAATATAAATAGCTTTCCTTCTTGTTCTTCCATTCGTATTAAAACACCAAAGTTGTGCTCTTTTGTAGAATCTAAATTACAAATATAATTGCCTTCTTTATCTAAGTTGATTATCCTTTCAGAATCTCCTGAAAGTAAGTAAATACTCTTATTAAACAAAACAATATCTCGATAAGAAAAACCTGCTCTCTGTAAATTGTATTGTTCATCTGTATTTGAATAATCTATTTGTTTAAATTTTCCTTGATTAATATCGTAAATCAAAATCTGGTTTTTCTTTTGCGGCGAAAACCAAAGTCTATTCTCAAAGGAGCATATGCCAAAATATTGTCCCAATTCATAACCATACTCGATTCTTTCTATTTCTCCTGATTTCATGTCTAAGCTAATTAAATACTTCCCTATATAAGGAGCCATCCATAGTTTATCTCCGCAAACAGTACCACATCCAATCAATTCCTTATCCACATCCACGACGCCAAAAAATGATTGAATATTATTCGTTTCCATATTTAAAATAACTACAGTATCTGACGTGGCAGGGATTAAATATATTTTCTTTTCATTTATTTTTCCTGCATCAAAAAATTGAGGCCTTAGACTGCCTTCTGAGGTATGGAGCCAAAATTCATCCTTTCCTAACCTACCTTCTACCCTTTTAGGAATTTCAAAATATTCCATTTCATTCCTATCCACATTAAAACATGCTAATAATTTACCAAATAATGGGATAAACCAAATTCTATTTTGATAACCAAAAGCTTTAACGTGAAGCCTTTGTGAGCCTTTTTCTTTTTCAAATTTGCATATATACTCCGTTTTCCCCGACAATAAATTCATTTTTAATAGTGCATTAAAATCCAGTGCAGAAAAAAATACATCATGCCCCATTATTACAGCACAACTCATATTTATATTTATCATATTTAACCTTTCTTTGAATCATTGAGAAAAGCCTTTTTATAACTATTGGTTCGGATTTTGTATCATAACCCACTTTCCAGTTTTCTGATATAGTTGCACAAGTGAACTTCCGTCCCCGTAATACGCATCACTCAATACAATCGCCCTGTCGATCTCCGGCGTATCATCATAAATCCCCCAACCTTCCATCAAATATTGGTCTCGCAGTTTCTCGTATTCCATCCACAGCTCTGGCCGCATACTTGTCAGGGTACTCTCTATCAACGGATGCGGTCGCCATAATAAAGCAATTTCATTTTGATACATTTTGAAAATTTGAAACACGGACTGCATTTTTATAATCATAGCCTCATTATGCCTAAGCAATGCATTAATACCGTTATTATATAAAACAACCTTTTTTGCAGTTCCATCAGATTTATAAATGATTCTTCTCCACGACCCCGGAATTTCCAGCTCTTCTACCTTCGTATTCATCACCTTATCAATCTTCGGCGATCCACTTCCATCAATTTTCTTTTCCCAATACTCCCTGATTTCCCTCTGCCGTTCCTTGCTTTCGTTCTTTGCCGTCTCCTCCGTCAGCACCTTGATGTAAACCTGCCGCATATCCTCAGACTGCACAATGACCTGATCCGCATGAAAAACCCCAGGAGCAATGCAGAAATGCTTCATACGGTCAATGGCTTCCTGATCGTCCGGTTTAACCTCTCCCAATATAAAATATGGAATATATACTAACTTTTCTGTAAACTTTTTCAGGTTCTGTGAATAAAAAAAGGGATGCACGCTAGTGACATAATTGGCGTCGTCATAGGGATTGTGGATATAAATCACATCCGGTCTGCGCCCTTGAAAGTCATAGGCATTATAATGGGTGATGGGCACATAATCTGGGTACAAATCCCCCTCGTAGTGCTCCTCCCGAAAGCTTCCATCGGGATTTTTATCAAAATAGGGAATAGGAATCACATAGGCATCCGTATTTTCATCTGCATCAGCCGCCTTCCACACGCTCTCCAGAGAATCCCACATGGAGGCTTTATAAGGAAGAAACACCACTTCTCTCCGGTCCTCCGGCAGATTCTGACGCACCTGACTTTGCAGCTCCATCAGCTGTTTTCTAATTTTCTTTGCCATTCTCCGGCAAGCTGGACTGTCTGCTGTGGCAATACTCATCTGGTAAATGGTCTCGCAGTAGTCTTCCAAAATCTCCACCAAAGACTGGTACTGATCCCCAAGAGATTCCAGATATGTGCCAATCTGTATAGCGGCCTCCTGACACTGAACAAAAACGTCCGTCAGTGTATGTCCATCTGCGGGAAGAGTCCGGATCACGGAGTCATTGGCATCTGCCAGTGTGGCAATCAGAGCTAAGAGATCCTTTTTTCTATATTTCTCCAATGTATCCGCCTCCCTTTTCCCAACAGCCCTTTGACGACGCTGTGTTCATTTTTATATCATAAGAATTAGCCGGGCATCTCTGCCTGCAGACTGTAAGAGCCCGCTTCGCTCCGTGTAGGCCACGGTCCTGGCATATCGGAAGACCGTCCGAAAACAGCCTGGGTAATGCCGTTGGGGATGACATCTATGGGGATGCATGCCCCGCCCGCCATGGATTCCATGGCATTTATGTTCAACATACAGTCCTGCGATCCAACTATGGTAAAACCTTCCACCAAAAGATTATTTCCTTGAATCCTCTGGTCTGGGTTCATTCCCAGGCATGCATGAATCATCCATAAGATTTGCTTTTTTATATTTTTTCTCCAGATTTCTGGCTCCGTTTAAAGATGCGGAACTCTCATATCCGCAATTTTCACAGACAAAGTTTTTTGCAATCCGCTTCCCTACCGCTCCGCATTGGGAACAGACGGTTCCCGTCCCTTGTGAAGAAATCTCTACCAGTTCGATACAGTGAGCCTGGCATTTCTCGGCCAGCCTTTTCCTCACGTATCCCTGGGGACTTTCTGTCATTCTCCTGTTGGCTCCTCTGTTGGAAAGATGCTCCTTACAAATGGTAATCGGTCTTGGAATGACAATTTTAGCCGGTTTTTCAGTTCTCAACATTTGGTTGATCTGAGCGTTAATATAGGTTTCTATCTTTGCCTGCTCTTTCTTTTTCTGCCTTTCATACTTCTGTGCACCCAGGTTATTTGCTTCTATCTCCGCCGCTCTTTTGGACTCTCCCGCAAGCAGGCTTTCCCGATACCTGGCCCTGACCTGACTGCGCTCCCGATTCTTTTCCATGAGACGTTCTGACTTTGCTGCCGCCAGCTCCCCCAGCTTCCCGCCATAAACGGTTCCGGAGGACAGAGTGCACATTTGCCAGTAACCCAGGTACACATAAATTGTGCTCAAAAAATCCACATGCTTTATAGACTTTACCTTCGCAGGAATGGCAATCAGAGCGTAATTCTCTTTGATGCATATACGAATTTGCCTGTCGCTGGTTTTTTCATCCTTCAGCGGTAACTGAATCCTCTTTCTCGGTATTCTGGACACAAGACAAAGCATACCGTCCCTATAGGAATAGCCTCCCGGCGACACACAGAAGCTATCCGCCCGCCCAGCCTCTGGTTTTTTCAGATATTTCCTGGTGAGCCTTCGCAAAAGATTGTTCAAACGCTCCACGGGAATCTCCAGCCCCACCGTCTTCTCCGGCATAGGATAGGCCTCATGATTCAAAACGGCTGCATACATCTGGTCAAGCTTCAGAATCGTCCTTATATACATCCGGTCTTCGCCATTCAAATTTTCATTTGCGGTAATCAGGGTCCGTATTTTGTTCTTTACCATTCCCCAGGCGCCCTTGATATCACTGACTGCATCTCTCACAGCCAGCTCATAATACACCGCTGGAAGCTTTAACTGTTCCCGCAGCCCGCAGTGGCGCATCTCTGTCATGATATCGTATACAGACGAAAGCTTTCCAAGACTTCCTATTCCGGAATATCTTTCATAAGTACTGGTCTTTACCTTCTGATAATCCACAGCAATTCCACGTAAAAACTCCATGGTCTCCTCTGAAAGTGTTTCTGTATGCTGCCAAATTGTCTTGGTAAGACTTGTTTCTTTCTGCATGCTCTCTTCCATACCCATGCGGCCTGCCTTCAAATCCGTTCAGAATCCGGTAAAATCTCCCCATTCTCTGGAATGAACAGATATAATTAATGCAGATGCACGCCTGTATTCTGTATACTGCAAATTACCCTGAGGATTTCGCAGATTAAGTCAATCTGCGAAGGAAGCCAATATCTCCTGGATGATATATCAAGATTCAGGCTGCATGACCACAAATCTGACCATAAAAATTGGGAAGCATCCCAATCTGTCTCCTCTTTGAATCCATAGTCGGATGTACGTATCGGTTCAACGTAATTTTTACATCAGAATGTCCCAGGATCTCACTCAGGGATTTCACATCCATACCATTTTCAATACAGTTTGTGGCAAATGTATGGCGCAGGATATGGAAATTTCTATCTTCAATTTCCACAATTCTCAAAATCTTTTTGAATCGGTATTGCATTGTCCGAGGCTCCAAGGGCGTATTCCCGCCAAATACGTATAGCTGCGTTTTATTCATTTTTCTGAGTAGCTCCGCGATTTCCAGCGTTAAAGGTATGATCCGTTGAGAGCTTTTACTTTTAGGATCGGTTTCTAACAGGACAGTCTTTGTCACATGACCGCGAACAGACACGCGCTGTACAGTTCTATTCACTGTCATGGTCATATCCTCAAAATCAAGATCCGTCCAACGAAGTGCACACAGTTCCCCCAATCTTAATCCGGTGTATAAGCACAGCAGCAGCGCGACTTTAAATTTGTCTTGTCCATCATGAATACCGGAAAGTAGCCTGGCCTGCTCTGTTCTGGAAAGTGTCTCGATAGTCTTTTTCTTTGGCTTTGCAGGCGGCTTCTCCAGCACCGGAATACAGAGGGAATATTCCCTGTTGGCGTGCAGAACAATCTGATTCGCAACACAGCGGATACTCCTTTGCAGGCTCTCTGAAATTCGCTCCCCTGTTAAGTGGTCAGAAATCTTTGCCTGCAGTTCCCAAATGGCCTCTGTAGAAAGTTTGACCGAACCTGTCATTTCAGCAAGATGGGTGCGGTAAATCGTTTCGTATTTCACATAGGTTGCGTATTTTTGTTTCGCTGCAATTTCTCCAAGCCATTCCTGAGCTGCCCTAGAGAACGGAATCAAAGCCTCAGCGCTGTTTTTCCCCATCCCGCTTTCTGAAAGATTCGGAATCTGTCTTTCTCCCTGAATCTGACTGACCGCATTAAATTTAACGCAGATAAGCTTTTCCTTTGCTTCTTCATAGGTATTTCCATAAACAGAACGATACGTGTATCTGTCTTTACTTTCATCAAATACCTTATAACGTCCTTCCCATCTCCCGTCCTTTCTCTTTCTGATGTTTTCTCCGTGTCGTGCCATTTTTCTTCTCCTTCCACTCTGTAATGTCTTGCTTTCACCGTTTGCTTTCTGACCACAAAATTGACCACAAAGGTCTGTTTTCTGCGTCTTTCGCTGTGTTTTCTGTAAAACGATTTCCGCTTAAAAACGAAATAATCGTTTCCACTTGTTTCCTGTCCGGTGAAATTTTTTAATATCTTGCAATTCCGCCTTAAATAATATAAAATAAAGCCGATATAACTTATAGTGGGAACAGAAAATCCTTTTTCCTGTTTTCTTGGATTGACTTAATCTGCGAAATATCTTGCCCTTTTTCAATAAATTTGTTAAATTCCGGAGAAAATCAGAATAGAATACATAAAAAACAGGGATAGAGCAGCATGCCATTCTGTGGCTTTTCTGACTCTATCCCTATTTTAAAACATCATACTTATTTTTAGGTGCTTGTCAAATGACGGTATTATCACCCCTTATTGCTTCTTTTATGATCCCGTTCAATTCTAAGTAACCGAAAACGCTCCCCTTTTCGATAGCCAAAGCATCTCATTCTACTGCTAAAACGAAATTTCATAATAGTCGCATCCGTATAAACTGAGTCCCGAAACCAGTCCTCCCCATTCATCCAATAAGCTTTTCCATAGTCATGAACCGGCAATAAATCCCAGTAAGGTTCTGTCTGCATGTCTCGATCCAATGCAATCCTTAACCGTGTCAACTCATCTGATTTTGGAAACCGCTTTAAATCCCCCAGTCTCTGATCCGATGTAATCTGGCATTTGTAAAAATCTGTAATTTTTCTAATCTCTCCATGCTCCTGACTGTGCACCAGACTAAAGCATTGCAAAGTGTCCCTTAAACTTTTTAAAACTCATCCACACTCTGAAATTGTCCATGGAGTGATTTTTCGTTTAGTATAAAATTCAATTCTCACCATCCTAAAATGATATCCAGATCCTTTTCTATCTGGTCAAATAATCCATCCTGCTGATTCTTCACATGTCTATCCTCATCCAGGATAATTTCTACCGGTACACTTAATTTCTCCTCGTCCTTCCAGAAAAAATAAATACATACTTTATCCCTGGTTATCTGATCACCGCTCACACAGCGCCGTAAACCATTAAAGATATGGTCGCTGTGTGTTTCCATTATAATCTGCAGTCCCTGTCTGGCCAGAAATACTAAAAATCCCATTAATTCGGCCTGACCGGATGGATGCAAATGAATTTCTGGATTTTCAACTATAAGAACATCTCCTATTTTGCAGGAAAAAGCCGCAATAATAATTTCTGCTATATAGCTGACGCCTGTTCCTACATTTTTAGGCCGTATATTCTTCCCCAGCTCCCGATCACTATAAGAAACCCGAATCAGCTCTGTCCCAGGTATCTCCTCCGCACTGATTCGATATCCCAAAATCCTCTCCAACCAGTAATCCACCTGACCTCCCAGTGTTACCTTCGTACTCTTATCATAAATAAAATCCTTCTCTTTTACCTTCTCATTCTGATGCACTGCCAGATAAAAAAATGCGTATTCACATCGGACTCCAATTTGCTCCTTCCCCTCCAGGGATTTCGCATAGGTATCCTCCACGCCGATCCTGTCAGCCGTCAAATAACGAATATTCATTTTATCTGGAAATACTGTCCCTCTTCGCTCCTCCTGGTCCTCATCAGTAAAAAACTTGCTGTAGAAATATTCCTTCCCCTGATCCTCATAGGAAGCCTCCAAAAAAATCTTCTTGCTTCCTGCAATCCAGTTTCTCACCTCGCTGACAGCTCCAATATTCATATATTTCCCTGCCAGGGAGCTGACATGATTCTGGTACAAGGCCAGGACGGCCTGTATCACGGTTGACTTCCCTGTAGAATTTTTCCCAGCAAGCAGTGTAAAATTGGAAAATTTAAGCTCTGCTTTCCGAAAACATTTAAAGCCTTCTATGAGTAATGTGATTTAACATTCTATCCTAACCTCTTTCCTATCTCAATGTAATGTCTGCGAATATTAGATGGCGTTACTTTATCTTTTTCAATCTCTCTCCAAAGCTGCCTGTCAAGCATAATCTGCACCAGTCCCTTTGGTATCTCATATCTCTTTTCTCGGCAAATCCACACTGCATTGTACAAATATCCAAGGAATCGAAGGGTTCCAGATTTTCCTCCAAATACCAGAGCCTCTCCAGCTCATCCAGCTTACATCCGTTTAATTCCGGATAAAATTCCAGTCCTGCTGCCAAATATTGTCCATCTAAAAATTCTATAAAACACCGTAGCCGATCACTGCTCTCAAGCACAAGCAGACTTCCGTCCTGCCGTTCAGATTCATAAATCAAAGGCAGCGAAATCCCCAACAAGATAGTTTCCAGAGTCTCCGAAATTCTCTCTATCTTTTTCGTCCTCCGCATGGCGGGAGCATCCGAAAATACAAGCTGTTCTTCCTGATACATCCGATACAGCTGATAAACGGATAATTTTTTTCGTAGCTGTCCACATGATTTTTTGAAAAACTGCTCATATCTTCCCTCCCCCATATCTGTACCTCTCGGTCAGCACTTTATCATCATTATAATGGATTTCCCTTTGTTTTCCGATATAAAAACAAAGGGAACCTTTTCCATACAGCTCACCCCCGAAAGCCTGACGCTTCCGGGGGCAAACTATAGGTTTCCTTACCTCCTCTCTCTTTTCCGCATCCCAAAAGTGACCAGCAATCCTGCTGCAAACGTCAGCAGCAAATATCCGCCTATGGGTGTCTCGTCCCCGGTCTGCACATCCCAAACTCTCACCGGCCGGCTGTCATTTCCTCCCGGATTCCCGGCAGGCTCCTCCGGCATCTCCACTTGGGTCTTCCACTCATCACTGTCCTCATAGGTGATGCCAAGCTTGCTTCCCTGGAGATGAATCCGGTTTACCAGTACCGTTTCCCCGGGAATCCCATCTTTTACCTGGACAGCATACTGGGGCTTCTCCTGTTCCGTAAAACCTTTTTCTACTGTTCCAAACCGGTATTGGAAGGATCGGAGCTCCTCTCCCTCCTCCAATTTTAGGTCCGCCACAGCAAGTCGCCTATTCTCGCCTGCCGGAACCTGGTCCATCCACAGTCGGTACTTTTGACTCTTGCTTGTCTGATACCAGATGCTGTACACAGCCTCTCCGGCAAAGCCCTGGAAGGTTCCTGTATCCAAATACACCAGTCTCACCTGCTCCGGCAGCATATCCGTCAAAGTAAATGACTCGGCTCTGCCATTTCCCGTATTTCGAACCTTCTCAATGGTATAAGAGTAAACCTCTCCTGCACCCGCTGTCCGGGGAGCTGTTTTCTCTACCTCGGGCCGTATGTCTATGGGGATATTCTCAAACCGGGCTGTCTCTTTGATCTCCTCCTTTTCCTCATCATAAGACGCATCCACATGGACCGTATTTCCCTCTGCCAAATCATATCCCACAGGCCCCTGAAGCTCCTTCACATAATAGGCCGCCTGGGGCAAATTCCCGGCAAGCATGGCTTTCCCCTCCGCATCCGACACCACGGTTTCTAGCAGCGTGTCGGCCGGCACCAGAACATTTCCCTGCTCGCTCTCAATGGCTTCCTCGTTATAGAGTCCAAACACGGCTCCGGAAAGATACTCTTTGCTCTCAAGGTCCAGCTTTTCCACTTCTATTTCCACCTGCTGGCGCTGGTTGGTCCAAAGAATGGTTCCGCCCTCTGCCTCCACAGGGTCTGTATAGCCATCCACATAGGACAGTCCAAAGACTCGGGGTTCGGTATCCAGGATATACCCCTCCGCCTGGCTGGTCTCCCGGATCTCATACTGACCCAGATACATTCCTGCAAAGCTTAAGGTTCCCGTTTTGTCTGTTTTTCCTACAGCTGTCCTCTGGATTTCCCGCACTCCTGTTGCCACCACATCTCCCTTCTGAAATACCACGCCGGTTACTCCATCAGGATGTACAATATCTTCCCTGGCATATACGGTAAATTCCACATTCGCCAATGGTTCCCTGTGATAGTGAAACAGGGATTTTACAAAGGCCTTCATCCGGTCCCCCGGCGTCCAGCGATCCAGAATTTCCCCATCCTTATTCAGCTGCACCCTGCCTGTTACAAAGGGCGTCTCCAGAAAAATTCGGGTCTCCTCCGGAATCCCGGTTTTGTCCAGCTTTCCGTCCTCTGTCACATCTGTTGGCATATCCAAAAGCTGAAAGGACACCTGGGCGTTCTTAAGATCTGTTAAGCTTGCATTGGGAGATACTATGGATGTTCCTGTAAATTTCTGCAAATATCCTTCCCGGGGCAGAACCTCCCGAATGGTATATGCAGTGTCCACAGAAAGTCCCTTGACGGTATAACCATCACTGACCCTTGTCACCCAGGCTCTTACAGGATTTCCCTCCTGGTCTGTAATCTGCAGCCCTGCTCCTGCCAGCTCCTGGCCGGTCCGGTCATCCGTCAGCTTAATATACACCCTGGTAATGGGATTTTCCACCTCATCCTGTACGCTCAGGTAATGCACATGATCCTGATATTGATAGGCATTCAGCAGGAAAGTAATCTCCTTTTTGCTGCTGTAATGCCCGGCCGGCGCTTTGGTCTCCCTTACCTGATAGATCCCTATGGGAAGGTCCGTCTGGAAATAGGCCATGCCGTCCGCTCCGGAAACAGCCGTCTCAATCTCCTCTCCGGCCTGATAAACCAGGCTGCCCAGCAGATTTTTTACATCCGCCCCGGCATAGAGGGTAAAGGCTGCCCCTGCCTGGGGCGTGCGGGCTCCTTCGTCCATGCTGTATTTTCTCACTGCCATGCCAGCCCTGGGACGGATGACGCAGATTTCCTCTGTATCTCGGTCCCATACGGTTTCGGTGGGCAGGTAACCTGGCTCTCCCTCCGGCGTTTCTGGATATCCCGGATCTCTCACAGGCTTTGAGGTTCCCCGTACAGCCGCCCGATTGGGAATGGTGTCTCCCAGATCGGCATCCTCCGGCACCTGGCAGGCAAAGGTAAGTCTCACCTGTTCTCCTGCGGCAAGGTCTCCGATCACAGCCTTTGTCCCTGCAAAGCTTCCTTTTTCTGAGGCTGTAAAGGTTCCGTCTCCCAATACCTGTTCCAGAACCTCCACATCTGTCAGCTCACAGTCTCCGGTATTCGTCACCGTTATGGTATAGACCACAGCTTTCCCAGGCTCATAGATCTGCCTGTCTGCTGCCTTTGTAATGGCAATCCGGGGATTCTGCACTAGAATGACCTCCTCGTCCCAGGCCTCTACCGGCTCCTTGTTTTCTCCCCTGGTGGTGCCGCCGGCCCACACTACATTTTTCAGGTTCCCGGCTTTCGTATCCTGAGGAATCTCATAGACATAGCTGAAAACCGCCTGCCCATGAGCCGGGAGTTCCCGAATCCCCAAGCTTCCGTCCCCGCGAAGATACAGCCCGTCCCCTGGCTCCAGTCGGAAGGCTCCTCCCAGACTGTCTCTTACTGTCACATCCTCCAGGGGGAGTTCCCCGGTATTCATTACCGTAATCTGGTACAAGGCTGTCTCTCCGGGCGCATACATCCGCTTTTGCGTTTCCTTCTTCACCAGGATGCTGCCATTTTCCACAAAGATCTTTTCTGTGTCTTGGTCCTCCGGCTCCTCATAAGAGGCTGGATCAACAGGTATCTCCCGCCCATAGGTATCCACTCCCGGGTCCGGAACCACCGGCGTTCCCTTTGTGTACACTTGATTGTCTATGCGGCTGCCTGCCAGGGCATCCGCGGGCACCTTGTAGGTATAGGTAAAGCTTTCCTGCTGTCCTACAGCCAAAGCATCTATGGTGTGGATGACGCCTCCTTTCAGGGAATTTACAGAATACCCTGCACTTCCTTCCAGAGAATCTGCAAAATACGCTGCACCTCCTGCCTGGGAATCTGCGGGATGGGTGAATCCCCCTGCCAGAGAATCTGTCACAACAATATCCCTCAGTCCTACATCTCCGATATTGTACACTGTAATGTGGTAAACAGCTGTTTCACCCGGCTTATAGACATTCTTTTCCGCCTGTTTCCGTATCCGGATTCCCGGATGATAGATCACTTCTGTTAAGGGCGGCACAGGGTTCTCCGGGTCCGAAAGCTCCTGTCTGGCATTTTCGAATGCAACCTTCCTCTTGATCTGTCCGCTATCCGTCTTCATAGTTTCTGCCTTGACAGCCTCTGTCCCCGCAGTCCCTGTCTCCACATTCTCTGTCCCTGAAGCCTCCGTCTCCACAGTTTCTGCCACCGCAGCCTCTGTCTCCGCAGTTTTTGCCACCGCAGCCTCTGTCTCCGCAGTTTCTGCCACCGCAGCTTCTGTCTGTATCAGCGCAGCCTCCTTCGTACAGTTCTCCGAATCCCGGTAATAGCCCACCGGAGCCTTTACCTCCACAGCCGTGTAATGTCCCACTGGCAGTCCTGTGATTTTTACAGTTCCGTCCTCTCCTGTGCGTAACACGAATCTGACCGGCCTTCCATCCGGCAGCTCTCTTTGCACCTCTGTCTTGTGTTCCTGGTAAAAGTCCCGGATTTCTTCCAAAGATGCTGTCTCCTTTGGTGCAATCCCCATATAATCGGATACATCTGCCAGCTCTCCACAGCCCTCTGGTACCTGAATCTCATAGTGCTTTAAAGCTCTGGTCCCCTTTCTGATTTCATATTGGTCCAGCACCAGCTCATTTTCACCAAAGACGATTCCTGTGCTGCCGTCCGGATACTGGATTTCCTCTTCTGTCAGGAGGACGTATTCCGCCCCAGGCAGTCCCTGAATCTCATAAATGGGTTCCTTCTTTAAATAGCCCTTGTCATCCACTCCTTCCCTGGTTCCAACAGGCACCTCTCCCGTTTTCTCCAGGATCAGCTCTCCTGTGGCAGGCTTATTAAACAGGCTCACTACCTGCAGCCTGCTTTCATTCTGCACCTGGAAGGCGACGGCTGTCCCCTGTTCCCCTGTATGGATTTTCTCAAGTTCCAGAGCGTCCTCTCTCGTTGTCTTGTAATCCTCTTTCTGATACAGCTGGCAGGAATATCCATCTCTTGCCCTCAGCTCCGTCACCGTATAGGTTTTCCCCTGCTCTAATCCCAGAATTACCTGGCTTCCTCCCTGCCCGGTTAAAAGAGTGGTAAACACATTTCCCTCTTCATCTGTCAGCTGCAGGCTGGCTCCTTCCAGCTCTGCCTCCGTAAAATAGTCCATCAGATCTATCTGGACCCGGATGGGCGGATTCTCAATGACGCCGGACAGCATAATTTGTTCCCGCTGGTCCTCTTGGTAGGAGGCGTCCACAGTGATTCTGCTGTTTCCCGCAGCATAGCCTGCAGGGGCCTTTAGCTCCTCTACATAATACTGTCCCAAAGGCAGCTTTGGCTGGAATACAGCCTTCTGCACCTGTCCCTGTTGATTTACAGATGTCTTTGCTACCGCAATCAGGGTGTCTGCCTTCACCAATTTCTTCCTCTGATAGTCCTGAATATCCTCTGCTGTATACAGACCGAATATAGCGCCGGAAAGGGTAACTTTGGTCTCCTCATCCCGTTTCTCTATAGAGATCTGCACCTGCTGCCGGGGACTGGTGTAGCTTTCATCCCGGTAAATCACCGGCACCTCCTGGCCTGCATAGGTGATTTCCACCTCTCTTGGCCTTGCATTTTCCTCTGTCAGGGCAAATCCTTGTCCCGCAACGGTCTGGGTCACCGTATACCGCCCCAGAGGCAGTCCCTTGGCTGTCTTGGTCCCCGGCCAGTCTTCCTGACCAGTCCAGGTCTTTCCCTCCTCATCCGTGGTGAGGATTTCCACCAGTTCTCCCTGGGCATAGAGCTGCTCTCCATTCACGCCGCCCTCCGGGGTAAAAATATTTTCCGCTGCATGAATTTCAAACCTGGCTCCTTTTACAGGACGCATTTCATAGGTAAAGGTATAGTCCTCAAAGGACTCCAGTTCCTCCTGAGTCCCCAGGCGTTCCCCTTCTGCTGTTTGGGCAGCATTCAGGCCGTATCTCAAGGCTCCTCTGATCAGAACCTCCTTGACCTGATTCCATACTCCGGAAAGCCCTGTCCTTCCCTTCTGTCCGGCGGACACCAGCTGCTCTCCCTGGACATAGATGGAGATTTTTCCTACAGCTGGGGTATTGGCCTGCTTTGCAGTGACCACAAAGGCATGGACGTTTTCCTCGTATACGGCTTCCCCGCTGGAAACCAGGAAACGGGTCCGATTCCTGGGCGTAGGCGTCCAGGCGCCGTCCTCCTCCCGCTCATAAAAGGTATGGTTTTCCGCGCTGGTTTCTCCTTCTGTCTTGGCGATCACCCCTTCTTTTCCCTGGAGAATATAATTGTCAGGCGCCTGAATCTCCTCCAGCTCGTAGATTCCTCCGGGAAGCTCTGCCGGAGTCTCAATATACACATTTGCCGTTTCCTCTGCCCCCGCTGCCTGCTTGGTGGTATAGGGATGCTCCCGGGTTCCCAGCCAGTTTCCCTGGCTGTACTGCACCACCAGGTCTCCATAGCTCTCCTTGTATCTCCTTTTCTGTTCTGAGGTCATCTCCTTTGTATAATAGGAAAACCAGGCATCCTCCACATCGTGAATCACATAGGAGGCCCCTTCCATCAAAACCGTCTTTTTGCTGTCTGCATCCTGCTTCATGATCCGTACCAAAGCCATGATCGGGCGGTCCATGCGGATGATCAGATCCTCCAGCTGCTCTCCCTTCCCGTCTCCGTTGACGGTCTGGTCCTGGTCATCTCCTGTCACGGTAAACACAAAGGGACGGGTGGCCAGCACGCCCTTGGGCGCAGTGGTCTCTACCGCCGCATATCTGCCATAGGGAAGAGACGGTGTTTTCACGATTCCCTTTTCATCGGATCTCAGTTCTGCCACCAGATAGGCATTCTCACCACCCTCTGCCTGAAACAAAGTTTCACCGTAGTCTACAGTCTTTACAAGCCTGCCGCTCTCCACGTCCCCATGGTCCGCTGCCGCATATACCCGGGCCGGACAGATTTCCCGAAATGCCTCATATCCCAGGGTCTGAGGATTCCGAAAATCATCCAAAAGAGCCTGGGCAGCCTCAGCGTCTGTCAGTTCCATGTATTTTCCCTGAGACAGAGAGGACAGCAGATAAATGCTGAACCCCGCGCCCTGAAGGGGAAGCAGCTCATCGCTGTTGTCAGCTCCTGTCATCTTATAGAAGGACAGGGCCTGCTTTTTCACCCGCTCATCCGCTGATTCCTCTGCTTTCACCTCTTTGATTTCCTCTCCCTCGTAGGAAAAGGTGAACATATGCTTGTCCGAATCCACCAGATACCCCTGGCTGGCTGCCTCCTCTTTCAGATAGTAGTTGCCAAGCTCCAGGCCCTCCACCTGAATCTGAGCTCCTGCTCCTGTTGTCAGCGTATCGATTCCCGCCGGGTCATAGGCATAGGTCCGCACATCCTCCTGGTTTCTTGTGAACCGAACCGGAATCTCCTGGTCCTTTCGGTACAGAACCCCTGTGGTTCCGTCCCCATGAATCAGATCCTCTGCCGCATACAGACGGTATTTTGCCCCTTCCAGTACCGCGTCTCCCTGGGAAATGGGAGCCTCTGCCTCCAGATCGTTTTTCGTAAAGATCAGCTTTCCCTTCACCCTCTGGTTTGTGAAAGTTCCATCCTCCTGATTGGACAAGTGAATGGTGGACATATTTTCCGCTGCATTTCCGGAAATTTGGAAATCGTAGACTTTCTTATTTTTGTCTAAGGAAGCCATCCTCTCCAGAACATCCTTCTTCCCTACCAGGCCCAGCTTCCCTGCCAAGCTCCCTTTTTCTTCCAAGCCCTCTTTCCCCGCCAAGCCCAGCTTCTCTGTCAAACTGTCCTCCCAGTCTCCATAATACCCTGACGGCGCTTTTGTCTCCACAATACGGAACCGCCCCTGGTTGTCCGGGGCATAGTACAGCCAGGCCGGCGTGGCATAGTTTCCCTTTTCCGTCTCCTTAAGCTTCATCCCGCTGCCGGCTCCATCTATGGTTCCTGTCTCATAGGGAACTCCATGTTCCTGGGTAGTTCCCCGGTAGGGGACATAGCTCTTTTGGCGCACACTCCAGGCATAGACGGAAAACTCCGCCCCGCTGAGAGGATTCCCGGTCTCTGCATCCGTCTTTTGAATCTGCGCCCGCACCTTAAAGGGCTCGTTGTACAGCTGGGTATCCAGGATTACACCGCCGTTTTGATCTGCCGCCCCGGCCGTAGTTTTGCTGGAAAGCTGTCTGTAACAGGCCAGGGGCGTTTCTGTCACCTCATAGGAAATGTTCCGGCCCCTCTCGTCATATTTGATGAGAGGCTTTTTTGTTCCATCCGGCAAGACCCGCCTGGTAAAAGCATACTGCCAGTTCCCGGTCACGTTGGTCACATCATTGTTTACCTGGGATGCCCCTGTCTGCCCAGGCAGGGTGCGCATAAGCCGTACTGTGATTCGCTCTGCCTGGGAACCCAAGACTGTCCAGTTCTTTTGTCCTTTTATCTGCACGGTTCCATATTTCAGAGTCGGCGTCACCACGCCTGTTTTCCGGCTCTGGGTATGGTACATGCCGCCGCTGATGGTGTAATCCACCACAGCCCCTGCACGGGCAGGATCTGCCGCAATGTCCGCTGCCGTAGCTCCGCCGGCATCCCGGTTTGTAGGATAGGAGGTATCCGACAGAAGATACCGATAGGCATCCTTAAGCTTTAGCTTCACCGTGCAGCTATAAGTAGTTCCGGCTCCTTCCGGAATCTGCCAGGTCAGCTTTCCGGTGCTTTTGTCCAGATTCACCCGCTGAAGGCCGCCTGTTGCGCTCAGCACCTCCACAGGCTCCCAATAGGTGGTCTCGATCTGATCCGTCAAAACCTTATTGCAGGCTTTTACCTCCGTGGCCTTTTTATCAATGGCAAACAGAGTCTGGGCCAGCACCGAGCCCTGGCCTCCGTCAAAGGTCAGGTTCTGCCAAAAGGAGGCTGTGTGCTGATCACTGGAGGCCAGCTGCCGCAAAAGCCGGGCTCCTTCGGAATCTGCCGTCATGCCAATAGCCAGGGTAAACAATTCCGTGTTGGGCAGAGCCTTGATTTTATCCGCCATGGCCCGAGACTGGGCTACCTGATCCTCACACTGGCCGTCAGAGAGAAATACCACCTTGGTATAATTATTTTTCCTGGTATTTTCCGCAGCATTCCGGTTCACCAAAATCTGGTAGGCCTCTGTGAGGGATGCCAGATAATAGGTTCCCGAATAAGTCTTTACCTCCTTGACTGCTCTCCGAACTGCGTTATAATCCTCTGTCAGCGGAGTGTAGTTATACAGGCCCTGATCCCGCTTATCTCCCATTTGAGACCGGTAGCTGTCCCCAAAGCTCCAAAAGGCAATCCGGGACCGCAGAGCCCCCGGAGGAACCGCCCGGTTATCCTGCTCCACCTGGTCCACCAGCTCCTGGATGGCTGTCTTTGCCAGGGAAAGCCGATCCTGGCAGCCGTTTTCATAGGAGGGAAGGATATTCTGCCCCCCAGCATTGTAGTGCCGGTTCCAGAACCTTGCGCTGGGATTTAAACCGCTGTACCAGGTATGATTCCCCTCCGAATACCCTGTGAAATAATCCAGCAGCCGAAGGGTGATTCCCCCCTTATAATAGTAGTGCTCTGGATTGATGCAGGGAGAATTCTGGTTCATATAGGTGGCCGCGCCGCTTCCGCCCTCCATAGTGGCCTCATTTAAGGACATGGTACGGGTACGGTCCAGGATAAAAATATAATCCGTGGGGATATTGGAATAATCCGAGATATCCCGCTCCGTAATGGTCAGCTCCGCATATCCGTCCTCAATATCTGTCCAGCGGGCGGATTTTCCCAGCTCCACATCTGGTTCCCCATCCTTTTTCGTGGCGGAGGTGCTGCCCTGCCAGTCTCCGGTAATGGCGGAGTCCTCCCCGGACAAATCGCCCTGGTTTAAGGTCTCCAGCTCATAAATCATCACCTCTGCGTCAGAATCCGGCATGACAAAGGACAGGCCCTGGGAATCCATGGTAAACTCTACTTCCGTCTCCCCTGCGCTTACCTGCGCATCCCAAAGCTTTGCCCCTGTGTTTGTCACCTGGACGGATACCTCTGCCCCCTCGTACAAAATCTGCGGAGATACCTGGCCGGACAGGCTCCCGGAGGGCTCTCCGTTTTTATCCTGGCAGCTGACAGAAACCCGACGGATCTGTTTCGCCTGGGCCAGGATTTCCACATCCTGTTCCCCTGCTGTAAAGCAAATCTCCAAGTTTCCCTCCGGATGAACAGTCAGCTCAAATTCCTGCGCCTTGCCCTCTGCATCCTGCACCTGGACAGAGGGTTCCAAAATCACATATCCTTCCTCCGGGCGCAAAAGGCCTGTAATCGTCTCTCCTGAGGAATAGCCTTCCTTTGGCATGTCAAACTCCCATTGGATATGGTCTCCCACTCCTGTTACCTGGATCAAAGAGACGAACTCTGTCTCTGTTTCCTCCTCTGTCTCCGATTCTGTTCCGCTTTCCGGCTCCTTTTCGACCTTCGGTTGATCCCCTTCTTTCAGCCCGCCTTCGTTCTTAGGCTCGCTCCCTTCTTTCGGCCCGCTCCCTTCTTTCAGCTCGTCTTCGGCCTTTGGTTCTTCCTCAGCTTTCGGCTCCTCCGTGGCCTTTGGTTTTTCCCCTTCTTCAGACTCGCTTTCGGCATTCGACTCTGTCTCGCTTTTCGGTGCTTCATCCTTTGATTCTTCCCCGCTTTTTGCTTCTCCCCCTGTCCTGGAGTCTCCGCCAATTACTGCCTTTTCTTCCACTTCTGTTCTTCCCACTGTCTCCGCTTTTTCTTCTTTTATGGCGGAATCCAGGCTTTTTCCTGCAAAAGGGATTTCTTCACCCTCATTTTTCTTCCCCTTCTGCTGTTCCTCTGCTTTTTTGCTTTTTAACTCTCCCTGATTCTCTAAGGCTTCTGTCTCCTCTGGTTCCCCGGCTTCCTCTTGGACCTCCTGTGCCAAAGCGATCCCGGAAAGCTCCCTCCCCTGGGTTTCCATGGCATAAGCCTTCCCTGAGTAATTCATGTCCAAAAAGGACATGAGCATGAAAGCAGCCAGAAACATGGCTGTAAGCCGTTTTCGGCCCTCTCTTTTCTTTTTTCCTGTCATCCAATTCCTCCCTGTTTGCAACAGTTCAGACAAGCTGTCCTGCTGCCTTTTTGTTTCCCTGTAACCTTTCCTGAATCTCCTAGTGCACGATCCCGCTCATCCTTTGTCAAATGAATTCCTTGAATTTCCATCTAGGTCATTTCACTGAACATAAACAAGACCTTACACCAATGGTTCCGAAAACCTTAAAACATGCCATGCATCCCTCCCTTGCCGTCTGCCCCATGCTCTGGGCCTTTCCTTCTTACTCACTCTTGGAGTCCTGTACAGAATTTGTACCTTTGAATACCGGGTCACCAGAAAGTGACCCGAAAGACATTACCAGTGTAATATAATCTGGCGCTTAAATCAATTTCTTTTAGAGTTATTTCACAAAATTTATTTTCTTTTAATATTCTGCCATTCTAAGCTGCTGTTTCTTGCTCAATATTTCCCACATCAAACCGAAATTCCCCTTCATAGATGCCGCCATCCTGCCCCCGGAAACTGGCGTAGACCGCATAATGGGCCGGATGGGCAGCCAGGATCGTATGCAGGAACTCCCAGTCCATGCCGTCTGTAATATAGTAAAAAGAAGACTTCACGTGATCTCTTCCCAAAGGCACTATCCGGATTACATCATCAAGAACTGTGATTACCAGGGTTCCGTCAGGCATATCCAAAAGACAGTCAAGCTTTCTCTCACTCTCTGAGAAAGAATAATTTCCTGTAAGCTCACAGAAGGTCAGGGAAGAGAGATATTCATAAAACGCCCTTTCATCTGTGATTTCACATTCCGCGGAAGCATCTCCCTCCGCCAGTCCTACGCTTCTGATGGAATACTGACTAAAATCGCCGAATGAATTTAGAATTTCCCCGCCGCTTCTCCCTCCATAGGCCAGGGCCACATATCCGCTGGTCATGGAGAGGACAAAAAACAGAAGACCAACTGCCAGGGCTCCGCTGCGGCGCCTGGAGGGCTTTGCAATATGCTTCAGCCGGTAACGCATAGCATTGGCCGAAGCGGAGAGACAGGTGGTAAAGCCCCGCTGATCTTTGGCGTTATTCAAAAGAATCCCTGCATATTCCCTGCGCACCCTATCATCCGCCCCCAGAAGCACTGTCTCATCACAGCTGAGCTCCATATCCTCCGCGCTCTTTCTCATGGCCACCCACATGAGGGGATTGAACCAGCACATGGCCGTACAGAATACCAGGAAAAATTTAGACCAGGCATCCTCCCTGGCAATATGGACAAGCTCATGACGGAGAATCAGCTCCAATTCCTCCGGACGATAGCTCTGCATGGGCAGAATCACCCTGATTGTCCGGGAAAAGAGCCCCACAGAAAGAGGCGTCTTTACCTCTGGAGAGGAAACCAGCCTGAACTTGGGCTTTTTCCTGTAAATATCCCCAATCACTTTCTCCCAGACCGACAGAACCTCCGGATCTGTGACCGGAATGGCTTCAGATAAGACACGCCGGCGGAAGATCAGATGCTCCACATTCTTCCAGAGGAATACCGCCAGAAAGCCAACCAGCCAGATAAAAAAGATGATCCACACCATAGTTCCCGGAGCCGAAATCACAATTCCCGGCCTGGGCAGCCTCATATAACTCTGAATGGTAATATAGAGATAGTTGGGAAGCATCCACAGCATGGCGCAGGCTCTGGCGCTGATGGACCGGCGAAACAGGGGGATTGCCGGAATCAGCACCAGGTAATAAACGCTGATGTGGAGGAAAATGCCAAAGCACATGGACAAAGTAAATTTTGCCGCCCCTGCAACCCCGTAGAGAATCATTCCCAGCAGGGTAATCAGCAGAAAAAACCAGGGAAGCAGGCAGCCCGAAATATAGGGCCTGTATTTTTTGCCCTCCTCTTCCCATCCTCTCCCTTCCCCCTCCTCGTCAGATCGGGAAAATACCACCCATGCAAACGCCAGGCTGAAAACACCAGAGCCTAATCCCCTTACCAAAATCTCCTGACTCATAGCTCCCCCCTTTCCAGAAGCGTGCGAAGCTGAGCAATCTCTTCCCTGCTTAAACCGCTGTCGCAGAGGGCGCTGGCGAAAACCGAGAGATTTCCGCCGCAGAGCTTCTCAAAAAAGCTCTTGCTCTGGGAGGCCAGATATTCCTCCCGGGAGATGCATGGGGTGTAAAGGCTTCTGCGTCCTTCCTTTTCAATTTTGACAAATCCCCGTTCGCTTAGCCTGGTAAGAAGGGTTAAAAGGGTGGTCATGGCCATGGAATGGGTCTGAAAAAGAATCTCCTCGATATCAGTTCTGGCCGCAGGTACCTGACAGGCCCACAGGGCCTGCATGACTTCCTGCTCGGCATCCGGCAGGCGGCGAATGTTTCTGTTCATATGATCACTCCTCTACATTTGTAGTGTTTTCTTTATTTTACAACTGTAGAGTAAGATTGTCAAGGTTTTTGTGTGATCTTGAAAAATAAAAAGCTTAACTGGGGATAACATATGTAGATAATGATATTTTTGCATAGATGGTGGATGATAAATATAAGAACAGATACCAGCAGGAAAATATTAAAGCAGCTTTAGAGAAAATGTATACCAGTCATTTTTCTGAGATATGCGAATAAATAAAAAGAGGAAAGGCACTTCTTTGAGCGGGTTTTCATAAACTATGGTAAACTCACCAAAGAGGTGCCTACTTGAAAGTTTTTCCGAAACCACTTACGGCGGAAGAGGAATCCTGCTGTCTGCAGAAATTTAAGAAAGGAGATATTCAGGCACGCAATATTCTGGTGGAACACAATCTCCGGTTGGTGGCACATATTGTAAAAAAATATCAGGGCACGGAGGATGATACAGAGGATTTGATTTCCATTGGAACCATTGGACTCATCAAGGCCGTGTCCACCTTTGACGAGGGAAAAGGGAAGCTTGCCACCTATGCGGCCAAGTGTATTGAAAACGAGCTGCTCATGTTTATGCGCAGCAAGAAAAAGACCTCCCGGGAGACTTCCTACTATGAACCGATTGGAACGGATAAGGAAGGAAATGAAATCCACCTGCTGGACGTGATCGAAAGCGAGGAGAGAGACGCATTTACACAGATTAGCCTGAAAACCGACAGTCAGAAGGCTTATGGCATCCTGTCTAAGGACTTGACAGACCGGGAGCGCCAGGTGCTGGTCATGCGCTACGGCTTGTATGGGCAGAGGGAATATACCCAGAGAGAGATTGCGGACCAGCTGGGAATTTCCAGGTCTTACGTAAGCCGAATCGAAAAGAAGGCGGTGGAAAAGCTGCGACGGGGAATGGAATGTGCAGGGTAAGGAAACCATGAAGCGGGAAATCCTCTTAACGAGGTCACTTGCTGTCTTCTGATTTACAACTTAAGAGCAGCCCTATCAAACTCAGGGCTGCCTTTTGTTCTGTTGCCGCAGCCGTTTCCCTCCTGCCTTTTACATCAGCACCTGAATCCTTTCATCCCCAAGCACTTCTCTGTAGGCCCCACAGCTCATATACCACTGCACAGCCTCATAGAGAGACCGCTCCCGGTCTCCCGCATCCAGGGCCTTCTCCCAGAACAGAAGAGGTCCCTGGGGCCGATACAGCTCTTTCTCTTCTGGAAATTCTCCTTCCGATTCCTCCTCTGCTTCCTCTTCTGCATCCCGAAATCCGGTAAACACCGGGATGCCTCCCTGTTCCCAGTCCAAACCTATGGCCACGCACTGCACCCAGGAGGGAAGACCCTGCTTTAGAATCTCATCCAGCCAGGCGGCAAATTCCATCCACTGACCGGATCTTCCGAATATTGTGAACTGGTCCGCCTGGGTATCTTTCGGGCTGTACAGGGACTCCAGGGCATCCTTCGGGCTATAACAGTATTCCAGCCTGTGATCCAGTCTGGACACGGTCAGGCACCCCTCATAGGTCTCCACCTCTGTTACACCCTCCAGCTCCCCGGAGAAATATTCCGCCAAAAGCTTTGCCAGGCTGTCTGCCCGATGCATTTTCAGTGCCCCATAGGCGTAATAAGTCCCGCTCTCTCCCAGATAGACACACATAGGGCCGTAATCCGATTTATGAGAATATTTGAAGCCCCATCCAAACCTTCCTGCCGGCATACACCGCTCCTTGATTTTCGTCCTTGAGGCGGACCGCAGGTAGTCCATGGTCCGGGCATGGTCCGGGGACTGGGCCTTTATATCAAATCCAAAGGGCTCCAAAGCCCCGTAGAAAACACGGTCATAGCGCCTTTCCTTCTTCTGTCCATAGCGCAGCACACAATAGCCCTCCGGTCGGCCGGGATACTCCATGGCCTCTAATATCACAGCTGCCTTTTTCTCGGCATCCATTCCTTCTACGTCATAGACGGCCCGACGCACGGGCCTGGGCTGCCGAAGATCCTTAAGAACCGCATGGGCCGCAGCCTGCCGTCCTTCCCTGGTGGACAGCAAAAAGCCCTGGGCCTTTTCCTGTATACAGGGGAATCTCTTCCACCCGAATTCTCTTTTTCGGAAAATACGATCCTCCCATCCAAATTCCGCCAGCCGGTATACCCGGATTTCCCGGGCTGACACCATAGCCCGGAAGCAGAACCGTTCTCCCTCCCCGTAGCACACTGTATCCGCCTCTCCAGAGCCCGCTGACCCGCCAAAGCCTTCTGTCTGCCAGGGGACCGCTTTCCGGACAGAAACCTCTTCCTGCCCAGAATCCTCTGCCCGGCCAAGATCCTCTGCCTGCCCCTCTGGCTTCAGATTTACCCGGTCATTATCGGCTGCCAGAAGCCTGGCAACCACAGGGCAGATCCAGGAATCTATGGGTATTTTCTCAAGCCATTCCAAAATTAGTTCTTCGGCGCTGCTCCTCTCCAGATCCTCAATGGCTGTGACTCCCAGGAGAAAGAAAAATTCTTCCGCATTTTCCAGGCCTTTCGCATATTTTTGCAGCTCTTCCAAGGACAGCACCGGCCCATTTACCTGTACTTCATCCACAAAATACAGACAGTAATGATAGTGGAATTCCACACGAAGCTTCCTGCCGTCCGGCAGCCGGCATGCGGCGCTTACAGGGGACGCTATGCTCTCCTGTGCCTCATCAAAGCCCACAAACCGCTGCTGCCAGATTTTGGAGGGCGCGTAGAGATAACGGATGTAAGCCGGCAGATAACATTCCCCATCCAGCTCATAAAGCATGCCCTCCTCCCAGGAGCCCCGGATTCTCCCATGCCTCCAGCCAAATCCGCGCATGAGAAAATACTGCCAGAAATCCAGACTGCCAAAGATCTTTTCAGGTTCTGCATCCATCGCTTCTATTTCTGCGTCCACATTCTCACAGCAATCATCCAGCTCCCGGCACAGCCGGTAGGTACTAAGAGACCGGAGGAGATATTCCATAACCTCTGTCCGCCCAGGCTCCGGGAAGCTGCTCTTGGACAGATGGGCAATCATGCGCCGGGCCAGACACTGAGGCATCACAAGCCGCCGGGAGGCGTCACAGAGCCGGTTCAAAAGCCCACGGTCCTCTTTCAGCTTCTCCCATTCCGGCAAGGCAAAGAATTCCTGCACCCGGTCCTGAATCTCCTGCGTATCTTCATAGATGGACCTTTCATAGTTATTCTGATTGTCATTCACAATTTTAGAATAGACCCGGTAGAGCTTTGTAATCTGCTGCTCCTTTCCATCCTCACCGAAGAGAACCTCCTCCACCTGGGGAAACTGACCCAATATTTGTTCCTTCAACTCCCGATAGAGCCCCCGGGTACTGCTGCGCTCCAGCTCCTTGAGTGAAAGCTTTTGATAGAAAAATTTCAGCACCTGCTCCGGCAGCCTTTCATCCTTCATCCACTGCACATACAGCTTCACCACACATTCGCTGCGTGATTCATAGTCCTTTGTTCCCAGACTTTTTCCATTGCGTTCGTAGAGATAGTTCACCTGACATAGGCCCAGGATATGCTGCCACTTGTCCCTCTCCTGTTCTGTCAGCTGTCCCTTCCCGCTCATCTCCTTCATGGTCATATAATCCGAAAAAGCGTGATGGCGGACCCGGTTGGCCGGCTGCCTCAGTATACGGCCTGTCATGGACTTCAGGTCGCAGTCCCGGCCCTGCATATTAAAGATTTCCGCCGCATATTTTCTAGCCGGAAAGGTGTCCTCCACAGATACCTTGTACCATTCCTTGGGATAAATTTTCCCATCAAAATATTCTTCCCCTGCAAAATGCGGGATAAACGCATAGGCAATAGCAAGCTCCTGCAGAAATCCCATGGGAAGATTGTCTGCCGGACAGACCGTCTGCCGGGTCAGATAAGCCAGCAATCCCCGGGTAAACTCCTGAGAAAACTGCTCTCCAAGAAAGGACTCCGACAGGAAAAAACGTTTCCAGGTGTCCGCCTGTTTCATCTGTTTGGGATTTTCGAAAAGCTGGATCAGATCATGGAGCGCTCCCTTTTCCATACTCTCCTGAATGGTATGCTCCTCCGCAGCCTGGAGAAGCTCCAGAAGGGAGGGGATGCTCTCCTCATTCTGCCCCTGAGCTGTGTCGAGGGTCTCCTCGGTACCTTTCCCTGTCTCTTCCTTCCTGTCACCGGCTTCGCTGTCTTTCTGATCTGCTTCATCCTTCACATCCTTTGCAGACGTTTGACGCTTGGCAGCTTCCTGGTCATGGGTGTTTGTCTGTTTCAACTCGTTCATTCGGCTTTCCATGTTTCTCTGCAGTTGTCTGTCTTCCTGATCCCCGGCAGCTTGCCCTGCATCCCACATATTCTCTTCCCGATTATCCCTGTCCTCCCCGGATCTTTCCCTCTGCATCCGCGAAAAAGCCTGCTCCTCCGTCTGACGAAGCGCTTCCCTGTAGGCCTGATTAAGCCTGGCAAAATACTCCGGCTCCTCCTCTGGGTGATGAAGCTTTGCCTGCTCTGCAAAGGCCCTCCGGACAGCCCGCTTATCCCCTGTAGATTCAATCCCCAAAAGCTCCCAGATCTGGCTCATTCCTCATCCCCTCCGTTCTTCTCACCAACTATTTTCTCCGGCTCCTCCTCCCAGAAGGTCTCCTCACCCCAGAAAGGCTCCTCCTCCCAGGAGCCCTCTTTCAGCTCCCCGTCAAACAGCAGCTCTTCTTGCATATTCCGCTGGATTTCCAGCTGCTCCAGCCACCGCTTCGCCGTCTCCACGCCGTTTCGGACCTCCTTTCTCCTGCCGCTCTCTAGCTTTGAGAGAATCCAGCCCACCATGGCCCCGATCTGCTCCCTCCTGCCGCCCACACTGTTTTCATATTCATGCAGGAAGCGGGCCAGTAATTCCTGATTCTCCGGCTGCTGCACAGGGGGAACCATGACCTTTTCCATCTCTTTGGTGTACTGCCTGAGCTCCGCCTCGCTGAGTGTCTGATTGGCCAGCAGCACCTGCCGCCTCTCTCCCATTTCATTCTCTGCAGCCACATGGAGAATTCCGTTGATATCGTAGGTAAACTGCACCTCAATCCAGGCCTGTCCCGCCGGTTTCTGAGCCACCTCAATGGACACCTGTCCCAGAAATACATTGTTGTCCACGTAATACTCCTCGCCCTGATAGATCCGCACCATAATTTCCTTTTGAAAATCACTGGTGGTTACAAACCGGCTGCGGTGAGAGGCGGGAAGGGTGGAGTTGCGCTCGATCATCGGGCTTAGGATATCCTTTTCCCGATTGCTCCGGTTCAGCACGCCGATTCCCAGGGTAAAGGGGCACACATCTGTGAGCAGCATATCCCGGATCTCTTCCCGGCGCTGCCGAATCCCTGCGTAAGCCCCGGCTCCCAGGGCCACCACCTTGTCCGTATCTCCCAGAACCACAGGCTCCTTCCCCAGAAGCTCGGTGAGAAACCGCTTCACCACAGGAAGCCGGGAAGAACCGCCCACCATGATCAGGTCATCAATCTGGGACACCCGGGAGCCTGCATCCTCCAGAATATGCAGAAAAAGATTCCGGATTTTTCCAAAGATAGGCATACAGATCTCAAACAGAATCTCTTCCTCTAAAACAGCCCGGCAGCTTCTGCCCTCCACCTGAAGCTCCATGGGAACCGTTTCCTGGGACTCCAGAGCACATTTTGCCTGCTCAGAAAGCTTCCTAAGCTGTGCCTGATCCTCCAGGGACAGGCTTTCTTCCTGAAGACCATTTTCGCGGCAAAAATATGCTCCAATGGCCCGGTCAATATCGTCGCCGCCCAGATGGTTGTCCCCGGCCACCGCCAGGATCTCAATCACATTGTCAAAGCATTCCACATAGGACAAATCCAGAGTTCCGCCGCCGAAATCAAAGACCAGAAGAGTCTTTTCCTCCGCCCCGTATTTCATCTGATAGGCCAGGGCTGCCGCCGAGGGCTCATTGATGAGCCGGTCTGCCTTAAGTCCCGCAATCTGGGCCGCTTTCTTGGTATCGCTTCGCTGCTTATCGTTAAAATAGGCCGGAACCGTGATGATGGCCTCCTCAATCTCCTCCTTCAGCACATACTCTGCATTTTTCCGAATCCGCTCCAACACCATGGCGGACAGCTCCATGGGGGTATAAACTCTGCCGTCCAGCTCATATTCCCGGGCTGTCCCCATAAAACACTTAAAGGAAGCCGCCGTGGCCTCCGGATGAGTGAGCAGGCGCTCCTTGGCCTCTCTTCCCACCAGGAATCCCTCTCCCGACACAGCTCCCACCACACTGGGGAGCAGCACCTCCCCCTTCTCATTCTCAATCAGCTGCACTGCCTGGTCCTTCCAATAGGCAGCCAGGCTGTTCGTGGTCCCCAGATCAATCCCGATTACTGCCATGACGCTTCTCCTTCTGTTTCGTCCTTTCCCTTGTCCTCTATCGATTTCCTCATTTCCCAGATTTCTCTGTCCCTGCTGACTCTTCTATCCTTGCCAGCTCTTTTGTTTCCACCGGCTCCTTTGTCCTCGCCGGCTCTTTTATTTCCGCCGACTCCTTCATCCCTGCCACCTCCAGGGGGATCACCACCCGATCTGTCTCCACATACTCCCAGGCATTTGTCTGGGAATCCGTCTGCACATATCCGCTCAGGGACACCACAATCCAGTCCTGCTGCAAATCAAAGCTGATTCTGTCCTCCACGGACCCCTCCAGCGTCTGCTCCGGTTCCAGGCAGTAGTCAAACTCATGAACCAATACCCGCTCCTGCCAGTTCTCCTGGTCCCGATAATAAACCCTTGCACTTTGTGCCGGTATCTCGTATAGACCAAAAAGCTTCCTCTGGCTCTCACTTCCGCAGTCATAGAAATAGCATTTGCTTCCCCTGGCTGTCAAAAACAGCTCATTCTTCTCCAGCTTCTGCTCATACAGGACTGCTCCGTCCCCGGTATCCAGGAGAAACAGTACGCTCTCTGTAAGCCTGCCGCTGACATAGCCGTTGTAGTGGGGAGTCTTCCACCTCTCGCTGCTGACCCAGATACAGCCCTCCTCCGCCGCTTCTCCCCGTAGCACGGAAAACCCGGCTGAGGGATACGAGAAGAGCTCCTGCCCCTGTTCATCCAGAACCAACAGGTCGGATCTCCGGTTTTTCTCAAAATCCTCCCCCCGCTTGGCTCCCAGAGAAAACCGGGTTCCCTCCACCGGGACCGTCTCATCCCAGGTATGGCTGTCCCGGACATAGCCAGAGGGATAACGTACCTCCAGGATGGTTCCTCCCCAGCCCTCGCCTGGGAGACAGCCTCCCAGCGTAGCCAAAAGAAAAAAGGATATCAGTATCCCAAAGCTTTTTTTCATATCTATGGCTCCTCCGTTACCCTGCATGCAGGCTTTCCTTGAAATTCCCGCCGCCGAAATAGGCAGCATGCAGGCTTACTTTAGATTTCCCTCCCTCATATGTTTTTGAATGATCTCATCAATCATCTGAAACAGTGCATCCGACCCTCCCCGAGCCCTGTTCTGCCGTTCATATACCTGCTCTGCCCTCACACCGTGCTCCTTCCAGTCTCCGCCCCCATTACTGTCATTCAAAAGAAGAGGCTGCAGGTTGTCCATCACATGGGCAAATCTGGCCTCCGCCGTCTGATTTTCCTCAAATTCGTCAAACAGGGCCGTAAGCTCCTGCCCCTGATCCCGGGGCAGCATCCCATACAGCTTCTCCTTGGCGGCATCCTCCCGGGCTTTCTGGGTTTTCAGACCCTCCTGGTCGTAGGCATAGGTGTCCCCGGCCTCGATCTCCACAATATCATGAATCAGGCACATGAGCATGACCCTGGCAATGTCAACGGAATTATTGGCATATTCCCGGAGCAGATAGGCCATGACAGCCATGTGCCAGGCATGCTCCGCATCATTCTCTCTTCGCCCGTGTCCGGATAAATGGGTTTGGCGGAATATATTCTTTTCCTTGTCGATCTCTACGATGAAATCCAGCTGACGCCTTAGTCGTTCATCCATGGTCTTCCTCCCTGATTGTATCTATGCTTGCCTTCATTTCCAGTTTTATATCGTTTTTCTTGATAAATATGTTATCATTGTATTCCAATCCCGTAAATATTACAATACCTCTGTTGCCCATTGAAAAACCGATTTGCGATTTGAATTTATTTACTTTTATAATCCGCAATTAACTATAATTTAAATTATTTTTACGTTTATAAATCGTAAAACTTCTTTGCTTTTTCATGTTTTTCTAAATATTTTACAGATGGAGGTGATTGTAGTGATTTACAGGCCTATGTATGTAGATAAGATCATGGCTTATGTGGATACTCCCTTTGTAAAAATACTCACAGGAGTACGCCGCTGCGGAAAGTCTACGATACTCAAAATGATTATGGAAAAGCTGAAAACAGAGCGAAATATTCCGGCAGAACGTATCATAAGCTGCCATTATGATTCCATGGAATGTGAGGATATGACGGCAAAGCAGATGTACATCCACCTGAAGGAGCAGCTTTCCTCCAAAGGAAAGACCTTTTATTTCTTGACAAGGTTCAGGAAATCATGGCTGGGAAAGGGTTGTCAATTCCATCTCTTCGGATTTTGATGTTGACCTGTATATAACAGGCTCCAACTCTCGAATGATGTCCTCAGAACTATCAACCTACCTTACCGGAAAATATGTTTCTTTCCGAATTTTTACTCTCTCTTTCCAAGAATACTTGATGTTCAAGGAACAGTATGCCACTGTGGGAAATCCCAAAACAGAGCTTGCAAGCTATGTCCGTTTGGGCAGCTTCCCGGCGACTCATTTACAGTCGTATTCCCAGGATGAATTTTATACGATTGCTGCAAATATAAACAAGGGAATTGCCATCAAGGTAAAATTATCCGCTCCCACAAACATGCGTTTAGAAACCGTCAGCACATTCATATGGGCGGAAAGCAGATAGGATATGGAGGCAATGCCCATGAATGCCGCTACAGGAATCCCGCATAAAAGCAGAACAAAAAAGGTAATCAGTAAAATCGCCATCAGTCATTCACCTCCCCAGGTCCCTTTCCCTTCCTTTAGCTTCTGCGCCTCTTCCAGCTCCATAAAATCATAGTTGGTATAATCAATCTTGTCTCTCATGGACTGGATATCCGGCGTGATCACTGTCATAACCTCTGCCAGCTCATCCCGGGCTTGCGCATCCTTCTCCTGAGAAAGTTCCAATGCATAGAAGAAATTCTCATAACCGGCCTGCAGGAGCAGGTTCTGCTCGTCCTGGTTTAATCCGGAAAACACCTTGTTGGACATGTAAATTGTGGAAGGCGCATTGAGATGATTTGTAACGATCATATAAGGCGCCACTTCAACCCAGGAATTATGTACTGCAGTATCTGGAATATTTTCCACTGCGTCTACCACCCCTGTATCCATTGCTGTGTAAACCTCCCCCAGAGGCAGAGGCGTAGGCGCTGCATCCAACATAGAGAATGTATTTACATACAGAGAGGACTCCGGTACCCGAATCTTCACTCCCGCAAGATCCTCTGCGCTGCTAATCTCCTTTGTGGCATAAATTTCCCGGAAGGCTTGTACATAATAGCTCAGGTTTACCACATCCGCCACCTGAAGGAGCTGTTCATTGGCAAAATCCCCTGCCTCGCTCAAGAGAACATTTGCAACCTGGTCATATTCTTCATATACAATTGATACGGAAAATCTTGAGGAAGCTATGAAAATCGCAGACGCCTCTGTGGCTGAAGGGGCTGATATTCTGGAGGTAGGAACCCCTCTTCTGCTGGGAGAGGGAATTCACGCCATCCTCGCCCTGCGCAAAAAATATCCGGATGTCCCCATTGTAGCGGATGTAAAGATTATGGATGCAGGATATGCGGAAACCATAATGTGTGCCAATGCAGGCACCGACGGATGCTTTACAAAATATGTTAAATGTCCGGAACGAGTTCTCCATCAAATTCCTGAAAATGTCAGCTTTGACGAGGCTGCCCTCTCAGAACCCGCCTGCGTTGCTTACAATGCGGTACTTGTCAACAGTCATATAAATCCGGGAGAACCCGTTGCAATCATCGGACCGGGTCCCATCGGATTGTTCGCTGTCCAGATGGCGCGCATTGCCGGAGCATATCCCATTATTCTCATGGGAACTACAGCGGATTCTGATCGACTGAATTTCGGAAAGAGTATTGGCGCGGATAGTATCGTCAATGTTATAGAGGAAGATCCTGTGACAATTATCAACAAACTTACGGATCACATGGGAGTTCCCCGGGTCATTGACGCTGCCGGAAACACCCCCGCTGTAAAGACCTCCATGGATATCGTTAAGCGCGGGGGACAAATCACCAAAATAGCCTGGGGCGCAAAACCGCTGGAATTATCCCTGGACCCAATCATTCAGAAAGCAGCCTTCCTAAAAGGAAGCTTCAGCCACACCTGGACCACTGGAGAAGCAGTTCTTCAACTAATTAAATCCGGAAAGCTGGATATGAAGCAAATGATCTCTCACACTTACAAACTGGACGACTGGCTGAAGGCCTTTGAGACCATAGACAAAAAAATTGCAGTAAAAGCAGTGATTCATCCCAACGCGTAAATCTATTTTTCTTCCTAAAAATGCTGTGGGAAACGAAGGATAGCTTCTCTTCGTTTCCCACAGCTATTTTCTTACTTCACAGGAAACTGCATCCTGTAAGACTAGACTCTCCGAGGGATGCGCACCGCCCAAGGGAAAATATCTGCTGACGCACCGCGCTTCAGCGCGAGAATCTGGCAACCTGGATTCATTTTTATTTTCTATTGGGTTACAGCCGCATACACCGTATAAGCCCGATTCAGATAATCTGCCTCTCTGGCAAGAAACAGAGACTGCACCCCGTCATCCATGGTGGCAAAATCAGCACAGCCGTAGCTCTCCGTCTCCCCGGTCTCCCGGTTGATAAACAGAGTCACCAGACGGTCAGCCGTGTACTCCAGAGTATAGCTCTTCCCGCTTGGATTGGGATTATATCTGTCATAGCCTCTGGTAGTATAGTCGATCACGGCCCGAAGCTCTCCCTCCTGGAAGAAAGACTCATAGACATGTACCTGATCTCCCTCCGGCTGAAGGGTGACAATCTTCTCCACCTCATAGGTCTCCGGGTGATAGTAGACCTCCACCTCCATATCCAGATTCTCACTCATGGAATACAGGCTTCCAGTCAAGATAAAGTCATTCTGCAGATCACCGTTCTCCAGCTCATATACCCGCTGTCCGTCCCAGGTCTGACCGTATTCCATGGAATTCGGCTGGTAGGAAACCGTACCATAATCCACTGTGCCGGAAATGCCGTTGGTCTGCTTTTCCAGATACATGCTCTCTGCAGGAGACAGGGAAGGCTCCTCCTGGGGCTGCTGCTCTGCTGGTTCCTCCTCCGGACCGGCAGGCCCTGGCTCCTGAGCCTGTTCCTCTTCCTCTTCTTTGTCCCGGTTCTCTGACGCATCAGTCCTGTTCTCGTTTTCCTCCGTAGTCTGGCTGCTGGAAGGCGCCTCTGTGTTCTCTCCATCCTTCTTCCCCGGATTCAAAAGCACAATCACCAGGGCGATCACTGCGATCAGCAGTACCGCTGCAGCCACAACACAGCCAATCAGAAGTCCCTTGCTCTTATCCTGCCTGGGGGGCTCCGGATCATACCGGTTGGCAGCCCCCGCAGGGGGCACAGGCGGTATGGGTGGCGTTACAGGCGGCTTCGGTGATGTGGGCGGTACGGGGGGCGTTACAGGCGGCTTTGGCGGCACAGGCGGTATGGGCGGTGTCACAGGCACAGGTGGTTTTGGCGGTTCTACAGGCGGCTTTGGCGCCTCTACAGCCGGCGTTACAGGCGGCACAGGCGCCTCCACGGGCGGTGTCACAGTCACGGGTGGTTTTGGCGCCTCCACAGGCGGCACAGGCGCCTCCACGGGCGGTGTCACAGTCACGGGTGGTTTTGGCGCCTCCACAGGCGGCGTTACCGGCGGCTGCCCGGCCGTCTGCATGGCCCCGCAGTGTTTACAGAACTTACTTCCCAGAGGCAGCTCTTTCCCGCACTGGCTGCAGTGCATGGTCTGGGGCTGCTGCTGCTCCGGCTGCGGGCTTCCGCAATATTTGCAAAATCTACTGCCCTCCGGCAGCTCTGCATTACATTTGATACATTTCATCCCAACTTTTCCTCCCTGAGACAGATCCTTCTGCCTCTATTCTTTCGCAAATTCTGTTTTTATTCTATCTCACCATATGTAAAAAAACAAGAGTTTTCACCAGCAATCCCCGTGTTTCGGCCGCGCGCACAGATTTTCCGCACACTCTCCTGCCTTTCGTGAACGATAAACTATTTTTCTCTCCAAGCAAAAGGCCGCCTGTCCATTTCCCTCAGGCAGCCTTCCCTATTACATCCATTTTCATAATCGTAAAAATCTCCGGAATCCAAAAATCTAATCCTCCAGCCTCCGCAACACATCCCCAGCTTCCGGCTGCTCACTGAGCAGCACCCGAAGCTTCTGCCTGGCGTGTGGGGCGCTCTCCATAGCATTTTCCTCCTCATCGAAAATCCCCTGCACAATCACTGGAATATTCCGCCCATCCGGCTTCATAATCTCAATTTCCTCTCCCAGGACAAATTTATTGCGCTGCTCCAGAGCACATCTGCCCTGACTGTCCAGTTCCCCGGCAATGCCCAGATAGGTGGCCTCCTTCTGATAAGTGCTCTCCTCATAGATCTGTGAATTCTCATCCGGCTGACCAAAGAAAAATCCAGTGCTGAATTTCCGGTAGGTGCTGCATGCAATCTGCTCCCCATACCAGGGCAGATTTTCCTCATAGAGCTCCCGGGACTGGAGGCAGTCGTCAATGGCTTTCCGATAGGTGCGGGCCACAGTAGCCACATACAAGGCATTTTTCATGCGTCCCTCAATCTTCAGGCTGTCAATGCCAGTCTCCAGAAGCTGCGGCACATGCCGGATCATGCAAAGATCCCGGGAGTTGAAGAGAAAGGTGCCCCGCTCATTCTCATACACCGGCAGATATTCTCCCGGTCTTGTCTCCTCCACCACCGCATATTTCCAGCGGCAGGGATGGGTGCAGGCTCCCTGGTTTGCGTCTCGTCCTGTGAAATAATTGCTCAGAAGACAGCGACCGGAATAGGAAATGCACATAGCGCCGTGTATAAAGGTCTCGATTTCCATTTCCTCTGGGATGTGCGCCCGGATTTCCCGAATTTCTTCCATAGAAAGCTCCCGGGCCGACACCACCCGTTTTGCCCCAAGCTTCCACCAAAACCGATAGGTCTCATAGTTGGTGTTATTTGCCTGGGTGCTGATATGGCGCTCCAGCTGGGGACAAATCTCCCCTGCCAGCATAAAAATTCCCGGATCCGCGATAATCAGCGCGTCCGGGCCCAGTTTCCCCAACTCCTGAAGATAAACCTTCACTCCATCCAGATCCCGGTTATGAGCCAGAATGTTTACCGTCACATAAACCTTCACCCCATGGGTATGGGCAAAGGCTATGCCCTCCTCCATATCCTGCCTGGAAAAGTTCTTGGCCTTTGCCCGTAACCCAAAGGCCTCTCCTCCGATGTAAACAGCATCTGCTCCAAAGCGCACTGCTGTCCGCAGCACCTCCAGATTGCTGGCAGGAACCAAAAGCTCCGGTTTTCTCTTCATATTTGTCACCATTCCCTTTACATCTTAAGCTTTACCACCGATTTTTCAGAAGCATATTCCCGCTACTTCTTCACGCTTACCGTCACCCCGTCTCCCAGAGGCAGGATACTGGTGGTAAGCTGCGGGTGATGCTTCAGCTCATACAGATATTCCCGCATACGACTGTGAATGGTCCGGTCCCGGCGTTCCACCGCAAAGCGGGAATCCAGGATTCTCCCCTCCTGCAGCACATTGTCGGAAACCAAAAGACCGCCGCTCTTAAGCAGTCGCAGAACTTCCGGCAGGAAATGAATATACTGCCCCTTGGCCGCATCCATAAACACAAAGTCATAGGATTCTGATAGCCCCGGCAGTATCTCCCTTGCATCCCCGGCCAGAAGCTGAATCTGCTCCTGTTTTCCCAAGCGTCGAAAATTCTCCTGTGCCATGGGAATGCGTTTCTCATAATTCTCAATCGTAGTGATCCTGGCTTTGGGCCCTGCGTATTCGCTCATAAACAGGGCCGAAAAGCCTATGGCTGTTCCCACCTCCAGGATCCGGCCGGGCTTTTGCAGAGCCAGAAGCGTCTTTAACAGGCTTTGAAGCTCCCGGCGGATCACCGGCACCTGCATCCTCCTGGCCTCCGCCTCCAGCTCCTCCAGCTCAGGGGCGTTGCCCGGATCCAGGGAATTGATGAAAGCAGCCATCCTCTCTTCCACGATCAATTTAGTCGTCCTCCTGGTCCTGGTCCTTTTCCTCGTCCTCCGACTCTTCCTCGTCCGTCTCTCCCTCATTGGAGAGCACTGCCATCATTTCCTTTGGGGTCATGGCCGTAGTCAGAACGTATTCTCCAGGTTCAATGGTCTTGTAATATTTACTCAGTCTCACTTGAATATAAAACAGCGTCCAGTCCGAGATAAGCCCCTTTTGCTCCAGGGTCTTTGCCACATCCGCGATGGAATCCTCTTCCTCCACCACCACCTGCGCCTGCCTGCCCGGCAGCGGATCCAGGGCGCCTGTATGAAATACGGAATGTCCGTAGTAATAGGCTGCCGTCCCCAGACGCATGAGCATCATGGCCACCAGCGAAATGACCACAATCTTCAAGGTAATGGATAAGACTATCAAAGCTGCTTTTTTTGTATTCATCCTCTGTCCCCTACACTTCCATTATGATCGGCAGAATCATGGGATCGCGCTTGGTTTTCTTCCAGATAAATCCGCCCAGCGAATCCTTAATTACATTTTTCATTTTGCCCCAGTCCGTGACGCCTTTTTTCAGACAGGTATGCACCGCATCCTCCACCACGTTTCTGGCTTCCTCCATCAGGTCCTCAGACTCCCGCACATACACAAAACCCCGGGATACAATGTCCGGTCCGGCCAGCAGCTGGTTGCTGTATTTCTCCAGGGTCAGCACTACTATCATGATTCCATCCTCCGCCAGATGCTGGCGGTCCCGCAGCACAATATTTCCCACGTCGCCTACGCCCAGACCGTCCACCAGAATGGCGCCTGTCTGCACATGATCCACCACCTTGGCGCTCTCCGCGCACACCTCGATCACATCGCCGGAGGAGAGCATAAAGGTATTCTCCTTGGGAATTCCCAGCTGCCTTGCCAGATTGATCTGCGCCTTGCGGTGACGGAACTCTCCATGAACCGGGATCGCGTACTTGGGACGCACCAGAGAATAGATCAGCTTGATCTCTTCCTGGCAGGCATGTCCGGAAACATGGGCGTCCTGGAAAATCACATCCGCTCCCTTGGCGGAGAGCTCGTTGATAACCTTGGAGACCGCTTTCTCATTTCCCGGTATAGGGTTGGAGCTGAAAATCACCGTGTCCCCGGGTTTAATGTGCACCTTCTTGTGAAGGCTGGCCGCCATGCGGGACAAGGCCGCCATGGATTCTCCCTGGCTTCCCGTGGTGATCAGCACCATCTGATCATCCGCATAATTTTTCATGTGCTCAATATCAATAAGAGTATTCTCCGGAATATCCAGATACCCCAGCTCTGCCGCCGTGGAAATCACGTTGACCATGCTGCGGCCCTCAATGACCACTTTGCGGCCGAATTTGGCCGCAGAGTTGATAATCTGCTGCACCCGGTCCACATTGGAGGCAAAGGTTGCGATAATGATCCGGGAGCTCTTGTGCTCCGAGATAATATTGTCAAAGGTCTTTCCCACAGTCTTTTCCGACATAGTAAAGCCCTGCCGCTCCGCATTGGTGCTGTCGCACATAAGGGCCAGCACGCCCTTCTTTCCGATCTCACCGAATCGCTGGAGATCAATGGCGTCGCCAAACACCGGCGTATAATCCACCTTAAAGTCCCCGGTATGGATTACGATTCCTGCCGGCGAATAGATGGCCAGGGCCGATGCATCCGAAATGCTGTGGTTTGTCTTGATAAATTCAATCCGGAAAGCTCCCAGATTGATAGACTGTCCATGCTGAATCACCTTTCTCTTGGTGCTGTTCAGCATACCGTGCTCTTTTAGTTTATTGTCAATGAGGCCGATGGTAAGCTTGGTGCTGTAGATGGGCACATTTACCTCCTTCAGCACATAGGGAAGGGCTCCGATATGATCCTCATGGCCATGGGTAATCACAAAGCCCTTGACCTTGGAGAGATTGTCCTTCAGATAACTCACGTCTGGAATCACCAGGTCAATCCCCAGCATATCATCCTCCGGGAAGGCCAGTCCACAGTCCACTACAATAATACTATCCTCAAACTCAAAGGCAGTAATGTTCAGTCCGATCTGCTCCAAGCCGCCCAAGGGAATAATCCTCAATTTGGAATTGTTTACATTTCTCAATTTCGTTCCTCCTGTCTTTCCTTTTCCAGACAGTCCGAGCAATAGCCGTAGAGTTTCACCTCATGATCCGTCACCTGAAATCCCATGGAGTCCATAACGCTGTTTTCCAGCTTTTCCAGCATGTCGTTTTGAAATGCTGAGACGCTCCCACATTTTAAGCAGATTAAATGATGATGCCGATGGTGGGGAACTTCCTCCATATCCCCAATCTCATACCGCACGTATCCGTCGTCCAGGTTAATCCGTTCAATCAGCTCCAGCTCTAACAGCAGCTGAACTGTCCGATATACCGTAGCCAGTCCGATTTCCGGATTGTCTACCTTTACTATTTCATAAATTTCTTCCGCCGTCAGGTGTTTTTCCGGGTTCCGCCCCAACGCTTCCAGTACAATCAGCCTCTGAGACGTGACTTTCAAGCCCTTTTCCTTTAGTATTTTTCGAAACTTTTCTCCGTCAATGCCCACCTGATCACCCCCGTATTTCCTCTGTCCCCTTACAGGGTAATGTCCACATCCTCCAGCAGCTGCTCAAACACCCTGCCCACACTCTCCAGCTCCTCGTCGTCCTCTACAATCTCATAGAGAGCCTCCGCCTCTCCGTCTCCAGAGAGATCCTTCAAGATCAGGGCTTCGCCGTCCTCCTCCTGGGAATCTGTCACTAAAATATAATCCACGCCGTTCAGGCGTGTCTCCTCCAGTACATAAAAATCAACTTCTTCCTCTGTATCATCCGGAATAAAGGTTATTTTCTCCATCTGCTCTGCTCCTTGCATCCAGATAGCCCTGCAAAATTAACACAGCCGCAATCTGATCTACATACTTTCCCCTGTTTTCCCGGCGCACGTTGCTCTCCATCAGTGTCCGGTTTGCTTCCACCGTGGTCAGTCGCTCATCCCACATTACAACAGACAGACCTGTCCTTCTCTGAAGCATTTGCTGAAACTCCAGAGATTTCTCCGCTCTGTCGCCAATAGTATTATTCATATTTTTGGGAAACCCCAACACGATCAGGCCAACCTCATACTCCCTGATCAGCTCTTCAATCCGCGCCAAGGTCTGCCTCAGCTTATTCTCCGATTTTCTTCTGATAATCTCTCTTCCCTGGGCAGTCAAACACAAGGCATCGCTAATGGCGACACCCACTGTCTTTGAACCGTAATCCAGTCCCATAATCCGCATCGATGATAAACCTCTGTCTACTCTCCTACTGTATTCTTGATGTATACCTTCAGCAGCTCCTCTACCAGCTCGTCCCGCTCCACCTTCATAATCAGACTCCTGGCATTATTATGGCTGGTGATATAAGTGGGATCCCCGGACATAATATAGCCTACAATCTGATTCACCGGATTGTAACCCTTTTCAGTCATTGCTTTATAGACCTGCTGCAGAATATCACCTACTCTGTTCTCCGATTCCGACTGAACTCTGAAATTCTGTGTGTTATCTAATCTACCCATTTTGCACGCTCCTGAAACCACTATACTTTATTGTAAACCATATGAGGAGAAAATTCAACTTAATTTTTCCGCTGCGCCTCCAGAAGTTCAAAAAGCGCTTCGTCGCTGTCTGAAATCCACACATCCTCTTCCTCTTCACTAAGTCCCAGATATTCTCGCAGAGTACACGTCTCATCGCTGAAATTCCACTGGCTCACATAGCGGTCAATGTCCTCCAGCTCCGCCTCTCCTTCCAGATATAATTCCTTAAACCGTTTCATCCATTTTCCTCTCTCTCAATCAGGCTGGTACACGGACACGTTCTTTTCAACAAAAGAACGTGTTTGTCCACCAGTCTTGTGCATTTTTTGGTTTCAGCTGTCCCCATGCGTGCATACATCCGCCAATTTTCCGCCGCAGGCCCGCAGAAAATCCTCCGGCCCAAGCTCCATCTGAGCTCCCCGGCGTCCGCCGCTCACATAGATGTGCTCCTGATTCCCTGCGCCTTCCTGCAGAAATACAGGAAACTGCTTTTTCATTCCCAAAGCCGTACAGCCGCCCCGCACATATCCTGTCACAGGGGTCAGATCCTTCAGCGGAAGCATCTCTATGGATTTTTCCCCGGCCGCCCGGGCCGCCTTTTTCAGATCCAGCTCTGCCTCAATGGGAATCACAAACACATAATACGCCCTGCTCTTCCCTATTGTCACCAGGGTTTTATAGACCTCCTCATGGGGAAGCCCCAAAAGCTCCGCTACCTGCACCCCGTCCAAAAAATCCTGACAATCATAGACGTGCATCTCATAGGGAATCTGAAGCTTCTCCAGAATCCGCATGGCATTGGTCTTCTGTTCCTTATCCTTCTTCGCCATTTCTGATCCTCATTTCCTGCAAACCCATGTCTTGTTCTGCTGGCACTGCCTCATTGTGACAGACACTGCTTCCTCCGCCAGACAGAAAAGCTTTCCTCCGGCACTCTTTTTGTCATCTCATAAGCTTCTTAATCGTCTCGCACAGCTCATCTACCACCTGCTCGTCCCCGCTTCGGATATCCTCCACCACGCAGGTCTTGATATGCTCTGACAGGAGCTCCTTGTTGAAGCTGTTGAGTGCTGACTGAATGGCCGCCACCTGAGTGAGAATATCCACACAGTAACGTTCCTCCTCCACCATATTGCGGATACCCCGTACCTGCCCTTCGATCCGGCTTAAGCGGTTCAACAAACCCTTGTATTCCTTATCCTCCCTATGCTTTTTCCTCTGACAGCCGCAGCACACTGCCTGCCCGGCGTCCTCTCTTTGCAGTTCTTCCATCTGCTGCCCTCCTGTTTTCCAGCACCTTTTCCTTCTAAACGTGTTACTTTTCACTCCATTCTCAGTAACGTTCAGAAATCCATTTAACATAGTAATAGGATACCGCAAATAGAATCAAATGGGAATAGGAATTTAGAGAAATATACGGTTCAGAACCTGAAAATTCATGGAAGTTGATGAAAAGTTGAACTTTATCCCTTATAATTAAGAGAGTACTCAGTCAAAGTCCAAGAGGAATTGTCATGAAAAAGAAGCTCTTGATTGCAGATGATGAACCGGATATTGTGGACATGCTGTCCCGCTTTTTCGAAGCCCGTGGCTATGAAATCCTGCGGGCCCATAATGGCGCCCAGACTCTGAAGCAGGCAGAACGCCGCCCGGACCTGATTCTCCTGGATGTACACATGCCAAAGCCGGACGGCCTTAGTGTCTGCCGCCAGATCCGAAGCCATGTAGCCTGTCCCATTCTCTTTCTCACGGCCCGCATTGAGGACTCGGATAAAATCAAGGGCTTTGCCGCCGGCGGGGATGACTATATTGTAAAGCCCTTTTCCCTGCTGGAATTGGAGGCCCGGGTGGCTGCTCATCTGCGCCGGGAGGAGCGCCATGGAGACAGCGGGAAGATCCATTTCTCCCGGGAGCTGGTCATTGACTATTCGGAGCGGGCTTTATATATAGAAGAAAGGCGGATTCCTCTGGTCAAAAAGGAATTTGATATTGTGGAGCTTTTATCCCAGAATCCCGGACAGACCTTTGACAAGGAGCGGATCTACGAGCGGATCTGGGGCTTTGACAGCGAGGGCGACAGCAGCGTGGTGGCTGAGCATATCCGGCGGATTCGCAGCAAGCTGGCGGCTTACACGGATGTGCCCTGGATTGAAACTGTATGGGGGGGTGGCTATAAATGGAAAAAGTGAGAAGGCTCTTGCAGAATCTTTCCTTTCGGAAAAGCATGGTATTGTACATCGCCCTTTTCCTGCTTCTGGCTGTGCTGCTAAGCGCAGGAACCTCCCTTTTCTGCAGCCAGGCCATTAGACCGGATTTATGAGTCCTGCTCCTTCACCGGGAAACGCTACTATCTGACCAATGACCAAGGAGAACAGCTGGGTGAGGGCGCGCTGATCTCCTCCGAACCCAATCTCTGGTCTCTGCCAGATTCCCAACAGAGGCAGATTGCATTTCTTGAGCTGTTTCCTGCCGTTGCCATCCCGTTCTATTCCACCCTGTGTATCCTGGCCTCCGCGCTGCTCTTCTATCGGAATAAACTGAAAGAACCCCTGGATCTGCTGCGGACAGTCTCAGAGAAAATCTCCGAAAATGATCTGGATTTTTCCATCTCCTACGCTTCTTCGGATGAGCTGGGCCAGCTCTGCGCCTCCTTCGAAACCATGCGGGAAGCCCTTAGCCGCACCTACCAGGATCTGTGGCGGCAGGCAGAGGAACACAAACGCTTAAACGCTGCCTCTACCCATAACCTGCGCCTTCCCCTGACTGTCATCAAGGGCCGTCATGAAATGCTGCAGCTTACGGCCTCCCAGAAGGATCTGCCCTCTGTCACTGCCATGGGAACTCATATCCGAAGGCTGGAGCAATACGCGGACAGCATGAACCGCCTCCAGCGGCTGGAGGAAGCTGTACCTGAAAAGCAGAAGCTTAAGGCAGGGCTGTTTTTTGCATCCCTGGAGGAATCCGCCAGGCTTTTATGCCAGCAGGGACAGAGAATCCTGGTCTTTTCCTCCGATCCTTGTGCCTGTGAAAGGCAAACAGTCAGCGCCGAACCATGAAAAATCCATATCTGGAAGAATCTTTCATTGGGAAACAGATGGAAACCTTCTGCTCGGATTTGGAAATGTTTCTCTGACTGGACCCTGAGCTGTGCCGCCAGGTATTTGAGAATCTCCTTGCTAATGCAATACGGTTCTCCCTCTCCACAGTCTGGGTGAAACTTAACTATACCCCTGCTCATCTGCTTCTCACAGTCACAGACAACGGCCCCGGCTTTTCCCGGGAGTCCCTGGCTCATGCCGTGGACCCCTATTATTCCGAAGGTGCGGCCGGGGAAGGCCATTTCGGCCTAGGACTCTATATCTGCCGTTTACTGTGCCAGAGCCATGGTGGGGAGCTACGGCTTCAAAACGCAGAAAAAGACGCAAAAGCTTCTCAAGGTACAGAAGCCGGCACAAGCCTGCCCGAAAAATCAGTGATCCGCGAAGCCATGTGTCCGGCTTCCTTCCCCATCTGCCCGTCCAAAAGCAGCTGAACTACTGCATATGTTTCAGCTGCTTTTTCTTTTATGGCTGTCAACAAAAGTGCAGAATCATCCTCCAACAGAGAAATTCTGCAACTATAAGTACTTTCGCGCCTCTGACTCTTCGATCTGATACTGGTCACACAATCTTGCAATGATCTCCTGGTCGGATATGTTAAAACTCCGCAGGATACTTATAGTTCCTATGTACATATGATCAATTTCTCTCTGCCGTTTATGAAGCTCTTCCTTTTGGACGCTGATCTCTTTTTGCTGAGCATCTATCCTATTCTGCTGGACACTGATCTCTTCCTTCTGGGCATCAATCTCCTCCTTCTGGGCATCGATCTCTTCCTTTTGAGCATCGATCTCCTCCTTTTGAGCATCGATCTCCTCCTTTTGAGCATCGATCTCCTCCTTTTGAGCATCGATCTCCTCCTTTTGAGCATCG
>JAAWJI010000045.1 GCA_022796795.1 Lachnospiraceae bacterium | reverse complement strand
CTCTTTTTATAAAAAGAGATTCCATAACACAGTACATGAGAATAATCCTCCCGAAATTCTTCTCCGTACATTTGGCTGTCTATCTGCAAAATTGCCTTCCGGCAGGCCTTTTCCAGATCCTCCTGGGACTTGGCATATTTCACCTCAAACACCGCCATGCGGTCTCCCGAATAATCCTGAACCAGGATATCGCTGCGCCCTTCCCCATGTTCCCGGTTCGATTCCACCACATCCCCCGCCCTGGCAAATCACTGCCGCCAGCTTTTCATAAGCCTTTCCAAAATTCAGTCCATCCACACTTTTAAATGACAAAAACAGGGTGGGATACTGATTCATCCAGCTTTTGCACAGGTCCTTTTCTTTGGTAATTGAAAGTCCGGCAAACAGACCGCTGCTTTCTTTCCGAATATCAAAAAATTCCGACAGCATACTCATGCCCAAGGTTTTTCCAAATCTTCGGGGACGGGTGATCAGCGTAACCTGTCTTCCGGCTGTCCGCAGCAGTTCCCGGATGAAACCGCTTTTATCCACATAGTAATATCCATTTCTCCGAATGTCAGCAAATCCGGAGCGTCCTATGGGTATTCTCATTTCATTCACAGCTGCTGTCTCCCCTCTGCCACCTTACTTTACTCTAAGTATATCTGTTTTTCCGGTTTTGTCAAAGAGAATCTATTTCACTTTTCCTTAGTATCCTCAGTGGACAAGGGGATACACGCCCCTTGTTCACTGAGGGTAATTCCATAAAAAAATGAATTATACCCAAACATTCTGCATATTTCTGTGCTATAATGGGAATCATCCTGGTAAAACCTGGACCTTCCAGGCAGAAAAGAGGGATTTCCATGAGAAAACAATACGGCGGAAAACTGGATCGGACCACCTTGCACATTCTGGAAGCAGGACTCTTTTTGGTGCTTCTGCTTTTCTTTGTAATTTTTTTACTGCTGCTTCAATATCAGCATGGGAAGGACTATACCTACTCCCCCATGGTTGCGATCTCGGCCTCGGCCGTCCCCGCCATCTTTCCCCCAAAGATTCCTGTATTTCCGGCTGTTCCGGAGCTTTCCGGAGACGCTGAGAGACTATCCGGAGAGGACGGCTCTCCTTCGGAAACGGACAACCCGGTCTCCCCGCAAGACAGCCCGTCTTCCGGATCCCCGGAAAATACCGCCCCTTCCTCTCACCCAGACGCATCCTCCACCCCCGGGACAGGAGAAACCCTTCCGGATTCTCCCGATCCGGAATCACCAGATCCCAACAGCGGTCTTTGGGGTGCGGACGGAAAAGAGGCTGCCCTTCGCCAGCAATCCTTGGAGCTTCTGGCCCATATGTCCCTGGAGGAAAAGGTGGGACAGCTGTTTATGGTGCGTTTTCCCAAAGAAAATGCAGCCCAGACGGCGGCTTCCTACCATCTGGGGGGCTATATTCTCTTTGCCCGTGATTTTGAAAATCGGAATAAAGAGCAGGTGCTTTCTGTCATACAGGACTGCCAGGCAGCCTCTCAGATCCCCATGCTTATGGGCGTGGACGAGGAGGGCGGCACGGTCACCCGCATAAGCCGATTTCCCCAGTTTCGGTCCTCTCCTTTTCTCTCCCCTCAGGATCTGTATCAACAGGGCGGCTTTGAGGCTGTCCGCAGGGATACCCTGGAAAAATGCAGCCTGTTAAAGGAGCTTGGCCTGAATCTGAATTTTGCCCCTGTTGCCGATGTCTCCCAGGATGCCGGCGACTTTATGTACCGCCGCTCCTTTGGCCAGGACGCGCTTCTTACCGCCCGGTACGTGGAGACCGTTTCTGCGGCTATGGCAGAGGTACATATGGGAAGTGTGCTCAAGCATTTTCCAGGCTATGGAGACAATGCGGATACGCATACAGGCATTGCTTATGACAACCGCTCTTACGAAACCTTTACTTCCTCGGACTTCCTGCCCTTTGAAGCAGGTATCCGGGCAGGCGCGGATGTGGTGCTGGTTTCTCACAATATCGTCAGCTGTATGGACGGCCAGTCTCCCGCCTCCCTGTCTCCTCAGGTGCATAAAATCCTGCGGGAGGATCTGGGATTCTCCGGGGTTATCATCACCGACGACCTCTATATGGACGGGGTACGCCATTTCACCAGCGACGCCCAGGCCGCCGTACAGGCTGTGCTGGCCGGAAACGATCTGCTGTGCTGCACAGACTATGAGGTGCAGATTCCTGCAGTTTTAAAAGCAGTGGAAAACGGCGTCATTTCCATAGAGCGAATCGATGAATCCGTGCTTCGGATTCTGCAGCTTAAGCTCTCCCTGGGCCTTTGGGAATAGCTCTGGATGGTAATTTTTGCTGCAGGGACAGGTGGCGGCTAAACGTCTGTCGTTGGCGGATGGAAGGTATCGGAGATTGATCATGGCGGCTGGGGTTGATCGTGGAGACTAGGATTGATCGTGACGGCTGGGATTGATCGTGACGGCTGGGATTGAAATGGAATTTAGCCTGGATTGTGGGAGGAATGATGAAATTGCGGCGGATGATTGCTGGATGTGCTTTGGTCTTTGGAATTGTGGGGCTTTTCCTGGTTTTGATTTTTAGGGAAAGTCAGAGGGCGGAGGATCCTCTGTGCGCCTCTATAGAGGAGGACCCCTGTTTTGTGGATGGAGTGTTCGAGATTTTCTGTGCCAAGGATTATCTGCGGTTTGTAGGGTATGTGAATCGGGCCAGGAAGGAGGATCCGGAGAATGAGGAGGCTATAGCGGTGGACGCCCGGTTAATGGCGGATGTGAATCTGGAGACAGAGGAACGGTACGCGCTTAGAAACCATCCCTATATTCGCCAGGCGATTTTGAATTATAGCGGGACTTTTGATGGAAATGGGCATCAAATCACCTGGGTTTCTGAGGCGGGAAACGGGATGTTTGTCTGTCTGGAACGGGACGGGGTGGTGCGTGATTTAATTTTGGAAGCGCCCTCCCTTGTTTGGGATATGGACGAGTATGGGGTTGGGATGCTCTGTATGGTGAATTACGGTAGGTTTGAAAATTGTGAGACAAGAGGCCGGGTAGAAGGAACCGCTTGTTACGTGGGCGGACTGGTTGGCATGAACCGGGGATCTATCGTGAATTGTGTAAACCGGGCGGAGGTTGTAGTGGATAGCCTGGGGGATTATGGGGCCGGAGGAATTGCCGGATTAAGTAAATGTGAGGTGTTGAAAGGGGAAAGTAAAGAAGAGCCCATTGTTCCGGAGATTCAAGGATGCGTGAATTATGGAAGAATCCGGGGAGCCTGGGAAGCCGGAGGGATCTGTGCCTATAATGATTGTGCAAATATTTATAAGTGCGGAAATGAGGGAGAGGTTTCGGTTCGGTATCAGAGGGGATATATTTATCCGGAGAATCCAGAATGGTATGAGCGGGCTATGGCTGGCGGAATCTGCGGACGAATGGGGAAAAATAATCTGGAATATTGTTATAATAAGGGTCGGATTTCCATACTGGAGGAAGGTGTGGAAGATACATATGCCATTGCCGGAGATACCCTGTTTTGGATTCATACGGTTCGGGGATGCGTAAGCCTGCAGGGGATGGCAAAGGGGGCTATGCGTCATGAAAGTGTGGCGGAGCTTACGGAGCGTGAGATGGAACTTTGGCTTTCGGATCATGAAAGCGTTTCTGACAGGGGAAATAATTGGGAGTTTGATTTGGAGGAGGCAAAGGAGAAGCTGCCTCTGATTCCCCTTGGGGTGACAGAATCCCCGTTGACGGATGGACAGGGGGAGGTTTTTCTCTGCGAGGATTTCTGTCTGCGAAGCGAAAAGGGATACTCCATTGAGCAAGTCTCGCCCTATGCTCTTTGTGTGGAGGCCAATGAACAGGAGGCTTCGGACTCCAGGCTCCAGGTATGGGTGATGCGGGTGCCCGGGGATCTTACGGACATTGCGTCTTATCTGGATGAGCATGGAAATTTTGTGAAGGATACAGGGCATGAGGTGTGGCTTGGTATAGAAGGGTCGCACTGGCTTCATCCCGGGCCAAGCTATAAGGACGACGTGCATGTGAAAACAGTGATCTGTGAGCAAAGCGGGCAGCCGGAAACCTGGCTGGTGCATTACCGGGATGATATACTTGCCCACGCAGCGGTGGGGGATGAGTATGGAATGATTGACAATGTAACGGCTCTGCCCATAGAGTATTCGGAAACGTCTGGCTATAAGGCGGAATGGCTGCTGCTGTTTACGAATAAGGGGGATAATTACCGCCCCTCTTTGTTTGAGGTGGATGAATTTTTGAAGAATTTTACCTGGCTGCCCTGTAAACGGAGGGTAAAACAGGGGGATTGTCTCTATAACCTTGCCAGGGAGTATACGGGGGATGGGAACCGCTATCCGGAGCTGGCTGCAGTCAATGAGCTGGAGAATCCAGGACTTCTGATTCCCGGGCAGATGCTTCGCATACCGGAGGAGTGGCTGGCTTTCGTTGATTCTGATCATTTTCATTGAACCTGGAAAAATCACCTCCAAAAACCTCCAAAAAAAGCTTTCCAGACGCTTGACAATTATAAGGTTTCCCCGTATAATCCAATTAGTTTTACAGAGAAAAAGCAGTGACAGGAACAAGTAGGGATCTGAATCACCAGACAGAGAGCTGCCGGAGGGTGAGAGGCGCATGGAAAGCAGATTCCGAATACATCCTTGAGCTTCGCACTGAAGGACAGAGCAGCAGGACGGCTTTCCCGTAAAGGTATCCCGCTGTACAGGCTGTCTGGTAGGCTGCGGCGGGAAGAGCGCCCGTTACAGCGCCAGGGTATGATAAGTACCCGCAGAGGTAAATGGCGTGAGCCATTTATAAAAAAAGGTGGTAACACGACGGCGCTTCGTCCTTTTCATAGGATGGAGCGCCTTTTTTGCACAGAAACCATGAGCCGTGCACCCAGGCCTAAGGGCCAAGCCTGTGAACGGGAGGAAGCGCTGCAAAATCTCACAGCCCGTGGGAGCGGCGGAAACACAAGTCCGCGAACAGGAGGAGACGCTGCAAAATCCAGAAGCCAACAGGCACGGCGAAAAACAAAACAGGAGGAAAAAAACATGTCACAGAATGTTTATGACGTCTTGATGGAGCGGGGCTTCATCGAGCAGTGCACCCACCCGGAGGAGGTGCGGGAGCTTTTGGGAAAGGAATCCGTTACCTTTTACATCGGATTTGACGCCACGGCGGACAGTCTGACAGCCGGCCACTTTCTCACCATTATGGCTATGATGCATATGCAAAAAGCCGGGCACCGTCCCATTGCCCTTCTGGGAGGCGGAACCACCATGGTGGGAGATCCCTCCGGGAAATCGGATATGCGCAAGATTATGACCAGGGAAACCATTGAGCACAATGCACAATGTTTCTACAAGCAGCTGTCCCGGTTCCTGGATTTTGACAGCGATAAGGCCATTGTAGCCAACAATGCAGACTGGCTTTTAAACCTGAATTATGTGGATTTTCTGCGGGAGGTGGGCGCTCACTTTTCCGTGAACCGGATGCTGACAGCGGAGTGTTATAAGCAGCGCATGGAGAAGGGACTGACCTTCTTTGAGTTCAACTACATGGTGATGCAGTCCTATGATTTCCTGAAACTGAATCAGCTGTACAACTGCCAGATGCAGCTGGGCGGAAACGATCAGTGGTCCAATATCATTGGCGGCGTAGAGCTGATCCGCAGAAAAGAGAATAAACCGGCCTTTGGCCTGACCTTTAAGCTTCTGACCACCAGCGACGGCATCAAGATGGGCAAAACCATGAAGGGAGCCGTCTGGCTGGATCCGGATAAGACCTCTCCCTATGAGTTCTATCAGTACTGGAGAAACATCGAGGATGTGAAGGTGGAGGAGTGCCTGGGACTTCTGACCTTCCTGCCCATGGAGGAGGTTCGCCGGCTGGGGGCTCTGGAAGGATCTCAGATTAACCAGGCCAAGGAAGTGCTGGCCTATGAGATCACAAAGATCGTACACGGAGAGGAGGAAGCCAGGAAAGCCCAGGAGGCTGCCCGCGCCCTGTTCGTAAAGGGCGCCACCACCGATGACATGCCCACTACCAGCTACGCCAGAGAAGAACTGGAAGCCGGAAAGGATATTCTTTCCCTGCTGGTGGAGACCAAGCTTGCTCCCACCCGCTCGGAGGCCCGCCGGCTGGTGCAGCAAGGCGGCGTGATTGTCAATGAAGAAAAGGTGACGGACATTGCAAAGACCTTTGGCATGGCAGACCTGAATGCAGAGGGCGCCCTGATTATCCGCAAGGGGAAGAAGGGGTATCATAAGGTGAAGCTTCAGTAAAATAGATCTGTTAAGAACAGATAAAAAATTATAAAATCCGTTCCGAACTCTCTGTGCCACCGGAGGGTTCGGAACTTTTATTTGCATCAAAGGCAGATCATTTGCTTGTGGACAAGGTTTGCATAAAAGCCGCCCGGTAGTATTCTTGACTTTTTCCCGCCTGACCTGCTATGATAAAAATAAAACTCAGGGGGAAATCCTATGGCAACCCTAAAAGACGTAGCCAAAGATGCCGGCGTATCCATCGCCACCGTTTCCTGCTATCTAAACAGCAGCAAGCCTGTCCGGGAATCCACTCGCCTAAGGATCCAGGAATCCATCGAAAAGCTGAAATACATTCCCAACGCATCCGCAAGGAATTTAAAATCCCCTCAGTCCCGGCTGGTGGGAGTTGTGCTTACAGATATTGACGACCTGTACCACGCCGAAATCTTTAAGGGTATCTCCAGCAGCCTGCAAAATGAGGGATATTCTGCCAGCGTGGCATTTTCCAACAACCTTCCCGACAAGGAATGCGCCATTATTAACGATTTTATCAGCCAGAATATGGCTGGTCTTCTTATCATTACCTGCCAGCCCCAGAACACGGAATTTTTCCGGAACCGCCTTCTCAATTTCCGCATTCCCACTGTATTTCTGGAGCGTGTTCCCCAGGATCTGGACGCCTGTCTGGCTGGCTTTCAAAACGAAAAAACCGCCTTTTATCTGACGGACGCCCTGTTGGAAAAGGGCTACCGTCACATTGCCCTGGTCTGCGGTCCCTCCTACTTTACCTCGGAGCACGACTGTATTCTGGGATACCAGCGGGCCTTTGCCCAGAGAGGCCTTCCCTGGGAGGAATCCCTCATCTGCACCACCAACATGACAAAAGAAGACGCTTTCAAAACCGTGCTGACCAACATCAGCCGCCGTCCTCTGGAGGCTGTCATCTCCTCCTCTGAGGCCATACACTGGGGCACTCTGGAGGCATTGAAAAATCAGGGCCTTCGGGTTCCCGGCGATGTGCAGCTTATGACTTTTAGCGAGGAATCCTGGAGTCAGGCCTACCGGACAGAGGGGATACTCTATACCTCCCGCACAGCCTTTCATCTGGGAGAATCCGCGTCTCAGCTTCTGCTAATGCATATCCAGGACCCAGACTGCAAAGAAAAAAGCCGGATCTTGTCAGACTCCATTCTCCAGCAGAAGCTTAACTTTCCTCCCGCCAGCGCCCTTCCCCACTCCCCCTACGCTTCCCTGGGCATCTCTGTGGTTCCCTCCTACCAGTCTCAGCTGAAAATTCTGCTGGCAGACCTGACCACAGCGCACAGCATGGAGCTGCTGGCAGACCATTTTTCCAGAAAAACCGGGATCTCTCTCTCCTTTGATTACCTGCCCCAGGCGGAGCTTCTCTCCTATGTCTACGAGCACACGGACAAGATTCATTCCTATGACATCTATATGTATGACATACCCTGGCTGGATTACCTGGCGCAGAATTCCCTGCTGGCAGATCTGACGCCTTTTATCACCGGAGACAGCTTTCCCCTGGAATACATCTTCCCGGAAAACATGGAAAACTGCAGGTTCCAGGGCCGCTATTACGGGGTTCCCCTGATCGGGGGCACCCAGGTTCTCTTCTATCGCAAGGACCTGTTTGACAGCAGCGCCTGTCAGAAGCTCTACTATGAACAGCAGCAAGCCCAGCTAAAGCCGCCCCGGACCTGGACGGAATTTAACCGGATCGCCGCCTTTTTCACCCGGTCGGAAAATCCCGATTCCCCCACCCGGTTCGGCACCTCCATGGCCGGAATCGTGGACGAAGAGCTGGCTCCGGAGCTTTGGATCCGCCTGTGGGCCATGAACGGCTGCCTGTGGGACACCTACAACCGTCCCTGCCTGGACCGGACAGAAAACCGGCAGGCCTTTGAAAGTGTTCTGGACACCCTGCGCTGCACCGAGGGCTCTCCCTTTTCCACCTCCATTTCCCAGACCGTGGAGGATTTTTCCTTGGGAAAAACGGCTATGCTCATTACATACTCTGAATACGCCGCTCAGATCAGCCGCCATATCCACGAAAACATTATCGGACAGGTGGGGTATCATCTGATTCCCGGCAGACGGCCAGCCAGCGTGGGTTGGAATCTGGGCATCAATCCCTATTCAGCCAAGGCTTCTTTGGCCTATCAGTTTTTTGACTGGCTCTGCCAGCCGGACACAAGCTTTCATATTACCATCCTGGACGGACAGTCCCCGGTTATGGCTCCCTATCACAGCCTGGAGCTCTTAAAGCTCTACCCCTGGATGTCCATTACGGAAAAAAGCTTTGCCTACACCCAAAAAAGAAAGGGGCCCTACCGGAATCATGCCCTGGTAGTTCCCCAGAATAAAATCGAAGCCATCCTCTGCCAGACCTTACGTCAGATTGTGCAGGAGAACTGCTCCATTCCCCAGGCCCTGGAAGAAAATCAGGAACGGCTTCGGGGGCTTTTGCTCTCCTACGGATATCCCCGGGCCTTTACGCGGTGACGGAAAGTCTCTGTTGCAAAACCCGGCTCACGGCTCCCTCTCCTGCCAGCAGCTCCCGAAAATCTTTCGTCACCTTGTCCGCCAGCCCCGCCTGATACAGATTTACCCCAAAGATATCCTCCCGCTCCAGGATAGGGCGGATCTGGGCTTCCACTTCCTGATCTCCCAGCCTGATACCCTTCATACGGGGAAGAAGCTCCTCCAGCAGAGGATCCGGACTTAGGGGGAAGCTTTTTCCCCTGTCATCAATTCCCAGAAGATACCGAAGCCACCCGGCCAGCACCAGGGGAATCCACTTTAGCTTCCCTGCCTGCAGATCTTCTCTTTCCTGGTAAAAGCGAATGGTTTCTCCAAATCGGACCGCCAGCTTCTGGGAGGTATCCGTGGCGATTCTCTGCGGAGTGTCCGGGAGGAAGGGATTAGGCAGGCGTACTTGAATCACCTGGTCCATAAATTCCTGCGGATTCAGGATTCCCGGATCCGTGGCGGCCGGAAGGCCCTCCTCATAACCCACGGCCTCCACCAGCCTTCGAAGCCTTGGATCCCTCATCTCCTGGGAAATCCTTTCATAACCCAGAAGACATCCGAAAATAGCAAGGCAGGTGTGGAGGGGATTCAGGCAGGTGCACACCTTCATCTTTTCCACCCGGTCTACGGTTTCCCGATCCGTGAAGAGAACGCCCCCTTTTTCCAGACCAGGCCGCCCGTTTGGAAACGCGTCCTCCACCACCAGGTATTCCGTCTCCTCCCCATTGGCAAAGAAAGACGCGGCAGCCCCCCAAGTGGCGCTCCCCGTCTCTTCCACCCCATCCGCCTTAAGAAGCGCCTCTATGGAGGGATCCGGCCCCGGCGTGATCTTGTCGATCATGCTCCAGGTAAAGGAGACCTGTGGAGAAGCCAGATATTCTGCAAAGCCTGGTTCTATGAGACCTTTCTCTTCCCAAGCTTTCGCAAAGGCCCCCATGGCTTCATAAAGCCGGTCCCCGTTGTGAAAGCAGTTATCTGTACTCACCATAGCCACCGGCTTTTTCCCGGACAGATAGCGGACATATAAAAGGAATGCCAGCTTTCCCAGATAGCTTCCTGGATTCCAGGGGCCCTTCTCCAGGTCTTTTGCCACATCCGGAAGGAATTCTCCTGTTCCGTCTTTCAGCCGATAGCCCTTCTCCGTAATGGTAAACGTGGCCAGCTGAAGGGAATCCTTTTGAAAGATCTCTCGGAGCCGTTCCTCCATACCCTCCCGGGAAAAATCCAGGCAGAGAACTTCCGCCACACTGGCAATCACTGTCTTATCTACGGTTCCATCCCCTTTGAGGGTAACCAGAATTCCCAGATTATCATGGGCCTTATAGATGTTTTCCATGGTCTGCGCCCGCCTCTCCACCAGGATCAGTCCCCGGTCCGTCTCTCCTTCATTTAACATTCTCTGGGCCACATTTGCGTGAAAGGCCCGGAAGAGATTTCCGCCTCCAAAATGAATCCAATAGGGATTCTCCCTAGTGGCACAAGCCATTTTTTCCACGTCATATCCAGGAAGCTCATAGCCCTTGCTCTCCCAGCTGTCCCGGTCCTTGATTCCCTGCAGGGATAATTTCATGATTGTTCCTCCTTCTATCCTTGCATCGCCGACTTTTGGATAGCCTCCCACAGGCCGTTCAGATAGGCGGCTCCCAGAGCCCGGTCATAAAGCCCATATCCGGGCATGGCCCTTTCCTCCCAGATCATCCGACCGTGATCCGGACGGATGGGCCCCTGAAAGCCAATGTCATAGAGGGCCTTCATAATCTCATACATGTCAAAGGTTCCGTCCGAGGAAAGGTGGGCGGCCTCCTCAAAATTGGTGGGACTGATAAATTTCAGATTCCGCACATGGGCAAAATGGATTCGTCCCTTCAGGGAGCGAATCATATCCGGCAGATCATTCTTCAAATTGGTTCCATAGGAGCCGGAGCAGAAGGTGACCCCATTGTGAGGATTATCCACCATGTCCATCAATCTTTGTATATTTTCCTTGTTGATGATAATCCTGGGCAGTCCAAAGACGCTCCAGGCCGGATCATCGGGATGGATAGCCATATTGATATCGTAAGCATCGCAGACCGGCATAATCCGCTCCAGGAAATACTTGAGATTTTGGAAGAGCTTCTCCTCATCCACTGTCTCGTACATGCGAAACAGCTCCTTCACCCTTGCCATCCGCTCCGGCTCCCAGCCCGGCATGACTGTGCCGTTCATATCCCCGGAAATGGAAGCAAACATCTTTTCCGGATCCAGGGCGTCTACCGCCTCCTGGGTATAGGCCAGCACCGTGGAACCGTCAGGCCGCAGCCGGGCCAGCTCTGTCCTGGTCCAGTCAAACACAGGCATGAAATTGTAGCACACCAGACGGATCCCCTCTTTTCCCAGATTTTCCAGGGTTTCTATATAGTGCTGAATATACTGCTCCCGCTCTGGAGCTCCCGTCTTAATGGCATCATGAACATTCACGCTCTCAATTCCTGATACGTGAAGTCCCGCAGTCTCCACCTCTTCCTTCATGGCCCGAATCCGCTCCCGGCTCCACACTTCCCCGGGCTTTGTATCATAAAGGGTGGTAATCACACCCGTTACTCCGGGAATCTGCCGGATCTGCTTTAATGTCACCGTATCAAACTTACTTCCGTACCACCGCAGCGTCATTTCCATAGAACTGATCTCCTTTCTGTTCCAAACTCACTAACCATACATCTTTTCCTTATTACAACAGGGCTCTTACCTCTCTCTCCCATCTCCCCGGAAAGAATCCCCCTGATACAAATTCCCGGCTTTCATGGCAAGCTTAGCAATCACCAGCTGAGAGGGCAGATAAAAGAGCCACATAGCCGTTCCTGCCAGCTCCTGCCAGCGCCCCAAAAACCCGCCGGACACCAGCGGCAGGTTATACAAAAGCACATGGATATCGCAGAGCAGAAGCAGAAAAAGACCTGCGCCAAAAAGAGGCTGCCTCCTGCGAAAGGCCAAATACAGGTTGGACAAAAGGGCCGCCCCATACACAGCTCCCAGCAATATAATTCCAAGCTCCTCTTTACTCCGCAAAAGCGCCCTTCCCGCAAATCCCGCCGCCAGAGCTACAAGAGCGCACTGCAGCAGAAATCCCTTCCAGGCCTGTGTTCCCCTCAGATAGATCCGGTACTGCAGCTGTACCAGGAGAAACAGGGCCATGCCCATGGGAATATGCCACTGAAACAACAGGCACAGATCCGCCCCCAAAACCAGGAGCTGGGCCCGTTCCAGGGAGGGATCCTTTTTTCCGATTCTCCACAGATAGCACATAAGCACCGATGCATATTTCAGAATACAGGACAGAAAATCCCGGTCCAGGATGCTTGAGTTTCCAGCCCACAGAAAATCCAGTATTCCCAGATCCAGAGTCAAAAAGCCGAGGAAGAGAGCCAGCTCTCCCCACAAAAACCAGTCTGTATCCTTAAGACTTTCTATTCGTTTTTTCTGCATATCTTCCGCCATTCCTTTCCAGGTTACAAGCAAATCCTCACATCTGCATAAAAATTTTCTTTCTCAGGGAACCACATTTCCCTCTCCGTCAATGGCAACACCAAAGGAAATGCTTTCTATCTGTGGGAAAAATCCTGCCCCATCCTCCCGGATACTCATCTGATTTCCCGTACTGCGAAGAGGAATAAGCCGCACCCGGCAGCCATTCTCATCAAGCGTCAGCTCTGCCATCATGGTTTCATAGGTGCCGTTGCTGAAAATAAAGTTTCCCAGGCTGTAGAAAATAGGCTTTCCCTGATAATATTCTATCCCCTGAAGCACATGGGGATGACTGCCAATGACCGCATCCGCTCCCGCGTCAATGTAGGCTCTGGCCAGCTCCCGCTGATACTCCTCCGGCATGGATTCATATTCCACCCCCCAGTGGACATAGACTGCCAGGAAATCGCAGTTTGGACGGGTTTCCTGTATCTTTTTCACCAGCAAAGCCGGATCGTATGTGGTGAACAGACCAGACTGGCTGGCTCCCGCGTTCCAGGAACCCACGGGAATCACCCGGCTGGCTCCCAGAAAGGCAATGGTTTTGCCTCCGGCCTCTATCATCCTGGGGGCGCTGGCCTCCTCCAGATTCTCCCCTGCCCCTACCCGCAGGATGCCTGCAGCGTCCAGGGTATGAAGCGTCTCCGACAGAGGAGAACGGCCAAAATCCAGGGTATGATTATTGGCAAGGGTTACCACACGGATCCCCAGCTCCTGAAGCACACTCACATACTCTGGAGGCACCCGAAAGGTATACTCCTTATCCTCCATGGCCTCCCCCGTAACTCCAAAAGGAAACTCCTGGTTCACCATAAATACGTCCGCACTTTGCAGCAGGGAAAGCAGCTCCTCCGAGGCAGCCGCGCCAATGCCCTGGCGCGCATACTTTTCCTGGAGTACCTCTGTCAGCAGCAGATCCCCTGCAAACAGCAGGCGGATTTCGTCTCCTCTGTCCTGGGAACCTTCCACGGGAATCACACCCTCCTTCTCCTCACCGGGGGCCTGCCCTTCGTTTTCCCAAGCTGCCCATTGGCCGGCTTGGGATTCACCAGCTCCCCCTATGGGATTTTCCGGTGTTTCCCTTCCTCCTTCTCCTTCCAACAGACCAAGACGCTCCTCCCCCAGGAATCCCCCGGACAACCCGGAATGTTTCTGCTCCCTGTCAGCCTTCCTTCCCGTAAAATCCATAAGGCCGCTTCTCTCACAAAAAAAGAGTCCCAGGGCCAAAACTACCATACAGACCAGGATCCCCCTTACAAATCCCCTGACGAACATCCAAATCCTTGCAGCCCTCTTCTCTTTTCCTCTCCTCCGTCTCCTTTTTCTGCCCAAACCTCATTCCTCCAAATCAAATGTCCCTGCAAGAGCGTAGAGCAAAACCCACAGAATCCTTGCTCTCCTGGATTCTGTGGGTTCTATTTGATCTCATAATCCTACTCTCCGTGGACAAGGATATACACGCCCCCTGTCCACGAAGGGTATCATGCCTTGGTCTCTACTGAAGCACCAGCTCGCTCCAGTTATCATCGGGCACTATGCCAATATAGGTCTTTCCGGTATTTACAGTAATCTCATTTCCGTCCTTGTCATAGAAACGGGTGATGCCCAGATCGCTTTCCTTGGTCCAGGTCACAGGGATTGCCTTTCCGTTGGTAATGTAGTAACCGTCTCTTCCGCTGTCAACGCAGTAGAAGCCCATATAGCCGTTGCTATCATACTGCTGGAACCGCATATCCTGCAGCAGCACGTTCTTAAAGGCCAGCTGCTTGTCTCCGTTCTCCGGATCCAGATGAGGGGAGCCGTACTCGGAATACAGATAGGTACCGGAGGCCTCATCGTATTTCAGCTCCGAGCCATTGTGCTTAAAGGGCAGATCAATGAATGTACAGTCAATGGCATCGGTTGCCGCGGAAAGATCCACCGGATTCGCCTCTGTGGCAAAGGTAAAATGGGGGCCCTGATAATACTCATTGTATGTGGTGCTAAATCCGGTTCTGTTAAAGTTTTTGTCCATATCTCCCGGAAGAATATATTCAGTAAACTCCCTGGGCTTTCCATTGTTTACACGGGAAAAGGTCCCGCTGAAATGCTCCACATAGGGATTTTTCAGGTAAGCTTCAATATAGTGGGGACCGCCGTCATGACACACAACCGCATTCCACTCCGGCGCAATCTGCAGGTTGGTGGGACGCACGCTTCGGATGCTTCCGAACTGGGTCAGACTATTCCAGTCCTTCACAATACACATAAAACGGGTAATCCGGTCGTTTGCCGTACTGTTCATCATCTCATAGACCACGTCCGCCTGGGTCAGTCCAAAATGAGGCAGCGCCGTCTTTTCATTGTCCACCATAACGGCAATGGGCCTCTGTCCCCACAGGCTCTCATCAATCCACTCATTGGTGATCTCACTGCGGAACATTCCCTCCCGGCTCTCCTCTTCCACCGGCGGGGCCTCCTCCTCCGGCTCTGAATCTACCACTTCTTCCTCTGTGTTAAAGGATTCCTCCTGTGTGGACGGCTCTACAGTCTCCACAGCTTCCTCTTTCTTGCCGCAGCCCGCCAGGACCACACCCAGCGCCAGCAGTAAACAAAGCTTCTGCATTCTCTTCTTCATGCTTATGTACCTGTCCTCTTCGTCTATTCTATTTCGGAATCTCCCGCATCATGGACAGGTACTCCCTGTGCAAAATCCCTGGCCATACCTGAGAGACTTCCACGCGTCTTTTCTTATTCAGACGCGTCTATCCGAATTATAGCATATTCTTTCTCAGGGGACAACCCAATTTTTCAGGCAATTCCAGGCAAAAGCCAGACGCTACAGGTTCCTGCCTACCAGGATAGTCCCGCCCGTCGAATCCTGGTTTCGATAAGAGGGGCCGCAAGGAGGATCAGAAGCATTTTTACCAGATCTCCAGGGATAAAGGGAAGCACGCCTGCCGCCAGGGCTCCTTGGAAATTCATTTTTGCCACATAGGCCAGCCACAATGTTCCGAAAAGGTAAGCGATCAGGGTCCCCAAAATCATACCGAGCAAGCGGAAATACCAGCGGCTCTGCCGCTCCATGAAAAGACCTGCCACAATAGCCATAAAGATAAATCCAATGAGATAGCCTCCCGTAGGCCCGAAAAGCTTTCCGGCTCCTCCGGTGAAACCGGAAAATACCGGCAGGCCTACCAGACCAATTAAAAGGTATACCAGATAGCTAACGGTTCCCAGGCGCCATCCCAGCAGACAGACAGACAGGTAGACTACCAGATTTGTCAGGGAAATGGGCACGGGAGTAAAAGGTAAGACAACGGACATAGGTCCCAGGATACAGGTAAGCGCTGTCATAACCCCGATCAATGCCAGTTGATAAGTGGTGCTCTTTTTGTTTTCCATATTGTTTTCCATACTTCTCATCATTTTTGTCGTTCCTTTCCAAGGTATAAATCATCTGTGAGCCTATCATCAAAATTCTTCCAAGCGTTCCGGATAATACCCAAGCCTCCCCAGGATCCTCCGATCCTCCTCCATGGAAATCCCGCTGGTGGTCAGCATATGTCCGGAAATAGCCGCGTTGGCGCCGGAGAAAAAGACGCTCTCCCCTTTGTCCGGCAGCTGTCCCCGGCCTCCTGCCATGCGGATGGCGGCATCTGGATGAAGGAACCGGAAAACAGCCACGATCCGTCGGATCTCGGGAAGCTCCAGAGGCTTTTGCCCCTCCAGAGGCGTGCCAGGAATGGGGTTTAAAATGTTAACCGGAATGGAGTGAATCTTAAGCTCCCGCAAATCCAGAGCCAGATCTATCCGGTCCTCCCAGGTCTCCCCCATTCCCATAATACCGCCGCTGCACACAGAGAGCCCGGCCCTCTGGGCCTCCTGAATAGCCCGCCGTTTTTCCTCATAGGTATGAGTGGTACAGATCTGGGGAAAGAACCGCCGGGAGGTCTCCAGATTGTTGTGGATACGCTCTACACCAGCCTCCTTCAGCTTCCCATACTGCTCATAGCTCAAAAGACCATGGGAGGCGCAAAGAGACAGGCTGGTCTTCTCTTTCAAAAGCCGAAAACACTGGCAGACCTCCTCCACCTCCGAATCGCTGAGTCTGCGCCCGGAGGTAACTACAGAAAAACGCAGCACTCCGGCCTCCTGATTCCGTAAGGCCTCCTCCAGCATCTCCTCCCCGGACAGCAGGGGATACTCCTCTGCCCTGGCCCCATAGTGGGCGGACTGGGCGCAGTATTTGCAGTTCTCCGGACATTTCCCACTCTTACCGTTGATAATGGTACAGATATCAAAGCAGTTTCCGCAAAAATGCCGCCGTATCCGATCCGCCGCCTGGCAAAGCTCCTCCAGCGGAGCCTCCACAAGATCCATAGCTTCCTCTTTTTCAATTCTTTCCCCTGCCAGAAGCTTTTCTTCCAGTTGTTTGATTGCCTGTGCCATGTTTGTCCTTCCCTTCTGTCATGCTCTTTCGTTTTTTTCCTTCTCATGGAAACAGGTTTAGTATAATCGCTTCTGCTTACATTGTCAACCATTTTATATTTTATGGTTGACATTCATTTTAAAGTGCCCCATCTATGACCAATCCCTGAGAATCCTTTCTTAACAGAAAGCTTCTCCCGCTTGCAAAAATTCCAAATATGCTTATAATAAATCTAGTGTACCGACACGTTCCATTTCATTAGGCAGACTGCTGGAACAGAAATCTGTCGGTACACCAGATACTTTTCCGCGAGGTGGTTCCATGCAGAAAATCTTAGTGGTTGAGGACGATCTGGCTCTGAGCACAGGGCTTTGCTTTGAACTGGACGCCAGCGGCTATGTGACCGTAGCCTCCTACAGCTGCCAGAAGGCCTGGCTTCTCCTGAAATATGAATCCTTTGATCTGGTCATTTTGGATGTGAATCTGCCGGATGGAAACGGATTTTCTCTCTGTCAAAAGATAAAACAGGAGTTTCCCGGGCTTTCAGTGATCTTTCTGACTGCCAATGACCTGGAACAAGACATCTTAAACGGCTTTGATCTGGGCGCGGAGGACTACATTACCAAGCCCTTTAACCTTCAAATATTAAAGCGCCGTGTAGAGGTGGCGCTTCGCCGGGGAGGCTCTGGGTCCAAAGGTTCTCCTGACTCCTATGACGATGGAGTTTTGCTGCTGGATTTCTCTACCCTGACGGCAGTCCGGAAGGGGAAACGGCTGGCAATCACTCCCAATGAATACAAGCTGCTGCGTCTCCTGACCGCCAACGTTGGGAATCTTGTTACCCGACAGCTCCTGCTGGAAAAACTGTGGGACTGCCAAGGCTGCTATATTGACGATCACACACTGACTGTTACCATGAACCGCCTGCGGGCAAAGATCGAGGATGAGGAACACACCTATATCCGGACCGTGCGGGGCATGGGATATATCTGGACGGGAGGAAAGGCATGAGGGAACAAAAAGTACTTCTGAACCCTGCACACGGTATCATATCTGCCACGGCTATTCTCCTTCTTTTGGCGGGAATCCTGGGGAAATTGCTTCCTTTTGGCGCAATCCGCGTCCTGCTCCTGGCTTCCGGCCCTGCGCTCCTTTTATCCGCGGCCCTGTGGAGCCAAAACCAGAGGCGAAGCCAGGCAGATTTTGCAAACAGAATCTGTGAAACCCTGGATGCGCTCATAGACAACCGGGAACCTGAAAATTATCGGCCCTATGAGGATTCCCAGATCTCCAAGGTCCAGGGACGGCTGCTCCAATACTGCGGCCGCATGATGGAGGGACAGCGGCAAAACAGGCAGGACAAACAAACGATCCAGGAATTCATCAGCGATATCTCCCATCAGGTGAAAACTCCCCTTACCAATATTCAAATGTTTACCAACATCCTCCAGCGCCGTGAGCTTTCTGAGGAAAAGCGGGAGGAGTTTCTGTCTGCCCTGGATTCCCAGATTCATAAGCTGGATTTTCTCCTGCAGTCCCTGGTTAAAATGTCCCGCCTGGAAGCGGGAACCTTTGCCCTTTACATGGAAAATAACAGCTTATACCACACCATTGCGCAGGCGGTTAACAGTGTCTGGGCCAAAGCGGATGCAAAAAAGATTCTCATTCAGGTTACCTGCGACAGCCATATTACCGTAAAGCACGATGCAAAATGGACCGCCGAGGCTTTAGGAAACATTTTAGATAACGGAGTAAAATACACCCCGGAGGGAGGAACCATAGACATCCTGGTCCGTCCCTGGCAGTTCTATACGCGCATTGATATTTCCGATACAGGCATGGGGATTGCTCCCCAGCATTACCACCATATCTTTCAGCGGTTCTACCGGACTCAGGAGGCTGCTTCCCAGGAAGGCATAGGCCTGGGCCTGTATTTGGCCCGTGGCATTATTACCCGACAAAAGGGATACATTACTGTAAAATCAGAATCGGGGAAGGGAACCACCTTTTCTGTTTTTTTACTCAACTGAGGGCATAAAGGATGGACATGGTAACCATAGAAAACCTGAAAAAATATTTTGGATCAGACTCCTGCCAGGTCAGGGCTTTGGACGAAGTCACCCTTTCCCTGGAAAAAGGAAAATTCACCGCCGTCATCGGCGCCTCCGGATCCGGTAAAACTACCCTTCTGCATATAATCGGCGGCCTGCACCGGCCCACGGAGGGGACTGTCATTGTTGACGGCGTCCATTTATCCAGTCTCAGCCAGGATGAGCTGACTATTTTCCGGCGCAGAAAGGTGGGGTTTGTTTTTCAGGACTACAACCTGATTTCAAACCTTACTATCCGGGAAAATATTCTATTTCCTCTTGCCCTGGATGCTTCCCGGCCAGATGAGGCGTTTTTTTCAGAGCTGGTACGGCTGCTGGGGCTGGAACAAAAGCTGGATCAATACCCTCACATGCTTTCCGGCGGCTGCCAGCAGTGCGCCGCTATTGCAAGGGCCCTGATCACAAAGCCCGCCCTTATTCTGGCCGACGAGCCCACAGGCAGCCTTGATATGAAAACCAGCCAAAATGTGTCTGGTTTGCTGAAAATGACTGTGGAAGCCTTTCACCAGACATTGGTTTTGATCACCCACAATTCGGAGCTGGCCCAGCTGGCAGACCGGGTGGTGCGGCTCCAAGATGGCCGGATCGTCGGGTAAGCGACAGCGCCCCAAGGTTACAAAAGTGTACCTTTCCAGTACCTTTGTTGTAACTTTGGGGTGTTATACTGTTTTCGGCTAGCTAAATATGGAATGATAAATAGGAGGCGTACTCTTATGGATGCTCTGTTAAAAACCTTAATCCGGCGTAGCTTTGCGGCCAATGGGCTGCGCAATCTGATCGCAGCTCTGGCGATTGCTCTCACAGCAGTTCTCTTTACATCTGTGTCCACCCTTATAGCAGGCACTATGGAGTCTCTTCAGCTGACTGCTCAGATCCAGAAAATGAGCAGGTCCGACGGGGATTTCCGCTATATGACAGAGGAACAGTTTCTGGCTTTGAGGGAAGCTGATTTGATCAAAGAAGCCGGGCTTCGCATGCCTGTTGGCTTTCTGACTAATACCAGCCGCCACAATATAGAGTTTGACGTGCTGGACGAGATTCAAGCTGATCTGACCTTCTGCACCCCCACCCACGGCCGCTCTCCTCAGGAAGCCCACGAAATCGTCATGTCCGACAAAGCCTTAAAAGATCTGGGCGCTCAACCGGAAACCGGGACAAAGATTCCCCTTACCTTTATTGCACACGGAAAGGAATACTCCCTTTCCATGACAGTCTGCGGCTGGTATGAGGCCCTCAATGACCAGCTCAGCGTGGCATGGGCCGGAACTGCATTTCGGGATGCATACCCGGATATTTTTCAGTATACCTACGATCAGGACCGGGATATGGCGGGAACTTACTGGTCTGATATCACAGCCAAAAGCAGGGTGAATCTGGCGAAACGTATGGAGGAATTATCCCGAAGCCTGGGCGGGGACCCGGATCATATGGACGCGCCCAACCATCTCCCCGCCGTGGTAAACCAGCAGACCAATCCTGCGCCCAATCTCCCCCAGATCGCTCTGGCAGCCCTGCTTTTGGCCCTCTTCCTGTTTTGCGGCTATCTATTGATCTACAATGTATTTGACATTGCTGTTATGCAGGAAATCCGCCGTTATGGCCTGTACCGAACCATTGGCATGAGCAGGCGGCAGGTAAGACAGCTCATTAACCGCCAGGCCCTTGAGGTATATCTGGCCGGAACTCCTGCAGGACTTCTCCTGGGCTTTTTCATCGGAAGAGCCGCCCTGCCCTATATCATGGGAACACTCTCTACAGAATACGACTATCTTGCCATGGATGTGTCTCCCTCGCCCCTGATTTTCCTGTGGGCAGCCCTGCTGACAGCCCTGACTGTATTTTTCAGCACCCGCAAGCCGGTGCGGACAGCAGCCAACATTCCGCCTGTAGAAGCGTTCCGCTATGTGGAGAGCAGCGCCGGAAGGCGCACCCTTCGCCGCAGCGCTCCCGGAGCCAATCTGTTTCGTCTGGCCTGGTCTAACCTGGGACGCAACAGGCGGCGCACCGCCTTTATTATGCTGTCCCTGCTGCTGTGCACCTCTCTTCTCAACTGTGCAGGTACAGCGGCGGACAGCGTGGATGTGGAAAAACAGACCGCCTATATGATCCGCACAGATTTCGGCGTAGTAAACGCAGTCAGCACTAGCAATCTAAAGGGATTTACCAGCAGGGAGCAGGCTTTGAAGAAGGAAACCATAGAGGCTATCGCATCCCAGCCAGGGATCACAGAGGGCGCGCCCGTTTACCGGAACACCCGGGAGGATGTAAACGTCACCTTTGACTACGGACATCCTCTCACCGGCCAGCACTTTTTCATGGAGCAAAGCGGACTTGATTTTCTTGTAGATCCCGAAGGCCGTACTCTGGGGCTTGGCAGCGACGGCTACCCTCTGTGCAACGTCTATGGAATGGAGGAAACCGCCATTGCCCGCATGGATCTGCGGGAGGGTGAGACAAACGCCCACATCCTCTACAAGAAAATGCTCCGGGGCGAAGGGATCCTGGCAGGGGTGGGTGTGATAAGGAAGGATATGTCTTTGAATCCCCTTCTGGACCAGGTGGATGTGGGCCAGACTGTCACGATCCGCAAGAATGGCCAGATAGTGCTGGAACTGCCTGTTCTGGCCAAGGCCGCTGTCAATGGGGATGATATGGAAATCGGTTTCACCACCAATAGCATCATCGAAATCGGCGGCGACAGCGTATGCTTTTATCTTCCCTCCAGCCTGTTTTGCAGCCTGTATGACCAGCCCTCTGTTTACAAATACTCCTTTAACGTAGAGGACGAATACCAGGAAGCCATGACCGTTTTTCTGGATGATTATATGGAGCAGGTGGATCCTGACATCAACTACCTTTCCGCCCAGGAGGCGCGGGAAAGCGCCCGCAGTACCCAGCGCATGATCCGCTTTGTAGGTGGAACTATTGGCCTTATCCTGGGAATTGCTGGCATACTCAACCTGATCAACACCATGATTACCACCATCCTTACCAGACGCCGCGAATTCGCCGCCATGCAGAGCATTGGCATGACAGGCCGGCAGCTGCGGACCATGATGGTGTTGGAGGGATTATACTATGCCGCAGGCGCCTGCACAGCCGGGTTGACCTTGTCTGTGATCCTGAACCTGACCCTGATCAAAGGTCTGATCCAGGGCGTATGGTTCTGCACATTTCATTTTACTCTGGTCCCTGCCGCAACTGTCTCGGCCATCCTGCTCCTCTTATCAGCAGTAATCCCAGTCGTGGTGTTGAAGGTTTTTCATAGAGGAAGCATTGTAGAACAGCTGCGGGTGGCAGAATGACAGAAAGAAAGGAGGATCTTGTTATGGATTATATTTTAAAAACATCGGGTCTGAAAAAATATTACGGCAAAGGCGATACACTGGTAAAGGCCCTGGACGGAGTGAACCTGGAAATTGAACAGGGCAGCTTTACCGCCATTGTAGGCACCTCCGGCAGCGGAAAATCCACCCTTCTCAACATGCTGGGCGGTCTGGACACCCCCAGCAAGGGCAGCGTGAAAATCGGAAATACAGAGCTTGACAAGCTAAACAGCGAGCAGGCCACCATCTTCCGCCGCAGACAAATCGGCTTTATCTTCCAGAATTACAATTTAATCCCTGTTCTCACCGTGTGGGAAAATATTGTTTTCCCCCTCTCTCTGGACGGCCAAAAACCGGATCAGGATTTTATCATGAAAATCGTGAAGCTGCTGGGGCTGGAAAGCAAGTTAGACAATTTGCCAAACAATCTGTCCGGAGGCCAGCAGCAGAGAGTGGCCATTGCCAGAGCCCTGGCCTCCAAGCCCTCCATTATCCTGGCCGATGAGCCCACAGGAAACCTGGATTCCAAGACAAGCGACGACGTGGTGGGCCTGTTGAAAATGACCAGCAGGGAGTTTCATCAAACCATTGTGATGATTACCCATAACCCGGAGATTGCACAGATGGCGGATCGAATTGTGCAGCTGGAAGATGGAAGGATCGTCTTGCCTCAGTAAGTCTATCTATAATCTCCTTGAAACGCGACTCCTGTAATAGTATAATGATACCGTCACGGATGCGGATATCTATATCCCTGACAAGTGACGGTATCCATTTGTATTCAGGAAAGGACTTCGCCCATGGACAAGCACGCCTATCTGATTATGGCCCACAACAATTTTCCGCTTTTACTGGAGCTGATTGAAATGCTGGATCACCAGCGAAATGCAATCTACCTCCATATAGACAAAAAGGTGCCCCAGGACACCTTTCTCCAATTTCAGAACTCCTATGAGGAGAGGCGGCAGAAACGAAATCTCCACTCCCCGCTGTTTTTTACAGACCGAATCTCTGTTCACTGGGGCGGCTACAGCCAGATTGCCTGCGAATTGCTTTTGATGGAGGCGGCTGCCAGTGCGGATCGCTATGCCTATTACCATCTGCTGTCCGGCTCTGACCTGCCCATTAAGCCCATGGAGGAAATTCTGGCCTTTTTTGACCGCCTGCCCCCCAATTCCGGTACGGAGTTTCTGGCCTTTGACAGTCTTCAGGTTCCGGCCCATGTGCGGGAGCGGATTTCCCTGTATCACATACTCCGGGAAAGCTCTCATCCTCTGGCGGAGCCTCTGGACGCTCTCTTTACCCGGCTGCAGCGTCTCTTTCGGGTAGACCGCCTGAAGGGCTGTTCCCTGACGGTTCAGAAGGGAGCCAACTGGTTCAGCATTACCCGTAACCTGGTTCGCTATGTTCTGGAACGCAAGGACTGGATTTCCCGAACCTTTTCTCACTCGGTCTGTGCCGACGAGCTCTTTTTACAAACAGTAGTCGCCAACTCCCCTTTTAAGGAGAAGATCTATGCTCCTTATGGAGACGAAAATTCCCTAGCCAATCTTCGCTATATTGACTGGGAGCAGGGTACGGGCAACAGTCCCTATGTATTTCAGCAAGAGGACCGCGCCATGCTCCTTGGACTTCCCCATCTCTTTGCCCGAAAGTTTGAGGAGAATATCTTCCACGGCTAAGGCGTCTTTTTCCACACCTCCCAGCTCAAAGCTTACTTCCCTAAAATCAGCTCCTGTATAAACACCTGGTCCGCCCAGCTGGAGGAATAGGAGGCGCACCCATAATTGCGCAAAATACGCTGATAGGCTGCTAAACCAATTCCCCGCCCCGATCCTTTGGTAGAATACCCCTCCTGCCACATTTTTGCAGGATCCCCCTGCCCGTTCCAGGGATTTGACACCCGCAGCCTGGTATATCCTCCCTGCTGCAGGAGAAGAATCTCCACCCAGGGCTTCTTCGTCTCCAGCGCCGCCTCCATGGCATTATCCAGCAAAATCCCCAGGCATCTCACATAATCCCACACATCCATCTCAATCTGCGTCAGAGGATACAAGACCTCCAGACGGCAAGAAATCCCCTGATCCCGCATAGCCGCAAGCTTACTCAGCAAAATACTGCGCACCTGGGGGATCTGCAGGTTCCCGATCTGGGTCGAAAACTGAATCTTTTCCCCCAACCGCCGGTCAAAGCCCACATCCAGCTCCTCTAAGGTCTTCCGCAAAGCCTCCAGCTCTCCTTCCCCTGCCTGCTGAGCCATGCCGGAGAGAAGGTTCTTATAATCGTGCCGAAAGGAACGAACCTCCCGACGGATTTCCTCCAGATCCTGCTCGTAAAGCTGCTGCTGGGCAATGGTATTTCTCTGGGCCTCCATTTTCCTGGTCGCGTCAAACTGCTTGGCCAGATGGATGATAAAGCTTACCATCAACGTCACCAGGGCAGCCAGAAGAATACTAAACAAAATCATATATTCTGGCTGGATTCCGCTTTCCAGATGAAAAAAAGCCTCCATAATAAGCTCCAGGGCAAACAGGAGACTGACTGTACGCCACAGATGGCTCTCATCCTCTAAGAGTAAGGTAAAATAAGTCCCAAAATGAACTTTGTACAGCACAAAAACCACACAGGCACAGATCAAAATCCCAGCGCCCCAAAACCACGCATAGATAAATTCACTGTTCAAAGGAAACAACAAATCTAGGGCCAAACTGCTGGTTGAAATCGCTACCTGAATCGTCGCTCCCATACAGATGACAGCAAGGGACCGGCCAAAAGAATACCCTCGGGACCATCTCACCCACAAACTGCACATAATGAGAATAAAAAAGGAGCATATGTCATAGAAAGCCAAAATCCCCCCATTTAAAATGTGAACGGTGGTATAGTTGAATGTCGCGGCAATCAGCGGGGAAAACAACAGAACCGGAAGCTTCCTGGCCCGTTCCCAGGTAATCCGTTCCCCCAAAATAGGAAACAGACAGGCAGCCAGAATGATATGTCCCACCAAGGTGTCCAGAAACAAAATTAAAAACAGCTCAAGCCCTGACATGACGGATTCTCTCCTACCTCCTTTTCCTCAATGATCCCGTACATCTTTTCTCCCGCCTTTCATCTTTTGCATGATTCCATATGCGGCCAGCAGCAGCGCTCCTGTCCGGAAATATTCCCACACCGGATACCCTCCCGGCATGGATAGTCCGGACAGAGTAAACCAATTCGCCAGCACCGCCGCCCCATTGGCTGTGGCATGGGCCAGCACTGGAGCCCACAGTCCATGAAACTTCTCCAGAAGCCAGGCAAAAAAGATTCCCAGAAAAAAAGCATACAGAGCCTGAACCAGACTCCCGTGAAATAAAGCAAACAGGAGAGAGCTTCCCAGGGCGGCTTTTTTCCTGTCTTCACTCCAAACCCTCATCCTCTGATACACAATCCCCCGCATGAGCAGCTCCTCCAAAAGAGGAGCTGCCACTACCACCACCGCTAGCTGAATCCAAAAGGGTTCCCGGAAAATCGCTGCCGTGGCTTCCTCATATCCTGGAAAGCGCCAAGGCAGCAAGATAAGGCCCAGGAAATGATTGATCCCCCTGGACAAGCAAAAAGAGGAGCCTATAACCCATAAGCTGTCCCACCGTCCCCCACAGGTACTCCTTTTTTGCCGTTCTCTCCCAGGAAGCCCATAAAACATTCCATACAAAACCGGAAGCAGCAGTAAATTTTCCAGCCCCTGAAAAGCCGCCTCATGAGCTGCAAAAAGCTCTGCCGGAAGCAGCGCCCTATACAAAAGCTCAATCCCCCAGCTTCCCAGCAGATAAACAAACAAAGGCAGAAAAATATCCAGACCGCCCCGTAGCCAGATCCTTCTCGTTTCCATGATCTCTCCCATTTCCATGCACACTCATTGCCGGAGACATTGCATACCGGCTATGTTTCCTTGATGGCACTTACCTGTAATTCTAACATGGGAGCATCTGTTTTTTCAAGACAGGAATGGAATCTCTTCTATTCCAGCCTGGTCATAGAGGTATGCTGTCTTCTGTAGCCGTCATTATCCTTCTGCCTAAGCTCCCTCTCCACCTGTTCCAGCTGTTTTTCCAGCTCCTGGATCTTTTTTTCATCCCCAGAAGCCTTCTGAATCTGCTGCTCCAGCTGTTTCTTTTTCTCCTTAAGCTTGCGGATCTCCCGATCCACCTTATCCGTATTGCCCATCCATTTCTCTTCTGCCTTTTCCGGATCGGCTGCTTTTTCTTTTGCCTGGGGCTCTCTTGTCCCAGACGGCTCCTCCTCATTCTCCGGATTAACTTTCTCTGGATCCTCAAAATAAATCTTTCGGTTTCCATTTTCATCCTGCCCCAGCCGATACAGACCACGGGACTGTAAGTGGGATTCCTCACTTCCAATATAGAGATCCCTGGAAGCATCCTTTTCTGCTTTCTTCGTCTTCTCCTGCTCTTTCTCCTTCTGCTCTGCCTTAAGCTCTTCTGTTTTCAGACTCTCATCCTGCAGTCTCTTCAGATCCTGAGCCTGGCCCTGGTTCCAGTTTCCTCTGATTTCCATAATCATGGGATCATCCTCCTATCTCTTCCTATCAGGCAATTACCCCTTGCAGCATATCCGCTCCAATATGTAAGGCTCTGCCTATACCAGTTTCTTCGCCGCCTAAACAGGATTTCTAACTCCTTTGTTGTGGGATGTTCTCCGGATGCTGTGGAATGAATTCCGGCAAAGAGAAGGAAAAGAAGAGTAAAAAAATGGAAAATCCACCCACTCAACCATGGATTTTTCCAGACTCAACGACTGGTTGGTTTAAAAATATTCTCATCTGGTGTATACTCATAGCAACAATACAAAAGAATCAGGAGTGAACACCATGAACCAGACTGAAATCGGAAAATTTATCGCTCAATGCCGCAAGGAAAAAAAGCTGACGCAGGCTCAGCTGGCGGAAAAGCTTGGCATCACGGACCGGGCTGTTTCCAAGTGGGAGACAGGAAAAGGGATGCCTGACTCTTCCCTCCTGTTGGAGCTTAGCGAAATTTTAGGCATCACTGTCAACGAACTGCTGAGCGGAGCCCGGATATCCGGGGAAGCCTATGAAAAAAAAGCGGATGAAAATCTCATCGCCCTGAAAAAGACAGACGAAAGCAACCGGACAAGGAATGTACTCATATCCATCCTGTATTCCACAGCTCTCCTTGTGGGAATGATCGTCTGTTTTATCTGTGATCTGGCCATTTCCGGTTCCCTTACCTGGTCCCGGATTCCTGCTGGCTCCCTTGTGTTTGCCTGGCTCATTACCATCCCCGGCATGCTTCTGGGAAAACAGGGAATCGCTGCAAGCCTTCTATCCCTAAGCGTCTTTCTCCTTCCCTACCTGTATATCCTAAGCCGTATGCTGGAGGTGGGAGCCGTGTTCTCCATAGGCGCTGTCCTTGCAGTTCTCTCTCTGGCTTTCCTGTGGCTCCTATATGCTGTCTTCCTCCGCATGGGCCGAAAGAAAAGGGCTGTTGCTCTCGGGCTGGCCTTTTTGTCAGCCATTCCCTTTACATTTCTGATTAACCTTGCGTTGTCAAAGCTGATCGGGGAACCTTTTTTTGATGTATGGGATATGATGTCCATTTCTTTTCTGCTGCTTTTTGCCATAGGATCTTTTCTATGGCAAAAGCTTCAGAAATAAGAATATCTAAAAGGCCTGGAAGGGAAGGCTTAATAGTGACAAGTAACTATTTGCCGCAGAGGGCGGCGTGACCGAGTGTCACGCCGTCTTTCTGCGTCCATAGGTGGTTTTCGTAATAACAGGTTCGCTGATTTCCGGTACTTCAACTTCCTCCAGGAAGTTGAAAACGATTTTGACCTTCTGCGTCCGTTTTGTTGCCGCGCAAACATGGAATGACCTCCGCTTTTTTGCCTTCTTCCTGCACCATATAGAGCCACGTTTGAATAGACGGGTTACAAGCTTTCTCTTGC
>JAAWJI010000044.1 GCA_022796795.1 Lachnospiraceae bacterium | reverse complement strand
CTGCGACCATGACCACGGTCACGAATGTTGTGGGCACGATCACGATCATGAGGAGCATGAGTGCTGCGACCATGACCACGGTCACGAATGTTGTGGGCATCATCATGATCACGATCAGGAAGGGCATGAGTGCTGTGGGCATCATCACGATCACGACCATCATGATCACGGCCCGGATTGCACCTGCGGATGCCACGACCACGATCACGCAGGCCATCATCACCACCATGCGGACGAGGTGTTTATGAGCTGGGGAGCGGAGACGGTTCACAAGTATACCCGGGAGGAGATTGCCGAGATTTTAAAGAAGCTTGATGAGGGAAGCTACGGCAATGTGCTGCGGGCCAAGGGAATCGTGGCGGCAGCGGATGGAAGCTGGATGGAATTTGACCATGTGCCGGAGGAGTCGGAAATCCGTGTGGGATCACCGGATTATACAGGACGTCTGTGCGTTATTGGCGCGCAGCTGAAGGAAGAGGCTCTGGGCCAGCTGTTCCATATTTAAGTGAGGAGTGGAGTCCATGAGTTTGCGGAATAAGATACCGGTTTATGTAATCAACGGATTTTTGGAGAGCGGAAAGACGACTTTTACCCGGGAAACCATTACAGATCCCTATTTCTCTGACGGAGGTACCACGCTTCTTATCGTCTGCGAGGAGGGGGAGGAGGAGTACAATCCGGATTACCTGAAAGCCTTTGGAAACGTGCTGGCGCAGGTGGAGGAGAAAGAGGCGTTTACCACTGCCTTTTTGAAAAAATGTCAGAAGGAATACAGTCCTACGCAGGTCGTCATCGAGTATAACGGCATGTGGGGCATGGATCTTTTGCGGAATCTGGATCTGCCGGGAGGCTGGTTTTTGGCGCAGACTATTACCCTGGCGGATGCGGGCACCTTTGACCTTTACATGCAGAACATGAAGTCCCTGTTCATGGACATGGCCAAGGAAGCGGATCTGATTATCTTTAACCGCTGTGTGGATGAGACGCCGGCAGACGCCTATAAACGCAATATGCGGGCCATGAACCCGGGAGCTCAGGTGGAGTTTGAGCGGGAAAACGGGGAGCCCTTTGCATTCCAGGAGAGCCTGCCCTACGATCTGGAGGCCCAGATCATTGACATTGAGGACATTGATTTCGGCATCTGGTATGTGGACGCCATGGACCATCCCGAGAATTATGAGGGAAAGACCGTGCGCTTTAAGGGTATGGTGTATAAAAACCGCAATCTGGGCAGTGAATATTTCCTGCCAGGGCGCAAGGTCATGACCTGCTGTGCGGACGACGTGGCGTTCCTGGGGTATTTGTGCCACACAAAAAATCTGGAGAAGCTGAAAAAGGGACAGTGGCTTATGGTGACGGCCCAGGTGCGCTATGAGGAGCGCAGGGAATACTCGGGCCGCAGCGGGCCCGTGCTATATACCAAGGCCCTGAAATCCGCAGAGCCGCCCAAGACGGAGATGGTTTCCTTTTAAGGGGCGGCTACAGCTCCTGAATTCCCCCAAGACAGCTTAAGCGGCTGTTGTGGTATTTTTTGGAAAAGGTCACGTCCTGGCCAAACCATGCAGGGGGCGTAAAGGCCAGGGCTTGTTCCTCGGAGGAAAATTCTACCTCTGCCAGAACTAATCCCTGGAAAGGCGCTTCAAACACATCCAGCTCAATGACAAGCTGGGAGGGATAGCCCTTTGGGAGAGGCAGAAGATAGCGTTTCTTGCGGATCACGGTACCGTCAGCTTTGGTTAGCAGGTGCGCATATCCTTCTGCGTGCAGAGGCAGGTTGGCTTCCTCGCGAGCCAGGAGCCCTCTGGATTTGTAGGTAAGATAATAGGAATCGTCGCTGCGCCGGATGCGGACCACCGGATCCGTGCACAGATAGGCCTGTTCCAGCTCATGAAAGGGATACTGGTGCAGGTTTTCGGGCAGTTTAGAAATGAGAAATTTGCGCTCTATTTCCATAAAAAACCTCCTTGTAAAGTCCCTGCGCTGACCGGTTTGCATTTTCAACGGAAAGCGAATGGGGTTCCACGGCGGATGGGAACCATACTTCTTGTACATGTGGTTTTATTATAGAGAAAGGAGCGTCTGGTGTCAACGAGGAAGGGAGGAACACAGTTCATGAAGCGGGCATGTGTATTTTTGGCAGACGGATTTGAGGAGATCGAGGGATTAACCGTGGTGGATGTGCTGCGCCGGGGCGGCGTGGAGGTAACTACGGTTTCCATTCAGGAAGAGCGTTTTGTAACCGGGCGCAGCGGTATTTCTGTGCTGGCGGATCAGAGCTTTGGACAGATGGATTTTTCGGAAACGGATCTGCTGGTGCTGCCTGGAGGTATGCCAGGAACCACCAATCTGCGGGATTATGAACCCTTGACAGCCCTTTTGAAAAAATTTGACCAGGAGAAACGGCTGCTGGCCGCTATCTGCGCTGCGCCGCTGGTTTTTGGCGGGCTTGGATTCCTGCGGGACCGGAAAGCTACCATCTATCCGGGCATGGAGGAGCAGCTTGTGGGCGCTGATCCGGTTACAGACCGGGTGGTGGTGGACGGACATATAACCACCAGCCGGGGAATGGGGACGGCTATTGCATTTTCTCTCTCCCTGCTTGGACAGCTGGAGGGTGAGGAGAAGGCGGAGGAGATTAAGAAGTCTATTGTGTATGGACATCTGTAATTGGCGAAAACTTTTGCTTAGTCAGCCGAGAGTGATTGAATTGCAAGGAATTTCAACCTGTCAGGCGAATTGGAGAGATGTCTTTCTGAAATTGACCAGCAGGCAGAGAATATGTTTTCTCAGCTTGTGAATCAGATCGCAGAAAGAGAGGGGATTACGGAACAGCTTAAAGAGGACAGCTAAATGTCAAAAGGAACAACATTTTACAACACGAGCCTTCCAGTTTGGAGGGCTATTTTTCTGCCTTGCTCGAAAAAGCCTTTAAAATGTATCACATGAAAATGCTCTTTTTTATTCAAGCAGAGAACAATTTATGGGGCTGTTGCAAAATAAATGAGCAATCATCCATGGAGCAATAGCTCCACCTTTATGTCAAAGAATAGAAAAGCAGGCTCCGAAGAACCTGCCATTCATGGTATAATAAAATATGCCTAATGAGTGAAACCAGATAAGGAGAAAACTAATAATTGTGTTTAAGACAACAGACACAATAATGTGGAGTGAATATCTTATTTGGAGGAAATAGAAAGTGGCAAAATCATTATTTGAGGAGTTGGGAGGCAAATACGAACGGCAAGGCAATTATTTATTACCGTGCTTAACTGTATCCGTCGAAGAAGAACAGACGATAGGCACATGGGGACAGCGGCATCTGGATTATCTGAAGCAGTACCGCAAGGTTACATACACCAATCTTCTCACAAGCGGCTATACTTTATACAGTACGCAATAGGAGGTCAAAAATGTTTGAGTATATGACAGCACAGGAAGCCGCAGAAAAATGGAATATATCGCTTGGGTGGGTGCAGAGGCTATGCAAAGAAAATCGTATTGAAGGAGCAATGAACATCAACCGTTTTTGGCTTATACCGATAATTGCTGAGAAGCCTATTGATAGAAGAAAGAAGAAATCCTAAATGAGTGTTAAAGTTTCAGCATGAACAAGTGAAAATCCAAAATAGAGAACAAAGAATAGTCGAAAAGGAACGGCCACACGGTATACGATAAGAAAAATTGAAGCACAAAGGATGGTAGATTTTTATGATTATTCAAATCTGGGTACACTGTCCTGTCAACGGGAATGTGAGGTTATAAACATGGCAATGTGGAATCCGTGGCGTGGCTGCCACAAACATAGCGAAGGGTGCAGATATTGTTACATTCATAAGGGCGATTTCAAACGTGGGATTGATACAGGCAATATTGTAAAGACGGATAATTTCTACGCCCCTATCGCTAAAAATAAATCGGGAGCATACAAAATTAAATCGGGGCAGACCGTATATCTCTGCTTTTCTACGGATTTTCTGATTGAGGATGCCGATGAATGGCGTTCTGAGTGTTGGCAGATGATACGGGAGCGTTCAGATCTGCACTTTCTTTTTTTAACAAAGCGTATTGAACGCTTCATGGATTGTATTCCAATGGACTGGAACGATGGATATGATAATGTTACGGTCGGTTGTACGGTAGAAAATCAGGACAGAGCCGATTACAGGCTTTCCATTTTCAGTCAATTGCCTGCTAAACATAAAAATATTATCTGTCAGCCATTGATTGAGGAAATAAACCTTACAAACTATCTTGATAATGTTGAATTAGTCGTAGTCGGCGGTGAATCAGACAGAAATGCCAGACCACTTGACTATGCGTGGGTACTTTCCATACGAGAGCAATGTATCGCCTGTAAAGTACATTTTGAATTTCGGCAGTGTGGGACACATTTTATCAAAGACGGAAAAAGCTATACTTTATCTACCCGTGACTTATGCAGTCAAGCAAGAAAAGCAAATATCAATTACTAAAATAATTACCTCTCTTTTTTGTGCAGAGATTGAGAGGAAAAAAACGGAATCGTAATATATACTAAAAACTGTTAGGAGGATTTTTGTTATGGAATGGATTGAAAGATTAAATGATGCAATCGGTTATATTGAGGAACATTTGACAGATGAAATGAATTATGAACAGCTTGGGCAGATTGCCTGTTGTTCTTCTTATCATTTCCAGAGAATGTTTACCTATATGGCAGGAATTTCTTTATCTGAATATATCCGCAGGAGAAAAATGTCACTTGCCGCTGTAGATTTACAGGGTAAAAGTATGAAAATCATTGATGTGGCAGAAAAATATGGATATAATTCCCCTACCGCATTTAACAGAGCATTTCAATCTGTTCATGGTGTCGCCCCATCTGCCGTTAAAAACGAGGGTGTATCCGTAAAATCCTTCCCGCCTATCTTATTTAAAATTACAGTTAAAGGAGTGGAAGAAATGAATTATCGAATTGAAACAAAAGATGCATTCCGTATTGTAGGCGTATCGGTACCGCTTCAAAAGGACATTGAAAAAAATTTTACAGTTATACCTCCAAAGTGGCAGGAAATATCCATGAACGGAACATTGCAAAGATTAATCAGTATGATGGATACGCCGCCTATGGGAGTACTTGGCGTCAGCACTTGTAATGATACGGAACCGTGGAAGTATTATATTGCAGTATCAACTTCACAAGAAAGGAATGAACTTGAAGAATATATCGTGCCGGCAGCTACATGGGCAATATTTTCTGGAGAGGGTACAAATCAGTCTATTCAGGAATTAGAACGACGTATCGTAACAGAATGGCTGCCGACATCGGGATACGAATATGGCAATGCTCCCGATGTCGAGGTTTACCTAAATCCAGACCCGCAAAATGCACAATATGAAGTATGGATACCTGTAGTAAAAAAATAGCTATGGATACTAAGACACAATGGATATACTGCCCTATTTGTGGCAACAAGAACCGAACCAGAATTAGGAAAGATACAGAGCTAAAGAATTTCCCGCTATTCTGTCCGAAATGCAAGCAGGAAACATTGGTTGAAGTAACACATTTACAAGTAACCGTCATCAAAGAGCCAGACCGTTGAGGGCTTGCTGAATGATATTGAAAATGAAACTCTATTATCGGTATTGATTGCAGGAGCGATTTATGCAAGATTGGAACACTTATGGAAAAGCTGAAGAAAATCTTATAGTCTTCTAAGACGATTCATTTTCCAACGGGCTATTAGGTGAGGGATAAAATTCTCTCACCCCATTTTTAAGGCATCTTGAATAAAATCTCTGTCCACAGGGAATACTGAAAAGTTTGCCCAAAATCTTGAGGGGACAGTCATAGTTGAAAGTTGGGGCGAGAAAGGGATTTTCTATAACCCAGACCATGTGCTGAAGCGTGGCGTTTATATTTTGACGGTTAAGGAAAAAGACGGTGATAATGACAAAGGTTCTGGTTTAAACAGAGAGAACGTCTACCGTGTGAATCTGGGAATACGGAAAAGCACTTTTGCGGAATTGTTTGGAGCAATCCCAAAACGTCCGCCAGCAGGCGGCGTTGTAGATATGGATTATGACTTTACCGTATTGAATGAGATATTCCCCCATCCTGTCTACGCATGGATGGCGTGGATATGTGCATTGAACCCCTCTGAAAAGACATTTGAGGAATTGAAACCGTATATCCAAGAAGCCTATGAGTATGCAAAGGAGAAGTTTAAGAAACGCAGGAAGTAATCTTGAAGATTGAAAATTAAATAGCACATAGATGGAAGAATGGAATGTCAGCCAACGGACAAGGCTGACCGTCGCCGAAAGTATGCTGCCCTTTGGTTGTCAAAAGGATCATGTATGGTCGCAACAGCTTTGAGATGCTGAAAGGAAAGCTGTTGCGGCTTGAGTTAAAACGCAAAATCAACTAACTCTGGAAAGATTCTATTTGACGCTTACAATCAAAAGATTCTTTCTGGATTTTTGCATATATAGAGCAAGGGCATCGCTCAATCATCTAAATTGATGATTTTGCAACACCCTCTTCGTCTCATGTTCAGTCGGCAAACAGTGGCGTGGACAGGTAGCGGTCGCCGGTGTCTGGGAACAGGGCCACGATAGTCTTTCCCGCGTTTTCTGGCCGTTTTGCCAGCTGGATTGCCGCATGGAACGCCGCCCCGGAGGAAATCCCTACCAAGATACCTTCCTTACGCCCCACCAGCCGTCCAGCGGCAAAGGCATCCTCATTGGATACGGGGATGATCTCGTCATAGACAGCGGTGTCCAGTACCTCCGGCACAAAGCCTGCCCCGATGCCTTGTATTTTATGGGCCCCAGAGCGGCCCTCGCTGAGGACGGGAGAATCTTTTGGCTCCACTGCCACCACTTTCACAGCCGGGTTTTGCTTCTTCAAATATTGTCCCACGCCGGTGATAGTGCCGCCGGTGCCCACGCCTGCCACAAAGATATCTACCATGCCATCGGTGTCTGCCCAGATTTCCGGGCCTGTGGTGGAGCGGTGGGCGGCGGGATTGGCTGGGTTGACAAACTGGCTGGGGATAAAGCTGCCGGGAATCTCTTTTGCCAGCTCCTCCGCCTTGGCGATGGCCCCTTTCATCCCTTTGGCCCCCTCGGTAAGAACCAGCTCCGCGCCATAGGCTTTCATCAGCTGGCGGCGTTCCACGCTCATGGTTTCTGGCATGGTAATGATGATGCGGTAGCCCCTTGCTACCGCCACGGAGGCTACCCCAATTCCCGTGTTGCCAGAGGTAGGCTCGATGATGGTGGAGCCGGGTTTCAGCTTTCCGCTGGCCTCTGCCTCGTCGATCATCGCCTTGGCAATGCGGTCTTTTACCGACCCGGTGGGATTGAAATATTCCAGCTTAGCCAGAATACGGGCTTTTACTCCCGTTTCCTTGTCAATGTGGGTCAGCTCCAGTATGGGCGTTTTGCCGATCAGCTGGTCGGCAGATGTGTAGATATTGGACATGATAGATTCCTCCTCTTATTTCTGCGCTGCGGCGGCAAAACCTTTTTCCAGGTCAGCGATGATGTCGTCGATATGTTCAGTACCGATGGACAGCCGGATAGTATTGGACTTAATGCCCTGATCCAACAGCTCCTCTGGAGAGAGCTGTGAGTGGGTGGTGGTAGCAGGATGGATTACAAGGGATTTTACGTCCGCCACGTTGGCCAGCAGGGAGAAAATCTTCAGATTGTCAATAAACTTGTGGGCTTCCGTCTGCCCGCCCTTAATTTCAAAGGTAAAGATGGATGCGCCGCCGTTGGGGAAATACTTCTCATATAGGGCATGGTCGGGATGCTCAGGCAGGCTGGGGTGGTTGACCTTCTCCACTTGGGGATGGTTGGCCAGATATTCTACCACCTTTTTTGTGTTTTCAGCGTGTCGCTCCACCCGAAGGGACAGGGTCTCCACTCCCTGGAGAAGCAGAAAGGCATTGAAGGGGGAAATCGTTGCCCCAGTGTCCCGCAGGAGGATGGCCCGGATATAGGTGACAAAAGCGGCAGGTCCAGCAGCGTCCACAAAACTGACGCCATGGTAGCTGGGGTTGGGCGCGGCGATGGGGACGTACTTGCCTGATGCTTTCCAGTCAAATTTGCCGCTGTCCACGATGATGCCGCCCAAAGTGGTGCCGTGACCACCGATGAACTTGGTGGCGGAGTGAACAACAATATCCGCGCCATGCTCAATGGGGCGAATCAAATAGGGTGTCCCGAACGTGTTGTCGATGACCAAAGGCAAGCCGTGGGCATGGGCGATTTTGGCAATGGCGTCGATGTCGGGAATATCGCTGTTGGGGTTACCCAAAGTCTCCAGATAGATGGCCTTGGTATTGGGCTGGATTGCGGCAGTGACAGCGTTCAGATCGTGGGCATCCACGAAAGTGGTAGATACCTCGAACTGAGGCAGGGTGTGGGCCAGCAGATTGTAGCTGCCGCCGTAGATGGTCTTTTGTGCTACGATGTGATCCCCCGCCTGGGCCAAGGCTTGGATGGTGTAGGTGATCGCCGCTGCGCCGGAAGCCAGCGCCAGAGCTGCCACACCGCCCTCCAAAGCCGCAAGACGTTTTTCCAATACATCCTGGGTAGAGTTGGTTAAACGACCGTAGATATTCCCAGCATCCGTCAGTCCGAAGCGGGCAGCGGCATGAGCGGAGTCATGGAACACATAGGAGGTAGTCTGGTAAATTGGCACCGCCCGGGCGTCGGTGGCGGGCTGTTCCTGGCCCACATGTAGCTGTAAGGTCTCAAATTTATAACTCATGGGAAAATCCCCCTTTCTATGAATTGGCCCCATTATATACCTATAAACCTACTTTGTCAATAGGTATATTGGCGCCACTTGAAATCCTATTAACCTTATGGTATGATAGGAAAAAGGGAGGGTGTTTTATGATGATTTCCACAAAGGGCAGATATGCGCTGCGGTTTCTGGTGGATGTTGCAGAGCATCAGGGCGATGGGTTTGTGCCATTGAAGGATGTGGCCGTCCGCCAGGAGATTTCGGAAAAGTATCTGGAAATCGTAGTGAAAGAGTTGGTAAAGGGCGGACTGCTGACCGCCCTGCGGGGGAAAGGCGGCGGCTACCGGCTGAGCCGTTCCCCGGAGGAGTACGGCGTGAAATCTATCCTAGAGCTGATGGAGGGGCCGTTGGCCCCTGTTGCCTGCCTGGAATCAGGGCAGAACGTCTGTCCACGGAGCAATGGCTGCCGAACGCTCCCTCTGTGGCAGGGACTGGATAAGGTTATCTCTGATTATTTGGCACAATTTACTCTGGCGGATTTATATGGGAAAGCATAAATAGTATGTTTTATTTTAGATTAAATCTAAATGTTATACTACCATATTGACAATTTTTGATTTTTTGCGCTAAGACGAAAGTTTCACATTGATGGGCCAATTGAATACGGCTTTTAGCCGATACATAGACAACAACACAAGAAGGGGCTGTGAAATAAATCCCTTGACAGAAAAGAACACTTTCAGGAATAAAACCTGGAGGTGTTCTTCTCTTTTTGGTATAATTTATCTGCCATGAAAAACAATATCAAAAACTATTATAGTCTGAAACAGGGAAGATTTCCTTGATATCTGTGATCCGATATTAGCATTTGACAAAATCATGGAGGAGATTGAAATAAAAAAGTATCTGAAGCCGAAACCGGCGTTTCAGCTCGGCAGGCCAGGATATAATCGTGTCAACATGCTAAAGACGGTCTTATTCGGTTTTATGGATACGGGGTATGCATCCTTGAGGGACTTGGAAGACCGATGCAAAACAAATTTCTTTACAGGTTCGCCGGAAGGCCGAAATGTTTAGTAAAAGTTTCCAACATAAGTTTTTGGTGTTTCTCACACAATATGGTCATGGAGGTGAGAAACATGACAGGACAGTCCAATACAAACCAGATGGCAGTTCCCGAGGCTAAGGCGGCAATGAACCGCTTTAAAGAGGAGGTTGCCAGCGAACTGGGAGTGCCCCTGAAGGAGGGCTACAATGGAGACCTGACTTCTGCACAGGCCGGTTCTATCGGCGGTGAGATGGTCAGAAAGATGATCATGAAGCAGGAACAGCAGATGAGCGGTAAATAAACAGGAGCCGCAACTGCATAGGAAGTAAGAAAAAATGAAAAGGAGAGCTCCGCTTTGCGGCTGTAAAAAATGGGCAGCCCAAAGAGGGGCTTTTCCTTTGCGGCCGTTACTGGCAAGCTAAACTGTCAGCTAAACTGTCAGCGTAAAAAGTACTTTACAGCCGGAAAGCCCTGTGCTATACTATTAAAATGACTGTAAGTATGTAAAAATATAAGGCGGATATACACATAAGGAGGATTTTTTAAATGAGCGTACAGGTTGAAAATTTGGAGAAGAATATGGCGAAGCTGACCATTGAGGTTCCTGCCGAGGAACTGGAGAAGGCGCTTCAGAACTCCTATTTAAAAAATAGAGGTAAGATTAGCGTGCCGGGATTCCGCAAGGGGAAGGTGCCCCGCCAGTTGATTGAGAAAATGTATGGCCCGGGTATTTTTTATGAGGATGCGGCTAATGAGCTGATTCCTGAGGCCTATGCAAAGGCAGCGGAGGAGAGCGGGCTGGAGATCGTGTCCCAGCCGGAGATCGACGTGACCCAGATTGAGAAGGGCCAGGCCTTTATTTTCACTGCAGAGGTGGCGGTGAAGCCGGAGGTGACTCTGGGCGCATACAAGGGAGTGGAGGTGCCAAAGTCTGATCTGGAGGTTACCGAGGAGGAGATTCAGGCCGAAGTGGATAAGGAACGGGAGAGCAATTCCCGTACAATTACAGTGGAAGATCGGCCGGTTGCGGATAAGGACATTGCCACCATTGATTTTGAAGGATTTGTGGACGGTCAGGCTTTTGAGGGCGGAAAGGGAACGGATTATCCCCTGACCATTGGCTCCGGAGCGTTTATTCCCGGGTTTGAGGAGCAGCTCATCGGCGCGGAGATTGGAAAAGAGGTAGAGGTTCATGTGACCTTCCCGGAGAATTACCATGCGGAGAATCTGAAGGGTAAGGAAGCCATGTTCAAGTGTACCGTAAAGGAAGTGAGGGTAAAGGAGCTGCCGGAGGCAGACGACGAGTTCGCCATGGATGTGTCCGAGTTTGACACCATGGAGGAATACCGGGCGGATATCCGCAAGAACCTGACGGAGAAAAAGGAGAAGGCAGCTAGGGCAGCGAAAGAGGACGCGGTGATCGAGAAAATTATTGCGGACTCCCAGATGGAGATTCCCGACGCCATGGTGAACACCCAGGTTCGTCAGCTTATGGATGAATTTGCCCAGAGAATTGCCTCTCAGGGACTTTCCATGGAGCAGTACATGCAGTTTACCGGGGCCACTCCCCAGGCGCTTACGGAGCAGATGAAGCCCCAGGCGATGCAGCGGATTCAGAGCCGTCTGGTTCTGGAGGCTGTGGCTGCCGCAGAGAACATTCAGGTCTCTGAGGAGGAGCTGAAGGAAGAGATTCAGAAAATGGCAGACCTGTATAAGATGGAAGTGGAAAAGGTAGAGGAGCTTCTGGACGATACAGCCAGAAAGCAGATGAAGGATGATATAGCCATCCAGAAGGCTGTGGAGCTGGTTCGGGAGTCTGCAGTGGAGAAATAAGGCAGAAGATTGGAAGCAGGAGGAGTGAAGATGAGTTTAGTACCCTATGTCATTGAACAGACCAGCAGGGGCGAGCGTTCCTACGATATTTATTCAAGATTGTTAAAGGAGAGGATTATTTTCCTCGGTGAGGAAGTAAACGATGTGACTGCCAGTCTGGTAGTATCGCAGCTGTTGTTTTTGGAGGCTGAGGATCCGGGAAAAGATATCAGCCTGTATATCAACAGTCCGGGAGGATCTGTGACAGCCGGCATGGCCATCTACGATACGATGCATTACATTAAATGCGACGTGTCCACCATCTGTATGGGAATGGCTGCCAGCATGGGAGCATTTCTGCTGGCAGGGGGTACCAAGGGCAAGCGTCAGGCCCTTCCCAATGCGGAGATTATGATTCATCAGCCTTCCGGCGGAGCCAGAGGCCAGGCTACAGAAATTCAAATTGTGGCAAAGCATATTCTGCGGACAAAAAAGAAGCTTAATGAGATCCTGGCCGAAAATACCGGTCAACCGCTGGAGGTTATTGAGGCGGATACGGAGCGGGATAATTATATGAGCGCCCAGGAAGCGCTGGCATATGGGCTCATCGACCATGTTGTGGAAAATCGTTAGGTAAAGAGGAAGAATCATGGCAAGAATCATAGAGGACAAAATCAGGTGTTCTTTTTGCGGGAAGACCGGAGACCAGGTCCGTAAGCTGATTGCAGGGCCCAGCGGGGTATATATCTGCGATGAGTGCATTGACGTATGTGCGGAGATCATTGATGAGGAATTTGAGCAGGAGGATTTCGGCCAGGAGGAGGATGAGATCAATCTGCTGAAGCCGGTGGAGATCAAGAAATTCCTGGACGATTATGTAATTGGCCAGGAGCAGGCCAAGAAGGTGCTGTCAGTAGCTGTATACAATCATTATAAGCGGATTACGGCAGGAAAAAATCTGGATGTGGAGCTGCAAAAAAGCAATATTCTCATGCTGGGTCCCACAGGATCCGGAAAGACCCTGCTGGCGCAGACCCTGGCAAAGATTCTCAATGTTCCCTTTGCTATTGCGGATGCCACCTCCCTGACCGAGGCCGGCTATGTGGGCGAGGATGTGGAGAATATTCTGCTGAAGATTATCCAGGCAGCGGATTACGATATCCCCCGGGCGGAGCGCGGCATTATCTATATTGATGAAATAGACAAAATAACAAGAAAATCGGAAAATCCATCCATTACCAGAGATGTGTCCGGAGAGGGTGTGCAGCAGGCGCTGCTGAAAATCCTGGAGGGCACGGTGGCGTCGGTGCCGCCTCAGGGCGGCCGCAAGCATCCACATCAGGAGCTGTTGCAGATTGATACCACAAATATCCTGTTTATCTGCGGCGGGGCCTTTGAGGGCCTGGACCGGGTGATTGAGCGCCGCATGGATCGCAAATCCATTGGCTTTGGCGCCGTAATCGGGAAGAAGCAGGAGGAGGACGAGAAGACTCTGCTGCACAATGTGCTGCCAGAGGACCTGGTTAAATTTGGCATGATCCCCGAGTTTGTGGGACGTGTGCCGGTAACGGTATCGCTGGATCCGTTGACCAGGGACGACATGGTGCGGATTCTGATGGAACCCAAGAATTCCATTGTAAAGCAGTACAAAAAGCTGTTTGAGCTGGATGGCGTGAAGCTTTCCTTTGAGCGTGAAGCCATTGAAGCTATTGCAGAGCAGACGGTGACGCGAAAAACAGGGGCCAGAGGCCTGCGTGCTATTATGGAACATGTGATGATGGATCTGATGTACACGATCCCGTCGGACAATTCCATCACCAACTGTATGGTGACAAAAGCCATGGTGGAAGAGGACGGGCAGCCTGTGATTACCAGTAATGAGATGAGATTCCGAGCGTAAGCGCGGAATCTCTTTTATAATCTCGCAGGTCTTCCTGGGGATTATCAAAGAGTTCTTCTACGAACCTCGCAGGTCTTTTTGAGGGGGTGCGCATACAAAATGCAGAATAAGGGATAGAAAGGAATGAGAGTATGAGTGATTTGATTCGCGTGCTGCCGGCTCTGACTCTTAGGGGGATGACAATTCTCCCGGATATGGTCGTACATTTCGATGTGAGCAGAGAGAAATCTAAAAAGGCCATTGAGCAGGCCATGTTGCAGGATCAGAAAATATTTGTTATAACCCAGCGGGACAGCCAGATTGAGGAGCCCTCCTGGGAGGAGTTGTATAAAATTGGTGTGATTGCCGTGGTGAAGCAGGTGATTAAGCTGCCCCATGGTCTGCTGCGGGTGCTGGTGGAGGGCGTTGAAAAGGCGGAGCTGTGCCACCTGGATCAGGAGCAGGACTATCTGATGGCAGAGGTGGTGCTCTTTGAGGAGGAGCAGGAGGAGCTTCCGGATGTGGCGCGGGAGGCCATGCTGCGCTCTCTGCAGGAATTCTTTTCCCGGTACTGCCAGGAGACAGGCAAGGCGGGAAAGGAGCTGGAACGGCAGATTGAGGAAACCCGGGATCTGGACCGGCTCATGAGCCAGATTATGGTTCATATCCCTCTGTATTATGAAGAAAAACAGAAGTTTTTGGAGACTGTGGGACTGGCAGAGCGGCATGATATGCTCTGCGGGGTGCTGGCCAATGAAATCGAGGTCTTGCATTTGAAGCGGGATCTCCAGGAGAAAGTGAAAGCCAGGGTGGATAAAAACCAGCGGGAGTATTTGCTGCGGGAGCAGCTGAAGGCTATTCGGGAGGAGCTGGGAGAAGACACCACAGGCACGGATGCAGATCAGTTTCTGGAACGGGTAAAGAAGCTAAAGGCCTCTAAGGAGGTAAAGGAAAAGCTGGAAAAGGAAATCAAACGCTTTAAGAGCATGGGAAATAACAGTTCTGAGAGCAGCGTACTGCGGGGATACATAGAGACGCTTCTGGAGCTGCCCTGGGATAAAACCTCCCGGGACAGTGGGAATCTGAAACGGGCGGGCCAGATTCTGGAGGAGGATCATTATGGTCTGGAGAAGGTGAAGGAGCGGGTGCTGGAATTTTTATCCGTGCGGACTCTGACCAAAAAGGGAGAGAGCCCCATTCTCTGTCTCGTGGGACCGCCGGGAACCGGCAAGACCTCTATTGCCCGGTCCATTGCCCGGGCCCTGGACAAGAAATACGTGCGGATCTGTCTGGGAGGCGTGCGGGATGAGGCGGAGATCCGGGGCCACCGCAGAACCTATGTGGGAGCCATGCCGGGCAGGATTGCCGCCGGGCTTCGCACTGCGGGGGTGAAAAATCCTCTCATGCTTCTGGACGAGGTGGATAAGGTCAGCAGCGACTACAAAGGAGATACCTCCTCGGCGCTTCTGGAGGTGCTGGATTCTGAGCAGAACAGTCATTTCCGGGATCATTATGTGGAGCTGCCCATGGATTTATCCGAGGTGCTGTTTATCGCCACAGCCAATGATATGCATACCATTCCCCGTCCCCTTCTGGACCGCATGGAAATTATTGAGGTCAGCAGCTATACAGAAAATGAGAAAAATCATATAGCCAGAGAGCATCTCCTGGCCAAGCAGCTGGCAAAGAACGGCCTGAAGGATCAGCAGATGACCGTGAGCAATCAGGCGTTGTCTGCGCTGATCCGCGGGTATACCCGGGAGGCAGGGGTGCGTCAGTTGGAGCGCAGGATCGGAGAGCTGTGCCGTAAATCTGCCAGGGAGATTCTGGAAAACGGAAAAGCCAGCATAAAAATTACAGAGGCAAATCTGGAAAAATATCTGGGCAAGCCCCGCTATGTGTTTGACATGGCAAATGAGACAGATGAAGTGGGCATTGTCCGGGGCCTGGCCTGGACCAGCGTGGGCGGCGATACCCTGCAAATTGAGGTAAATATTATGCCCGGAAAGGGAGAGCTGTGCCTGACAGGACAGCTGGGAGATGTGATGAAGGAGTCCGCCCGGGCCGGCATCAGCTATATCCGTTCTGTCAGCGGCGAATACGGGGTGGAAAAGGAATTTTTTGCGGAGAACGACATCCACATCCATATTCCCGAGGGGGCTGTGCCCAAGGACGGTCCTTCCGCAGGTATTACCATGGCTACGGCCATGTTGTCGGCCATTACGGAAACGCCGGTGTACGCCAGCGTGGCTATGACCGGGGAGATCACCCTGCGCGGTCGGGTTCTGCCTATCGGCGGCCTGAAGGAAAAGATTTTGGCAGCTAAAAGCGCAGACATCAAGACTGTGATCGTTCCGGTAAAGAACAAGCGGGACGTGGAGGAAATCTCCGGAGAAATCAAGCGGGGTCTGCGGATTGTCTATGCGGAAACCATGAAGGAAGTTATCGAGACGGCATTTCACCGAAATCAAGAGGAAATCCAGGAAGGTTGTGTTTCATGATTGTTAAAACTGTAAATCTGGAGACTGTATGCGGCGTTACCAGCAGGCTTCCGGCAAATCAGCTGCCGGAGGTGGCATTTGCGGGAAAGTCCAATGTGGGAAAATCTTCTCTGATCAACGGCCTGGTAAACCGCAAGTCCCTGGCCCGGACCTCTCAGAGCCCGGGGAAAACCCAGACCATTAATTTTTACAACCTGAATGAGGAGCTGTATCTGGTGGACCTGCCAGGATACGGATACGCCAAGGTGTCCCAGGAGATTAAGGAAAAGTGGGGGAAGCTTATCGAGCGGTATCTCCACGGCTCCCAACAGCTGCGGGCCGTATTTCTCCTCATTGATATCCGCCATGAGCCCTCGGCCAACGACAAGAGCATGTACGATTGGATCTGTTACCAGGGGTATTCGCCGATTATCATTGCCACCAAACTGGACAAGATCAGCCGGGGACAGGTGCAAAAGCATGTGCAGATGATCCGGAAGGGCTTGGGGGCCGGAGGGGATACTAAAATCCTGCCCTTTTCCTCCCAGACCAAGCAGGGACGGGAAGAAATTTGGGAGACTATTGAGGGGATACTGAAAGAAAACTCAGAGAATCAGGGAGAAATACCAGGGGAAGAGTAATTCCGGAAGCGTGTCCGGATAGCAATGAAAGAAATACTGAGGAAAGCGCAGCGCCGGGGGAGAATATCTCTGGTGCGGAAGAAATGAGGTGACGTATGTTACAGAAATATGGCAGGAATCTGCTGAATATCTTCTGCTTTGCCTTTGGAATCGTAATTTTATTGTTTGTGGTGCCGCGGCTGCTGATTTTTTTCCTGCCCTTTGTGGTGGGATGGGTGATGGCTTTGATTGCCAATCCTTTGGTGCGGTTTTTGGACCGCAAACTGAACATGATGCGCAAGCACAGCTCTATGTTGATCATCGTAGGTGTGCTGGGCCTGGTGGTGCTGATCTTTTATCTGGCCATTGCCAAAATATCCAGGGAGGTTAGCGGTTTTATCTCTGCCCTTCCCTCTCTGTATGGAAGCCTGATGAGCGACCTGGAACAGATTGCACAAAATCTGGAGGGTGTGTCCTCCCGTCTGCCTGCTGAGGTGGGGGAGAAGGTGGCGCAGATTATGAATAATCTGACCAGCTATCTTGGAGAACTGGTGGGAGTCGTGGGCGCCCCCACAGTGGCGGCTGCAGGAAATGTGGTGCGCAGCATCCCCAACGCCCTGGTCTATGTGATCTTTACCTTCCTGTCCGCGTATTTTTTTATCGCCCAGAGGGATCGGATTCTGGGGTTTTTGCACCGCAATACGCCGGCAGGCGTCTCTGAAAAATGGAACTTTATCATGGGAAGATTTAAGGCGGCGGTGGGCGGCTATTTCCGGGCTCAGTTTAAGATCATGGGGGTGGTGGCCGTGATCTTGCTGGTGGGATTTATGATCCTGCGGATTAATTATGCGGTACTCCTGGCTCTGCTCATTGCTTTTTTGGATATGCTGCCTCTCTTTGGCACCGGAACAGCCCTGATTCCCTGGGCTTTGTTTAAGGTGCTCAGCGGCGACTATTCCTTTGCTGTGGGGCTGGTGATTATCTATTTGATAAGCCAGCTGGTGCGCCAGCTGATTCAGCCCAAGATCGTGGGTGATAGCTTAGGTCTGGATCCTCTGCTGACCCTGGTTTTTATGTTTATCGGATATAAGCTAAGCAGTGTGTTTGGCATGATTGTGGCGGTTCCCATCGGCATGATTGTGGTACAGCTGTACCAGGCTGGAGCTTTCGACGACGTTTTGCAGGATGTGCGGGAGCTGGCGGAGGGACTCCATCAGCTGCGAACCAAAGAGAAAGAAGAGTAGGCTTTGGGCAGCCTGTGAGGGAAATTGCCTGATGAGCCGCAGACGAGAGAAAAGAGGAGATATTATGAAAGAAGAAATACAACAGGAGAACAAAATGGGCACCATGCCCGTCAATAAGCTGCTGATCCGCATGGCGCTGCCAATGATTGCCTCCATGTTGGTGCAGGCCTTGTATAATATTGTAGACAGCGCATTTGTGGCCCGGGTCAATGATAATGCTCTGACCGCCGTGTCCATGGCCTTTCCAGTGCAGAATCTCATGATTGCCGTGGGCGTTGGCACCGGCGTAGGCGTCAATGCCCTGTTGTCGCGAAGTCTGGGAGCCAAAGACCAGGAGGCGGTAAATCTGGCTGCAAAAAACGGCCTGTTTTTGGCCGCCGCCAGTTACGTGCTATTTGCACTTTTTGGAATATTCGGATCCCGTCTGTTTTTTGAAGCTCAGATCGCTGATACCCAGGTGATCACTTATGGAGTACAGTACACCAGGACTGTGACGCTTCTGTCCTTCGGCGCATTTCTGGTGATTATGTCAGAGCGCCTGCTGCAGTCCACAGGACTTACGATTTATACCATGGTAACCCAGCTTACAGGAGCCATTATCAACGTGATTTTGGATCCCATTATGATATTCGGCCTCTTCGGATTTCCCCGGCTGGAGGTGTTGGGCGCTGCTCTGGCTACCGTGATCGGCCAGATTATCGGCATGCTGCTGGCCATTTACCTGAATATCAAAAAGAACAGGGAAATCAACATTAATATGCGCCATTTCCGTCCCCATCTGCCCACCATTCGAGTCATCTATTCCGTTGGACTGCCCTCCATTATCATGCAGTCTATCTCTTCGGTCATGGTGTTCGGCATGAACAAAATCTGTATGCAGTATCTGTCGGCCCTGGCGGTCAATGTATTTGGCATTTACTTTAAGCTGCAAAGCTTTATCTTTATGCCTGTATTCGGCCTGAACAACGGCATGGTTCCCATTATCGCCTACAATTACGGGGCGCGGAACAAAAAGCGGATTCTGGACACCATACGGCTCAGCGTTATGATTGCGGTGGGTATTATGCTGGCAGGTCTTCTGATCTTCCAGGTGCTTACCCCTCAGCTTCTGGGAATTTTTGAGGCTTCAGAAGAGACCCTGAAGATCGGGGTTCCGGCTCTTCGGATTATTTCTCTGAGCTTTGTGTTCGCGGGCTACTGCATCATTCTGGGCTCTGTATTTCAGGCTTTGGGTAACGGCGTGTACAGCCTGATAAACTCTATAGCCAGGCAGATGCTGGTTATCCTGCCTGTGGCCTATGTTTTTGCCAGGTTTTGGCGGCCGGAAGCCTTGTGGTGGTCCTTCCCCATTGCGGAAATTGTCTCAGTGATCCTGAGCACGGTGATGCTGATGTGGATATATCGGGACAAGATTGCACCCCTGGGGGACAAGAATTCCTGACAGGAAAACTGGTAAGAAAGGAAAATAACATGGAGCAGGGGCTTCTTGAATTTCAATGTAAGGGCTTTCATGATAACAAAAAATTCCGAATTCAGCACACGGGACGGGGAGAGGATCTTTCTCCGGAATTTGTGATAAAAAATTTGTCTCCCCAGGCGGTTACTCTGGTGATTACCCTGGAGGATTTAAGTCATCCCATAAACAGGTTTACCCATTGGGTTATCTGGAATATCCCCGCGACTGATAAAATTAAACAAGCGATTCCCTCCGGAAAAATACTGTCTTCTCCGGAGGGCGCGGTACAGGGAATCGGCTATGGACTCCATCGCTATGCAGGGCCCAAGCCTCCCCGGGGGAAATCCCACACCTATTGTTTTACGATCTATGCATTGGACTGCAAGCTTAGTTTGAAACCCTGGGCCACGAAGAGAAAGGTTCTTTCCAGAGCAAGAGGGCATATTGTTCAGCAAGGGGAGGTTGTGGGGGATTTTGAATAGGAAGGAAAAAGAGAAAGCAATAGAAATACGCCGAGAAAGGAAATCAAAGAAAGGATATATATCCTCCATCCTGCTCTTTGCAGTCTTTGAAACAGTGGCCATTACATTATGGCTTACCAAAGACAATCTATTCTATTTGCTGAATTTCAGCTATATTGGAGTCTCTCTTTCTCTGGGCGTGTTCCTGTTTCAAAAGGGATACGGTTATGCCAGAAGAGTGGTTCAATTTCTGGTAGGTTTATATATGCTTGTGTATCTGGGGCTTATTTCCAATGAAAATATGCAGATCGAGGGATTTTGGTATTATCTGTTTACAGGCGTGTTTGAGGCGGCCACCATTCACTATGCCGTGGCAAAGATATTCGGCCCTTTGCTTTTTGGCAGAGGCTGGTGCGGATATGCCTGCTGGACGGCCATGGTTCTGGATCTGCTGCCCTATCCTGTGCCTCAAAAGCCCAGGAAAAGGCTGGGGTTTATCCGATACATAACCTTTGCGGCTTCCTTTTTCTTTGTGGCGGCTTTGTTTTTCTGCCATGTGGGAAACTTAGAGCGCATCATGTTCTGGAGTTTTCTGGTGGGAAATATTCTCTACTATACGGTGGGAATTCTTCTGGCTTTTGCCTTTCAGGACAACCGGGCATTTTGCAAATATATCTGCCCCATTACCGTATTCTTAAAGCCTATGAGCTATTTCTCTCTGTTACGGATCCAATGTGACAAAGAGAAATGTGTTTCCTGCGGAGCATGCAGGAGGGTTTGTCCCATGCATGTGGATGTGACAGATAACTCCAGAAGGCGAAGAAACGGCACGGAGTGTATTCTCTGCATGGAGTGTGTGAGGGCATGTCCCAAGGATGCATTGTAAACGTAAGGAGTATTTGTATGGTTGTTGGAAAATTGCAGATTGTTCAAAAGAAAAGATTCAAAATGTTAGATACACAAGATTGACCAAAATACAACCAAAATACAAGATAGCACGAAATGCAACGAAATGCACAAAATACAAAATTGCCTTGACAAACAGTCTGGAAACAGCTATAGTAAGAAAAAATGCCGGTGGGAAAGCTGCCGGCAGTGAAAGGAAAAGGAGGCGAAGGAATGTTTTCTTATTCTTGCTAAAGAAAGAATTACATGGACCAGAAACCAGCAGTCAGATGACTGCATTGTTTTGTGCGTCCGGCAGGGATAAGAAGTCTTTCGTTTTTCATACAGGGACAGGAGCGTTAAGCGCTGTAAGGAGTTTGGAAACTCGTGCACCGTGCCGGTAACGCGGAATGTTTTGCCATGAAACACAGAGGAGTCTTCTGTGTTTTTATTTTGTTCTTTTTGGGAAGCGCTGTAGGAAGGCGGCCTTTATGGCAGAACGAAAATCTGAGACTGTATACACAGATCTTTATCCCGCAGCCCGGATTGGAAGCATGTAAGATTTCTACCCTTTGTCTACTGAGGGTATGCTTGCATGTTAAAATGACACAGGAAATGTGTGGGAAAAGCGAGGTTTTATATGTCACAGATACAGGTACAGAATTTAAGCTTCTCCTATGAGGGGAGCAGCGAATTTGTTTTTGAGAATGTAAGCTTCTGGCTGGATACCAGCTGGAGACTGGGGCTTATTGGACGCAACGGGAAAGGGAAGACCACTTTTTTGCGGCTTCTTATGGGAGAGCTGGAGGACGGAGGAAGCATCCGGCCCCGGCCTGGCTGCAAGTATTTTCCTTACCAGGTGGAGCAGCCAAAGCGCCTGACCATGGAGGTGCTGGAGGAATGTGAACCAGGTTATGAGCTGTGGAAGGTGTGCCGGGAGCTGAATCTTATGGAGATGGATACAGAGCTTTTGGGAAGGCCCTTTGACACTTTAAGCGGCGGGGAACAGACCCGGGTGCTGCTGGCTCTTCTGTTTTCCGGGGAAGAGAAGGATTTTCTGCTGATTGACGAGCCCACCAACCATCTGGATTTGGAGGCCAGGAGGCAGGTGGGAGAATATTTGGGACAGAAAAGCGGATTTATCCTGGTGTCCCATGACCGGCATTTTCTGGACGGCTGTGTGGATCACATTCTGGCTATTGAGAGGCAACAGCTGACGGTGCAGAAGGGAAATTATACGGTGTGGCAGCAGGAGAAGGAGCGGCGGGATCAGGCCGCGGTTCAGAAAAATGAGCAGCTGAAGCGTGAAATTGGGCGGCTTAAAGAGACGGAGCGGCAAAAAGAGGGCTGGTCCCAGGCTTTGGAGCGGACTAAGACCGGAACCCGTATCGGAGGACTTCGGCCGGACCGGGGACACATTGGACATAAGGCGGCCAAGATGATGAAGCGGGCCAAGGTGCTGGAGCGCCGCATGGAGCAGCAGATTCAGGAAAAGCAGGGGCTTTTGGAGAATGTGGAGAACCCGGAGAGCCTGAAGCTGTTTCCCCTCTGCCATCACCGGCAGGAGCTTCTGCGCCTGCAGGAGGTGGTATTGTCCTATGGAGAGCGGGCGGTTTGCGGACCTCTTCGGATGGCCGTGGGAAATGGAGAGCGGGTAGCTCTTTGCGGCCCCAACGGCTGCGGAAAATCCACGGTTTTAAAGCAGGTGCTGGCAGTGGCCGGGATGACAGAGGGTCTGAAAGGATGGGAGCAGATATGGGAAGGGAGGGAAGAAGGACAGGAGAACAGCCTGGCCGGTATAGTGGAAAGCTTTGAAGGGGCAGAGCAGATGCAAAAAGGAGTGAAGGGAGCTGTAAGCTGCCGGGGCGTTTGGGATCAGGCCTTCGGACTAAAGATCTCCTATGTGCCCCAGGACGTTTCCTTCCTGCGGGGAAGCTTGGAGGAGTTTGCCAGGGAGCAGGAGATTTCCTGGACCTTGTTTCTGGCCCTCCTTCGGAAGCTGGATTTTTCCCGGGAACAGTTTGGAAAGCCCATGGAGCAGTACAGCCAGGGACAGAAGAAAAAAGTGCTGCTGGCAAAGAGCTTATGTGAACAGGCCCATCTCTATATCTGGGATGAGCCCCTGAATTATGTGGATCTCTTTTCCAGGGAACAGATTGCAGAGCTGATCGTAAGGCATCGGCCGGCCATGCTTTTGGTGGAGCATGATGTGAGCTTTCTGGAGGAGATCGGAGCCCGGTGCATTTGGATGGGAGAGAAGGAGGATAAGGTGAAATCAGCACAGAAAAAGGCTTGAGCATATGGGGCATATAAGGTAAAATAAAAATGTATAGAAAAGGCCTTCCGTCTGGCCGTGAAAAACCAAAACACGCAGAAAAAATTAGGTGTTTCATAAAAAGGCGGGAGTATACAGCCGATATATGGGGTGGGTTTTATGCAAAAGATACTGGTGGTGGATGATGCGGAGCTGAACCGGGAGCTGCTGCGGGACATGCTGGAGGATGAATTTCTGGTGGAGACGGCGGAGGACGGAGAGCGGGCCCTGCAGAAGCTGCAGAGACGCCAGAGTGAGCTGTCGGCTTTGCTTCTGGATCTGCACATGCCCAAGTTCAACGGATTTGCAGTGATTGAGGAGATGCGGAGAAGGGGCTGGATGGAGCGGATTCCGGTTCTCATTATCAGCAGTGAGCATGCGGTGGAGGTGGAGAACCGGTGCTTTGAGCTAGGCGTCTCGGATTTTATTCACAAGCCTTTTGAGGGCTCTATTGTAAAGAACCGGGTGAAAAATGCCATTGAGCTTTTTACCTGTAAGCTTAAGCTTCAGCAGAAGGTGGAGGAGCAGGAGGAGACCTTGAGGGCCAAGGACCAGATTATTCAGAGGCAGGCGCAGAAGCTGCGGGAGGCAAAGCCCTTTAACAAGCTGATGCTGGAGTACCAGTCTGCCATTATGGAGGTGGAGACCAGGCTTAAGGTGCTCAACGCGGAATTTTCCCAGGAGTATAACCGAAATCCCTTTGAGTCCATTAAGAGTCGCCTGAAAACACCGGAAAGTATTTACGAGAAGCTGGAGCGGAAAGGGCAGCCCATTACTGTGGAGAACGTCCAGGAGCATCTCCATGATGTGGCCGGACTTCGGGTGATCTGCTCTTTCCCCGATGACATTTACCGCCTTGCCAGGCTTTTGACTGGTCAGGATGACATTATCCTGCTGAGGGAAAAAGATTACATCAAGGAGCCTAAAGACAATGGTTACCGAAGTCTTCACCTGATCTTAAGTATTCCCATCTTTCTGCCTGCTGGGAAGAAATATATGAAGGTGGAGGTGCAGTTCCGCACCATTGCCATGGATTTTTGGGCCAGCCTGGAGCACAAGCTTAAGTATAAGAAAACTGTGGACAACACGGAAGAGATTGTGGGACAACTGAAGATGTGTGCGGACTCCATAGAAGAGCTGGATTACCGCATGCAGGAAATCCGCGATCAGATCGACAGATCTCATAGCTGAGTCAAAGACCTCCTGTTTCTCTGGAAGCTTCAGAGCATCCCAGGAGGTCTTTTGTTACTCCGCACCCAGTATCAGATAGGACATCATGAGATGCAGCCGCGTTTTCCAGTCTGTCAGAGCAATGCCGGAAATCTCCTGGATCTTTTTCAGACGATAGAGAAGGGTGGTTCGATGAACGTGCAGGCGGCGGGCAACTTCGCTGGTGTTGTCGTTGTACTGTAAATATATCCGCAGGGTTCGATATAAATCTGTTTCATTTTTCTGATCATATTCCATGAGGCGAAAAAGGCCTGGATGACACACAAATCTTGCCGGCAGCTTTTCCAGGAGCTGTTCTTCCATATATTCAAGATAATAATCCTCAAAGCGAAAATACCAAAAGGTATCCTGATGGGCCAGGCCGTAACGCAGCGCGAATTCCGCCTGCTCCAATGCATATGGCAGATTGTCAAAACCGCGGATTGGGGTGCTGAGTCCGCATTTATACATGGATTCCCGGATAAAGGCAGAGAATTCCGGGAGAAAGCCATACTGTGCCAGTGCAGGATTTCTGCTGATATTGAGCAGAAAATAGAGTCCGCCCCCATGCTTTAGTGCAATGCTTTCCAGGAAAAGGTGCTCCAGCTGCAAGGCATGGTGAAGAGGAGCATCAAACTCACTGCTGATAAAATAATACTCCATTTTGATAAACAGGTATTCGTCCTGCATATCCCAGCCGATGCTGTCCAGTTGTTTGGCCAGCAGGAGGTCCGAGGGATTTTTTTTATGGATCAACTGATCGATGACGTGACGGACTGGACTGTTTGAGGGAATCGGTGCGGTCATGGAGGGGATATATTCCACCAGGTCCCGGGCATGGCTGCCGATATACTCAAAGAGAAAATATTCCGCTGGAGTCTTCCTGGAGACGGTGATAAATCAGTTCTGTAATTAATTTCATACTCTCGTTTCCTTTCTTTGGTCAAATTATAGTAAAGGAATAAATGTCAACAGTTTATGGATTTCTTTTGGGACAGAGCTTTTTTATAATGAGCAAAAGGGAAGAGCTGCCTGGAAAGCAGCTTGGAAGGGATGGAGTAGGATGCTTACCAAAAAAGAAAATCTTTTCGAGACAATCCGCGGGGGAAGGCCGGATCGCTTTGTCAATCAATTCAGTTTCCTTGCTTTTGTATCGAATCCGATTCGCAGTAATGCAGGGTGTTTTCTGAATCCCGGGGAGAGCGGATACGACGGATGGGGCGTCAAATATTTGTATCCGGAAAATACACCAAGAACGTTTCCGGACTGTAAGGGGGAAAACAGGGTTCTTCCGGATATCACCCAGTGGAAAAAATATGTCAAGGCGCCCCAGCTTCTGTATCCGGAGGAGGAGTGGGCGCCCTATGTACAGCAGGAGGCGGCCCTGGACCGCAGGGAGGTATTTCCGACAGTCTGGATCGCCCCTGGTATTTTTGAACGGCTTCACAGTCTCATGGGAATGGAAGATACCCTGATTAATTTTTATGAGGAGCCGGAGGCAGTTTTCCATCATGATGACTGGGGAAGTCAGCGCTCCACCTTTTTGTCTCCGGAGATGTTTGAAGAATTTCTGGAACCCGCATATAAGAAAATCTACGGATATTGGAAGGAAAACGGTGTAAAAATTATCGTGCATCATTCGGATTCCTATGGGGCTACCCTGGTTCCCTCTATGATCCGCATGGGAATCCATATCTGGCAGGGGCCTGTGACGGAAAACAATCTGCCAGAGGTGATTCAAAAATACGGAGATAAGCTTACGCTTATGGGCGGACTGAATAACGGGGTCTATGATCGCGAAGATTGCACCCAAGAGAAAATCCGGGAGGGATTGCAGAAGCTTATCGAAGGCTGCGGAAGCAGGTACCTGATTCCGGCATTGACCATGGGCGGTCCGGAAAGCATTGTTCCCGGTGTTTATGACATGGTAAGCCAGGAGGTAGAGCGCATGAGCAAGGTTTATTTCCGCGAGCAACGAGCCAGGCATCCGCATTTGTGCGGACATTCGGCGATTGCAGGGGGATGTTGATTTTGAAACAGAGGAAAGCCAATGAAAATCTATAATTTTGACGAAGTAACAGACCGCACAGGAACCTTAAGTTATAAGTGGGAGGGGATTCTCATTGAATTTCCAGAGGCTCCGGATGCGCTGCCTTTTTGGATTGCCGATATGGAATTCCCCAGTCCCGAGCCCATTGTGGAAGCCATGAGGAAAAGGGCGGCCCATCCCATTTACGGCTATAGCCATGAGAGTAGCGACGCGGCCTCACTTACGGCCTCCTGGCTTTGGCGGCGATATGGCTGGAGGGCAGCGCCGGAGTCTGTCATTTTTGCAGGCGGCGTTGTCCCGGGACTGATCGCCATGATGCAGGCAGTGACAGAGCCTGGGGACCGGGTCATTGTTCAGCCGCCGGTTTACTATCCGTTTTTTGAAATGGTGGAGGACAACGGACGTGAGATCGCGGAGAATCCGCTGGTGTTTGACGGGAGCAAATGGGTCATGGACTATGAGGGCTTTGAAGAGCTGGCTGCTGATCCCAGGACGAAGCTGTTTCTCCTCTGCAATCCTCATAATCCGGTGTCCAGAGCGTATACCCGGGAGGAACTGGAAAGGGTGGGGGAGATTTGCCTGCGCCACCAGGTGCTGATCGCGTCCGATGAGATCCACGGGGATATTGTTTACCCCGGCAGCCGGCATATTCCCATTGCCTCCCTAAGTCCGGAGCTGTCAGGGGTTACCATGACCTCCTTTTCCTTTGCAAAGACCTTTAATACGGCGGGGCTGCAGCTGTCTATGGGAGTGATTACAGATCCCATTCTTCGGGAAAGGGTGCAAAGACAACTGAAAAATGCACAGTATTTGGTGAATCTTTTTGGCGCGGCTGCTCTTAAGGCGGCTTATGGGAATCCGGAATGTGAGAAGTATCTGACACAGCTGATTTCTTATTTGTGGGGAAATTATCTGTATCTGGAATCCTATTTAAAAAAATACATTCCCAAAATTCACAGCCAGAAGCCGGAGGCGACCTATCTGATCTGGCTGGACTGCAGGGAACTGGGACTTTCGGATAAGGAATTGAAACGACTTTTTCTGGAACAGGCGGGGCTGGCCTTTGACTTTGGCCCAATGTTCGGACAGGGCGGGGCTGGCTATGTCCGGATCAATATTGCCTGTCCCAGCAGTCTGCTGCAGCAAGGGCTGGAGCGGATGCGTAAGGTATGTGTGAAAAAGATATAAAATTTATTAGGTAATTGCGAATATAGAGGGAAGGATCCAGGGAATTACAGATCTGAAGCGAGTATATTTTTCGACATATCCAGGAGTCAGGGTAGCAATCCACAGAAACGATACCGCAGTTAATATTTTTTCTTTAGTAATTGATAGTGGCACAAATATAAAAAATGCACCGATTGTAAACATAAATGGCGTAGATTTACGTTATTTTGGAAAAATTGATAATCTTAACGCTTTTAATTCAAATCCAGGGGAGATAATAGATTTTGGCAATATGCTATTTTATGCCCAGGAAAATGAAAATGTGCGGATAATGAGAATATATCTTGGATACAATGGAGCCAATTCCTATTTGCTTACAGATTCCACAGCAATAAATAATACCACAGGGGCCAGTATGTATGGACAAAATAGCACAATACTATTTAATAGCCAGTCTGCTGTACTATAACTATAATTTATCCGTAATACCTATATCTTTATATCCCCCTTAAAACATAGGCCCATGTAGTAACTACAATGTGTTATCCGGTTGTAAATCATATGCAATAGTTAGATACAAAGGTAATAGACTGGCATAAATAGGTGTTAGTCCTATCATATATCTATATGTTTTTTGGATATCCTGGGTACAACCTCATACACCCGCTAATTCTTCCATTCCTTTCAAGGTTTGATAATGATCCTCGTGACGTAAAAATATATGTGTTAACTCCATCATACCCAATATACAAAATTACTGTGCCTATATATGTCGCTGTAAGCGCTTTATTATTATAAGTACATACTGCTCTGCTTAATGATACGGAGGTATTCGCATACATATTAAAGACATTAGCATTATCTGCTCTTGCCCATACAGCATATTCTTGGCCAGATAATATAACAGTTGGTTGTGTACTGGTATTAAAATCATCATCCAATATAATTTCATGAATTAGTATCATGGCATCATTTCTTGCAACTATAATACGGTTTACTTTTCCTTGCGGAGAAAATACAGGAGCAGTATTGTCTGTAATGGCAGAAATCTTGCTGAATCCTTTGTTCATATTCGCACTTAGGGCTAGCTTCAGAGGAGAAAAGAGGAGAAGAATGATATAATTTTTATTAGAAAGGGGGAATTACCATGAAAGAGCAACTAATTAATGATGTAATGCAGTATTTGGCAGGGAAACTGCCGGATGAGTATGCCTCAGACTTGCAGCTCTACCTGTATCACAAACTAGCGGACTATGATGTGATGGAAAAATGCACGGATGTGGCACTGCGTGACGAAAAAGTATACATGGACTACTTGTATATGTACCTGGCCAGCCTGCGCATGGCCGGCCGGAGCGAAAAGACTATTGAGCATTATAAGCTACAGCTTGAAATGATGCTGCACGCTCTGGAAAAACCAGTAGGGGAGATCACAACAGAGGACCTGTTTACCTATTTGGCGCAGTGTAAGGCCATGAGGCGGGTCGGAAACCGCTACCTAAACAACAAAAGGATCTGCTTTAACAGCTTTTTCGGCTGGCTCCAGAAGAAAAAG
>JAAWJI010000043.1 GCA_022796795.1 Lachnospiraceae bacterium | reverse complement strand
ATTCATAAGACTGCTACTCTATATCTTTTCAAAATTCGGCAGATTGGTGCTTTGGGAGATTATATTCATTTTAGGAAGACAATTTGCGGAAACTCAAGCTTCTAATACCTTATCACTTCCTATGGTATAGGGCTTACCATTTTCTAATGTTGCTATCAGTTCTTCCCTAAGAATAATGGCAGGATTGCTGTCATCTACATACTGAAGCTTTACCGTATACTGATCCTCATTCACAACCGGGATATCTTTTTTGCTCTCCAGATTTCCCGGATCTGTCTGGGGCTTATTGGTATAATCCGCAGACGCCGTATTCCGAATCACCGTTCCCGCGGCTGTACCAGCCTTTACGGTTGCAGTAATGGTAAGCCTGCGCTGGCTTTCCGGCGCTATGCTGCCTATGGCGTAAACATGATTTGCAGGCTCCACGGTATTTTCTGCTCCATCATCCAGCTTCCAGCTTATAAATTCCAGGTTGCTGTCCAGTTCATCCTCTACCGTCACGCCTTCCGCCGCAGTTTTTCCGGCATTGCTTACTGTAATCGTATAAACCACGGTGTCGCCGGCTACAACTTTCTCCTTATCCGCTGTTTTTACAACGTTTACTTCAGGCTTCTCAACCACATCCGTCTTTTCCTCATCCTTCGGAGGAGTTCCGCCTGTGGGTTTGTTGTCATAATCTGCCATTGCCGTATTCACGATCTCCGTGCCTGGCTCAGCGGTTACTGTGGCTGTCAATACAAGTGTTGCAGTCTTTCCCGCCTCCAAATCGCCAATCATATATTCGCCATTGCTGGAAGTGATTGGGTTTCCATTCAGCTTCGGACCATTCACACCATCTGTAACCAGTACCAATCCAGCTGGCAGCATATCTGTTATCTTCACAGCCGTCGCTGTGTTGGTTCCGGTGTTCGTTACATTAATCGTATAAACTACCGTATCGCCCTTGTATGCTTTCTCTTTATCGGCCTGTTTCGTAATCCTCAAAGTAGTAGTTGGACTGGGTGTGTCTGGCTTAACGATTACATCCTCTGCCGTATGATCACCCAGCTTTTCACTACCCTTTTTCACTGCCACGTAATTACTATAAGTACCTGCCTCTGCTTCTTCTATGGTCGCCTTAAAGGTAACACTGTTTTTGGAGCCTAATGTAAAGGAATCTACCGTTCCATTTAAACCATTTGGCGCCGCAACGATAACTGTTCCCGTGAATATAGCGCCATCTTTTTTCAGTACATCCTCCAGGTTTAACCCGCTTACGGAGTTGTCGCCATTATTGGTAACCGTAATATTCCAGCTGACATCACTGCCTTCTGTATACTCTGTTTTCTCTGGCTCCTTCTTAACGGATATATTGGGCTGCTCTGTGTAGGTATTTTTCAGAGACAGCGTTTTCTTTATTGTGTCAACAGGTAAAACAAATTTAACGGAATTAGGCGTTATATTTGTTCCATCTGCCGGATACGTTGCTGTAAAGGATTTTGTATAACCTGATACATCTCCCTCGCCATCATATTCTGTAATGACAATGACAGTTTTATAACGCGCTTTTTCTGTGTCGGGAAATCCCGCAGGGATTGATGTATACTCACCCTGGTCATCCTTGATTCTCCATACGGATGGAGTCAAAGTATACTGAAAATGATTCGCTTGAGTCAAAGTGATATCACCCGACTCCCCAGTGTACGCTACCTGCCCATCCTTTGTATATGTCACTTGATAATGCAACTTCACTGAGCCTGGTTTTTTACTGTCGGGAATACCAATAAAGCTTTTGGAGACTGTAAATTTGCCTTTTGTTTTGTCGGCGTCTTCTCCTGGGCCCGGACCTATGATCGGCTCATTTTTCTCCTCCTCCCACTGTGCCGTGATGGTCACTATCTTGTTAGTATTGTCATACACAGGAGTTCCCCATCCGATAAATTTATAACCGGTTCTGGTTGGGTCACCGGGTTTCTGAGCGTTTATTGTAGATGGAATATCTGTGTATAAAACGTTTTGTACTGTTTTGATCGGAGTTTCATTATATCCATTTTTCCATATGATCGTATATGGATTCTCCGTCCAGTGGGCATAGACAGTTTTTTCCTTCGTGGTTGTGTCACAGGTCACCGATATTACTTTGGTTCCTCCATTCGCCGCTGTATACCAGCCATCAAACGTATAACCTGTACGGGTTGCGGTAGGGAAGTTACTAAAAGTATATGACGCGGCTGTAGTAGTCTGTTCATCCTTTGTTCTTCCTGGCGTACCGCCATTGCCGTTGTAATTTAGTGTGTATGTGATGGGGGTAGATTTCTCCTGAAAAATATAGCAAATATAACCTGTTTTGGTTGCAAAATTTATGCACACACCACAATTCGAATTAAATTTACTTGGTGTCCACCAAAAATCACTATAGTTGGGTCCTGAACTATACTTATCGTATTGAACTTGTGTCTGAGCCGAATTTTTTCCCATTCCTAAATAAGTATAGTTACTTGTGTCCCATAGATTCCCCGGAAATGCCATATAGATAAAAGCGTTTGCGGCAGTGGATGCCGTCGTTGTAATTGTTTAACCATTTCCATTGGGCGTCCATTTCCATATACTTTCATAGGAAGTCCCGTGCATTGTGGTACCATTGAACTTTTTGGTAGGAAGAGCATTGGTACTCTTCCATCTACCATTTGCATCGACTACTGTCGCTTGAACAATCCACTCATAACCACTCAGGTTCATAAGCTCCTCTGCCCCGCCAGTCTGCTTATCCCCCAATACTTGGAACCGGAGCATATCGTCCTCCATGCCTTCATAGCCGTAATAGTCCTCCATAAGGATTCCCAACAGCTCGCCAGCCTGCATTCCAAGAGCCTGGTATTCTTCCTGATTTTCTTCTGTCAGTTCAAACGCTTCCATCTGATCAAGAAGTGCATGAAACTCTTCTAAAATTGTATCCAATTCTGAGGATTCCTCTGCCAGCGCAGGCGTTTCATCCGGCGCAGTAGACTCTTCCTCCTCAGCGGACGTTTCTTCTACCGGCGCGGGCGTTTCCATAATCACAGGAGTCACTTTCTCCTCTGCAGACGTCTCTTCTGCAGCTACTGGCTTCTCTTCCTCCAGTACAGGAGTTCCTTCCTCCGTAACATCCGGCGCCTCCACCGCCACTGGTGTTTCCACCACTGCAGGAGGTTCCTCCTCTGCAGACGGCGCTTTCGCAGCAGTCTGCTTTTCCGTCGTTATCTCTTCCGCCGGCGTCTCTTCCGGTGCAGGCGGTGTTTCCTCCGCAGCGGAAGATGTTTCCGCAGGTGCGGGTATTTCCGCAGCTACTGGCGCCTCTTCCGCAGCAGTCTGCTCTTTTGCAGGTGTCTCTGCCGCCGGGGCCGGATCGCCTTCACTGGAGTAGGCAACTACGTTCTGGAGAAACATGGTCGCTATCACAAGCATAACAATCATTTTCTTCCATTTTCTAAACTTCATCCTACTCTCTCCTTTCCTTATATAATAGAATTAATACCTTGTCGTTTCCAGGACACCCTCTCAAAATCTCTCAAGGGGATGCTTCCTCTTTCAATCGTCCACCCTCCCTCATCCATTATTCTGAAAGAATCTCATCCAGCAGCTGTATTAATTCAAGAGCGCTGCGGAATACGAACTCTTTGTTTTGGTTCTGCCAGGTCAGTCTTCCCTGCCAGGTGTAATGCTCCCGGAACAGGATCTGGATGCGGAATACTGCCAGCTCTTCTCTACCCTCCCGTTCTTGTTTCACTAAAGGCAGCGGAGGGTTGGGACAGTTTTCCAGATCCAGCAGGCTGTTCAAAAGCAGAATCATCTGGGATAAGCTCTGGATTTCCTCCTTTTCATTCAGACGCGGGTGCCGCAGATTTCCTTTCATTCTGCCGTTTTCATAATGCGCCACCGACACCACCGCTTCTCTGCCGCCGCAGGGCGCCATTCTCTCTATGATTCCGATGCCTCCACCACCCCTTCCATTTTCTGTGAACTTATCTTAACAGGCCGTTGTGAGGAATCCGTTATGAGCCGCCAAATCCGGGGGGCAATTTATCCTTGCAGGCAAGGCGGCATGCAAAGGCGCTTACACAAACCACTGGCGAACGTCGGAAGTATCCCTGCTGTCTGCAGGGGAATTAGGGACCTTCTCCTGACAGCTCAACGATATGGCTGTTGATGCGGGCCTTGGAGCGCCAGTATGTCTTGTGAAAGGTGCGGTTCAGCCGTTCTAAAATACGTCGTGTCTCTCCTGGCCCTGCCTCATACAAAACCGCACTTCCTCATAAGCTCCACCATCTTCCCCACTTCTTCCATATCCTGTTCCTCCCAGCTGTCAAACCAGTCCTGACCGCCCGCCATCACATAGGGCGCATGGACGCAGAGCTCGTTAAACAGCAGGCCCGCCCTTTCTTCTAAGCGGTGGGTCAGAATCGTCCATTTCCGGTTCTCCCTGTCATGAAAAATCCATTCCCCTTCCATTTTCCGGGTAATGTCTGCAATCTCCGGCGTCAGATACTGCTCCTCCTTATCATCCCAAATCCGAATATAGGTGTAGACGATTTCTTTATAGGGAATCCTGTATTTTCTCGTCTCCGATTCCGTGATTATCATAAGGCTTCTCCGGAAAAGAACCCTTTCCGGCGCAATCCTGATCTCCAAATTTTCCATGGCGTTTTCCTTTCCTCTTCTCTGCAGACAGTCCGGGCCATTGATGTACAATTTTTATATTCTGACTACAAAATAATGTAAAACCGGAAATCTCCTTGGCTGAAAAAGACACATTGCTCCTGTCTTGTTTTGGCAGAACGAAATTCAGGGTACAGAGAAACAGAGCCAAAGAAAAAAATATTCTCCGGCTCTGTTTTCCCGTACCCTGAAACCTCTTTTTTGTCCTCCATTTTCAGCGGACGGCTATGTTATTGCTTAAATTCCTATTGTCATAGACCTGTCGGGTGTGATATAATTTCCTGGAAAAATAAGATTCTGCCATATTCCTGTAGTCAGAATATAAATTCCGTCTCTGTCACTGTATCAGCCCCATGCGTCCCAGAACACGGGCATGCTCCTCGCCTGTGGTCTTCAGGTAAATCCTTGTAGTTTCAATGGAACTGTGTCCCAGCATATCCGCCAGCTTTACAATGTCCCCGCTTAGCTTATAAAATACTGTGGCAAACAAATGGCCTCCATCAGGAGGGCAAGCTTCTCCTTTCCTTTCGCTCTGGCTGCTTTCAGAAGCTTTATGTATTCGTCCCGGCTTAACTCCTTGGACCGGCTTCTGAAAATCTGCTTTTGGATTCGAAGAAATTTCACCTTACATTCTTCCCACCCGGCAAACTGGAAAAACACATTCAGAGCGGAAATCTTTGTATTCACCGTGGATGGGGCGTAGCCTGCCTCCTGCAGATAGATTTTAAACGCTGCTGCTCCCTCCTTGTTCACCACCCTGCCCTCCAGCCAGGCCCGAAAGCTATGCAACTCTCTCAGATATTTCTTGACAGTCGCAGCTTCGTATTCTGCTTCCCTCAGACTCTTTTCAAATTCCCACAGCTTCTCATTTGTTAACACATGACCCTTCATGATGCCCTCCCATTATCCTTACAGACACTCCCGGAAAGTCCTTGCACCAGAACCTTGGGGGCAGGGGACTTTCCGGGAGCACCCGTTACTTCACTTCGTTTCCCGTCTCCTCTCCCCGTGCAAAAGCCATGGCGTTTCCCAGGGTGGTCTCGCTGATGGCTCCCAGGGCCTCCTGAGTGAAGAATCCCTGATGGGAGGTGATCAGCACATTGGGGAAGGACAGAAGCCTTGCCGTCACCGAACTCTCCAGAATCTCATCAGAGCGGTCCTCATACACGTTCTTCTTCTCCTCCTCGTACACATCCAGTCCCACGGCAAAAAACTTCCGCGCCCGGATCCCCTCGATCAGGTCCTCGGTCTTTACCAGTCCGCCCCGGGAGGTGTTGACTAAAACCACCCCGTCCTTCATCCTGCGGATCGTCTCCCGGTTAATAAGATGATAGGTCTCGTCGGTGAGAGGGCAATGAAGGGAGAGCAAATCGCTCTGGGATAATAGTTCCTCCAGAGTCACATAGCTGACAAAGTCCAGAGCCGGATTATGATACTGGTCATAGGCCAGCACCTTCATGCCAAATCCATGGCAGAGTCTGGCCATGGCCGCGCCGATCCGTCCGGTTCCCACAATGCCGGCAGTTTTCTCATGGAAGTTAAAGCCCAGCATGCCGCTCAGGCTGAAGTCATTCTCCCGCACCCGCACATAGGCCTTGTGAATCCGCCGGTTTGCCGCTAGGGCAAGACCCATGGCATGCTCCGCCACGGCCTCCGGGGAATAGCCCGGCACCCGAAGCACCCGAATCCCGCACTCCTTTGCCATGGAGATATCTACATTATTAAAGCCGGCGCACCGCATTAAAATCAACCGGATCCCCCGTTCATGGAGAATCTCCATGGTCTTTGTCCCTACGTCGCAGTTTACAAAAGCGCACACCCCGTCATAGCCCTTAGCCAGACGGGCGGTGTTGGGCCCCAGGGCCGGCTTAAGATAATCAATCTGCACCTGGGGGTATGCCTTTCTCTTCTCCTCAAAGGATTCCTCGTCATAGCTTTTCGTATCATAGAATAAAATTTTCAGCATCTTGGCTGCTCCTTCCTTGTGCCTCCAAAGACAGCATTCCCGGAGGCAGATTACCGTGCTTTCCATAAAATAATGGCGCCGCACATCAGCATCCCTTATTATGCCCTGCTTTCTTTTTCTCTATGATTCGTTTTCGACCTGTTTTTTTCCAACCCTTTTGCCCTAAAGAACAAGACCGCACCGCGTTGCGCATCCCAGGGAAATTTTTCCTCCTACGCCTCCTTCAAAAAGCTTCGGTAGCACTTCAGCGCCTCATACACATCCGCCTTGCTCACGATTTCCCAGGGCGCATGCATGCAGAGCACAGCTACTCCGCTGTCTATGACCTCCATGCCATAGTTGGCCAGAATATAGGCAATGGTTCCGCCTCCGCCCACATCAATTTTGCCCAGCTCCGCTGTCTGGAAAGCCACGCCGTTCCGATCCATAATGTCCCGCAGAGCCGCCATGTACTCGGCGTTTGCATCGTTGGAGCCGCTCTTTCCCCTGCTGCCCGTATATTTATTGAATACAATACCGTTGGCAAAAAAGGCCGCGTTTTTCTTTTCAAACACATCCGCAAATATGGGATCGTATGCGGCGCTCACATCCGAGGACAGCATACGGGAATGGGACATGGCTCTGCGAAGCTTTAACTCCGAATAGCCTTCCCGAAGTTCCATGACCTCTGCCAGGGAATTCTCGAAAAACCGGGAGCTCATACCCGTGGCTCCCACGCTTCCGATTTCCTCTTTGTCCACCAGAATACAGCAGGCTGTCTTTTCCACCGGTCCTTGGTCCAGCATAGCCATAAGGGAGGTAAAGGCGCACACCCGGTCGTCCTGTCCATAGGCCATAATCATACTGCGGTCCAGTCCACAATCCCGGGCCTTTCCCGCAGGTACAATCTCCAGCTCCGCCGACAGGAAATCCGCCTCTTCTATATCATAGGTTTCCTTCAAAAGGCGCAGCACATTGGCCTGCACCGCCTCCTTCTCCGTATCCTTCAAAGGCCGGCTTCCAAAGAGCAGATCCAGCTGTTCCCCTTCAATAATCTTTGTCCCAGTCTTTTCCAACTGCTTTGCTGAGAGATGGATCAAAAGATCCGTGAAGGCAAATACCGGATCCTCCTCCTTCTCTCCTATGTTGACCTCTACCCGGGTGCCGTCCTTTTTCACCACTACCCCGTGAAGAGCCAGGGGAATGGACACCCACTGATATTTCTTAATCCCGCCATAGTAATGACCGTCCAGGTAGGCAAACTCCGAGTCCTCATACAAAGGCACCTGTTTCACATCCACCCGGGGAGAATCAATGTGGGCACCCAAAATATTTAGTCCCTGCTCCAGAGGCTTCTCTCCCAGCTGGTAGAGCACAATAGATTTATCCATATAACACAGATAAACCCGGTCCTGAGGTTTAAGGGGCTCTTTTTTCTCCATAAGCTCCTGAAGATTCCGGTAGCCGGCCTTTTCCGCCATGTCCACAGCTACCCGCACGCACTCCCGCTCAGTCTTCCCCGCGTCCAGACATGCCTTGTAGCGAGCGCTTACCTCCTCCAGTTCCTGTAGCTGCTCCTCCTCATAGCTGAGCCATACATTCTTCCGTTCCATATAAACCACTCCTCTTTTCTCAGGCCTGTACACAAGCCTGCTATTTTCTTTCCTACGATTCTACCCTTTTTATCTTCATTTGTCCAGAAAAACGCCCACATTCCCTTCGATTCCGGCAGTCTACAGATTACCGGATATGGATTCATCCAAAAGCTGAAAAAGGGCGCGCTACAATTTTTCTGTAGCATGCCCTTTTCTTTTCTATTTTATTTTCAAAATATATCTTCTAACTGCTATCTTACTCTTTTACCTCATCCGATCCGTCTGTCTTGGAAGTCCCAGGCTCTTCCCCGTCTGTTCCGGCTTCGCTCTCCTTGTCAGGATCCTCTGCAGACTGGGGAGTCTCTTCGCTGTCCGTATTGTCTCCTGCTTCATTCTCCTTCGGATCCTCTGTTTCATCCGGTTCCTTCTGGGAATCCTCTGTGTCCAAATCTTCCGGCTCCGTCACATTCTGCTCCGGTTCTGCAGGCACTTGATTTTCAATAGACGGCTCGGCATCACCCGCATCCTTCTTATCCTCTCCATTGCTGCAGCCAGTCAAGAGTCCCACGGCCAATACCAGCACACAAAGCGCTGCAAACACACAAATTTTTGTCCTTTTTTTCATAATAGTTTCACTCCTTTTTGTCTCGTGATTTTCAGGTCCTTATCGCTGCCCTCCTTTTCTTTGGAATGATTTCACTATACCAGCTAAATTTGTCCAATTTATGTTCAAAAACGAAAAGTTATATTTATTTCTTTAATATCCTATGAAGAAACCCAAAACATTTTAATAACAATGGACCCATTCAAGAATTATCTTTATATAAGTCAGTATGTCCGCTCTGCGCATTTATCGTAGTTATTGACGATCCCTTGAGAAATACATATAATAGAGTTATATTGCAATCAATCTCTTAACCCGCGATCCATTTCCGGGAAAGCAGGAGGAATCATTATGATAAAAATCGGAGTTGCAGGCGCAGGCCTGATCGTCCCCACCTTTTTGGATGCAGCCGCCCTAGTAGAGCAGATAGAGGTATATGCCCTCTTTGCCAGAAAGGCAGAAATCCGCACCGAGCTATGCCAGAAATACCACATTCCCGTGGCATATGACGCCTATGAAAAGCTGCTGGCAGATCCCGAAATCCAGGTCATCTATGTAGCCCTTCCCAACACCCTGCATTTTTCCTTTGCAAAGCAGGCTTTGGAGGCAGGAAAGCATGTAATTCTGGAAAAACCCTTTACGGTTACCTTACAGGAGGCGAAAGACCTGGCAAACCTGGCTCAAAGGAAGGGGCTCTTTCTCTTTGAGGCCATCACCAACTTGTATCATCCAAACTTCGCCAAAATCCGGGAGCTGCTGCCTCATCTGGGGGACGTGAAGATTGTGGAGATGAATTATTCTCAGTATTCCAGCCGCTACGATGCCTTCAAACAGGGTGTTATCTGTCCGGTCTTTGACCCAGAAAAGGCAGGCGGCTCTCTGTTGGATCTAAATGTGTACAATCTTCATCTGGTCGTCGCCCTTTTCGGCCGTCCCAAGTCGGTCCGCTATTATCCCAATATGGAGCGGGGCGTGGACACCTCGGGGATCCTCCTGCTGGAATACCCGGATTTCCAGTGCGTCTGTATTGCAGCCAAGGATTGCAGCGCTCCCTGCCGCATCAGTATTCAGGGAAATAAGGCCTGCGTCCACAGTACCTCTATGCCTAACAAGCTTGAGGAATTCTCCTTTACGGAAAATAAAAAGGCTCCCCTGGACTATCGCCTGGGCGGTTGTCCGGAGCGCCTGTATTATGAGCTGGCTGCCTTTGCAGAGTATTATGAGAAGCAGGATCAGGCCGCCTTTGACCAGCAGCTGGAACACAGCCTTCTGGTTATGGAAGTCTTAGATCAGGCTCGGGAACTTTTTTAATGGAAGGAAGCTTCTAGTCCCTCCTCCAGGAATATATTCAGATAGGTCTGTAAATTTTCCGGATGAAGCTGCTTCACATCCCTCATGGTATAGGAAATCCCCAGCTGTTCGTATTTCTTCTCTCCAAACTGGTGGAAGGGAAGGAGATGAACCTGGGAAATTCCCATATCCCTTAAAAGCCCTGCCATTCCTTTTGCAGCCCGTTTGTTGGCGTTAAAGCCGGGGATCACAGGGATCCGGGCAATGACCGGAACCCCCTGCTCCAGGGCATAGCGCATATTTTCCAGAATAACATCGTTATACACTCCGGTTTTCTCCCGGTGAATCTCCCGATCGTGATGCTTCATATCAAAGAGCAGCAAATCAATATGTTGGATAAATTCGGCAAAAATCTTATGGGAGGCAAAGCCTGTGGTCTCTGCCGCACGGTGCAGGGAGCGTCTTCCCGCCTCCTGCAAAAGAGCTGTGGCAAAGGCATGCTGCTGCAGAACCTCTCCTCCCGACAGAGTAATGCCTCCGCCGGATTCCTCATAGAAACAGCGGTCCTTTTCCACCTCCACAAGCACTTCCTCTATGGTCCAGGCTCTCCCTGCCAGCTTGGGATCGCCGCTGGCAAGGGCTGCCTGGCGGTTCCGGTTTTGAGATTCCGGGTTGGAGCACCACAGGCAGCTTAAGGGACAGCCGGCAAAGAAAATGGTAGACCGGATCCCCGGGCCGTCATGGATGCTAAATTTCTGAATATTGAAGATAAGTCCCGTCTGGGTGTTGTCTGCAGCTGGCATAAAAGCTTCCTCCCGGTTCTTTCAAAACTCAAACCCTTTCTGCGCAATTTACAGGGTCTGCTCGGTTCTCTCTATAATATCATCCTGTGTCTTTCTGGACAGCACATTAAAGAAGGCGCTGTAGCCTGCCACACGGACAATCAGGTCCTTATGATTTTCCGGATGCTCCTGGGCATCCAGCAGAGTTTCCCTGGACACAATGTTATACTGCACATGATAGCCGTGAAGCCTGTTGAAGAAGGTGCGCAGCAACATCTCCAGCTTCTGCTTGTTTTCCTCACTGGACAACATCTGGGGCGTCATTTTCTGATTCAGCAGCACGCCGCCGGTGATCTTTTCTGTCCGTAGCTTGGAAATGGATTTGAACACAGCCGTAGGGCCGCATTTATCCGCGTTGTGAGCCGGGCTGCAGCCCTCTGCCAGAGGCTCGAAGGCGTTTCTTCCGTCCGGGGTAGCCATGGTTCCCATTCCCTGACCCACATTGGCGCTGATGGAGGAGGTTCCCGCATAGCGGATTCCCCCAATGGGCCCTCTCTTGTAGCGGGTGCTGGGATATTTTGCAATCTCATCCAGATAGGTATCATAGGCCTCCACCACCAGAAGGTCCGCCTTGTCGTCATCGTTTCCGTACTTGGGCGCGTCATGGATGAGCATTTCCTGAATCTTCTTGTTTTCCGGAGACTGGAAGTCGTCCAGAATGGCATCCCACAGCTGCTCTCTTGTAATCTTTTTCTCCTCGTACACCAGCTTCTTGATAGCTGCCAGGGAATCCGCCATATTGGCAATTCCCACCTGAAGGCCGGAAATAAAATCGTAAACCGCCCCGCCTTCCTTGATGGTCTTTCCCCGTCCGATGCAATCGTCCGTAAGGGCCGAGCAGAGAATATCCGGCACATCCCGTTCCGAGGCCTTGTCAATGGCATTTTCCACAATCACGCTGTAGCGGGTCATTTCCCGAAGAGCCTGATCCCATGCAGCCATCAGATCTTCGTAGGTCTCCATATCCTTAAAAAAGCCGCTGCCCTTGATAAACCGCTTCCCGCTGGTCAGATCCACGCCGTCGTTCATGACGCACAGAAGCAGCCGGGGGAAGTTGATGTAGGACATACCAGTACAGCGATAACCCCATTTACCAGGAACCGCCGTCTCTACGCAGCCGATGGCGCTGTAGTTGTAAGCGTCCTCTTCCTTGACTCCCCAGCCTATGAAGGAGGGAATGATTACCTCGTCATTATTCAGGGCCGGCATACCAAAGCCCAGCTTCATGACCTCAATGCACTCGTCAAAGAAATGCTTGTCAAGGCCCGCATGATAGCGGACTGTCAGATTGGGCTGGGTGAGCCTTGTCTGGGCCACAGACTGAAGCACCAGAAAGCTTAGCGCGTTGACCGCATCCTTTTTGTCCTCTGTCTGGCCGCCGATGGTCACATTCTGGTACATAGGGGAGCCTGCGGAGCTCAAGGTGTGGGCCTGAGAACGGACCTTGTTGATGGTCAGTGTCTTGATCCACAGACAGGTGAGAAGCTCCAGAGCCTCCTCCTCGGTAATCCTGCCCTCCTCCAGATCCTTCTTATAATAAGGATACATATACTGGTCAAACCGTCCGTAGCTCAGGGAATGTCCGTTGGACTCGATCTGCAGGATCAGCTGGATAAACCACACAGACTGCACGGCCTCCCGGAAGGAGGATGCCGGCTCATAGGGTACCTTTTTGCAGATGCGGCTGATCTCCAGAAGCTCCTTCTTTCTGGCCTCCTGGTCTTCCCCGGCCGCCATCTCCTCTGCCAAAGCGCTGTAGCGCAGGGCAAAGGCTCTGACTGCCTCTATTACCACCAGAACCGCACGATAAAATACATGTTTGTCAATGCTGTCCGGATCTGTCAGATCCAGAGCTTTCTTACATTCTCTGGTTCTCTCTTCATATCCCTTTAATCCGTCTGACAGCAGACGCTTATAGTTGACAGCCAAATGGGCGTCGCCTGCGTTTAATTTCCCCTCCATGCCGAAGACGCCAGTCTCCATAAATACGCTGACCTCCTGGGGAAGAAGGGCCTCTCCTCTTGCCCGAAGGTTATTGTTTTCCCAGAAGGGAGCGATTTCCCGCAGCTGATCCTTGGTCTCCTCCGTAATATAGAATACATCCCCGTCCCGCTTCTCAAAGAGATCCAGCTCCTTCATAACGAATTCCAGGGTATACTCCGGGAAAACGGGAGCGTTTGTGTTCTTGGTAGCCTGATTTCCAGCAAGCAGGGATTTATCCTCTATGTAAATGGTCATCTTCTCCAAAATATTTTTCAACATCAGGGCTCTTGCCATGACCCGGGGCTGATTTAAGCTTTCTCTGTAGGCCTCCGTGGCCAGAATAGCACGCTCCGCATCCACATAGGGCTTTTCATCCAAAACCTCTTCCCGGAAAGCCTTCATCCGCTTTGTCAGTTCGCCAAAATGATTTTTATTTTCCATATTGCCCTCCATATTACTTTCGTTCGTAATGAAATAGTTTTCGTTTGTAATATCATCTTAGCATTTTCCTATAGGTCTGTCAATGAAATTTTCTTCCCATTCCCGCCTTTGTTCTTCCAGTTTTCTCTTAAATTCCATCTTCAGCTCCTCTATCTGTCTTTCCAGATTTTCCTCTGATTCTCTCTCCAGCTCCTTTTGCCGTTCCGCTACCTGTTTCTCTACCTGTTCCGCCACCTGTTTCTCTACCCGTTTCTCTACCTGCTCCGCCACCTGTTTCTCTACCTGTTCCGCCACCTGTTTCGCCATCTTTTCCTCGAACTCTCTTTCCAGCCTCTCCACCTTCTCAAATTCCAGTTCTAATATAGGTTCTGTTAATCGAAGCACCTCCTTAAGCAATTTTTCATCCTTATAGCATACACGGATCATAGATTTACTGAGCAGAGACAGGATCGCCTTCCTTTTATTCTCTGTCAGGTATCCTTCCTCCACCTCCTGTTCTAAAATCAGTATACGATTTTGCAGACTAGAAAGCAATGGAGTAGCAGTTCAGTCAAAAGAAGCTGTGGCAAAACAGCCGTTATATACAAGATAGAGTGTTTAGGCCTCTATATCTTGCATATACGCTGCATTTTGCCACAGCCTCTTCTAAAAATCATCCTACAGCACCAGCTCCGCCGCCCCGATAATTCCGAAATCCTTTTTCAGCTCCGCATAGCGGAATTCCACTGGCATGGGAATCTGATTATACCGGTCAAACTCCTCCCGAACCCGGTGGAAGAGTACATCCCCGAAATTCGTCAGGCCTCCTCCAAAGACAAAGACATTGATATTTAAAAGCTGATAGATATTGTACAGGCACACCGCAATATAGTGGGCCATGGTGGAAATCTGCTCCTTTGCCAGCTCATCCCCCTGGTGATAGGCGGCCAGCAGGTCCTCGCAGGAGAGATCCTCTTTTCCTTCCATCACGCTTTCTGTCCCCTCCAGCATGCGGATTTTCAGGTGACGGGGCACATACCGGCCTCCGGCATAGGACATAAAACAACCCCGGTTTCGGCAGCCGCACAGCACGCCCTCGTCAGGAGTGGCCAGCATGTGTCCGCATTCGCCGGCCCAGCCGTAGCTTCCATGAAACAGATTTCCGTCAATAATGATACCGCTTCCAATGCCCGTGCTCACCGCCACATAGACCATGTGTCTTAATCCCTGGCCTGCTCCCCGGCGGTGTTCTGCCAAAGCCGCCGCGTTGCCGTCATTGTCCAGCACCACCCGCACGCCCAGCCGCTCCTCCAGGTAATCCCGCATGGCGAAATCCCGGATCTTTGTCAGGGCGGAGGTGAGACAGATGTATCCCTTGTCGTATAAAATATAGGAGGGCATACAGATTCCCACTCCCTGAAGCTGCTGAATGGTCAGGTTATTTTTCTGCAGAAGCTCCTGAATGGTGCGGATTAACTGATCGGAAAACCCAGGACCGTCCGCCTGGAGATCCGAGGGGTGTTGTACCCGGTCCAGCATCTTTCCCTCCAAATCAAACAGGCCGTAGGCCACCTTTGTGCCTCCCCCATCAATTCCAATCACATACTTTTCTTCCATAATCCTCTTCCTTTCCCTTGCTGTGCTTTCAATCCCACTGCCATCCGGCAAATTTTTAATCCTACAGTCCCAGGCACCCAAAATAGATAGCGCCTACCGCCTGAGCAAACTGGGCCACGGTGTAATCAGGATGAGCCTCCAGCTGCTTCATAAGTCTGGTATTGGCAAGGCCTCCGTCCGCCGCATACTGTCTAAGCTCCGGCTCCCGGCGTGCCGCTCCCTCGCACATAAGCTTAAAGCACACAGGGCTCTTCACCAGACGTCCGAACAGGGAGCGCTCCTTTGCCTCCGGCTCCAGAATATACTCCGTCTCCTCCCAGGTCACAGCCAGGTACTCGCCCACCTGGCGGAAAATCTCTGCGCAGGCCTCATGTCCCGGCTCTCCCGCCTTTGCCATAAAAAACTCCAGGCAGGGTTTGCGCATATCCTTGGGCTCTGTGGGCACCACAATCTGTCCGTTCTGCTCCACAAACAGCCCCAGGGCAAAGGCCTCCTCATACACTGCCGGGTCTTGTTTGGGCAGCGTCTTCACCGCCAGGCGGAAGACTCCGGACTGGCAGGTATATTTCTGCAGGGTTCCGGGAAGTCCCGTATTAAAGTTATTGATGCTGCGCACATCATTGGGTTCATATTCCTTCTGGGCAAAGCTTCCCAGATCAATGATAAAGTTGTAAACCTCCAACGGAATCTCTGGAATGGAGCCGTCAGGCAGCACCCAGCCGGTTCCCAGCTCAGTTCCCAGGGTATGCGCAAAAAAGCCATTGGAAACATCCGCTCCCGCCACAGCCTGCTCCACCGCCGCGGTAAAGGCAGCCATGGGCCCATCGTTGGTATTCATTACCGCGCCCGTTTCCGTCACATACTCCTTCAGCTCCTCACACAGAACGGAAATCTTTGCAAACTGCTCCTCATAATCCAGCTCCGTGTTCTCCCGCATCCCACGGGTTTTAAATGTCTCGCCGCCTACAATCAGGTTCTGGATCACCACGTCCGGAAAGCTAAGGCCGATAGCGTCAAAGTTTCTTAAGCTTTCTCCGGCAAGCTCCTCCATCTTTTTCAGGCCCTGCTCCATCTCCTCCAGGGATGCATCCTTTCCCATGGCATTCTGGTCAATCTGGGACTCCCGCCCTGCCGCATACAGACTGGCAGCGGCCCGCATAAGTCCGGTAATCATTTTCACCGGATCCATAAGCTCCTCCGCCCGGGAGAACGCAGCCGGGAACCAGTCAAACTCCTTATATACGGCCAGATTTCCGTCCACACTGGCAGTAAGCTTAATATCCGTGCCTCCGATATCAATGCCCAGCAGCATCTTATCCTCCGCCATCTGGGGCAGAGCTGCAAACACCGGCTCCCCTTTTTCCTTTGCCGGCGCAGCCCCACAGACGGGCTCCTGGGCCAGGTCCAATATCTGAAAACAAAAGCTGTATTTTCCCTTTAAAAGCACAGCCAGGATCCGCTCGTTTACATTCAGGCTCTTTCCATAACCAAAACGGTCCTTCTTGGCAAGAGCCGTCTGAAATACCTCATCCAGCTCCCGGGCAAGCTTCAAGCTTCCCTCATCCTTCTGATCCACATAGACGCCGATCTTCACCGCGCCCAGGGAGGAAAGAATATTGTAGATCATAGCATGCACATAGGAGGCCACAAAGGCCTCCTCCTCTGAAGTCTTTGTCATCGGCAGCTGCATGGGAAAGCTGCGGACGCTTCCGTCGTAAAGCGTCACCTGCAGATGGAAGGGACGCTTCCCTTCTTTTTGAAATGCGTTGCGCACATCCGTAATATAAACAGGCTCATCCGCCCTGGCCTGTGTCAGAAATCCTTCCAGCATATCTTCTACTCCTTTATAATATGTACGATTCCCTCTTCCTCCAGAATCTGATAAAATCCGTCCATTTCCGCATCCGTAAACGCCTTTCCCTTCACAGGATATTCCTGTTCCAGGGCCGCGTACTTGCTGTTGCACAAGGAGTTAAAATTCAGTAGCTCATAGCGCGCCTCCCTGTCCACACCCTTGATATACCGGGCAATCCCCCGAATATTCTCCTCCGTGGCTGTATACCCTGGAATCAGGGGCGTGCGCACCAGCACATCCGCTCCCTGTTCCACCAGCCACTGATAATTTTCCAGTATTTCCTTGTTCCCGGTCCCCAAATGCCGCCGGTGCAGCTCCTCATCCAGAAACTTAATGTCGATCATAAAATGGTCTGTCACCGTCAGCATGGCTTCCACCACCTTCCTGGGAGCCAAAAGACAGGACTCAATGGCTGTGTCCGCCCCGACTTCCTTGCAAAGCCTCAGCACCTGTATTGCAAATTCCCACTGATGCATCACCTCTCCCCCGGAAAGGGTCACGCCGCCCTGGTCCCCAAAAAATACCTGATCCCGGAGCAAAAGCCGGGCCGCCTCCTCCGGAGAGATTTCCCGTCCCATGGAACGCAGAGCTCCTGCAGGGCAAGCCTCCTCACAAGCGCCGCAGAGCGTGCAGCGCTGATGATCTATGTGGATCCGCCCATTCAGAGTCAGGGCCTGTTCCTTGCACACCGCCACACAGGTTTTGCACTGCAGGCAGTCCCCCGGATTATACCACAGCTCCGGCTTCCCCTTTATTCCCTCCGGATTCTGGCACCAGGGGCAGCGCAGGGGACAGCCTTTTAAAAATAAAGTGCTGCGGATGCCGCCCCCGTCGTGGACGGCAAACCGCTTCAGATCAAACATAATACCGGTCATAGAGATTCGTAGGAGGTACGTGCAATGATCTCCTCCTGCAGATCCGGCGCCAGCTCTGTGAAATATGCTGTGTAACCAGCCACCCGCACAGTCAGACTGCGGTACTGCTCCGGGGTCTTCTGAGCGGACCGCAGGTCCTTCTCATTCAGAACATTAAACTGAATATGACTGATACCCAGACGGCAAACGGAACGCAAAAGCTCCGTAAATTTATGGATTCCTGTTTCTGTCTTGAAAAACTGGGGCAGAAACTTCATGTTCAGCAGAGTTCCGTTGCTGGCCTTGGAAAAGGGCAGCTTCGCCACCGACTGAAGAAGGGCCGTGGGGCCTGCCTCGTCCCGTCCGTACATGGCGGACACACCGCCGTCCGCCAGAGGATCCCTGGCATACCGTCCGTCCGCGGAAGCGCCCACATTCTGTCCCATGGGCACATGAGCCGATACGGTATAGAGTCCCATCTGGTAAATGCCGCCTCGTCCGTTTTTGTATTTCTTCAGTCCATCTGCAAAATAATTCACCCATTTCACACCCAGCTGATCCACCCAATCCACATCATTGCCGTACTTGGGCACCTTGTTCAGCAGCATGGCCCGCACCAGAGGCGCATCCTGGAAGTTCGTCACCAGCGCGTGAAGAAGCTCTTCCCTGGACAATTTTTTCTGGTCATACACCAGGCTCTTAATGGCTGCCAGAGAATCCGCCAGGTTTGCCACCTGAATGGCCTGCACACCGGCAAAATTATAGTGAGCGCCGCCCTGGGTCACATCCTGACCCTTTGCCAGGCAGTCGTCAATGACAGCGGACAGGAAGGGTGTGGGAAGCAGCTTCTCATGCATGCCCTCCACCTGGGTTACGCACTCCACCATGTAGTCGGAGAAGTAGTCGATCTGTTTTGCGTATGCATCCTCCAGATCCTCAAAGGTTTCATAGGTAGTCAGATCTCCCAGATCCAGTCCGGTCTTGGCTCCTGTCAGCATATCCACACCATGATTCAAGGTCAGCTCCAGCACCTTCAAAAGGTTAAACATGGCCGCATCGCTCCAGGCCAGTGCATTTCCGTGGGTGGTTAACTCCACACAGCCCACAATGGCATAATTCATGGCATCTTCATGACTTACTCCATGGCTTTCCAAAGCCGGAATCACCGCCTCATCATTGAAGACCTGGGGCATGCCGCTTCCCTTTCCAATAACCCGGCTTGCCGCCTCCAAAAGCTCCCGGGGAGAATCCTTATAGATCCGCAGGGACAGATTAGGCTGAGGCAGCAGCAGATGAGCCTGGGCCTGCAAAAACAGATAACTCAGCTCATTGGAGGCGTCGCTTCCATCCTCCTTCTGACCGCCAATGGCCACATTAAAGCCAATAGGGAATCCTGCAAAATACCGGGCGCTGTTGGAATTGCGCAGATAAACAAGCTGATTAAACTTAAGCCACAGGCACTCCGTGAGCTCCAGAGCATCCTCCAGGGTCATTCCCTGAGACTGGCTGTATGCATAGTAGGGATACAGATACTGATCCATGCGTCCCGGAGAGAAGGAGGAAGCATTTCCCTCCATCTGCAAAATCACATATAAAAACCAGGTAGACTGCAAAGCCTCATGATACGTTTCGGCCGGTGCGCTGGCAAGCTTCCGGCATACCCGGACTGCCTCTGCCAGATTTTCCGTCCCGTGCTTCTCATACAGCTCCTCTGCCAAAACAGCATAGCGCTCCATAAACGCCATGGCGCCTTCCATGCTCAGGATCACGCTGCGGTAAAAATCCTTCTGCTTCTCATCTGCCTGGCTCAGATGCTTCTCGGCCTCGTCACGGATTCCCGCCGGTCCAAGCTGCAGCCACTTCTTCGTGTTGGGACAGATATGTCCCTGAGAATGATCCTTCTGGTTGATTTTCACCGCCTTGGAAATCGCATCCACCTTGGGGCCAACAGCCTCCCGCACCTGATCCTCCAGGGAACGCCCCTTCCAGTAGGGCATAATGTCCCGGCGGAACTCCTCAATATCCTCCTGTCGCACCTGAAACTTATCCTGAGGCCTGGTGGGAAGCGTCTCAAACTCCCGGTCCACCCAGGAAGCTCCCGTCTCCGGGAACACCACGCCGCCCCGCACGCCGGCCGTGCGGTTTCCCACGATTCTCTCCTCTGGCTCAATACGAATCTGAATCTTCTCCAGAGCCGCCTTCAGGGCTTTGGCCCTCTGGATGCAGCGGGGATCCCCTTCCGTCTCCTTATAGCTCTCTGTGACGATCCGCGCCTGTTCTATGCTGGCATACCTGGGCTCTTCCAGCATTTCTGCCTTTAAACGACCAATCCGGTCCGAACATGTCAATGTTGCAATACGTTCTCTTTGTATCATACCCCGTACCTCCTCCTTTTCCCCTACTATATCACAGCATACGCAAAATAAACACTCACAGAATCACACTAAAAGTACACAATTCTGAACTCCTGCCGGATCCCTCTACTTTCCGGCGCAAGTTTCCCATTTATTCCTCAAGCCTGGCAAGCTTCACCTGAATCTGCCGGTCAACCAGACTCTCCCGGTACAGATCCGACAAATGGGAATCTGTCACCACCATATGCACCTCCTCCGGTGCAAACAGCCTTGCCACACTGCGCTTTCCAAATTTCTCTGAGGTAGTCAGCACAATCACCCGGTCCGCCTGCCGGGCAATCTCCCGCACCGTACTGCAGCGGGTATGGTTCACATTGGTAAATCCGTCCTCCGGCGTATATCCGTCAACGCCTACAAAAATCTTGTCCACATGATACTCCCTGGCGCACAGAGCCGTCACCGGCCCGGTCGTCACCTCTGACACCGTATCATAATCTCCTCCCAGCAAAATCACCCGCGCCGCGGGAACCTCCCGGATATGTCGTGCAATATAGGCTGAATTTGTAATAATCGTCACATCCTTCACCGCCGCCAGCTCCTGTGCAAACAGGGCGCAGGTAGATCCGGACTCAATCATAATGGTCTCCATAGGTTCCACCAGAGAAACAGCCAGCTGGGCAATCCTCTTCTTCTCCAGATATTGAATTGTCATCCGGGAATCAATGGCATCCGAGCTTTCCTTTGTGGCAAACCCATGCTGACGCCGCAAAAACCCCTGACCCTCCAGATTCTCCAGATCCTTGCGAATCGTAACCATAGAAATATGCAAAAGCTCTGACAGCTCCTTCACGCTGACCCGCTCTCTCTCATTCACCAGTCTTAAAATTTCCAGTTCCCGTTCCTTCATGGCATGTCCGGCTCCTTTTCCTGATTTCCCTATCCCTTTCTCTTCCATCCCCATACTCATCACCACCTGACAGCTGGCCAATTATCTGCCCTATGGGCATAAGCGCGAAAGAGTCAACACATTAGTAAAAGTATACCAGAGACCAGGAAAAAAGGCTACGAAAAAAACAACGCCGGAACAGCATATATGCCGCTGTCCGGCGTTCCTAACTTCATACTTAAAATCAGTGAATCAGCTCAGCGCCTCCTCCAGCGCCTTATACATCACCTGTTTATCCGGCTTTTGTCCGGTCCACATTTCAATATTCAAAGCGGCCTGGTTAATCAGCATGCCAGCCCCTGTGGCACAGGGAATCTCTCTGCGGCGCAGCTCCTTGATCAGGGCCGTCTCTGTGGGATTGGGAATCACATCCTGCACAAACATTTCCTTTGTGATGGTGTCCAGATTGATATTAGGCATCACGTCCACATCCGGATACAGACCTACGGAGGTGGCATTTACCACAATATCCGTGCCTGCAGGGATATCAAAGACTCCCTCCCAGTCCACATAGCGGCACTGGGTCTTTGTGTTTTCCCGAAGGATTGCCATGAGGGCATCTCCCAGAGGACGATCCTGCGCCCGGTTTACAATGGTAATATCCGCCACACCGGCTAGCCCCATTTCCACACAGATGGCCCGGGCTGCGCCGCCGGCTCCGAAGACTACCACCTTCTTCCCCTTTACGTCCACTCCATTGGACTCCAGGGACATCATAAAGCCTTTGCCGTCGGTATTCTCGCCAAAGAGATGTCCGTCGTCATTGACAATCATGTTTACAGCGCCGATGAGTCTTGCGCTCTCAGAAATCTCATCCAGATAATCCATAACGGCAATCTTGTGGGGAATGGTACAGTTGATTCCACGCATCTTAAATGCCTTCAATCCCCGGATAGCATCCTCAAGCTTATCTTTATCCACATCCAGAGTCAGGAAATGCCAGCGCTCCAGCCCCATAGCCTCAAAGGCTGCATCCTGAATCACAACGCCGGGGTTCTCCGCCACCGGCTGTCCGAATACGCCTACCAAATGATCCAGATAATTTTGTTCTTTCATGTCTATCTCCTTTCATGGCAAATATCACACCGTCACGGCAGCCTGGGAAGTTTTCTTCCAAACTTCCTACACACGCTCTCTCTTAAGCTTCCGGCCGAAGCAGTCGCCTGCGATAATGATTACGATCAAAACGCCCTCGCAAAGTTTCTGATAATATCCATCCACACCCAGCTGATTCATACAGTTAGTCAGCAGCTGAATGACAAACAGACCGATAAAGCTCTCTACCATACCGCCTACGCCGCCGGCAAAGGAGGTACCGCCGATTACCACGCCGCAGTTTACCAGCATACCTGTGGTATCGCCGTACACGGAGGAGCCCGTGTTCATACGGGAAGCCAGAAGAACGCCTGCCAGGGCAGACACGGTGCCGCTAATCACAAAGGCCGCCCACTTAATGGGAACTACCTTAATACCGGAATACTTTGCCACCTCATAGTTGCCGCCGATGGCATAGCAGTTGCGGCCAAAGCTGGTAAAACGCATGATGCAGTAAAAAATAATAAACAGAATCAACATATAAACTACCAGAGAAGGGATGGAACCAAAAAACTTTTTGTTGGAAATCTGCATGAAATCCAGGCTGGTACAGGTCAGGGGATGAGCGTCCGTCATCTGCTGGCAGATCCCTTTCAGCAGCATACCCATACCCAGGGTAATGATAAAGGGCTCTGTCTTCTGGTGCACTACCAGGAATCCGTTAATAAAGCCTACCACAGCTCCGCTGACCAGAGCAGCCAGCACAGCCAGCCAGATCGGCAGCCCGCTGTTTACCATCATAACCGCCAGAATACCTCCCAGGCACAGGGTACCGCCGCAGGACAGATCACAGCCGCCGCAGATAACAGCCACCGTTACGCCAAAAGCCACGATTTCCAAAATTGCCGTGGAGCGCAGCATATCCAGCCAGTTATATGGCGTGTAAAACGTAGTATCAAAGAAGAGCATCATCACCATCAGGGCAAAAATTGCAATCACAGCCTTTTGCTTTGAAACGATACTCCAGATCCTATTTGCATTTGCTTTTGCATTCATTCTTACGCCCCTCCTTACAGTTCCTTGCGGTTATCCAGCCAAATCGCAACAACCAGCACGGCGCCGCGCATAACGGTCTGCATGTAGGTGGACAGGTTCAGCATGTTCATACAGTTTCCAAGAAGAGTGATCAAAACCACGCCCAGCATGGTACGCAACACGCTTCCTTTTCCACCCTTTAGTGTGGTACCGCCTACCACCACGCAGAGGATGGCATTGGTCTCATAGCCTGCGCCGCTGGTAGCCGTGGCTGTGGTTACACGAGACAGCAGTGCAATGGACGCACAGGCGGACATGAGTCCGTTGATGGTATAGGCCAGGCGCATGGTGCTCTTTACGTTAAAGCCCACCAGGTACGCGGCGTCCTTGTTTCCTCCCATAAGGGCAATAGCACGGCCCCAAATGGTCTTGGTATGGAAGAAATGCATCAGGAGCAGTACCAGGATAAACACGATCAAAGCCACGGGGATGATTCCGATATTTGCGGAGCCCAGAGTGGTAAAAATCGTGAAGGGCTTGGTGCTTCTGGCAATACGCAGGGTCTCTGACTGCGTGTAAATCAATGCCAGAGCCGTGTAAACAGAACTCATACCATAGGTGATAAACAGTACCTCCGCCTGGGTCATGGCGCCGCAGGCCGTCAGCACAAAGCCGTTGATCCATCCCAGAAGCGCGCCCAGCAGAAGGCCTGCAAGCAGAGCTCCCACCTGGCCTAAGGGATCGATGAGACCAATGGTGACCACGCCTACCAGACTGATAATTCCCACGATAGAAAGATCAATAAAGCCTCCGATAATTACAAAGGTCATACCAAGGGCAGCAAAGGGCAGAGGCCCCAGCTGGCGCAAAACATTATTCAGGTTAGCGGCGCCAAGAAATTTTGGTTCTGCGATTGCCGTAATGATAATCAGGACGACAATACCGCAGAGTACCAGATTTTGTTTAAAAAATTCTGCAGCAGAATTTGTCTTTGTTTTCGTCATTTTATATCCTCACTTTCGCCCAAAACGCAGGTTATCCAATGGCCTTATCCATAATATCCGTAGCAGAAGCCTCCTCCGGATTAAATTCTCCGGTGATTCGTCCGTCACAGATGACCAGAACACGGTTGCTCATATTCAGAACCTCGGGAAGCTCAGAGGAAATCATAATGATTGCTCCGCCGTTTTCCACAATCTTGTTCATCAACACATAGATCTCGTACTTGGCTCCTACGTCAATACCGCGGGTAGGCTCATCCAGGATCAGGATCTTGGGATTGCGCTCCATCCAGCGTCCCACGATACATTTCTGCTGATTTCCGCCGGACAGGGTTACCACCTTGGTCTCCGGGGTAGGCGTCTTAATAGCCAGGGACTCGATCTGTCTTTTTCCGATATCCGCCTCCTTGGAGGAATCCACCACGCCCATTTTGGTCAGATCCTCCAGGGACGCCATGGTGATATTGCTCTCCACAGAGAAGGGAAGAATCAATCCCTCTCGTTTCCGGTCCTCAGGAACCAGAGCCATGCCTGCTTTCTTTGCCTGCTTGGGCGTGGGAATTTTCACCGACTGTCCTTCCAGAATCACCTCATGTCCCCGAACCTTATCCGCACCGTACAGAGCGCGGATAATCTCGGTACGCCCGGCTCCCACCAGACCAACCAGTCCCAGAATCTCGCCCTTATGTAAAGTGAAGTTAATGTCATGCAGCTTGTGAGTGTTCAGGTTCCGCACCTCCAAAAGAGGCTCCCCCACGAAATGCGCCCGGGGCGGATACTCATTCTCAATGGTACGTCCCACCATCTTGGCGATCATATCGCTTCTTGTCAGCTCCTCCACCGGCTTTGTGTCGATGAGGCAGCCATCCCGCATGATTGTTACAATATTACAGTACTCAAAAATCTCATCCAGCTTGTGGCTGATGTATATAACGGATACGCCCTTATCCCGCAGCTGATTGATAATGATTCCAAGCTTTTTCAACTCCTCAGAAGTGAGGGAGCTGCTGGGCTCATCCATAATAATCAATTTTGAATCAAAGGACAATGCCTTTGCGATTTCCACCATCTGCATTTCCGATGCGCTTAAATCCCCCACCAGAGCCGTGGTGCTGATGCTGCTTCCAATGCTGTCCAGCAGCTCCCTTGCCTTTTTGTGCGTGCCGCGCATTCCCTTGTTTTCCATAAAACGGCCTAGGAAAATATTCTCTCCCACGGTCATGGTATTTACCAGGTTAAACTCCTGGTAGATAATGCTCAGACCCCGGCGCAGAGCCTGAATGGGAGTCGTATGCTCGATCGTCTCCCCGTTAAAAATAACAGTTCCCTCGTCCTTCTCATATACACCGGACAGTATTTTCATCAATGTGGATTTTCCCGCTCCATTCTCTCCCACGATGCCGTATACCACGCCGCGGGGAACAGAAATGGACACGTGATCCAGGGCTTTTACCCCCGGGAAGTATTTACAAACATCTTTTACCTCAAGGATGTAATCGGTTGTCTTCTCCAACTTCTCTGCCTCCCTTGTTTTCCTTCAAACATGAAGGGCTGTGAAAAAAAACAAACAGAATTTTTTCACAGCCCCTTCCCATAAGCAATCTAAAGCAATTCTATATTTACCACTCCGGATACGGGAAGTTTCCGATGGTATCCTTGGTTACGATATCAAGCTGAGTCCAAACCACATCATTCTCCAGGGTTCCGCCATTCATAATGGTGGTAATGCAGTCAAAGGCATCCTGGGTCATCTGAGAGAAGCTCTGGCCGATGCAAAGAGCCTGGGTTCCGTCATTAACCTGATCGTATCCAACGGAGCAGCCGTCCACACCAATTACATATACGTCGTTCATGTTAGCAGCCTTCAGAGCCTCGATACATCCGGTAGCTCCCACATCCCAGTGGCAGTACACAGCGTCGATATCCTCGCCGTATTTTACAATGAAGTCCTCCATGATAGCCATGGCATCCTCGCTTGCCCATGCCTCGCAGTCCTTGGCATCCAGCACATTGATGGAATCATTGATGGTGTTCATAAATCCGTCATGGCGCTTAATCTGTGCGCTGTGTCCGGACTGTCCGCCAACCTCTACCACATTGCAGCCATCCGGGAAAGCTTCCATCAGAGTCTGGGCAGCAACCTCGCCGCACATTACGTCGTCAGTACCACACATGAAATCACGATACTCGGTGGTGCCGTAGCCCTCCGGCAGCTCGGAAGAATACAGGCCAATGATGATACCTGCCTCTTTTGCTTCCATGATTGCAGGAATCAAAGCGCTGGGGTCTGTGGGGTTCATGCAGATTGCGGTGTAGCCCTGGGCGATACAGGTTCCGATAGCGGAAACACCGTTCTGTGCATCATAATCCTCGTCAAACAGAGTTACTTCAAAGCCGTAATCTCCAGCATACTTCTGGAACTGGCTCCATGCATAAGCCTGAGACGCATTGGATAAGGACTGGGTAATAAATCCAACCTTCACACTGCCTTCAGCAGCCGGCGCTGCGGGCTCCTCTTCTTTGCTCTCCTCAGCAGGCGCCTCTTCTTTGCTCTCCTCCGCGGGTGCAGCAGGCGCAGCTGCAGGCTCCTCTGTCTTGCTGCCACATGCAGCCAGGCCTAATACCATAGCCAGGGTCAGCAATAATGCAATACGCTTCTTCATTTTTTGTCCTCCTGTTTTTGCTTTTTTATAATCAACGGGCTCTCCCCGCTAACTATTTATGTAATGTCGCACAATTCTCTTTTTTTCCGCTCTCTTTTTTTATACATTATAGCGAAGATGCATTCCCTAAATAACCCATAAATCAATACAAAAGGTGCACAATTCTGAACAAAACGGCAAAATTGCCTGTTTCAGAATCCCTTTCGCATCCGGGTTTTCCCAGTTTGCACGAAAAGAACCTGAAACAGGCAACTTAATTCAGCGTTTTATATATTTCCAGTCAGACAACAGAAGAAATATGCCTATACATTGCCGGATACGAGAATTACCCCTCCCAAACAGACACTGTTGTTACACAGGGAACCTCCCTCTTTGTGTAAACCAGTGTCAGTGTTCCACTGTCTCCATCAATCGAAAATACGGTAATGGAATCCGTATCCTGGCAGCCTGCCAGCAGCCACCGGCCGTCCGGGGACAGCACAAAATCCCGGGGAATCTCCCCGCCGCAGGACAATCGCTGAATCCGCTCCAGACATCCGTCTGCCTTCACAGCAAACGCTGCCAGCTCGTTACTTCCCCGCACAGAGCCGTAAAGCCATTTCCCACTGGGATGCAGGCGGATGGCCGCCCCCAGATCCGGCTCCCTTCTGCCCTCCTCCCGGGCGGACACGGTCTGCAAAAGCTTGTACCGTCCCTCTGACTCCCAGACATAGACATTGATCTCACACCCCATCTCTGTCATCACATACAGCCGGTCCCCAGTCTGGTTAAACACTCCGTGGCGCACGCCCTGTCCCGGCAGTCCCAAAATATCCCGTCCGTTTTCCGGCAGCAACCAGCCCTTCTCCCAGTCGCCCCGGTAGCAGACCAGCCGATCCAGTCCCAGATCCGACACATACACATACTGCCCGTCCGGAGACATAAGAGTCTGATGAGGATGAGGACTCTCCTGGCGCTCCGGATTTACACCCCTTCCCTGATGCCGCAGCACGCAGGAGCAGGGCTCCAGTCCATGATCCGCCCTCACCGGAAACACGCAAAAGCTTCCTCCGGAATAATTGGCTGCGAGCAGAAATCTTCCGTCTCCGGTCAGGGTCAAATGGCAGGCGTCCGCCCCGCAGGTAAACTGCCGGTTCAGGAAGCGAAGCTTTCCTGACTCCGGCAAAATCTCATAGGCCGTCACTGTGGACCCCGGCACCCCCTCATAAGACTTCATCTCATTCACACAATACAAATAGGGTCCCCTGGGATCCGCCAGCACATAGGATGGGTTCTCTGTAGAAGCCGTCACCGCCACCTGTTCCAGACGTCCGTTCTCCGGTTCCAGTTTATAACAGCCGATGCCTTTGCACCGGCCCTGTACGATTTCCCCCGAGGCCATCTGTATGGGTTCCGTATAGCCTCCTGTAAAATAATATTGCCTGCTCAATGCATTCTCTCCCTTCTCTTATTATCCCCATCCCTGCTTTTGCATCTTCCCGCCCGCAGTCTTTCAGACTGCCAGCCTGTTCTCCAAATACAAACATCAGATCTTAAATTTTTTTCGGAAGCTGGCCGGAGATTCGCCCACCTGCTCCTTAAAGACCCGATGAAAATATTTGGGAGAATCAAAGCCCACCTGGTAGGCGATCTCATTAACATCCAGGGCCGAGGCCATAAGGTACTGCTTAGACCAGTCGATCCGCAGCTTATTGATGTAAGAAATCACCGACTGTCCGGTGCGTTCCTTAAATTTCCTTGACAGATAAGAGGTACTGATATGCTCCAGAGCCGCAAGCTCATCCAGCTTAATTTTCTCCGCGTAATGGTTTTTGATATACTCCAACACACAGTCCAAAAGCTGGGGCCCTACAAGAGACTCGCTCTGCTCCCTCAGAATAATAATCATAAGCGTTTTGATGGCATATTCCAGCAGCAACGGTTCCGGATTCTCCCGCTTATTCTCCCAGTACACCCGCTCAAAAGCCTGCTTGAGGATACCTCCCCGCTCATGAATTCGGATAGGCTCCTCAAAAACCAGCTCCGGAATATCAATCCACAAGCAGATAATCTCCCTGCGCCGCTCCGGAACCTTTTTGTCCTGATGTTCCTTGTGGGCGGGATAAACCACCGTGTCATACAGGCTAAATGATACATTCGTCTGGGAGATATTCACATTCCCTTTCCCCTCAATGTAATAGATCAGTTCCACATAGGGGTGGGAATGGCGGGTAAAATTCCACATATTGCTGTCCTCGTCAAACCATTCGCAAAATCTAAGCTTTGGCTTTGCGGCTTCAATGATTTGATAATACTCTTGATACCCCCCCATAATTTACCTCCGGTCTGTTTTCTATATTATGGCATATACAGGGGGCTTTCGCAAGGAAAACTAGGGAATCAATATTCCAAATGCCACAAACATATTTATTTCGCGTTTTCCCTCCACATTCAAAAAAATCATGCCATTCCTCTGAGGAATTTCCAGTTTCTTACACGCCTTGTAACAACCCGTCAACTTTTTTCGGCGTGAGCTCTGTTTACTGATTATGCCGTGCATAGGGGAAATTAAAAAAACTTCCGCAGAACATACGCCGTCCTATTCTGTATAGCAAGGTATGGAAAAGCAGTCATGCCGGAGAGCATGACTGCTGATGTTTACCCCAAAACAAGCTCATAAAGATGAAATGGCATAGGAATACCTATATCGACATAAGTAATATCCACAGTATCCACATATTTAAAACCGTATGACTGATACATTTTAACAGGTATATCATTCCCTTTCAGACAGTCTAACCGTATTGCTTTCCAACCTCTGCTTCTTGCTGTCTGGATTGCATGTTCGACAAGCTGTTTTGAATATCCACGCCCGCCATAATCCGGCAGAACACGAAGTGCATGCATAATGACTACTTCATTTTTTGCGGCGTTGATTTGCCAGTGAACTGTATTATATGCACTGTCGCAATCATGGTTTAGAATATATGCTGCAACGATT
>JAAWJI010000008.1 GCA_022796795.1 Lachnospiraceae bacterium | reverse complement strand
CTTTTGTGAGGGTTTTGGTTGAGCTCTTATACTCTATCACAAAAAGGGGTTCCCTTTCTATATCTATTTTTCACCCGAAGAAAATTTTACACTATCATTTATTTTCACGGCTTCCTTTGAATCAAATCAAAAAGGGACTGCTTGACAAACAGACAAAGGATCACTAACATTAGAATATAAAGGATATAAGAACACAGGAGGGAAACTATGGCGCCACGCATTACAGGTATCATCGCAGAATACAATCCATTTCACAAAGGCCACGCCTATCATCTTTCCAAGGCAAAGGCTCTCACCGGGGCCGACTATGTGATCGCTGTCATAAGCGGTGATTTTGTCCAGCGGGGCGAACCTGCCCTGGCGGATAAGTATTGCCGGGCCCACATGGCCCTGGCAGAGGGAGCGGATCTTGTACTGGAGCTTCCCTCTCCCTATGCTTGCGCCAGCGCGGAAACCTTTGCCGCCGGCGCTGTCTCTTTGCTGGAGCATTTGGGCTGTGTGAATGCCCTGTGCTTTGGAAGCGAGTGCGGGGATCTCCTTCCTTTGGATGCCTGCGCCCGGGTGCTGGCGGAGGAGCCCGCCTCCTATCAGGAGCTTTTGCGTACGTTTCTGCGTCAGGGTTATTCTTTCCCCCTGTCCCGCAGCAAGGCTCTTCTGACCTACCTGGCGGAAAATCCAGGCTTTTCCCCCCTTTTGGACCAGGAAAACCCCCAGGCTTCCGGGAACGCTTCCGCTTCAAAATATGGCTCTGTTCCAGGAATCGGCTCTCTTACAAAGATCGGGGAGCTTCTGAATCAGCCCAACAATCTGCTTGGTATGGAATACCTGAAAGCCTTGCGGCTGCAAAACAGCCCCATCCGCCCTTACACTATAGCCCGCAAAGGCGCTTCCTACCATGACACCGCTTTGTCCGGCAGCCTATCCTCCGCCAGCGCCATTCGAAAAGCCCTGCATTCCGGCGGCTTTTCCCTCGTCTCCCAGCAGCTTCCCCCCGGCGCCGGGCGGATTTTAAAATCCTATCTCTCCAAAAAAAAGGCTCTCACCTGGGACGATTTTTCCCCGGTACTCCACTACCGGCTTCTCTCCATGACCCAGGAGGAGCTTTCTGCCTGCACGGACGTATCCCCGGAGCTGGCAGCCAGGATCCGGCAAAGCCTGGTGCAGTTTCAGTCTGCCTCCTCCTTTGCCTCTCTCCTGAAGACCCGGCAGGTGACCCACACCCGGGTGACCCGGGCTCTCTGCCATATTCTTCTGAATGACCGAAAAGAGGACGCCAGCAGACGCAAAGAGACCGGCTATCCTGTGTATGCCCGTATTCTGGGGTTTTGCAGAAAAAGCCAGTCTCTTCTCTCCATTGTAAAGCAATCCTCCCGGATTCCGGTTATCAGCCGGCCAGCCCAGGGGATGAAGACGTTGGCTGCCCAGGCCTCTTGGGATTCCTGTCCCTTTTCCTCAGAGGAGCTTACTAAGCTGTTTCAGCAGGATCTCTTTGCCTCCCATATCTATGAATCCATGGTGACAAACTGCTGCCATACGTCTTTTTGTCATGAGTATACGCGGAAGATGTTGATTGTGTAAAATTCTAACGATACCCCATCTCCTCCTCATAGGCGATGAGGAACTGCCGGTTTGCCTCCTCCACTTCATTAAATACGCTCTCGTCAAACTGATCTGCCGGCACAGTCCCGGAATACCAGTCGCAGGACTCAAAGTATCTGCGCAGCAGCTCATCCTCAAATATCCGGCCATGCCGGGCGTATATCTCGTTTCTGGCCTGCCGCAGCTGATACTCAGACCAGCCTTCCACATTGTTTTTATTCAGATAGGCCACATCCACATAGGGCAGAATATAAGTATCCCACCGGACCACCTGGCTTAGGGTGTATCCTCCCCACACACTCTGGGGATTTTCCGTCATCCGCAGGGTGAAGAAGGTGGTGCTGTCATCCTCCACGGCGCCGTGGCGTACCTGTCCTCGCACCTCAATCTCCGTATCCGAGATCTCTTCTACCGCGTCAATCAAAGGTTCATCTATCCAGTAATCTCCCGTATCCGGATGCACCAGCGTATAGATGCCGCTGCTATAGCTTAAGTATCCGCCCTGGGACATTGCCATGGTCTCCAGACGGGCTACATTCTCCATTCCGATGGAGTTTTTCAGATAGTCCTTTACTGTCGCCTCCGGCATGCACAGCCAGTAATCGTCCATGTAGGCCTCAGGATAATGCTCCAGAATCCTGCTGGTATCCCTGATAGAGAACATTAAAAATTCCGCGCACACCTTGCTGCTGTCCTTCCAGGTCTGGCTCATGGGGCCTTCAAACCAGGTCAGGGCCTTGACCATTTCCGAGATGTCACTGGTATTCACAGGCATCCTTTCCACCGCCCCATCCTCGGGTCCCGATGCGGCATGGTCCCCAGAAGCGTCTGCTCCTTCCTGGGAGGCTCCCCCTGCACCGTTCTTTCGGTAAACATCGTAGATGGGATTCTCCAGCAGACTCCAGGTTACCTCCGTCTGGTCCAGCTGCCTCTCTGTAATCCCCAGCTTTTCCTGACGCTCCTGAATCAGCTTATCAATCTCCTCCTGGGTGACTCCGCCATGATTTTTGAAATCCTCGGAAAGCTCCGTGCATTTTCGGAAAAACTGCTCTGCAGCTGCATTGCCGAAAAACTCCCCTTCTTTGGCATTGGCCAGCTCATAATCTCCCGTTTCTTCCCGGTAAATATAGAAGGTATAGTAGCGGTCCTGTCCAATGACGTATTCCGCCACCACAATTTCCGAATCCAGCTTCTGGGCAATTCCCTGGGACTCTGCCCATTGAGAAATCTCTATGTCATCCTCTAAGTACCAACAGCTGTGCACCCCAAAATATTCTGTCCAGTCGTATAATTCCTTCCTCTCGCCCTTTTTGTCAATAACCAGAACGGAATCTCCGTGAACAGCCGCTCCACTGGGGCCGCCGATTACATGATAGCCGTACTCACAAAGCTGGGCATAGGTGCGGTAGCCGCTGGAATAATCATAGCAAAGCTTCAGATTTCCCTCGTCGTAACAAATGATACAGGTGAGTTGGTTGTCATAATCCATCTGCACAAGGTTCAGGGCCAGCTCCTTTACCCCGTCGTCTCCCAAGTCCAGGTAGGTCCATTGGATCTGATCAAACTTCTCGTTATTCAGTTCCTGCACCTGCTGCAGAAGATCCGCCAAGTAATATTCCCTGGCCGGAAGCTCCTGACTCAGACTGTTATTATTATAGGAAGTCGCCTGGTCAAAGCCCTCTGCTATGGTCAGCGTCCTCTCGTTTTTCAGGAATTGTTCATAGGCGGCCAAGGCCTCCTCATTTTCCTGGCTTTGTTGTCCCTCTACCGCCGTCTCCGAAGGCACAAGTTCCTTATTATCCTCCCCGGCTCCCCGGCTTTTCAGGGCAATGACCAGGGCAATGACGGCAATCACCACAGCCATCCCCAGCAATACAAAGATGAGAATCTTCTGTGTCTTTTCCCTTTTATCCGGATTCAGATTCCCTCCAGGCGCAAATTGGCCGCTTCCGGCTTCTTTCTCCTGGATCCTTTGCGCCGGAACCTGCAAAGCGCCAGACATATCCTTTACCGCCCGTCCGCACCGGTCACAAAAAACCGCGTCCTCCTTTAATTCCTTTCCACACCCTGCACAAAACATATCAATCCCTCGCTGTCTTTTTCTATCTCTTGTACTCCCTCCGTTCAGCTCACGCCATTGGCATGGGTACTCCCTCAGAACACAGCCTAACTGTCAAATTTGAGCAAGCTTGATTAGACAGTCATCTGTGTTTAGGCCGAACTGTTATAAATAATATACTACGAAAATAGGAAAAAAACAACCCTGGCAGAACTAGCGTCCTTCACTGATGCTGCCGTGATTGTAATGCCTGATGTGGTTTTCTCATCGGTCGCACTGCTTACCCTTCCCGCCAAAGCTCCTTCAGCAATTCCAGAGTTTTCTCCACTAGTATATCTCCGCCGTCCGGCCCGCAGACTGTGGAGGCCGGCTTGGAACTGTAGGAACCGCCGCGGACAGCTGCTTCTGTGGGCAGATATCCTCCACACCCATTGGCCAGCTGGACAATGAACACCTGCTCGGCCTGAGCCCGGGCCTTGATTCTCTGGGCAAACTCATGATACAGCTCAAAGGGATTGGTGGCCACCGCCACATTTCCTAAGCGTAGGATATGGCATTGGAATCGGTACCTGTCTGACTGATTCTGCTGCCGGTAGCGCAGAATCACACCCTGGGGCTCAAAAGCCGCCACCAGATCCGTCATCTCCATGGGGTGCTCTCTGGAAAACTTCTGATGCAGCGCCTCCACCTGTTTTCGCGCCTCCTGGTAGTCTTCCTCTGACACCTGCCGGATGGGCAGCTCCATGGATAAAATCCGGTGGGAAAATACCGGGGCATAATCAATATAGTTTCTGGCTATACGGTATCCTCTGGCCACTGCCTCCGCCACCCGCTCGCCGATGCCCTGACACAAAAGGGTCATGTCAAAGTTTCGGAACACCTCTTTAGACTGACCTCCCCAGTCCTTTAAGGCCTGCTGGTTGGTCTTGGAGATCTGCACCAGATCCACAGGCGCCAGATCTCCCGCTGCCCCGCACATGGGAAGAACATAGACATTTTTTGCCAGCCGTTCCCGAATGGCGTTTCTGGCCGGAGCCCAGTAATCCGCAGAAATGAAACAATGCAGCTCATAAACCTGGGAGGGACAGGGAACATTGCAGACCACACCGGTTACTTCTCCTCTCTCATCCCAGGTATAGAGCAGCTCCACCGCCGTATCTATACCGCTCTCAAAACCGAGAAAATCCTCTCTGGAGCAGTCTCCATACATAATAGATACCTTGTCGTCCTCCCTGCCAAACTGGGGCCTCCGGTTAAAGGCCACCGCAGCATAGTCATGGGCATAGCTGATTCCCCCGTATGTGCGATTTTCCCAGGCTGTAACAATTAAGTCCCGGATGCGCCCTACAAAATACCGCTGTCCCTTTTCCCGGTAGATCAACCCCTCCGGTTTGTCCAGAGGAGGAAGAATTTCTTTATCATAAACCTGCTCATTTTCCACCCGCATAAAATCATCATAAAAAGAGGTAGAGTTATGGGTGTGGGTCACATGGAAGGAAATCGCTTCAAAGGGTATTTCCGGATAGGGCTCCAGAGACAGACGCAGAGGCTCCATGGCATGAAGGGGTATTTCCGTCATATCCATGGAAACCAGTATGGCCTGCACCCCGCCATTATCCAGAGCCAGCACCGTTGCCGTGATGGGATCATGGACATAGCGGGAGGTTCTCTGGTACATCTGCCCCTCCATTAAGACCGGACCATTTGGAGTAATACTGCATTGTGCCCATCCAATCTTTAATTTACTGTTCTTCATCTTATCCTCCAACTTTTCTATTCTGCCGCCCTAAATCCGGCAGCTCTTTTGATTCTCCTATCTGGCCTACATCATTTCTATGTCCATGAGCCTGCAAAAATCCTTCAGGGAATCTGTGTAATCTCCATAAGCCACAATCACATGCTGTCCGGACACCTTTTGCGCAAATTCTTCCACTGTACAGCTGTCCGGAAACACCTCCAGACTTGGCAGCTGGGGCGCCGGCTCTTCCCATCCATACTCATTCCAGGGCCTGGGGGTTCGGGCATCCGCCGTATACATGTGCATTTTATAGGTTCCATTTATGTAAACCAATCGTGCACAGGTCACGTATCCGGTCCTGACCTTGGATACATTCAGCAGCGAGGAGGAAAGCAGTCCAAAGGCTGCAGGCAGCAGCTCCACGTCTCCCTCTGTGGCCGCCTCCGGGATAAAATCCGGTACTCCAATAAGCATGCTGTTCTCAAAAAATTCATAGTATTCCAGATAAGGCACGATCTGTCCTGTCAGGTATTTTAGAATCAGCTGGGTAACCGCCCCCATAATGTCATTTTCCGGCACGGTCAGTACATGATAATTGTGCTCCAGCAGCATAAATACCATGGCTGGGGGAAATCCCAGAAGCTTTTTCATGCCATCCACATCAATCAGGGACACCGCCTCATATCCCCGCTCTTCAATTTTCTTTCCTACGGCCAGTGCGTATTTCACGCCCTTTTCTATAACCGAATCCTCACATGGCTTCTGTATTCTCCAATGCTCCCGCACAAAGGCCACGCCTTCTGCAACCCTTGCCGGATCCAGCGTATCCATGTTCTGGACCATTTCCAGCATCTCAAAAGGCTCCACCTCCACTCCCAGCTGCCCCCGCAGGGAATTTCCCTCATACTGGGTTCCATAGAGAAGCATATCCCGATACCCCATGGTCCCGATCCGCGCCTGACGAAGCTTTCTCCTGGCATGGCAGGCTGATACATAGGCATCAATCCTTTTCACAGGCAGAGGCTGATTTACAATGCTGTAAATATATTGAAAAGTATATCCCATAGCCTCCAATGCCGGACGGATGGCTGTGGTTCCCGCCTGATCCGCTGTGGTCAGGAGCCTCCCCTTTTCATGCCAGCCGCACAGTCCCCACAGTATCATGGGAATATGCCTCCAGGGATCTGTCACATAGATCACCGCATGAGTGGGTATCCACCCGGCCACACAGAGAATCAGGCAGTCCATTTCCACCCCTGACAGCTTCCTCAGGGCCGCTTTGGCCGTATCATAGGCAGGATCATCTATTACAATTCCTCCATCCGTCACCGTGTAGTCCGGCAGGTTTTTAAGCTCCTTCAGGGCCTCGTCATGCTTCAGCACAAGCCGTTCAAAGGGCGTATTTACTTCCCCAAAACAAACAAATCCTACTCTTTTCATGGATCCTCTCCTCTTCTATCCTGCTATCACATTTCTATTCCCTTTACGTTTTTCGTGCCGGACAGGTAGATTCCCGAATTTCCAGCCTGCTCTGCAAGGCCACATTCTGCACCACATGGGTCCTGGGATGGCGGATGGCATCCAGAAGAATCTTTACCGCCGTGGCCCCCATCTGCTCCACCGGACTCATGACGCTGGTCAAAGGCACAGAATTATAGGCATTCATCACATTGCTGTCAAAGCTTACAATGGAAATGTCCTCCGGCACCCGGATTCCCTGTTCCCGAAAGGCCCGCATAGCCCCGTATGCTACCTGGTCGTAGCAGACCAGAAGCGCTGTTGGCAGCTCCTTTTCCTGGCACAGCTCCAGGGCCCGCAGGTATCCGCCTTCCTCAAACCGCTCATTCCCTTCCTTTACAAAACGCGGGATAATAGGAAGCTCCTGCTCCTTCATAATCTCACGGAAGGTCTCGTACCTGGCCACAGAACGGTACTCTCCCAGATACCCGATCTTTTGGTGGCCCAGAGACAATAAATGTTCCATGGCCAGCCGCACGCCGCTCTGTACTTTGATAAAGATAGAATCCATCAAATATGGCAGATCCATCTCTGTCAATAGCATGGTGGGAATTTTGCTGTCAAAAAGATACTGATATGTTTTTTCAGAAAAAAATGGGTCGCAGGTTACAATCATGCCGTCCAAATCATATCGGCACATTTTTTCCACATATGGCTGAATGCTCTCGCCATATTCCTGGGTCAGCATGGCAATCATGCTGTAGCCCTGTTTTTCAATGCTGCTGTTCAGACTATGCATTAATTCTGCATAATAATGGCTCCGAACCTCAGGCAGAATCACCCCAATGGTTTTCGTTTCTCCCCGAAAGGATTTTCGGGCTGTATATCCCATGGCCTGAGCTGTTTTCTGCACCAGCGCCGTGGTCGCCTCGCTGATCTCTGCACTTTTGTTCAGAGCCTTTGAAACTGTGGATACGGTAAGTCCTGTCTCTTTTGCAATATCTTTTAATCTCACCATAGCGTTTTCCTCAATTTATCCAATCTTCTTTTATTTTTGACAGCGCCCCAAGATGCTGTCTTTCGACGCTATTATAGCAGAAATCACCTATCACTTAAAAGACAAACCCACCAAAACCTTCATGTTTTTTACCAGCTCCACTCTGTTCCCTTCATCGTAATAGCCTTCCACAGGTCTTCCTCGTATGTGTCTGCATTTTCCTGGGTAATCAAAACAGTTCCGGAATCCACATATTTTGGAAACTCCACATTGCCTTCGGCCTCCAGATACTCAAATGCCATACGAACAGACTCATAGCCTCTCTTAAAGAAATTCTGAGCCATAGTAGCCCACTCATCCCCGGCAATAATATTGTCAATAGTTTCTTCCACTGCATCTATATCCAGGATATGAACTTCCTTTTTCATCTCTCTGGCCACCTGAGCCGCTCCCGGCCCTCCAGTGGCCTCCAGCATCACCACCGTGTCAATTTCCGGGTATGTATTAAAGTTGTCCTGGAACAAGGCCACTGCCTTTGACAGGTCATTATCATCCGCCACCGCATCCACGATTTTGATATCCGGATATTTTTCTTCTATACGGCTCTTCATCCCATTGAGCATCTCTACCTGATTCGTAGTAGTCAGGTTCCCCAAAACAGCCAGGATATTCGCTTTTCCGCCGGATACCTCTGCAATCATGTCAACAGCGGTTTCTCCATACGTAAAATTCTCCGTGCCAATGCAGGTAATATAATCATTTTCATCATCCGTCACATTGGAGGTGCAAAATACAGGGATTCCTGCCTCCGTGGCCTGTTTTACTCCCTGAAACAGGGTGGGATCGTAGGGTTCGCAGATAATGGCATCCGGCTTCAATGTAATGGCATTTTCCATAGCCGCAATATTGTCCTGAATCACTGTAGCGCTGCCCATGGATGGCCCAATAATCTCCAGATGAACGCCGTAATCCTCTGCCGCCTTGCGGGCAGCCTCTGCCTGTTGCTCATAGACAGGATGGCCGTTCAGTGCATTTACCATAATAATATAAGGCTTATCCCCCGATTCTTCCTCCTTGGGCACCTCCCCGGATGCCTCCTGGGATGCCTCCTGCTGTTCTCCTTCTGCTGTCTGACTGGCCGGTTTCTCCTTTCCTCCTGCACATGCGCACAATCCCAACACTAAAACTGCAGACAGCAACCATGCAACTTTCTTTTTCATCTCTTGTTCCCCTTTCTTTTATATGGTTCATTTAAGTGTTTCCGAAATATCAGAGCCAGACATTCCCTTCCTTATTAATAGCCTCCAAAATCTCTTGCCGCCTTGGCAAAGGCATAGATATTTTCTTCCGGCGTTCCCTCAGAAAAGTAATCGCTGGTAGCCAGGATAAAATGTCCCCGGGGCTTTGCCAGTTCTAAAATCTCCTTTACCCTCTGGCGCACCTGGTCTGGCGTGGCATGTACCAGAAAGTCAATCTGATCCAAATTCCCACTTAGCACCTTAGGCGGCTTTATAACCTCCAGCGCTTCAGAAAGAATAGTATCCCCATAGGGCGGCGGCGTCATAGATTCGTACATATCCATTTTCATTTCGTCATAGTAGGGCAGCAATACTCTGGCATCCCCGCAATTATGATAAATGCAAAAGCATCCCTCTTCATGGATGGCATCTATGATACGGTTTTCATAGGGCATCACAAACTCTCCGAATAATCGGGAACCCGCCATACTGCCATTGGCCATATTTCCCTCAAAGCATATGAGATCCGAACCAGCCCGAATCAACTGACGGATACCGTCAATCAGGCGTTCTGTAAAATACTCCATCATATCCCGGTAAAAATCCTCATCCTCATAAGGATCTGTAAGCAAATCCTGAAGTCCCCGATATCTCTCTGTTATATTAAAAGCCCCATGGGTCCAGGTGCAGGCCACTCCCTCCTCACCCACTACCTCCCTGGCATGAACCACCTGGCTGCAGTCAATCTTTCCCAGGGGCGGCTGATATTTTTTGAACTGTTCAAAGTCTTCCGGCGATTTAATAAAATACTCGCTGGCAGCGTCCACAACAATATTGGGCGTCACACGTCGATAGGAACGTACCTGGGTAAGCTTTCGTTCTGGCGTCGTGATTACAGTGCGTTCCTCCCAGGACTGATTCAGGTTTCCCTTCCGCTCTGTTTCCACCTGCCAGGAGGAACAGGAAATCCGTTCTTCGCTGGTCACGTCCTCAATAATATAATTGCGTAAGAGCATGTCAAATCCATACTTTCGGTAATAATCCGCGCAGGCAGCAATGGGATCCTCAGGGATACCGCCGTGGGCCTCGTTTACCACATTATTAAATACAAAAGGAGCTACCGGAACCCGCTCTGTAGGTTTTCCTAAAAAAGTATCCAAAAGTAATTGTCTTCCATTCATAAATCTCTCCTATTTTCATCCGTTTTTTTCTTCAAATCCCCCACCGGAACAGATCCGCAGAAATACTTCTTCATCCGCCTGCTCCCGCCCAAGCTCTGCCTGGATTTTTCCCTCCGACAGCAGGAGGAAACGGTCACACATGCCCACCAGCTCCGGGAACTCTGAGGAAATCATCAGGATTGCCATTCCCTTTTTGGCCAGTTCGGTCATAATCTGATAGATCTGGGCCTTGGCCCCCACATCGATTCCCCGGGTGGGTTCATCCAAAAGCAGTACCTTTGGCTCTGCCATGAGCCATTTGGACAGCACTACCTTTTGCTGATTGCCGCCCGACAGATTACTCACATTATCCTTCTCATTGCGGACCTTGATATTCAGCTCCTCAATATAGGAAAGACCGTAGCTTTTCTCTTTGTCATGGAGCAGCAAGCCCCTCTTAGAAATCTTATCCAATCGTGCCAAGGAAATGTTTTGCGCCACATTCAGCGTAGGCACAAAGCCGTTGACTTTCCGGTCCTCAGAAAGCATGGCAATCCCCAGCCGGATGGCATCCCCCGGCTCCCGGATCCGTACAGATTGTCCCTCCAGACAAAATTCATCATACGTACACTCCATGTTTCCCATGATGGCATTGAAGGTCTCAGAGCGTCCGGAGCCTACCAGGCCTACCAGGCCCACAATCTCGCCTTTATACAGGCTTAAGTCAATGCCGTCTATGATATTTTTCTTTTTATTATAGGGATGGCGAATCCGCAGATTCCGCAGAGAGAAAACTTCCTCCCCCCGTGGAATGATCTCCTTGGGATACATATTCCCGATTTTACGGTTTACCATGGCCTCCACGATCCCATCCATATTTAATTCAGACGCCTCTTTCGTCCAGATATGCTGTCCGTCCCGCATAACACACACCCGATCTGCCAGCCTCATAATCTCCTTCATCTTATGGCTGATGTAGATGCAGGAAATCCCCTGATCCCGAAGCCGGAACAAAATCTGAAACAGGGATTCCACTTCCTTTTCCGTCAGCGGACTGGTTGGCTCATCCAGCACCAGAATTTTCGGATCCCGGGAAAGAGCCCGGGCAATAGACACCATCTGGCACTGAGATGCAGACAGATCCCGCATATACATCTGTGGCGGCAGGGCAAGCCCCACCATCTCCAGATACTTCGTCGCTTCCCGAAACATGGTTTTCCACTGGACAATGCCATTTTTAACAGGAACCCTGCCCAGAAAAATATTCTCCGCCACAGTCAGCTCCAGATGCACGTTGATCTCCTGATAAATCATCTCAATACCTGCCGCCGATGAATCCGCCGGTGTGAGAAAATCCTTTTTTTCTCCGTCCACCCATATTTCTCCGGTAAAGGAATTGTGGGCATACGCTCCGCTGAGTACTTTCATCAGGGTAGATTTTCCAGCTCCGTTTTCTCCACAGATTGCCAGAATTTCCTGCGGCCTTACATTCACAGACACATCCTTCAAAGCTTTAATCCCGCCAAAGGCCTTTGTCACATGCCGCATTTCCAGAATATACTCTGCCATAGTCCCCTCCCTCTCAGCCATTCAGGCTGTCTTTCAGACGGTTTCTGACATACTCCAGAGAACAGGCGAAAATCAAGAGCGCGCCGGTAACCATAGTCTGCCAGTAGGCCGAAATCTTAATCAGCGTCATGCCATTCGTTATCATGGCCATAAAGAAGGCTCCCAGAGCCATGCCAAAAATGGAGCCCGCCCCGCCGCTCATGCTGATACCGCCGATAACAGCCCCGGCAATGACAATCATCTCAAAACCATTTCCTACAGCTGCCTGGGCAGATCCCAGGCGGGAGGCCATGAGCACTCCTGTAAGAGCCGCCAAAACCCCGGTTAAAACAAATGCCCCAAAACGCAGCCGAGAGGTAGGAATCCCTGCCAGGCGGGCTGCTTCCCCATTACCGCCTGCTGCAAAAAGCCGACGGCCATAGGTGGTATACTTGAGAATAAACGCTGCGATTACAGAGAGCAAAAGAGCAATTACCACCACCCAGGGCACCCTCAAACCAAAAAGATTCAGATCCTCCTGTCCCACCCACAGAAAACCATCTGGCAGGGGATACACCGGCGTTCCCTTTGTCACACCCTGGACCAAACCTTTTGCCATAAATTGAGTGCCCACTGTAGCCACAAAAGCCGGCATCTCCAGCTTCTGCACCAAAAAACCATTGAGAGCTCCCACAATCCCTCCAGACACCAGGGCCAGAATCACCGACAGCCAGATGGGAAGCCCCCAGACAGTCATGGCCAGTCCTGCGGCCACACCTCCCATGGAGTACACCGCTCCAATGGAAATGTCCCAGCTTCCCGCAATCAGCAAATAACATTCTCCAATGGCACAGATCATGGTAAAGGAGGCAATGCGCAGTACATTTGTCATATTATCCACCGACAGAAAGCGGTCGCTTTTTATCGCAAACAGCAAAAACCCGATGAGAAGAGGGAGCACTGCCCCCACCTCCCGAATTTCCAGCAGCCTCCATACAAACCGTTTTGTTTTTGAAGCATCCATCTCAATCCCTCCATTCCTGCATTATCACCCGCAACTATTGCGAAACATTTTCGTTATTTTGTTTCTTGTTTCATTTATTATAAAATAAAATTTTCGAAATTACAATGATGCAATTTTCACATAATTTTCGCTTATATTTTGTAACTATCTTCTAGTTTCCAATATAATTCCAATATATTTTTATGTATTTTTTAACTTTTCCATTTCTATCTCTTTATGTTTTTTCCATTTCAAAATAAAATCCCCCTCTTTATCTCATCATATTTTCGTTATATCTTGCGAAATATTTTCGCAATCTTTCAAGATATACCATGGTAAACTTATACTGCCCCTTGACAAGGGTGTTCTTTTTCCCATGAAAAAAGGGCATATAGCTTTTTATTTCTATATACCCTAACGCGGTTACTGTATTAAATTTTCATCCATACCTTCTTTTCTCACACACTTTCCTGCCGGATTCCGTCCATGATATTTTCCTTTTCAAGCCTTGCCCTTGCATACAGCATCGTGGCAAACACTACCGCAAAGACGCTGCACACGGCGATTAAAATACTGAATAGGGGAATAAAAAATCCCGTATCCATGCTTTCTGACACTACATGGAAGATGCACCAGGTCACCAATACGGACACTGGGATTCCATATAACAGGGATTTTGTCCCATACAAAAGGCACTCATAATTCAACATTCGTTTCAGTCCTTTGGGGCCCAGGCCTACAGAGGTTAAAACCGCAAATTCTCTGCGCCGCAACAGGATTCCCGTGGAAATGGTATTAAACACATTGGCCGCCGCGATGAGGGAGATCAAAGTAATGAAGCCATAGGTAAACACATCCACCGTAAACAGCATGTTTTTCTGTACCTGCAGGGATTCGGTGAGATCTGTCACATAAACCTCCAGTTCTTTTCCAGCCAAACGGACAAGATTTTCTATGTCATCCGCCACCTTCTTATGCTCCTTTGCCTGCACAAACATGCGGCTTTGCAGACGAAAATCCTCGAAGCTTCCCAGCTTCCCCTCAAGGGTACTCTCTGCCATGACAATTCCAAAGAAGCCGCCATAATTTGCCCCCATATTCAGGGGAGCCGCATCTGTCAAGGCATCCACAGTCAGATCCACAGATCTTTGACAGCTTTGATACAGCTCCTCATAAGCCCGACCTTCCAGATCCTCTCCTCTTCCCGCTGCCTCCCAGGCAGTATAGTCCATAAACAAGGTTTCCACCTGAATGTCCGCCTGCTTCAAAATCTGGCAGATCCGGTACCGCTCTTGACTGGGAAAATAGGCTTCCATCTGATTCATAACCACTACCTGGGGCTGCTGCCCGGAAGAATCATCCCAAAGCCCCTGGTCCTTCAGGTAATCTTCATAATCCTGATCAGACAAAAGGAGCAAACGCCCATCCACCTGCACACGGCCTGCCTCTCTCTCCTCCCCCGTCTCTTCCTCCCGAAAAGACAGAAACTGACGGTACTCCTCATTGATCAGGTTCTCATCCAGTTCCATGGTCACATAGGTTTCCCTGACCTTTAGGCACCGGCTCATGCCAGAAACCCCTTCAATCTCCCTTTGGAGCCTTTCATTCTCCTGCTCTTCCAGGCCGTTCCAGTCCAGATACACTGCCACATCATAATCCGGCGTCTCATTTACCTCCACCACACTGCTGCGCACATAAGCGGAAAAGGAGCTGGCAGAAATGAAGAGCACAATACTAATAAAGAGAGAAAAAATGGTAGCCCGGTACTGACGCTTGCTGCGGGCAAAATGCTTCCCGGCAATCATGCCCGGCAGGCCAAAGAGCCGGTAGGACAAATGTCCGCTTTTTTTCACATTCTTCGGCACCTGAATATCCCGGTTCTGGCGTATGGCCTCCATAGGCGATGTCCGGGATGCCCGCCGGGCCGGAATCCAGGCGGATATGAGCACGGTCAAAAGGGCAATCAGGACCGCAATCAATACAGCAGGCATGGAGACAGAAAGTTCCATGCCCTCCGCCTTCTCGGAATACAGATAGGAAAAGGAACGTCCCACTATTTTCAGGGTAACTCCAATCCCCAGAATTCCGCTTAAAACTCCCAGGGGAATCCCCACGGCGCTCACCAGCAGCGCCTCCTTTCGCACCATTCCCCGAAGCTGCCGGGGAGTGGCTCCCATGGAGGTGAGAAGGCCAAACTGTCTTGTGCGGTCGCTGACGGAGATGGCAAAGGAATTGTAAACCAGGGAAATTCCCCCTGTCATGATGAGCACAATTAAAATGGCTGCCAGCCCGTACAGCATATTCATAAAGGAACGGTTTTTGGATACTCCCTGATACCGCAAAAGCTCCGAATGAGTCTCCGCCAAGCCTTCCTCCTGCCTTTCCGTTATAAAGTCGTAGATTGCGGAAGGCTTTTTCATCTCAAAATAGCAGGTATAGCGGCTTCCCGGATCTGGCGTCTCATCCATAGCCGTAAGGGCAGCGTAGGCCGGACCGTTATATCCCTCAAAGACCGGGGTCTCTATGATCCCCACCACCGTATAGTCCCGGATCTCCAGAGGAACCAACTCCTCCACACGGGTCTCCCGGTCCTGGGCAAGTACCAGGGTTTCCCTTATTCCCCGCTTCCGCCCCTCAAAATACCGTTCTGAAAGCTCCAGAGATACAGATTCGCCGATTTCCGCTGAAAAACCTCCCTGAATCATAGTGCCGCGGGAAATCACAAGCTCCCTGCTGTTTTCCGGCATCCGTCCCTGGACAAGCTTCACAGACAGCAGATCGTAGAGCTCTTCTGACATGCCTGCCACGAAAAGATAGGATTTTTCCGGTCGGACCGCATCCGAAAGCACTGCAAATCCCAGATCCTGGAAGGCTCCGGAATTCTTTACCTCCTCCGCCTGAGCAATCTCCTGCACCTTCTCCTCTGGCAGATCCATCAATGCACCATGCCAGCTTCCGCTGTCCAGAATCACAGACTCAACCATGAAATTTTGCAGGCTGGAGATAAAGGTGGTCACCGCCGTCAGCATGGCCGTAGCCAGAATAATACCAATAATGGTTACAATCGTGCGGGTCCTGTTTTTCTTTAAGGTTTTCACTGTCACACGGGTAAATACGTTCATTGGCGGATCACCTCATCTCTGGCAATGCGGCCGTCCTCAATGGCAATGATCCGGTCCGCCTGCAGGGCAATATTTTCATCGTGGGTAATAACCACCAGGGTCTGGCCGTATTTTTGGTTGGACAGCTTTAAAAGCTCTATGATTTCCTGGCTGTTCCGGGAATCCAGATTTCCCGTAGGCTCGTCTGCCAGCACCAGGGCCGGGGCGTTCATCAGGGCCCGCCCAATGGAAACCCTCTGCTGCTGTCCCCCGGACAGCTGATTGGGCAGATGACGCCGGCGTTTATGCAGCTGCAGGATGCCAAGCAGCTCCTCCAGACGCTCCTTGTTCACCTCCCGTTCATCCATCAAAACCGGAAGAATAATATTTTCCTCCACATCCAGCACCGGGATCAAGTTGTAGAACTGATAGATTAGCCCCACCTCCCGGCGGCGGAAAATAGCCAGCTGCTCCTCGTTCTGGCTGTAAATATCCCTTCCGTCCAGATAGACCTTGCCGCTGGTGGGGCGGTCCACTCCGCCTAAAATGTGCAAAAGCGTGGACTTTCCCGATCCCGAAGGGCCGATAATAGCCACAAATTCTCCTGGCTGAATGTAAAAGCTTACATCATCCAGGGCCTTCACTTCATTTTCTCCTTTACCGTATACCTTGGAAAGATGTTCCACCTTTAATAATTCCATAACTTCCATCTCCTCTCTCCTGCCTGACGCTTCCTTTTTAGAAGCGCCACGTTTTTCCCCTGACAGAACCAGAAAACCGATAAGCGGTATCCAGGTGCTGTCAAGTGATTACATCCTCAGTATACAGAAGGCCTGTGACGGCCGGGTGACTCTAAGATAAAAGAATTGTCACTTTTCCCATGGCCAGAGATCCTATTCTCCTGTGCAGCATCGGCAGACAGACCGGTCATAGTAATCTGCTGTTTGCAAAACCCTGCCTTGACTTAAATGACGCCCTTATAGAAACGGATACAGAATCGCGCCCCGCCCTCCCGGCGGTTTCCGCCTTCACGGTTCCGTTCTGCTTCCGGATAATCCTGCGCGCCAGATTCAGGCCGATTCCCACGCTTGCGGCTTCCGCATCCTTTCCCCGGTAAAAACGTTCAAACAGGTGGGGAAGGTCCTGGGGATCAATTCCATTTCCGTTATCCTCCACCACCAGCTCGGTGTAGAGCCGGTTTTCCCTTGCCTCCACCCGAAGCTCCCCGCCTCTTGGGGTGTGCTCCATGGAATTTTTGAGAATATTTCCCAGAGCCTCCGTGCTCCAGGCCAGATCTCCCCAAAATCCGGGCCTCTCCTCTCGTTTTGAATCCGGAAACACCAGCTCCACCCTCTGCTCCCGCAGCTCCAGGGGAATCCGCAGAGGCCCAAGGGCTGCTTCCGCCAGTTCTCTGGCATCCACCCATTCCCGGGCGAACACGGCCGTGCCTGCATCGATCCTTGCAATTTTCAGCAGTCCGTTTACCAGCCAGTCCACCCGGTCCAGAAGCTGCGCGCCCTCGTGAAACAGGCGGATACGCTCTCCCTCCTCCTGCTCCCGGGAAAGACGGTTCATGAGAAGATGGAGGGAGGTGAGAGGGGTTTTCAGCTGATGGGATATATTGGCCATAAAATCACCCAGATAGACCTTTTCCCGCTGCAGGGTATCCGCCTGCTCCAAAAGGCAGGTGAGAAGCTTTTGCAGCTCATTGCCCAGCACGGACAGCTCTCCCTCCTGGTATTGCCGAAGATCCAGCTCCCGCTCCCCGTGAAGGATCCGGTCCGCCTGGGACGCAAGCTGCTCCAGGCGGCGGTAGCGTTTCGCGGTATACGCGGTCCAGTACAACAGCATCAAAAAAGCCGGCAAAACCAGGGCAGCGGCCAACATCCAGCCTCCCGCCTGTCCCAGATCTGTCCCTCCATAGGCTCCTCTTCCAAAGGACAGAGCCCCAAACAGAAAAAAGCCGCCGATCCCAGATAAGATCAGCAGCGCCAAAGAGCCGGTCATCTGCCGGCCCACCTCCGGATTTCGCAGCAAATGCATTCTTCCTTCCTCCTCTGCCATGTATTCTTTTAACCCCTTTACTCTCCCAGCTTATATCCCAATCCCCGGATCGTGCGCAGCATAACCGGATTCTGGGGATCTTCCTCGATCTTCTCCCGCAGACGCTTAATATAAACCGTCAGCGTATTGTCGTTGACAAATTCTCCGGAGGCATCCCAGATCTCCTCCAGAAGCTGATTGCGGGAGAGAACCGTTCCCTTGTGATTGAGGAAAAATAAAAGAATCCGGTATTCCAGAGCCGAGAGCATAAGCTCCTTTCCCTGTCGGGTCACCTGGGCCCGCACCGTATCCACCCTCAGATCCCCCAGCTCCAGCACAGCCTGGCTCCTGCCGCAGCGCCTCAGCACACTGCGGATCCGGGACGCCAGCTCCCGGGGCCGGAAGGGCTTGCTGACATAGTCCTCCGCCCCCAGTTCCAGCCCGGTTACTACGCTGAACTCATCCCCGGAGGCCGTGAGAAAGATCACCGGCACGTCCCCCAAGGCCTTTACCGCCGAACACACCGCAAAGCCGTTGCCGTCTTTTAGGGATACATCCAGCAAAAGCAGGTCGAAGCTTTCCCGCTCCACCAGATCCATGGCTTCCCTCTGTCCGCTGGCCGCCCACACAGAAAAGCCCTCCCCCTGCAAAAAAACGGTTAAATTTTCCACAATGGAGGGATCATCCTCCACCAAAAGCAATTTTGCCATAAAGCCCCTCTTCTAATTCTTAAAGGAATGTATGGGCGCCGGAATTCGTCCCTTCCGGCTCACAAAGGCTTCGCAGGAAAAGGAATTTACCGGCATAATGGGCGCATAGCCCAGAAGGCCCCCAAATTCCACCATCTCACCCACGCCCTTTCCAATGACCGGGATAATCCGCACTGCCGTGGTCTTCTGGTTCACCATACCAATGGCCATCTCGTCAGCGATAATGCCGGAAATCGTAGACGGCTTCGTATCCCCGGGAATGGCGATCATATCAAGGCCCACGGAACAGACGCAGGTCATGGCCTCAAGCTTCTCCAGCGTCAGGGCCCCCTCCTGTACCGCGTCGATCATACCCTGATCCTCGCTGACTGGAATAAAGGCCCCGCTTAATCCTCCCACATAGGAGGAAGCCATAACGCCGCCCTTTTTCACCTGGTCATTGAGAAGAGCCAGGGCCGCTGTGGTACCCGGAGCTCCGGCCCTCTCCAGGCCGATCTCCTCCAAAATCTCCGCCACGCTGTCTCCCACCGCAGGAGTAGGAGCCAGGGACAAATCCAGGATCCCAAAGGGAATCCCCAGACGCCGGGAGGCCTCCTGAGCCACCAGCTGTCCCACACGCGTCACTTTAAAGGCTGTCTTTTTAATGGTCTCACAGAGAACCTCAAAGCTCTCTCCCCGGACCCTGGACAGGGCGTGCTTCACTACTCCGGGGCCGCTGACTCCCACGTTGATAATAGCGTCCGCCTCCGTCACCCCGTGAAAGGCCCCGGCCATAAAGGGATTGTCGTCTGGGGCGTTGCAGAACACCACCAGTTTGGCGCAGCCTAAGGAATCCTGGTCCCTGGTATACTCCGCTGTCTCCTTCACAATCTCTCCCAGCAGGCGCACTGCATCCATATTGATGCCGCATTTGGTAGAGCCCACATTGACAGAGCTGCAGACCCGCTCTGTCTGGGAAAGAGCCTGCGGAATGGAGCGAATCAGATGTTCCTCTCCTGTGGTCATTCCCTTGGACACCAGAGCTGAATAGCCCCCGATGAAATTTACTCCAACCTCCTTGGCCGCCTTGTCCAGGGTGCGGGCAATGGTTACATAATCCTCCGGTTTCTTACAGGCCGCCTCCCCGATGATAGCAATGGGAGTCACAGAAATCCGCTTATTCACAATGGGAATCCCGTATTCCCGCTCGATCTCCTGTCCCACGGATACCAGATTCCTGGCAACTCTTGTGATTTTTTCATACATTTTTTCATTGACCCGCCCAAGATCCGAGTCTATACAATCCATCAGGCTAATGCCCAGCGTAATGGTCCGCACATCCAGGTTATCCTGCTGGATCATCTGGTTGGTCTCGTTTACCTCGTATATATTAATCATCTCATGTTTTCCTTTCCTGGCCTTAAATCCGGTGCATGGACTCAAAAATTTCCTCGTGCTGACATTTGATCACCACGCCGATTTCCTTTCCCAGCTCCTCCAGCTCCCCGGCCAGCCTGTCAAAGGACGGCACATTTCCCGTATCCACAATCATCATCATATTAAAATATCCCTGTACAATGGTCTGGGAAATATCCAGAATATTCGCCCCCTGATCCGCCAGATAGGTGCATACCCTGGCGATGATTCCCACCGTATCCTTTCCTACCACTGTGATAATCGTCTTTTTCATGACTGTTTTCCTCCTCTTTTTCTCTGTTCTACCCATTTTGTCTGGTAAACCCTCATACGTTATACTGTGATACACTCCGACATAGACTCCCGCCCGGCCACGGTAATGGGAAAATCATCCGGTCCATAGGGCGTGTCCTCCAGCAGAACCTCCAGCCGCACCGTCTCATAGGCCAGCTTTTCATAATTGTTTTCCTTGCTCAGATGGCCCAGAAAAATATGCTTCAGATTGTCGTGAAGCACCTGGCACAGCAGCTGTCCCGCAGACTCATTGGACAGATGTCCCCGCTCTCCCAGGATCCGCCGCTTCAGATAGTAGGGATAGCCTCCCACTTCCAGCATATGCACATCATGATTGGCCTCCAAAAGCAAAGCGTCCAGACCCGTAAGCCTCTCCACTGTGTAATCCGTATACATCCCCAGGTCCGTGGCCACCGCCACCTTTTTTTTGCCGCATTCCACCCGATAGGCCACAGGATCCGCCGCGTCATGGGAAACCCGGAAGGGAGAAATGGACAGATCCCCCACCTGAAACGTGGTATCCGGCATAATCTCCCGGTACAGTTCCGGAGAAATGTCCCCCACGCTGGACGTTTTCCCAATGGCCTTCAGGGTTCCCGGCGTCCCGTAAATGGGAACCTGATACTTTCTGGCCAGAACCCCCAATCCCTTAATATGGTCTGCGTGCTCATGGGTGATTAAAATCCCGTCCAGATCCTTCCCGCAAAGCTCCAGCTCCTTAAGGCCTGCCTCCACCCGTTTGCCGCTGATCCCCGCGTCAATGAGGATACTGTTCTGGTCTGAGCCTATGTAAATACAGTTCCCGCTGCTGCCGCTGGCGATACTGCACAATCTCATGATTTTCTCTCCTTTTATCCCTCTGTTTTCCCGTGTGCTGGCACACCCATAATTTTCCAAATAACCTGCCGGAAAATCAAAGACCCCGCTGCAAGCAGCCACTTGGCTCGTTGCTCGCGGGAATAAAGGCGTCCATACACAAGCTTATGGCCGAGCGCACATCTGCCACCGGTCCACAGCCTCCCCGATCTGCCTGCTGGTATCCGAAAACGCCCCGCTGTTGTCGATGACCACTTGACAGTGACGACGAAATTCCTCCTCAGAAAGCTGGCTGGCAAACACTGCGTCAATCCGCGCATCCGAGTACCCCCTGGAGCTCTTAAGCCTCTCCCTGCGCACCTCTGGCCTGGCATAAATATACCACAGCTCCTGACAGATTTTCTCATATCCTGCCTCGATCAAAAGAGCGGCCTCAATAACCAGCAGCTCCTGGCCCTGCTGCCGCCGGTATTCCATCTCCCGGCAGATCCACTCCTTCACCGCCGGGTGAATGATCCCATTCAGACGCTTCAGCTCTTCTGGTTTTCCAAACACCAGGCCGGCCAAAACTCCCCGGTCAATGCTCCCATCCGGCCGGAGAAGCCCTTCTGCTTTGTCCACTCCTCCAAAGGCATCTAAAACCGCCTGGTAAGCCATGCCTCCCGGCTCTATGACCACATGGCCCACCTGATCCGCCTGGATCACAGAAGCGCCGTAGCGCCTCTGCAGACAAACCAAAATCTCACTCTTCCCGGCTCCCATACCACCGGTGATTCCGATGACTCTCACTCGTTTCCTCTCCTTTGCGGCTTTCTCTCCCAAGTCAGACCGCACCTTTCTTTTATCCATCCTTTAATGGGCCTCATACCAGTTTACCCCCGCATGCATATCAATCTCCAGGGACACTGCCATTTTGGCTGCCCCATGCATTTCCTGGGCCAAAATCTCCCTGACCCGGTCAAGCTCCTCCTGCCAGGTCTCCACCAAAAGCTCGTCGTGAACCTGCAAAATCAGCCGGGATCTAAGCCCCTCTTGCCGGAGCCTGCGGCTCACCCGATTCATGGCAATCTTGATAATATCCGCCGCGCTTCCCTGAATAGGAGCATTCATGGCCACCCGCTCCCCAAAGGAGCGCTGCATGAAATTGGAGGATTTCAGTTCCGGCATGGGACGGCGCCGTCCGAACATGGTCTCCACATAGCCCTTTTCTTTCCCGTCCCTGACCAGCCGGTCCAAAAATTCCTTGATTTTCGGGTAGGTTTCGAAATACCTCTCGATATATTCCTGGGCCTCTTTCTTGGTAATGCTCAGATCCTGGGACAGGCCGAAGGAGCTGATGCCGTAGACAATGCCGAAGTTCACCGCCTTGGCATTGCGCCGCTGCAGATCCGTCACCTCCCCAAAGGGCACATGGAATACCTGGGAGGCTGTCATGCGGTGAATGTCCTGGGCCTCCTGATAAGCCGCGATCAGGGCCTCGTCCCCGGACATGTGGGCCAGGACACGCAGCTCGATCTGGGAATAATCCGCATCCAGCAGCACAAATCCCTCCTCCGGGATAAACACCTTGCGGATAAGCCGGCCCAGCTCCACCCGGATGGGTATATTCTGCAGGTTTGGCTCCGTGCTGCTTAAGCGCCCTGTGGCCGTCACAGTCTGCTGAAATTTGCTGTGGATTCGTCCGTCCCCGCCAATATAGGCAGCCAGCCCGTCCGCATAGGTGGACTTAAGCTTGGTCAGCTGCCGGTATTCCAGAATATCCGCCACCATGGGGCATTCCGGCGCCAGCTTTTCCAGCACCTCCGCCGAGGTGGAATAGCCGGTTTTCGTCTTCTTGCCGCCCGTAAGCCCCATTTTTTCAAATAATATCACCCCCAGCTGTTTGGGAGAATTAATGTTAAAGCTCTCTCCCGCCTGCTGATAGATAAGCGCTTCCAACTCCTGAATCCGCACGGAAAGCTGTTCCCCGTATACCTTCAGCGCCTCTGCCTCCACCCGGATTCCCGCCCGCTCCATGTGGTAGAGGGTAAACACCAGGGGCATCTCGATTTCTGCATACAGCTGCCACATGCCGCTCTCTGTAAGTCTCTCTTCCAGCGCCGGCATCACATGAAGCTGCACATAGCTCTCATAGCAGGCAAGGCGCAAAAGCTCCTCTGGCTTCTCCTTTGCAAGCTGGACTAGCTTTCCTTTTCCCAGAAGCTCCTGCCGGGAGGGTACCTGAAGTCCTAAATATTCTCTTCCCAGCTCCTCGCTGGTATAGCTGCTCTTTAAAGGATTGAGAAGGTAGGCGGCAATGCCCGTATCCCGCCACTGCTCCTCCCTCTGCAAAAGCTTAGCAAAGGCTTCCTTTGGCGCCCAGAAGCTCAGAGCCTCCAGCTGTTCCTTGATCTCCAGACCTATAATCTGGGGAACCCTGCTCAGGCTCTCCACCAGCTTTCCGGTCAGATAGGGGGCTGTCAGAAATCCCTGCACCGGAATATAGCAGGCTGCCTCCCCATAGGCCAGGGATATGCCAAGAAGCTCTCCCTCCTCATGAATCAGGCAAAAGGCAGCCTGATCCTGGGAACCCGCCTGGGTAAGGATCCGATCTGCTTCCCCGAAATCCGTGATCTCCCGGAAGCTTTCCTCCTGCTTTTGCACTGTCGTTCCCATGTCAAAACGACTCAGCATATTTTTAAAATTCAGCTTTTTCAAAAACTGGTAGGCTTCCTGGGTATAAATATTTCCAAGCCGGGCGTCTTCCCAGCTGAAATCATAGTCGCAGTCTGTGTTGATGGTGACCAGCGTCTTGCTAAGCTTTGCCATGTCATAGTGCTCCCGCAAAGCCTCCCTGGCCCGGTTAGGCTTCACGTCATCCACATGGGCGTAAGCATTTTCAATGGAACCATACTGCGCGATCAAATGGGTAGCTGTCTTTTCCCCAATTCCCGGCACACCAGGCACATTGTCTGAGGAATCCCCCATAAGGGCCTTCAGCTCAATGATCTGCTCCGGCGTTACCTGATAGCGGGCCAGCACATCCCTGGCGTAATAGTCCTCCACCTCAGAGCCGCCGCCCTTTGTCTTGGGCATGCGGATCAGGATCCTCTCTGTAGCCAGCTGCAGAAGGTCCCTGTCCCCGGAGAGCACCACCACCTCCATGCCTTTGGCCTCGCTGCGCTTGGCCGCTGTACCCATCAGGTCGTCCGCCTCCAGCCCCGGCTTCTCCATGGTTGCAATCCCCATGGCATGCAAAAGCTCCTTGAGCACCGGCACCTGCTCCTGCAGCTCCTGGGGCATAGGCTTTCTGGTCCCCTTATACGGGGCATACATCTCGTGGCGAAAGGTAGGAGCGCTCACATCAAAGGCCACGCACAAATAATCCGGCTTTTCCTCCTCCAGAATCTTAAACATGGTATTTAAAAAACCAAAAATGGCATTGGTGTGAAGTCCCTCTGCATTGGTCAGGGTGGTCACCGCATAAAAAGCCCGGTTGATGATATTATGTCCGTCAATCAAAAGTATTTTTTCGCTCATCTTCTATCTCCATTTTACAATAATCATGGCAATCAGGGAAAGAACCGCCGCCACTTGGACCAATACATACAGAATATTAAAATTTGCGTGAAGACGCACCCGCTCCCGGGAATCCTGCAGCGCACATTCCAGCAGATTGTGCATATCCAGGTTGTCGCTGTCACTGTCCAGCTGGGCCAGGCCCGCATAGATGGTGTAGTAAACCTCCAGTTCCTCGTAGCACTCCTTGCAGCCCTTGATATGCTCCAGAAAGGCTTCCGTCTCCTTATCGCTCATCTCCTCGTTAATATAAGGCATCACATACTGCACTGCTTCCTTACAGGTCATGGTTTTCCCCTCTCTTTCGCATCAAGTATACACTACTTTCCCTGAATTTAAAAGGGGTTCCACAAAAAAAGCCTGCCTGTCAACCTTCTTATATTCTTGCCCTGTTCCGCCGATAAAAGGAATGTAGTAAGCGGAATTCCCGCCTGATCCTTGCGGCGGTGAAAGGAGTGTCTCATGAACTTTACCTATTGTCCCCACTGCGGGGAAAAACTGATTCCCAGAGAAATCGGAGACGAAGGGATGATCCCCTATTGTCAGACCTGTAAAAAGCCTCTGTTTCCCTTCTTTTATACCTGCACCATCAACTTGGTGGTAAACGAATATAAGGAAATCGCCCTGATCCGGCAGGATTATGTTTCCACAGAAAATTATGTCTGTGTGGCGGGTTATATGAAGCCGGGAGAAAGCGCGGAGCTTTCCGCCTGCCGGGAAATAAAAGAAGAACTGGGCCTTGCGGTCCAGTCCCTGCAGTTTATCCGAAGCTATCCCCTGGAGCAAAAAAGCCTTCTCATGCTGGGATTTGCAGCTCGTGTGAAAAAAGATGACTTCCGCCTCTCCTGCGAGGTGGACAGCGCCTGCTGGTTCCCCTTTGAAGAGGCAGTAAAAAGAGTGCGTCCAGGCAGCGTGGCTGCCCAGCTTCTGGAGGAAGGGTTTGCCGCCTGCTCATAACCGTATCTCATCCCACAAGCAGAGAGACAAAGCCATTCCCCATGAACCGGCTTTGCCTCTCTGCCATAAACTTAGCAACTGCCATGCGGTATTCCCTACAGGGTCTTGTCCACCGGCATAAAATACACAAAGTATACATTCCCCTCGGAGTCATCTGCAAAAACCTCCAGGTAGGAAACGGAAAAAATCATATTGCCCGCGGGCACCTCATAGATCAGATGATACTGGCGCTCCTCACCGTCCTCCAGCATAAACTCATCCGGCATAATCTCTGGATTCTCCTGGGCCAAATCCGACAGGGCAAACTCATAATCGTCGTCTCCCTCTCCGCCCCACTGGATCTGAAAATCCGTATTAAACATGGGGATCTCTTCCCCAAAGGTATTCTCTATAGTGAGCAGCACATCCACCAGCTCACAGCCCTCCCGGGGCTCATAGCCTCCATAGCTGTCCACAAACCAGGCGTCGTCCACCCGGAAAGTAAAGAACACATTCTCCATGGTTTCCCCCATGGCTCCCTCGTGGTAATAGGTGTCATCCCCATATCCCTGATTCCCGGAAAAATACTGGTCGATCAGATCCTCCAGCTCCTGATCCCAGTCGTCCTGGCTGTAATCGTCCTCCCATTCATTGCCGCCGTATATATCTTCATAGGTATAACGCCGAAGGCGGCTCCCCTCCTCAGGCATCTCCTGACAGCCAGCCAAAAGGGCCCCCATCAAAACCGTCAGACCCAGATATCCCCATTTTCTCTTCATCTCCCACAGCCTCCTCTTTCTTCTGTAACAATTCTGTATATGTTGAATTGTAGCACAATCCGGTGTTCTTCACAACTATAATTCTGCAAGATTCCTCCACAAACAGGATTTGCCCCCTGTGGTTTTCTATGCTACAATGAAGAAAAACAGCAAAAGCGAGGTGTTCCCATGAGTGTCAATTACCATGCCTTTCAGAGCAGAGGCTTTCTCTTTTCCGAATACGAAGCCGTATCTCAGCAGTGGCGCACGCGGTTCACAGGCTATGATCCCTCCCGGATTCAAAAAATCCTGGGGCTTCACAGAAATTCCGATTATCTATACTTAAGCTACTACGAAAATCCCTACCGGCTCCGGCTCCAGGATGGGATTCTGGAAAAGGAGTGCGGCCAGGCCTGGACGGATGAACTGTATTTCAATGAGACCATGAGCATCTACCATCTCCTGTACTACACCAAAGATTTTCCCCACTCCGACGGCCCCTGGGTGTCCAATGACTCTCTGGACGGCTCCGGCTCCCGGCAGCCCATGCCGGACCCTTTGCTGGTACCCTTTGCCCGAAAATTTACCAGAAACCTGGAGGCTCTTGACCGGGCCTGCCGGCTCTGCGGAGGAACTCCCCTGGAGCAGGGCGATGTATCCTTTGAATTCCAGGCTTTTCCCCAGATTCCAGTACGGCTGGTGTTCTGGGATGCCGACGAGGATTTCCCCGCCCAGGCCCAGGCTCTGGTCCGCCAGACTGTGACGGATTATGTGCATTTTGAGACCACCGGGTGTATTCTCTCAGATTTGCTGGAGCGGGTGGAGGGTTGTGAGGGCGCTGCTATCTGATATGCGTGAATCGAGTTATGGATCTATTTAAACCTTTTACATAGAAATCCCTGCTGAAACCGGGTCTCCCGGCTTCAACAGGGATTTATTTTTCATACCTTTTTATTCTAACTGTCTGTACTTCTTTTATATGCCTTATACTCTGCCATTAACAGGATTTGTGCCAGAATAACCGCCTTTTCCTCCTCCGTTTCACAGGAATCCAGAATCCTTACAAGCAGGCTGCTTCTCTGCGTTCGCTGAGAGAATCTGGAATTTAACAAAAATCGTACCTGTTTTAACTGGGATTGCTTCTCTCCAACAATCTCCCTAAACCTTTCATTTGTCATAAGAAGGCCCTCATCCAGTTTAAAATAAGGAATCCTGCCATCTGTCCATATTCTGTATAACGCGTATATCTTTTCCTTCTCTTCCGGCAAATTTATATTTTCCTCAATTCCTCTTTTCCACAGCTCTGCATAAAAGTCGGCTTCGTCTAAATTTTTTCCAATCACATTGTCAAGAATCCCTTCCGCAAGCTGTCCGCAGTTCCTTGACAGCTTCTGTATTTCTGAAGCCGTAAAAACGCTTTCTGCCTCTGCCTCACCCGTTGTTTCTAACTCATCTGCATGCTCCAGAAAAAAGCGGAAAGCGTCCGCCCTGTTGCTTTCCTTTTGAATCATATAATACACGGCAGCCGCAATATCAATCTGTTCGCCTTTAACACGTCCCAAAAAATCTAAAAGCTGCTCTTGGAACTCTGTTCCTGAACCCTCTGCCTGATGCATGATATTCCAAGGCCCCCTTTCACACATTTGCAACCTCTATGCTGGTTGTAATATTTTCGTTGCTTAAAAACATAGTTCCAAACTGTAGATCTCTATATCCTGACGGCTTCTGATTATAATCCGTCCGCCTTTCTAATTTCAATTCATGATTATCCAAATTATCGGGTGAAAAAATAATAGTCTTTTCTCTTTTCTGTTTAAACGCTTCGGATGCCTGTCTTTCCTTCAGCAATTTGTAAAGCTGATCCCCTCTTTTCTGCAGATAGTAATACTTTTCACGCCCCACTCGGTTATACGTAATGAGACCTTCCCTCTCCACACTAGTCATAAGCTGGGAAAGCTGAGAAGGACTCTGATTTCCCTTCTTTGCCAAGTCTTTGTGCCGAATGCCCGGATTATAATAGATCGCCCGGAAAAGCCATTGCTTTGGCGCATAAACGCTTACCAGCTTTTCCATAGACTCCTGCTGTCTGACACGATCCTCATATAGATCCTCTATTTTGATTCCCCCCCAAAGGCTCCCGTATAAGAATGCCTCCCCGAGAGACAAATCCTCAAGCTCCCTGTATTGCCACTTTTTCTCTACTCTGGCAGAAATCTGCCTGTAGTCTGATATGGGAACCTTTTCACCATCCATGATAACATCCAGAATTCCATCAAAAAAAATATGGGCCTGTTCCTCCTCCAGTTTTCCCTGGTTCTTCCAATGGCCTAATATTTCTTTACAGATATTTTCCAATCTTTTTTTCATATTGTTTCCTCTGAATTGTTTATGAATTGTTTACTCCATTATATGTTTTATTGCCCGAAAAAGCAAGAGTCTATACACAAAAATATTGTCTGTCTCCTATCATTTCTCCTCTCCTGACAGCCTTTTGGCTAAAGTCCATACAAACCATACAGACACATCCCCTGCTTTCACATTCCTTTACACAATCCCTGCTCCGGCAAATCATATGTTCCTTTCCTATTACGACCGTCCCGTCTTTAAAAGGGGTGACCGCAATTCCGATCTGAACCAATTCCTTTCTGTCACGTATGGCTTCACAACAGTTGCACAAAATTGAACAAGTTCTGTGGTTTACCGATGCTATATCGCGATACTGCTCCTGAAATCCATTCCGTATGGATTTGCTCCAGGCAGGCGTCAGCAATAACTGCGGATGAAACGTGTCGGCAAGCATTTTCGTATAGGATCTCTCCGAGATATCTCTGCAAATTCCAACTAAGACCTTTCCTACCCCATCGATCTCTACAATGGTTGTTTCCTTTCCCGGATTTCTCAGATTTTCTATCAGCTCTTTTCCCTCAAATTTTAAATCCGTAAAGCGGGAATACTTATATTGCCTTCCCAAAAGTCTGCCATCATAAGAAAAAATGTTACAGACATTGTTATCATCCCCGGTCCATCCACTGCCTGCCACAACCAGAAACAGAGAATCCAGACATTTCGGATCATTTTCATAGATCAATTCCAAATGCTCCCTTATAGCGCCCTGGATCTCCTGAGAACAGACATATTCCGGAAAAACAATCACATTTGCCTTTAACTGAATTGCGCGATCTAACAGATTTAAAGCCCGCCCTATGCCGTTCTCTATATGCTTCTCCTGATACGCAACATGAAACAAGGCTCCTTGATCAACAGGAAAGTTTACCATGTGTTCTTCCCCAAAGGGAATTACTGCTATCTTCCATTTTTTTCCCTGCAAGATCTTCTGCATGACTTCCTGCTTCTCTGTAACACATAGCTTCTTAACCTTAGGTATCCCCACTTTGGAGGGCATCTGGTTTTTCTCAAAAAAAATCAGATGTCTCAACTGTTTTCTTATTTCAGGACCAGAAATAATAGTTGAAAAATTATTTGCTTCTGCGGCATCATCCAGGATATTATTTCCTATGTTTAAATAAATATACGACTTCCCACAGTACGTTCTGTTCAAAGGACCATCTTCTGAGCAACGGTCCTTTTTTTCCAACACATACCTGTCAATGGCAAATAACATAAAAACGGGAATGGTCGCATCATTTAAGTAGTCATTTCCGTAATCAGCTAATTTCAGCTTCCCCATTTGTTTGTGAATAGCCATAATACATTTAGAAAAAGACCAGCCTTCTGTCTCACGCTTTTCAAGAAGGCATTCTATATCCCTGCTAAACCTCTTTAATTTTTTCCGGTTTGGATTCGAATTGCCTGCCTCCTCATTTTCAAATACATATTCTCCCAAAAACAGTCCCTGATCCTCCACACCTGAAATCAAATAGTCATAGCAAAATACTGACAAATCGTATACAGATTTCAGCTTATCCAAATTTTTATAAAGCTCGTCCTCAAACCTTACTTTTAGCCTGCTGTTCTCCATCTTCCAAAAAGATTTCTCTCCCTATATGATCTTAAAAAGTAGTTTAAGTATATCATAATTTCAGCTATGTTTCAGCAAAAATTTACAAAATATAGATCTCCAGGGCTATTCTAAAATTACAATAGACTTTATCCTTTGCTTATGCTATATTGAACCTATACAAGTAACCATGATCTTAATCAGGAGGTGGTTTTCAATGCCAAGCAATGGTGAAATTGTAAAAGACGTGGTCGATCAATTCCAAAAAGTCCAGGCCCACATGAAAAATGCCAGAGAGGAAAATGCAACAAAAACATATGAAGGATTGAAAAATGACTATCTGTCATTAAAAGCAATTCTTACCGCTTTGGGAGTGAATTTGACTGATATTGATAAGATCAAAGAATAATAACACAGAAAAATCAGCTTAAAATCCCTGCTGAAATCAATGGTACACACGCATTGATTTCAACAGGGATTTTTTCTATTTTGTCCTCACCATCCGCACCGCTTCCTGCCATCCGGCATAGAGCTCCCCATACTTGCTTCTGTCCCCCTCGCTCTCATAGCTTCTCCGGCTCATGGCGTTAAAAATATCTTCTCTATAAATCCCCGCAGCCAATCCTGCCGCATACGCCGCCCCGATGCCGGACAACTCCTCCGCCTCCGGAATCCGCACGGGGATTCCCAGAAGATTGCTCTGGAACTGCATGAGATACTCATTTTTCGTGGGCCCTCCGTCTACCCGAAGCTCCTCTATGGGTATCCCGCTGGCCTCCTGCATAACCCGGACAATATCCCCGATCTGATAGGCGATGCAGTCTAAGGCTGCCCGGACAATCTCTGCCTTCCCTGTGGTCCGGGTGATTCCGCAGATGACTGCCTTGGCCTTGCTGTCCCAGTAGGGCGCTCCCAGGCCGGAGAAGGCGGGAACCACATAGGTACAGTCGCTTTCTCTGGCTTTTTTCGCCAATTCTTCCGTCTCTCCTGCAGAGGAGATAAGGCCCACCTCATCCTTAAGCCAGGTAATCACGGCTCCCGTGTAGTTGATGTTGCCCTCCAGCACATAGTTTACCTTCCCGTCCATGGACCAGGCCAGGGAAGATGCAAGGCCCAGGTCATTGAACACCGGCTGTTCCCCTACGTTCATCATAATGGAAGAGCCTGTCCCATAGGTGGCCTTTACCATGCCGCGCTTGAGACACCCCTGACCAAAAAGGGCTCCGTGTGAATCCCCCAGCACGGCCCGGATGGGAATGGGATGATCCAGATAGCCCTCAAAATCCGTCACGCCGTAGTCTCCGTTGGAATCCGTCACAGCTGCCATGCAGGAGGGATGGATTCCGAACAGCTCCAAAAGCTTGGAATCCCAGGCAAGCTCTCCAATATGAAAGAGCTGGGTGCGGGAGGCGTTGGAGTAATCCGTCTGGAAATTTCTTCCTTTTGTAAGCCGGTACACCAGGAAGCTGTCTATGGTGCCGCAGGCAAGCTCTCCTCTTTTTGCCCTTTCCTTTGCTCCTTCCACATTCTGAAAGATCCAGGCAAGCTTTGCCGCGGAAAAATAGGGGGACAAGGGGAGGCCTGTGTGTTCCCGGATCATTTGTTCATGACCCTGTTCCCTCAGCCTCTCACAGATGGCCGCTCCCCGGACGCACTGCCAGACAATAGCATGGTACACGGGACGGCCGCTGTCCTTCTCCCAGCAGGCCGCCGTCTCCCGCTGGTTGCTGATGCCCAGCACGGAAAGCTCTGACTTGTCAATCCCAGCTTTTTCCACCAGATTTTTTACTGTCTGTATGGTGTTTGCATAGATTTCTTCCAGATCATGCTCCACCCAGCCCCGCTCATCCACAATTTGCTCGTGAGGAAGGTCACTCCTGCACCGAAGCTTCCCTTCCTCATCAAACAGAAGAGCCTTTGTGCCCTGGGTACTCTGATCGATTCCCAACACATATCTGCCCATTCCTTTGTTCCTTTCTACTGTTACTCTTCTTACTCTCGATCCTGAACCTGCTGTCTTTCCTGACTGCCTATTTTTCCAGCTTTCCTGACTGTCTGTTCTTTCGGCTTTCCTGGTCTTCCAGACTGCCTCTTCTTCCGACCTTCCTAGCTTTCCTGACTGCCTATTCTTTCAGACTTCACTTTTAGGAAAGTGCCTCCTCCACAGCCTTGACAATCCCCGCAGCGTCCAGCCCATAGTAGGCAAACACCTCGGATGAGGTTCCCGTAATCACCGGCGCATCCGGCAGAGCCAGATTAACGACCTTTTTCGGACAATCTGCAGCCACCACCTGGCTCACCATGGAGCCCAGGCCCCCGAAGGGCGCATGCTCCTCTGCCGTGATAACCGCCTTGACCTCCCGGGCCGCCTGGAGAATCGCTTCCCGGTCCAGGGGTTTCACACAGTACATGTCAATGACCCGGGCCCCAATGCCCTGCTCCTTTAGCTTTTCCGCCGCACCCAGGGCCGGCCGCACCATTTCCCCGCAGGCAATAATGGCCGCATCCTTCCCTTCCATGAGCACATTGGCCCGGTCCAGGACAAAGGGACAGCTTTCCTCCGTATAAATGTCCTCCACCGGGTTTCTTCCCACCCGGATATAGGCTGGCTTTTCATCCTGCAGCAGAGCCTCTATGAGGCAGGCCGTCTGAAACCGGTCGCTGGGCAAATACACCCGCATATTGGGAATGGCTGACATGGCCGCAATATCCTGGGCGGAATGATGGCTCATGCCCAGGGCCCCGTAGCTGACGCCGCCGCTGATTCCGATAAGCGTCACGTTGGTGCCTGAGTAGGCGCAGTCCACCTTGGCCTGCTCATAGCTCCTGGTTGAGACAAAGCTTGCCGGGGAGGCCGCAAATACCTTTTTCCCGCACTTTGCCAGACCTGCCGCAATACCAACCAGGTTCTGCTCCGCAATCCCTGTCTCCACAAACTGCTCCGGAAATTCCTTGGCAAAGGGGGCCAGGGATGCGCTTCCCCGGGAATCGCTGCACAGCACTACAATATCCCTGTCTGTCTTTGCCTTTTCCATCAACACCTCACAGATAGCCTGCCGGTTTGGAATCTTATTCATGGCACAGCGCCTCCTTTCTCCTGGCGAAATCTCCGATAATCTGCTCATATTCCTCCGGGGAGGGCACCTTGTGATGCCAGGGGGCCTTGTTCTCCATGACCGCGGAGCCGCAGCCCTTCACCGTGTTGGCAATGACCAGGGCAGGCTTTCCCTTTACGGTTTTGGCCTCCTCATAGGCTGCCAGAAGCTGGTCCATATCGTTGCCGTCTGCCACATGGATCACATGCCAGCCAAAGCTGCGGAACCGTTCCCCCAAGTCATCCTGGGCCATAACATCCTCGGTGTTTCCCGAAATCTGCAGCCGATTCCGGTCCACAGTGGCGCAGAGATTGTCCAGTTTATAGTGAGCCGCCGCCATAGCGCCCTCCCACACAGAGCCCTCTGCCAGCTCCCCGTCTCCCATAACCGTGTAGACCCGGTAGTCCCGGCGGTCCATGCGTCCGGCCAGGGCCATGCCAATACTCACGGGAAGGCCGTGTCCCAGAGAGCCAGAATTCATCTCGATCCCTGGCAGCTTATTGTTAGGGTGGCCGATATAGGGGGAGCCGAATTTGCTGAATTTCTCAATTACCTCTTCGATAGGGAAGAAGCCCTTGGCCGCCAGCACCGCGTAGAGGGCCTCCACGCAGTGTCCCTTGCTCATAACAAAGCGGTCCCGGTTTTCGTCCTCCTGATTATCCGGACTGATATTCATCACCCGGAAATACAGGGCTATGAGGGCATCAATCACACTCATATCACCACCGATATGGCCGCCCTTCCCTTCCACAATCATATCCACTACATGTTTCCGCAAATCATAGGATAATGCCTTTAAATCTTCCATATGCTTTCCTTTCCCACAAAATCTGTTTCCTCGTGCCGTTCGCTTTTTGCAAAGATAGACAATTGCTTCCCTGTACCGATCTTTACACAAAAGCCAGGATTTGGTTCACTTATGCCGATTACTCCCCGCGCAGATAAGCTTTTACATCCTCTTCTATAGGATCGTAGAGATCCGGCTTAATCCCTATGTATTTACAGGCTTCATACAGCACCGGCACCACATCCCTGTGGATTCCCACGCAGTGATGAATGTAGGGACCCTCCACGATCTTGGCCTCCAGGCGCTTGATGTTGTCCACCTCCACCCAGAGATAGGTGCCCATGCCCTTGGGACCCTCCACGCCTTTTGCATTTCCCAGCAGCAGAGAGTATTCCCCGTTGTCTCCGTCAAAGCGGGCCAGGGTTACCTGTCCATGCTTTGCCTCCGCCGTAATGCTGCCCGGATGGTCAAAGGCCAGGGGATAGGTAAGCTTCGGCTTTTCCTGAGCCACGGAAATAGGCCAGGGACCGCAGTGCTGCAAAAGCTCCCCGTTCTCAATATCCGGATGCCGGATGGTCCAGTCCGCAAAGAAGCTTCTGGTATCGTCCAAGGTTGCCGCCTCCACCAAAAGGGCTGTGACGGCGCCGTGGATATCCGTCTCGCATACCACGGGAATCCCCTCCTCGTTCAGCAGGGAATTGGCCGCACAGGGCATGATACCAAGCTCCGACTGCAGCTGGTTCCAACATTGGATGGCCACGGCCTTGCAGCCGTATTTCTCCGTCAGATTTTTCATGGCCACCTTCAGGGCCGCCACATTTTCCAGCTCCTCCTCCGTAATGAGAATTTCCATCTTTTCCCTGCAGTAGGCCATGACCTGCTCCACCTCTGTTTTCTCCGCCTTCACCCGCTTTACCTCGTCGGTCAACTCCGGCATGGGAATGGGCGACAGCTGAATGTTAAATTTCTCCAGAAGCTCTCCCTCGTTGCACATGGTAGACCAGAAATCAAAGGGCCTGGTGGAAATCTGCAGGATGCGAATACTGCGGAAGGTTTTTACCACATTGCACACAGCCAGGAAATCCCCAAGGCCTCTCTCGAATACCGGATCCTCCAGCCTGCAGTTGGTCATATAGGTAAAGGGCACCTGGAATCTTCGCAGCACCTTGCCTGTGGCAAACAGGCCGCACTGGGTATCCCGAAGGCGTTCTCCTTTCTCGTTAGGGCGCTCATCCAAAGGCCCCCACAGAAGCACCGGAACCCCCAGCTCCTTTGCCAGTCTGGCGCACTCATATTCTGTGCCGAAATTGCAGTGAGGCAGGAACAGGCCGTCGATGCGCTCCGCCTTGAATTTTTCCGCGATTTTCATCCGGTCTGCTTCGTTGTAAAGCAGACCCTCCTCATTGATGTCTGTGATATCTACAAAATCCACTCCCAGCTCCCGCAGACGGTCTGCGGTCAGGCCTCTGTACTTGATGGCGTCCGGGGCGCTGAAAATGCTCCGGCGGGTGGGTGCATAGCCAAGCTTAATCTTTCCGCTCATATTTTCTCCTTTCCTGGCCTCTTTCTTTTTATCAGGGAAGCCCAGAGGCATCTCTCCATCCTTTCTCGAAAGCGCTTCCCTGATCCCTGCTTTATACTACGTCGTTATTTGCCTCATCATTGTTCCAGATCCGGTTCAGGTAATAAGCAAACCTGCAGTCGTTGCGCTCCAGCATCCGGTCAAAAATCCCGTCCGGCGTGAGCTTACGCATGAAGCAGAAGCTGCCTCTGCCATTAGTCAGCTCCAGGTGCTTCTCAAAGCCTGCCTGGCGCATGGCTGCGGCTACGGATTCGATCATATGAGGACTGCGGCGAGCAAACACCGGCTTCCCATCCTTTACAGCCACCGAGGCAATCCGGTCCTCATAGGGCATGTAGTACTCCATTCCCTCCCCGGTGTGGCCCTCCAGGATATATTTTGCCGTCTCATAATACCGGTCCACATAAACAGCATCATGGATTCCGTTTCCGGCGCACAGGGTGTCATAGGCATCCCGGAAGGACATCCACCGCCTCAGATTGCGGAAGGAGTGCTCCACGGAAATACGGCTGTCAAAAAAATTTCCATTCAGCTCATCCCCGCAGAACAGGATGCGGCTCTTCCGATCCAGAAATTGAAGAGAGCCCTTGCAGTGCTCCTCAATGTTGTATACCTCCAGCTCCCGGCCCTTCAGGTTCACCACATCCCCGTCCTTTAAAAACACCACGGGATAATCATCCGGAAACTCCATGCCCTCATGCTCTCCAAAAGGCTGGCAGCGTCCCGCATAGCATTTTTCCGACATATATACCACGTCAAAGAGGTAATTGTTTTTCGTGTGATCAAAATGATTGTGGGTGTTGAAAAGCCGATACAAAGGCTTTTCTGACAGCGTTTGGCAAAAGGCCCGGATATTTCCTGCCCCGGAGCCGCTGTCAATGCAGATCAGCTCCTCGTCCCCCTCCAGCACATAGGTGTAATCTCCGTCGCTAAGCACCTGCCACACGCCAGGAGCCAGCTCCTTTGCCCGGAAATAGGGCTCATCCATGGGTTGAATCTGGCCCTCCTCATCCTCAATGAGATACTTATGTAAGCAAGAGTGATCTACCGGTTCCATATTCTTTTTCCAACGCATTTCTTTATACCTCCTATTTGTTCTCCTGCGCCTTTGCCGACAGGGTGCTGAGCACCAGGGCCAGGATCAGGATAATTCCCTTGATGATGTTGATAGAGTAATAGGGGAAGGCCATGGCATAGAGGCCGTTCTCCACCACGCCGATCAAGGCCGCTCCCACAAAGGTTCCGATGGCGTTTGCCTTTCCCCGTCCTCCAAAGGAAAAACCAATGTTGGCTGCCGCGATTGCCGGCATGAGGAAGGAGGAGCCTGCCGTGGACTGGACCGTACCTGCCCGGGCGGCAATCAGCATGCCTGCCAGGGAGGAGAATACAGCTGTCAGCATAAAGGCCATGGTAGTGTACATACCGATCTTCACACCGGACAGACGGGCGGCTCCCGCATTAGAGCCTACCATATACAGCAGTCTGCCGTGTTTAGTGTAGGTAAGGAACAGCTCCACCACCAGGATGCAGAGAAACATGATGATAATGATGTAGGGGGATTTTCCCATATTCCAGAAGGCCTGGGGAATCTCCCGCACCACTTCCTGGCCGCTGGCGCTTGCCATGCGGGGATTGATCAGGGAGCCGCCGGAATAGGTCAGCACCAGACCGTCCACCACAAAGGACATGGCCAGGGTAGCCAGAAAAGCAGTGACCTGAAACTTTACCACCAGAACCGAGTTCACCAGTTCCACCAGCATGCAGACTAAAATGGTTGCAATCATTGCTATGGGCATGGGCATGTTATACCAGGCGATAAAGGTACAGCTTAAGGCCGCCCCCAGAGTCGCCAGAGAGGCAAAGGACAGGTCAAAAATCCCTGCCGCAAAGCCAATGGTAGCGCCCATGGCAATGACTGTGGTAATGGAAATGGATTTCAAAATGTTGATGACATTGTCAAAAGACAGGAACGCCCTCGGCGCCATAATGGAAAAAAATACAAATGCGATGACGATTGCAATGACAACTCCGCCCTCAGCCAGGAGCCTCTTTCCCAGATTTTTATTCATTGCGTTTAATCCTCCTGTAAAATCAGTGCTTCTATCTATGGTTACTTTAAAAGTCCGCCGCCGAATAGGCGGCATGAATTCGGGTATTCCAAATGCGCCCTCATGACTTTCCTCTTTGGTGGAGCACCGATTTCGGGCGCATGAAGGTTTACTTCCCGCTTCCCGTAGAGTAAAACAGGATTTCCTCTTCATTGGTCTTGGCAGTCTCAAGCTCCTTCTGAATGGTTCCGTCGTACATGACATAGGTCCGGTCCGATAGCATAAGGATTTCCGACTGCTCGCTGGACGTATAGATCACGCTCTTTCCCTGTCTCGCCAGCTCCACAATCAGCTTGTAGATCTCTTGCTTGGCTCCCACATCAATTCCCTTTGTGGGCTCATCGAAAATATAGATCTGAGCATCCGAGTCAATCCATTTTCCAATGGTAACCTTCTGCTGGTTTCCTCCGGAGAGAAGACCCACCTTCTGGGTGGCGGATGGTGTTTTGATCAACAGGCTTTGGATTTTTTCATCCGCCGCTCCCGTCTCTCTCTTCCGGTTTACAAAGCTCAAAGCCCCCGCGTATTTTCCCAGGGTGACAATAGACAGGTTGTGGTTCACCGACTCCTCCAGGAACACGCCCTCCTTTCTCCGCTCCTCGGGAATCAGGGCAATACCGGCCTTGATGGCATCTGCAGGACTTAAAAAGGAGGCCGTCTTTCCCAAAACCTGATAATTTCCCGTGGTTTTTCCAAACTCTCCGAACAGGGTCTTGCAAAGCTCTGTTTTTCCGGCTCCCACCAGCCCGGAGATGCCCACGATTTCACCCTGGCGCACCTCCATATTGATGTGGTGGACATGCCCCCCCTTATCGCCGAAATTCTCTGTCTTCAGCACCACGTCTCCCAGAGTCCGCCCGGATTTATCCAGCTCTCCTAAGGAGATTCCGCCCAGCATCATGCGTACAATGTCGCTGGGCTGCACGTTTTCGGAGACAGAAACCTGGCCCACCATTTTTCCGTCCTTCATAACCGCAATGTCCTGGCAGATCTCAAACAGCTCATTGAGTCGGTGAGAGATAAAGATAATCCCGCAGTTTTTGGCCTCCAGCCTGCGTACAAGCTTAAACAGGGTCTCCGTCTCCTTTAAGGACAGGGGCGCCGTGGGCTCATCCAGAATCAAAAACTTACAGTTCTGCACAATGGTCCGAGCGATGACCACCATCTGCTTCTGAGCCAGTGTCAGGCTGGAAACCAGTGCCTTTACGTTCAGGGAAATCTCCAGCTCCTCCAGCACACGGGCAGCCTCCTGGCGAAGCTTCTTATAATTGATCCATCCGATTCCCTTTAAGTCGTAGATCATATGATCGATCATGATATTCTCCGCCACAGACAGGTTTGGGGTGAGAATACTGTCTACCTCCTGATATACAATCCCGATTCCCAGCGCCTTGGCATCCCGAGGATTGCGGATCTCCACCGGTTTTCCGTTATAATAGATCTCCCCTGTATAGGTGGGATTGGCCCCGGCCAGCACCTTCATGAGCGTGGATTTCCCCGCTCCGTTGGCCCCGATCAAGGCCTTCACCGTGCCGCTCTCAAAGGTGCAGTTCACATTCTGCAGGGCTTTGACCCCCGGAAATTCAATGGAAACATTTTTTACCTCGATTACGTTCTTATTCTCCATGCATTTATCCCTTTCAATTTCCTATCAGCAAGAAATAGAAACAGCATTATTTCCGCATCGCCTGCAGCTCTTCCGTATCATATAAGTCAGACTCTCCAAATCCTTCCATGGTTCCTGCCAGAGTAGCCATGCTGTCTCCTTCCTTTACATCTGTATTGAATACGCCTACGGCCGGGAACTGCACCTCCTCGGGAGTGTCCACGCCCAAAGCCTTCAAAACGCCGATCCGCACATCCACCATGCCGATCACATAGGGGTCTACTGCCGCGCAGCAATAGTAGGAGGGTTCTCTTGTCAAACGTTCCACTTCTGTATCGGAGATATCAATACCGGTTACAATAACCTCTTTATTGGCAGCATGCAGGGCATCCATAATCGCATCCAAAAAGCTGGTAGAAGCAGTCCATACGCCGTCAAACTCCACGCCGTTATTTACAGCTGCTGTGATAGCCGTATTAATCTCTGAGTAAAAATCACCGGCCAGGTTAGGAGAAATCATCTGGGTCACCTTGATCTTTCCTGCCGCCTCATATTCCTCAACGACCCCATGGCGGGTATCAAAGGGAACAATGGCTCCCAAGGTATTTACCTCCAGGATCTGAATCGGCTGTGTCTTTCCCTCTTCCTCTGCCTTCTCAATGAGGGCGTCCAGGGAAATTTTTGTCAGATCCCCATCGCTCTGAGAGGTATAGGTCACTCCCGGAACATGCTCTCCGCCGCAGTCAAAGCCCACCACCTTGATGCCCTTGTCCACAGCCTTGGAGAGAATGTCATACTGGTATCCCTCATTGGCATGGGAGACAATCCAGATATCGTAATCCTGATTCATGGCCTGCTCCATAAGGTTCTGCATTTTTACGTCATCGCCATCGCTCATAAAGGTATCCACTGTATATCCCAGGGCCTGGCCTTCCTCCGTAGCCCCCTTAAAAAACTGAGAGGTATGATCCGAGCTTGTCATATTCCGGATTACCGCAATCTTCATGCTCTGCTCTCTCTCCGCATTGCTGCTTTGGGCAGGAGCATTTCCCGTATCTCCCTGGCTATTGGAAGGAGCCGAGTTCTCACATCCTGCCAGCAGCATGGTGGCTGCTAACATTCCGCCAACTAACATTTTTAAGCTTTTTCTCATTTTCATATCCTCCGCTTCTCTTTTTACAAGATTTTCTCTCCTGTTTGTTCCTCAATTATATAAAAACATTTACTAAATTTCTTTCAAAAATTAAGTATTTTTATCTGAATTATTTACTTAATTCTTGCGCTTCTTTTTATTTTTCTATATACTAGATACAGGGAATTTTATCCTGGTCCATACGATATTCCAAATATCTCACGATCCCTGAATAAAGGGCAGCAGGGGAGATGGAATGAATCTCTGCCTATCATAAAAAGGAGAGTTACCATGGGAATTACCGCGAAAAAACTAGCCGAGAAGCTGGGCATCTCACCTGCAGCTGTCTCTATGGCATTGAACAATAAACCAGGAGTCAGTCAGAAAACCCGCCGTCTCATTCTGGACACGGCAGAAAAGGAAGGATATGACTTCTATCGCATATCCTCCAAAAATCAGGTGATCGGCACTCTCTATTTTGTTTTCTTTAAAAAGCATGGAGCTGTTGTTATGGATACTCCTTTTTTCTCCCAGTTATCAGACGGAGTCAGCGAGCGCTGCAAGGAGCTGGGATATAAGCTGAATTTTTACTATGTATGGGATGATGATACGCTGCAAAAGCAGATCGAGAATATTCAATATTCCGACTGCTGCGGCATCATTCTGCTGGGAACGGAAATGCATGCGGAGGACTACAGGCACTTTCAGAAGCTGTCCATTCCCATTGTCGTGCTGGACGTGTATTTTGAAACCATCCAGGCCAACTATGTGCTGATCAACAATGTGCAGGGGGCCTATCTGGCCACCACCTATCTCATCAAAAAGACCCAGCAGCAGCCGGGATATCTCCGCTCCGCCTACTCCATCATGAATTTTAACGAGCGGGCCTCCGGCTTCTACAATGCCATCCGAAACGCTGGCCTGTCCTCCTCCAAGTCTATAGTCCACAGGCTTTCCCCCTCGGTGGAGGGAGCCTTCCTGGACATGATTGAAATCCTGGAGCAAAAGGAGGCTCTTGCCAAGTGCTACTTTGCAGACAACGACCTGATCGCCGTGGGAGCCATGCGGGCCCTGAAATCCAGAGGCTGCCGGATTCCCGAGGACATTGCCATTATTGGCTTTGACAATATTGATTTCAGCAACATTGTGGAGCCAAGCTTGAGCACCATCCATGTTCCTAAAAAGGAAATGGGGAAGATCGCGGTGGACCGGCTGGCAGAGCTGATCCGGCAGCCCAAGGCTGTGCCTACAAAAATTGAGGTTTCTACCCATGTGATCAAGAGAAGATCTACGTGAGAGGAGGGATCTGTCTGTCGTTCTATTTCCCAAAATCAGATTTTTTAAAAAATAGGAACTAGGAATCTATACCGATCCACAAATTATGGTGTTGTGAAGCGGCACTTTCAAGTGTATAATAACGAATAGAACTAGCAACAAGCTTCTGTCCCCAGAAACGAAATGGGAGGGAAACAGCCATGGGAATCTACTTAAATCCAGGCAACAGCGGTTTTACCGATATCCGAAATGACACCTATGTGGATAAGACAGGCTTAATCCGCCTGGTCAATCAGACCATTGATACGCCAAGCCGATTGACCTGTGTCAGCAGGCCCCGCCGCTTTGGAAAATCTTTTGCGGCTCAGATGCTATGCGCCTATTATGACAGGACCTGTGATTCCTCCGGACTTTTTGACGGTCTGGAAATCGCCCAGGATATCCATTACCGGGAGCATCTAAATCAATATGACGTGATTTATCTGGATATGACAGAGGCCATCGGGGAAGCGTCTCTGGCAGATATGGTGCCCTATATTCAGCGGAATGTGATCCAGGAGCTTACCGAACAATATCCAAGGCTTAAGGTCAGGGAAGGATTTGCGGCAACCCTGTCCAATGCCGCGAAAGCGGCCGGCAATAAATTTATCATGATTATTGACGAATGGGATGCTCCCATTCGGGAAGCCAAGGAACACCCCAGCCTGCAAAGAAAATATCTGGAGTTTCTTCGTTCCCTGTTTAAAAACAGTGGAATGACAAGCAAAATATTTTCCGCAGCATACATGACCGGCATCCTGCCCATTCAGAAGGACGGCTCCCAGTCTGCCATCTCAGACTTTCTGGAGTATACCATGATCAAGCCCAGACAGTTTGGGCCTTATGTGGGATTTACGGAACATGAGGTGCAAAGGCTATGCGACGAATATCACCGAGATTTTCACAAAATGAAGCAGTGGTACGACGGGTATTCCTTCCGGGATTTGGCATCTGTCTACAATCCCAATTCAGTGATGAAAGCGCTCCTCTATGATGATTTTGATTCCTATTGGACCCAGACATCTGCTGCAGAAAGCCTGATGGGGTATATCAGCCTGGATTTTGACGGATTGGGTAAGACAGTTTCCGATCTGATCGGCGGCGTGGAGACAAAGGTGAATCCCAATGGCTTTGCAAATGACCTGGTGACGTTTCGGGACAGAGACGATGTTTTGACCCTGTTGATTCACCTAGGATATCTGGCCTACCACGAAAGTTCCCAGACGGTACAAATTCCTAACGAAGAAATACGCCTGGAATTTGCCCGAGCCATCCGGCAGGTAAAGCGGGATGACACCATCCGGCGGATTCGGGAAAGCGAACAACTCATAGATGATACAATTCACGGAAAGGAAGAGGCTGTGGCAAGGCAGATTGAGAAAATTCACGAGGAAGAGTCGCCCTTGTATTATAATAATGAACAGGCTCTGCGAAGCGTAATCAAACGTGCTTATTTTAGCTATGGGGATGAATATATATTGTTTGAAGAATTACCGGCAGGTGCCGGATACGCGGATATTGTGTATCTTCCCAAAAAGGATTCCCTGCTTCCCATCCTGGTCATCGAGCTCAAATGGAATCAGTCAGCAGAGGGAGCCCTGGAACAGATTCGGAGCAGACGGTACCCGGAGGCTTTTCAAGGCTATGGCTGTGATATGCTTCTGGTGGGAATCAGCTATGACAAAACTGCCCCGGCAGGGGAGCGGAGGCACCATTGCCGGATCGAAATACAGGTGAAGCGCAGGTGAATGGCCGATACTCTTCGCCATCACCTGCGCTCATAAATCAAATCTGTGATCCCGTCTTAGCTCTGTGTTTTCATCAACCGCAAAGCTTACCTCCTCTGCTATACAACCGATAAAAAGTACCGCCCTCCTCATCCTCCTTAACCTTACCGATCCAGCCTTTTTTCTGAAAAGCTGGAAGCAGGTTATCCATAACCATAGACTTTTCAACCCGCGGATTCTTTCCTTCAAAAACCGGAAGGATCTGGGTAAGGCCTGTCTGCCTTAGCAGGGAAATGGCTTCCTTCTTTGAAAAATCAGAAATATTTTGGGAAAGCAGCAGCTGTTTCTCTTCCATTCCCAGCGTCTCTTCTCCCAACAAATACCGCAGCAGCCCAGGAGCCCCCTGGTATCCCTGTTCCCCAATTTCCTGTATGTAAGAAACCGCTATGCTCCTAATAAGTTCCTGTGTTTTCTTTTCCCGCTCCCTTTTATAGTCTTGTAGCAAAAATTCCAGATCTTCCGGATCAAAGTGTTCCGCCAGGATTTTCTGTTTTACAGCAGGCGTATAATTTTTTCCCACTACAGAAATCTTTTCGCTTGTCTTATCCAGAAGCTTCTTTTTCGTACTCACAGTCACATCTTTATCTTCCAGAAGGCTTAGCAGCTCTTCCCGGGAAAGAATCTCCTCCGTAAGAAGCTCTAAATATTTTTCCATATTGGTCTTGACAAAGAAAATCGTCTGAGTTGGATAGTTCTCCCGCATATGCTTTAGGTTCTTTTCCGTCATATGAATAATCTGTCGGCGAATAAGAATTTCCATCTTGTCCCCACTAAAATCCTGTTTAGGAAAATCATTATAATAGAACCACATGCCGGACAAAATCTCCTCATATTTCTCATTATTCAATTCCATACAGTCAATTACACAATTCCATAAAATATTCTCGGCCCTTTCCCCATAGCTCTTATCCTGCCTGAGAAATGCAAAGTTTAGTTTCCCGGAACCCTAATTGATAAATCCGATGAGCGTATCCGACCACTGCTCTCCCCCTTTGAAATAATAATCCAGAATATTTTGTTCAGTATAAGAAACCGCCCTGCATCCCAGCAGCCCATCCCACAGGGAAACATCCTGGATATCTCTTAAACGGATAACGTAATTTTTCATCAACGCTATATAGCTCTTCTTTTTCTCCAAAGATATATTTTTGTCATTTAGGATCTGAAGTACAATTTCCTCTTGATCCCTTACTCCTTCCCCTGCATTCTCCATTAGCAGATAGAGAAATACATCCATATTCTTCTTCACATAACTACAGATTGGTTCCTCTTCTCTGGATAATATCCGCGTAGCCATATTATCCCAAGTCCCGTTCTCTCCCTCTGCAAGGAGGCGCGCCTTACAGACAGCCTCTATATTTTCCCCTGACAGGACGTACAGATGGTTCTCATATACGCCCAGGCTCATTCTAAAGCAGGTATCCTCATACAGCCAGGTTTCAAACTTTACCTGAAGTGTCATATATCCCCAAAGAGCTGCTTCCGCATCCGAAATCCGGATAAAATCTTCATGTGCGTTTATATACCCTGTGATACAAGCATTCTCATTTAAGGCCTGAAGCCTGCTCTCCCACACTACCTCTTCCTCGGATTCCTCCTCCGCACAGATGAGAATGGTATCCATTATATACGCCTTCTTCTCAGCAAAGGAGATACTCCCCTCCTCCAAAATCTTCTTTACCACCTCCGGCCAAGAGATGTTTAACTCCTTCCCCATCTCGTCCAAAACGATTTGCATATTGTCCATTTCCAGCTCCCCTTTATAGGGGTAAATATAGCGGAACCAGACAGGATCAGCATCACATTGCTGTCTTTCAGGATTTCATCCCATGCGTTTTGCAAAATAGACGAGAAGGCCGGGTTTGTCTTTACAAGATATGGGAATTCGTCGATGACCAGCACTTTCTTCTCTTCCGGCTTGAAATCCGCAACGATCTGAAACAGCTCCAGACAATCCGTAAGCCCTGCGGCGGCCATAGAGGACCAGCAGGATATTCCATGAATTTATCCAATCACGGAAATCTTCATGAAATCTTTATTTTTCCTTTTTATACTGGAAAAAAACAAGAAAGAAGGAATCCCATATGGAAATGATGCTTCAAACCACAGATCTCTGTAAGATCTTTCAGAAACAGAAGGCTGTAAATAAAATCTCCATGCATGTAAGGAAAGGGACGGTCTATGGATTGCTTGGACCCAACGGAGCCGGAAAATCTACCACCTTAAAAATGCTGACCGGAATTTTTTCGCCAACATCAGGTGAGATTTTTTTTGATGGAAAACCTTGGAGCAGAGAGGTATTGTCAGAAATCGGCGCGCTGATTGAGAGCCCTCCGATTTATGATAATTTGTCCGCAAGGGAGAATCTGAAAGTCAGATCTTTATTACTTGGCGTGAATGAAAAAAGAATAGATAACGTACTGCGAATCGTATCGCTGACCGGAACAGGCAAAAAGAAAGCGGGACAATTTTCCATGGGAATGAAACAGAGACTTGGAATTGCCATGGCGTTACTGGGTAAACCAAAGCTTTTAATCTTGGATGAACCTACCAATGGATTGGATCCTATCGGAATCGAGGAGCTTCGTGCATTGATCCGTTCTTTCCCGGAACAGGGCATTACGGTCATTCTTTCCAGTCATATTCTCTCGGAGGTACAGCTGATCGCGGATGATGTGGGAATTATTTCAAACGGTATTTTAGGATACGAAAGTCCATTGGAAGAAGGACAGAATCTGGAAGAACTTTTTATGCATGTGGTAAAAGAAAACAGAAAGACGGGTGACATTTGTGGTTAATATTATAAAAGCGGAATATCAAAAAACAGGAAGGTCTATGAGCAGGGGATTGATCTGGGCGTTTCCCACGCTTACCTTTGCTTTGGCCTTTGTACTTACCCTCGGAATGACAAATGCTTATGCGGAGAGTGTTTGGAACTGGTGGTATACCTTGCTGCTGCCCGGAATGCTCGCAATCATCTGCTACCTCTCCATGCTGCGGGAGAAAAAAACAGGCTATTATCATTTGACCACAGTTCCCGGCAGCAAAAAGAAGCGAATGCTTGGCAAGATTATTTCTATCGGATGCGCAGTTCTGGCATCCAATATGATTTTGTTTACAGGGGCCTCTCTGGGCGGTTTTTTACTGACAACCCGTGTTCCACTCCCGGGAGCGACCCTGTCGGTACTGGTTCTTACAGTTACACAGCTATGGGAAATCCCATTGTTTCTGTTTTTCAGTGACCGCTTTGGAATGGTTGCAGAATTGCTGGTTTGTCTGTTTCTCACCGTAGGCGGCACGATTCTTGCATCAACCGGAAAATGGTATTTATTTGTTTCCGCCATTCCCATGAGGGTTCTCTGCCCGTTTCTGCACATCATGCCAAACGGACTCCCTGCAGAAGCTGGCAATCCATTCCTGGATACAGGAATCGTGGTACCGGGGATCTGTCTGTCTATCCTGTGGTTCTTATTCACTACAATTTGTTTTTTAAGATGGTTTGAAAAGAGAGAGGTGAAATAAAAATGCTTAAAAAATTTCTCCTGGCAGACCTTCTGAAAATGAAAGGGAGTTCTGTTGCACTTGCACATCTTCTGATTCCGATCCTCACAAGCGGATTGTTTTTGGCTTATTATTCCATTTCCATTTGGGACGAGAATACGAAAGTGATTGCCTTTTATCAGGCAGTGGGAGCAGGCTTTCCTGCTTTGATTGGAATATTTACGGCATGTATCATGGAACAGGAGCAAAATGCCGGAGAGTGTCAAAATCTCCTTGCTTTACACAGAAAGACAGCGACATTTCTTTCTAAGCTGTTTCTTCTACTGCTGTGCAGCCTATTTTCCGTATTCCTGACAACGGTCCTATTTGGTTTTGGGTTCTGTAAAATTCTCGGGAACAGGACTGTAAGTATGGAGAACTGTTTGATTGCGGCATTGCTTCTGTGGTGCAGCAGTATTCCTCTCTACGTATGGCAAATCATTTTGGCATTTCATTTTGGAAAAGGGATATCAATCGGAATGGGAATCGTTTCCGGTCTTGTCAGTGCACTGATGCTTACGAATCTGGGAACTTTTATCTGGAAATATACCCCTGTTTCCTGGACAGCCAGAATTCCATATACCTATTGGCAGGGTATTTTAGGGGAATCCTATGCAATCCTGGAGATGAAATCGGCAATCCTTATTTATGGTATCTTTACCATGTTTAGTATGGTATATTATGGGATGTGGGCCTCCCATTGGGAAGGAAGCAAAATATCAGAATAGAAGGGAAAATCATGGCAAAAATTTTAGCAGTGGATGATGATGTGACAATCCTTACTATGATTGGAAATATTTTACAGAAAGACGGGCATCTCGTTACAAAGGTAAGTAACCCACTTGAAATCAAGATGGAACAGGTTGGGTATTACGACTTGATTCTATTGGATCTTATGATGCCGGGGGAAGACGGATTTGCATTGTGTTCCAAAATCAGGGAACTGGCAGACTGCCCCATTCTGTTCCTTACAGCAAAGACAGAAGAAAGCAGTCTGGTAAATGGATTGGCCTTGGGGGCAGACGATTATATCTGTAAGCCGTTTGGCGTCATGGAGCTTCGTGCAAGAATTTCTGCTCATCTGAGACGGGAACACCGGGAACATTCGGTCCGCATGATTCTTGGGCGCATCTGCTTTCAGCTGTCTTCAAGACAGATGCTGGTTGATCATCAGGAAATTCCTTTTACAAAGGCTGAGTATGATATCTGCGAATTTCTTGCCAAAAACCGAGGGCTTGTTTTTTCTAAAGAACAGATTTTGGAACAAGTGTTTGGATTTGACAGTAAAAGTAATGACAACACAATTACAACTCATATCAAAAATATAAGGCTAAAGCTTTCGGATTATCATTGTATGCCGATAAAAACGGTTTGGGGGATTGGATATAAATGGGAAGAAACAAAAGCAGAACTCTAGGCGAAATCTTCTTTGGATATGTACTGGTTATGCTTGGAGCATTGTTTGCATGGGGATTCGGTACAATTTTCCTATTTAATATTCTTGTAAATATAGGCTGTATTTATCCGGCTAATTATACCGAGAAAAAGATCAATGAAGCATATGATTTAATTCAGAGTGCGGATCAAGTGACAGCGGACATGATTCCTCCCTTATGCCGTTATATGATCTTTTCTCCGGATGGAGAGATTCTCAGTGGAAATATACTGGAAGATTCTATGGAAATTGCGTGGGAGGTTGCAAATCACGGGAAAGCATCCGGAAGCTATTTTTACAAAGTGATTTTCCGTCCGGAGGAATCGGTTGTCCTTCAGTACCGTTTAACCCCACAGTATCAATCGGCATTTTTAAGAGAGCATTTTATAGAACCACAAAATCTGTTAATCCTCCTGTTTTTCCTGGGCGGGGCGTTTCTGATTCTATTGCCCTCTATACATTTTGGGAAAAAAATAAAACAGAAAATGCAGTCCTTACTAACGTCCATAGACCAAATCAAAAAACAGGAACTTGACTATGAGGTGTCGTATTGTGGTGTAAAAGAAATTGACGACTGTCTTTTGTCCATGGATGAGATGAGGTCGGCACTGAAAGACTCTTTGAACAGACAATGGAAAACAGAACAGGATAAAAACAATCAAATGTCTGCACTGGCCCATGATATTAAAACACCCCTTACCGTGGTCAGAGGAAATGCAGAGCTTCTTTTAGAGACAGCATTGACAGAAGAACAGAGAAACTATACGAACTATATTACAGGCAGCGCGTTACAGATTCAAAATTATGTGCAGACCCTAATAGAAGTAACAAAATCCGTAGAAGACTATGAGCACCATCCGGAAATCATAGAAAGTGATACGCTTCTTCATGAGATAAAAAAGCAAGCCTTGGGTCTGGCAGAAGTGTATCGGATAGAAATCAACTGGAAAGAAAGCTGTGACAGCAAAACGGTCTATGTGGTTTACGATCAAGTGGTAAGGGCTGTTATGAATATTATTAAGAACGCAGCAGAGCATACGCCGGAAGGCGGAAACATAAAAATCACCATTGAGGAAGAGGATGGAAAGCTGATGTTCATGGTGGAGGACTCCGGATGCGGCTTTACCAAAGAAGCGTTGGCCCATGGAACAGAGCAATTTTTTATGGATGATGAGAGCAGAGGCAGCAAAACGCATTATGGCATCGGATTATTTTCTGCAAAAACAATCGCAGAAAAACATGGCGGGAAAATATTACTTGAAAATTCGGAAGAACTGGGAGGGGCAAAAGTGGTGATCGCCTTTTCTACTGTCTAACGATTTTTCATTCAATGCCCTTGACATATTTCTTATCAGAAAGCATTTGCTTATTCCTTGTCCATGTGTCTGCGAGCATAAATCAAATCCATAATCCCGTCATAGCTCTGTGTCTTCACCAGCCGCAGGGGAATCCGTCTCCTGCTTTCGCCAAAAAGCCGGATTCCCTCCCCCAAAAGCATGGGAATCACAGAAATATAATACTCGTCAATGAGATCCTCCCTCACAAGCTGTTGAATGATCTTGGCGCCTCCGCAGATCCAGATATCCTTCCCCTCTGTCTCCTGAAGCCTCTTTACCAGACAGCAGGGATCTTCCCGGGTAAACCGAATGTCCTCTGTGGAGGGACAATCCCGATGGGTAACCACATAGCTGGTCAGGTCGCCATATACCCATTCCTCCGGGGACAGCTCTGTGACAATTTGATGATAGGTATTCCAGCCCATAACCACGGTGTCCACCTGCTTCACAAACTCCCCGTAGGAATCCAGTAGTTCCTCGCCATCTCCCTGGCCATTTAGCCAGTCCACCCCTCCCTGAGCGTCCGCAAGATAGCCGTCCAGACTCATGGCAATAAACAGCCGTATTTTTCTCATGATGCAGCCTCCCTTTTCTCTAGCTCCCCTACTGTAAAATCGTCCCAAATGTATCCGGATCTCATTGATTGAGCTCTCGGCCGTAAAACGCTTCCTGGTATAGCATTACCAGCAAAAAATACAGTTTCCGCCATGTAATTCTCTGTACTTTCTGCTGGTAATGGCAACGAAAATCTTATTTCATCTTCTTCCCTTATTTTCTCCGAACCCACTTGCCAAACAAGGTCTTCTTATAATTCAGCAGCTCCTCCTTGGCCTTGGCAAAATTCCCTGCCTTTTGAAGGAATGCCACGCCCTTGGGAATATCCTCTGCCACCCCCAGGCCATGGGTGTAGATGAAGCCCCGCATGTAGTCTGCCTCCTGATTCTGCCAGGTCACGTCGTTCAGGAAGCGCAAGGCCTGTCCATAATCCTGGGGAGTCCCCCAACCGTTGAAGCAGCACTGAGCCAGATAGAAAGCTCCCCACTTGCTGTCCTGTTTATAGTAGGCGGTAGACAGATACTGATAGGCTTTGGCATAATCCTGGGGCACCCCATCGCCCAACAGATAGGCCTTTCCCAAAAGATTGCAGGCGCCGCAATAAATGGGATCCCGGGCCAGCTCCCGTTCAAAGCAGGTGACCGCATAGGCTGCGTCCTTGGCCGTTCCCTCTCCGTTAAAATAACAGCGTCCCACATCATACCAGGCTCCCGGATGCCCTCCCTCGGCGGCCTTTTTGTACCACCCAAGAGCCTCCTCTTTCTTTCCCTCTTTGGTGAGTTCATCCGCATAGATGGCCTGATCAATGGGATGGCCGAACTCTGCGCCCATACGCCACAGATCCTTGGCCTTCTCCGGCTGGGGAGCTATAATGTCCTCGTCCCCCTTCTCATAGTACTGGTTCAGATTATTGGCGGCAAAATACATTCCGCCCCGGAAAGCTTTCCAGAACCAGTCCTCACATTTGGAGATGTTCTCCTTCAAATACGCCTGAAATGCTCCCTGATTGGGGAAGGAATCTGGTCCTTTATCAAAAATGCGCAGGAAATCCCACCAAAAATAGGCGTTTCCCACCACATACTGGCTGAACGCATCGCCTCCCTGGGCCAGGGCCTCTGCTTGTTCAAAAGCCTCCTGGAGACTAGCAAAGGGCATGTTCTTCTGTACAGAGGGCGTCAGCTCCCCACTTCGCAGAGCTACCAGCACACCCAGGGCGCTTCCCTGCTCCACAGATTTATGAAGAAAATGAATGGCTTTGTCGTCGTCCTCCGGGAATCCATGGCCTGCCCACACATACTGGCGTCCGCAATAACACCGGGCCAGGACACAGCTGGCATCCCCGTCTCCTGCCTGGGAAGCCCGCTCCAAAAGAGCAAAAGCCTGTTTTCCGCGACCGGTCCGTTCATTGTAGTAAATGTCCTGAAGGGCCTGCTTTACCTCATTGCTTAACACTGTTGCCATGATAAAATCCTCCTTATGTAGCATTGATTTATTTCACAGTCTGCTTGTACAGCAAAAAACATTCTGCATCAATCTATCAAAATGCTCCTTTTGCTTACACCAGGTTCCGATTCCCAGTCTTCCATTCACATGAGAACCTTATCCTTGCAGAACTGCAAATCACTCCAATTCCCCCCATAGATAAAATCTGTCAACCGCCAGGTTTTTTCACCCGCTTCCACTCCCTGCCTCCTGGCATAAAGCTTCCATGGGGATACCCCAGCAGCCATTGGGCTGCCTCCCGGGACGACATTTTCGCCATATAGAATTCCAGCGTTTCTCCACTGGGCTTTGTGGCCTCCACTGTGCAGCGTCCATCCACCCTGTCCCCTGCCGTAACCCGGATCCACAGATAGCCGGATGGGTGAGTCAGATCCACCAGCTGATAGGTACCGTCTACGATACCTTCTGCAGCCACCTGAATATCCTCCTGGGTAAAGGTGGTATGATTCTCCGCTGCCCCGCTGGCATAGATCAATGACAGCTTTGCCAGGGACTTTCGGGGTTGGCGGTCCTGATCCTTTGCAGAACCAAAACCGTATACCAGGCCCATCTCCCAGCTCTCCAGCCGGGGGGCTTTTAAGCTAAGCCAGTCCTCCAGCACCGCCAGCGCTTCCTGGTAATCCATATTTTTCAAAAAGCCTACTCTCTGCTCCCCAGGCCTGGTCACCAGCTCAGCCTTCAGCGTTACCGTGCCATTCCTGGATGATACGCTCATTTCCCGTAAAATCCGGCCGCTGCCCTCCACAGGACGGGTAGGCGTCAGGGTGAACTCCTCCCCTGTTCCCTCCAGGCAGCGCCGCAGATGTTCCTCCACCAGGGCCAAGGTTACCCGTGAGGTAGCCTGGGTCCCGCATTTTAAAATCATATCCTGGGATTCTCCTCTCAGGAATTCCCGCTGAGCCGCCTCGGAAGCCCGAAGGCTTTGCTTTTGCCGAAATTCCCGCTCAAAGGCATCCCTGGCCACCTCATCCATAGTCCAGAAGCTGGCACACTGATTTCCGTTTCCCTGTCTTGCATCCGGAACCCGCAGGGCCAGATAGTCTGCCGCTGCCTCCAGATCCCTCAAATCATTAAAGCTGGTGCTCGTCCGCTGCCAGCGATCGTCGATGAGAACCAGCTCCATCCTGCGGCTGGTGCGCACGCCGGTCTGGGTGTGATGCTGGTGAATCTCATTGATGACGAAAATTCCCCGGATCCGGTCAATTTTGTTCACTCCGTCTCCCAGTACCCATTCCCGTCCAATGCCCACAGGCCCAAACCATTGACCGTTTTCCCTCAAATCCTGATCCACCATGGCAAAGAGCTGTTCCACCGGCGGCGCCTCCTCCGGATAGGGGAGCTGACTCCGGATAGACTTTGCCAGATAGCTTTTCTCTGGGAAGAAAGAATCCCGGACAGCCGTATAGCCCAGATAGATCCCGCCAATCAAAAGCAGAGGACCGCCGATGCCGCAAACCGCCAGAGTCACATAATCCATAGTCTCCCAGTAGGCTCGATCCTGCTCTAGGCCCACCTTAAGCAATACAAAGAGGCTGGCGGACACCACCAGCACCAGCAATGCCCACACCAGCCACACCAGGCGCTTCCGGGTACGGCTTAGACAATATCCCTCAGATATGCCATGAGGATTATTCTTCCGTTGAATCCCCATCAAAATCAAAATGATGGGAATGGCGAAAATGCCAAACACTAATACCAATAATACATATACCACCACATTCCAGGGCCAGCGCAGGAAACCACCCTTTTTCTCTTTCATTGTCTTCACACTCCTTCTAGCTCCCTGCAAACAGGGAAGACTTTCTTTTATTTGTTGCTGCCTCTGCTGAATAGCCGATAAAATGTACTTTCATCCGTTTCCTCCTTAACCTTTCCGATCCAGCCCTTTTCCTGAAAAACAGGAAGCAGGTTATCTACAACCTCAGATTTTTCAATCCGTGGGTTCTTTCCTTCAAAAACCGGAAGGATCTGTGTAAGACCTGCCTGCTTTAACAGGGAAATGGTTTCCTCCTTTGAATAATCAGAAATATTTTGGGAAAGCAACAGCTGTCTTTCTTCCATTTCCAACGCCCCTTCTCCCAGCAGACGTCGCAGCAACAGAGGATCCACCCGGTATCCCCGTTCCAAAATTTCCTGTATATGGGAAACCGCTAAACTCCTCATAAGCTCCCGAGTTTTTCCGTCCCGCTCCTTCCTATATTCCCGCAGTAAAAATTCCAGGTCTTCCACATCCAAATGTTCCGCCAAGATTTTCTGTTTCACAGCAGGCGTATACTTTTTCCCGGCCACAGAAATTTTTTCCCTTGTCTTATCCAGAAGCTTCCTTTTCGTGTTCACCGTCACATCCCCATCCTCCAGAAGACTCAATAGCTCATCCATAGAAAACAGCTCATCTGTAAGAAGTTCTAAATACTTGGCCATATTAATCTTTACAAAGTAAATGATCTGGGCTGGATAATTCTTCCGCATAAATTTCAGGTTTTTCTCTGTCATATGAATAATCTGTCGGCGAATAAGAATCTCCATCTTGTCTGCATCTATATCCTGCTTGGAAAAATCTTCATAACAGAACCACATGCTGCACAAAATTTCCTCATATTTCTCATTGCTCAGCTCCATACAGTCAATCACAGAATTCCAGAGAGTTAATCCCGCCTTTTCCCCATAGCTCTGATCCCGCCTTAGGAACCCAAAATTCAATTTTACCAAACTGCTGTTGATAAATGCAATGAGGGGTTCTGACCACTGCTCCTCCCCTTTGAAATAATAGTCTAAAATATTTTGTTCCGTATAAGCAACCGCTTTATATTTCAGCAGCTCATCCCACAGAGAAACACCCTGGATATCACTCAAACGGGTGACGGATTTTTCCATCAACGCTATATATTTCTTCTTTTTCTCCTCAGATACGCTTTTGTGATTTAGGATTTCAAGGGCAATCTTCTCCAGATCTACTATCACTCCCTTTACATTCTTCAAAAGAATATCCACAAATATCTCCATATTTTCCTTTACATAACTACAGATTGGCTCCTCTTCCCGAAGTAAAATCTGCGTAGCTGCATTCTCCCATGTCCATTCCTCTCCCTTGACAAGGATATACGTCTTACAGACTGCCTCAATATTTTTCCTTGACAACATATACATATCTTTCTTGTAAATATTAAAACTCATTTTGGAACAGGGTTCCTCATACAGCCAGGTCTCAAACTCCACTTGAAGCTCCTGATATCCCCAAAAAATTACCTCAACATCCATATCCGTATCCGGAATCCGAATAAAATCTTCATGGGCACTTATATACTCTGCGATACACCCATCCACATCCAAGTCCTCAAGACTGCTCACCCACACCTCCTCTTCCTCGGCTTCTTTCTCCCCACAAATCAGAATCGTATCCAGAACATACGCCTTCTTATCAGCAAAGGATATACTCTCCTCCTCCAGGATCTCCTTCACCACCTCCGGCCAAAAGGTGTTCAGGTCCTGCAAAAAACATTTTGGATCTTTCGTACATTGATAAAAGCCTATGATAAATTTCAGGTTCTTTGTATCACGAAGAAGCTTGAAAAATGCTTCATAAAAATCCCGGTATCCTTCTCTGTTGTCCATAAGAAGCTTCAGCAGAGAAAAATTCAGGATTTCCTTCTTAGAAAAATCCCGGATGTGAAGCTCATTCAGAAGTTCCAGGGACGGCTTTCCGTCAGAGGATGGCTTTAGCTCAAAGGTATAAGGCTTCGCCTTTCCGTCTGCAATGCTCAGTAGAAACTCCTTTTCCTGTCTATTGATGCTTCCCTCATAGAAATAGCTCATGTAATCCGTATAAGCCTCGTCAATCCAGCCATTTAACAACAAGTACTGGAGAAGTCGAAAATAAGGGCTTGCTTTCACGCTGTCATACGTTTCCTCCCTGCCTGTAGGATCTGTGTATGTAATCTCCTCCAACTGCCGCCTTGAAACCAAATTCCGGATTTTCCGCAATTCCAGATTGTTAATTTCTTCTTCCATATCCGCAAGCTGCTTTTTGAGAATCTCTGTTTTACCCAAGTCCCGCTCTTCCAGCCGTTTTTTTCTGGCAACATATACCAGATTTTGAGATAATTTATCATACTCCTCCTTAAAAGGGTAAATCCTCCAGCTACCACTATGATAGTAATCCTTAAAATAATACTCAATCTTCCCAGGATTCTCTTTCATGTCATGAAGTACCTGCACGTTACTCTTGTAGGTACTTTTCTCCTTCTCGCCTATGCGGATACGCCCTTGGGTAAAGTTAAAAAACAAAGCATCCAGCTCATCCAGACTCTTCAGTTTCTCCTCTGACATCCTCTGGATCTCTTTTTCTACTTCCTCCCGCCTCTCCCTTAACCGCTCTGTCTTCTCCCTTTTTGCTCTCTCTATATATGCTTCCCGGTTCTCAAACACCCTATTTACATATCCCTGCCGCAGATGCAGGTCGTGAAAATCCTTTGGAAAAATGTTCTTATAGATCACCATGGCCAGCAGCTTGTTGGGATCCAGGCCAATAAAATTGATTTTCTCGGAGTAAATCCTATACTCATTATAAATATTCTTCAGGGTGCGCATTTCATCAATATAGAGAAATACATCCCGCAAAAATACCGGATCAAAATCCCGAATAATTCCTGCCTCATGAAAAAATTTCAGAAATTTTTCCTTTGCGTTGGACCCGTCCAGCACTGGAATTACAGGGATAATATAGTCAAAAAACTTTGTTCGGTCCTTGCTGGTAAAAATATCGTCCCGCAGCAGATAAAAGAAGCGGATCACCGGCTTTTTCTCCCTGCCTCTGCGCTCATTGACCAGACGATTGATCTCCCGGAGCCTTTCAAAAATCCGCACCATCTCAAATCTGTCCATATCCTCGAACACGATCACATCTCCATGGACATTTTCAAATAAGTACAGCACCTCATTCAAATACCTGTCAAAATAAGACTCCTTGTTCTCCTCAAAAAGCTCCAGCTCATTCCCCTCAAACTGTAATTTCTTGAAAATATTTCTGGCCTTTTGCAGGCGTATTACTCTGCGGATTCCAAACAGAAAAAGGCCGGCAAAGACGCAGCCTGCAGCTATCACAGCATAGGGACTTAAGGTCGCCAGCAAAATATCCCGCAAAAAGGAATCCGGCCATGCCAAAAGCAGCTCCTGCCATGCTCCAAACCGAGTCAGATAAAGAAACAGCAGAAAAAACAGTGTGATACATTCAGCGCTTTTTGTTACCTCCTCCTGAGAAATCTGCTTCTTCACCTTGAAATTTGTCTGTTCGATATCTTGGGGGTCGATCTGATGCAGAAGTTGGTTTAAAATTTTTCCTTCCAGGCTCTTTTCTGTTCTCAGGTCCTCTTCCCTGTGAGCATCCTGCCTGGCCTCTTTTTCTGTCTCCTCAAAATGTGCTAGAGAAATGTGCAGGAAACGATACCGACTTTTTAACTTATACGTCTCAATCATGCTGCTTTTTCCTGCCCCATAAGGCCCTGTAACCGCAATATTCCTCAGATCGTCATGTTTAAAAACAAAATCCAGGGCGTATGTATATGCTCCCAAATCCTCTATATTATTGATGGGCGTTAGCTTTTGAAAATTATAATCCTTCATCTTTCCTCCAAAAAGGAAGGGAATTTTGAAATATCATTCGCTTTTTTTTCCAAAAAAAGCCGCAAACCTTTGATTTTCAATAAAAATCCAAAGTTCACAGCCTTTTATCTTTCATGCAGGAGATGGGACTTGAACCCACACATAGTCACCTACGTCAGATTTTGAGTCTGATGCGTCTGCCATTCCGCCACTCCTGCTTATCCTTACGGACGAATTATATTTTACCATAAAAATCTGTCCCATGCAAGAACTTTTTACACCATGAGAGTCATTTCTTATGGATTTTCTTGTAGAAATAGTCAGCGAATTTGAACAGCCCCCCATCCTCTGCCAACCGTCAACAAATAAAGGGTAACAATCTCTCCTATTTCCCCCGCAGCACCTCCAGCAAGTGAACAAAATACTCCGGAAGCGGTGCCTCCACCTGCAGATATTCCCCTGTGGAGGGATGCAGAAACCCCAGGGTCATGGCGTGCAATGTCTGGCCCTCCAGATGAAAGGGAGATTTTAGATTTCCGTAGACCGTATCCCCCAAAAGGGCATGACCTATACTGGTCATATGCACCCGGATCTGGTGAGTTCTGCCCGTCTCCAGACGACATTCCACATAGGTATAGCCTGCAAACCGCTCCAGCACCTGGTAATGGGTCACTGCCGGTTTCCCCCCGGTCTTTACCACAGCCATCTTCTTCCGGTCCGAGGAGCTTCGTCCCAGAGGAGCATCCACAGTTCCCTCCTCCTCCCGGATCACTCCATGAACGATTGCCCGGTAGCTGCGGGTAATGCTGTGGTTTTTCAGCTGCTCTGCCAGGCTGCTGTGAGCCCGGTCGTTTTTGCAGACAACCAGAACTCCTGTGGTATCCTTGTCAATGCGATGGACAATGCCCGGACGCAGTACACCGTTAATTCCGGACAGCGTATCCCGGCAATGATACAGCAGGCCGTTAACCAGGGTGCCGCTGTAATGTCCGGGCGCAGGGTGCACCACCATGTTTTTAGGCTTGTTCAGCAGGATTATATCTCCGTCTTCATAGAGAATATCCAGGGGAATACGCTCCGGCTCAATCTGGGGCACCGTGGCCTCCGGTACCTGAAGGCAGATCTCCTCCCCTTCTGATACCCGGCTGCTTCCCCGCAGGGCCCGCTCTCCTGCCTGAACCTTGTTTTCCTTGATCACCTTCTGCAGATAGGAACGGCTTAGCTCTGGTATGGCTTCCGCTAAATACTTATCCAGCCGGTATCCCTCATACAGCTCGTCAACCGTCAGGCGGTATTCGGTCATTGCCCTTCCTCCCCCTGCTCTGTGTGTTCTTCCTTCCCGCCGCCCTTTTTCTTTTTCTGAAAAAAGGTGATAAATTCCAGATCTTCATCCTTATAATAAAAGAGAAAAAGAACCACCAGCAAAACAGCGGACACTGTCACGTAACAGTCCGCCACATTAAAAATAGGGAAATCAATCAGCTCTATATAAAAGAAATCAATCACATACCCCCGAGCCATGCGGTCAATGAGATTTCCAATGGCGCCGGCGCATAAGGCCACACCGATGAGACGCAGCCAGCGGAAGCGCTTTTCCAGGGGAATCCGGTTGTACAGATAGGCGATTACCAGCAACACCAACAAAGTCATGACGATAAAAGCCCATTTCTGTCCCTGGAAAATACCAAAAGCCGCTCCTCTGTTTTCCAGATAATGAAGCTGAAAAACTCCCGGAATCAGAGTGATGGGTTCCTGGTTCCGCAGCTGGTTTACCGCCAGGGCCTTGGTCCACTGATCCAGCCACACAAACAGGGCCGCCCAGATAATTCCCATGATATTATAGCTCGCTCTTCTACTCATTAGACAGCTCCTCTACATCCCGATTTATATAGTCAATAGCCGAAAGCATTTCCTCATCCGTCACGTCCAAGACCGTCACAGCCTCTCCCATGGTCTTCAGGAGGACAAATTTAATCTTCCCCGCCTCCATTTTTTTATCTCTGCGGGTGGCCTCAAGGATCTCCCTGCTTGCAAGTCCGCTGACCCTCACAGGCAGGTCGAAGGCTACAAACATATCCCGGATCTCCATAAATTCCTCTTCTGTAAGCCACTCCCTCTTCCAGGAAATATAAGCTGCGGCCACGGCGCCGACGGATACACATTCTCCATGGAACAACTGGAAATCCTTCAGCTTTTCCACCGCGTGTCCCACCGTATGCCCGAAGTTCAGAAGAGCCCGCTCCCCCTTCTCCGTGGGATCTTTCTCTACCACGGCCCTCTTAATACGACAGCTCTCCTCCACCATGGGAAGCAGGGCCTCATATTGGCGCTCCCAGATCTCCTCCATATGCTCCAGAAGCCAGGTATAATAGGAGAGATTCCGGATCAGACCATGCTTCAAAATCTCCGCCATACCAGAGGCAAACTGCCTTTTGGGAAGGCTGTTTAAGGTAGACAGGTTCATATATACCAGCCGGGGCATATGGAAAGCTCCCACCATATTTTTATAGCAGTCAAAGTCTACCCCTGTCTTCCCCCCGATGCTGGAATCCACCTGAGCCAGCAGGGTAGTGGGAATCTGGATAAAATCAATGCCTCTCAGATAAGTAGCTGCCGCAAAGCCGGTCAGGTCTCCTACCACGCCGCCGCCCAGAGCCGCCAATACATCTTTCCGGTCAAAATGCTCTAAAATCAAATGCTCATAGAGCTGCCGCACCACATCCAGCGTCTTGTGCGCCTCCCCGGCGGGAAACACAAAGGTGGTCACCTTGCCGCAGACCTTCTCAAGCTCCCGGCGAACCTCTGCCTCATACAAAGGCTCCACCGTGCTGTCTGTCACAATACAGACTCGCCGGCCCGCCAAAAGCTTTCCGCTGACTTCCTCTGAGGACAGGCTGTCAAAGGAATCCGACAGATGGATGTTATAGCAGAAGCTTCCATCCTTTTTGACCTCCAAAACAGCTGTTTTTCCCTGTCTTTCCATAGATCCTCCTATTTGCCCTTCTTGTCTTCTATATATAGCGTTTCACTGTCACATAGTTTCGTCCCTTTTTGGACTGTCCGCCCTGGGACACATACTGAAACCGTCCCATACCCCGCACCGAGATCAAATCCTCCTCCCGGGGCGTATAGCCGTTGGAGGTGATAAGCTTTCCATTTACAAATACTTTCCCTGCCTCGATCAGTCCCGTCAGACTGCTGCGGGAGCCTCCAAAGGCCAGGGACAGCAGACTGTCCAGACGCACAGAAGCCACTGTGCCCTTTACCTCCCGGAACCGGGGCTCATAATCCTCGGGAAAATCCTCTGTGACCTGCGCCTGCACAGAGGTATGACGCACTATGGTCAGTTCCCGGCAAAGATGCTCCGCCAGCTTTTCCTGCACAAACACATAGGCGCACCCCTCTTCCACCAGAAGATCTCCCAGACGGCTGCGCTCCATGCCTGTATTCAGGATTGCACCCAGATAATCCCGATGGCTTAAGTCTTCTGAAAATTTCGCCTGCAGCGGAGCAATCCGCACACATACAAAAGGGTACCGCAAAAAGACAGGAGCATCAGGAAGGAAAGCTACCATCTGACGCTCCGCTTGCTTATACCCGCCAAAGCTTTTGCTGATAACAAAAGAAAGCTTGGGCTTTACCGATTCAAAAATGCTCCGTTCATTCAAATTCAGGAAATCCGAATAGAGAGGAATCCCCTTTTCAAAAGCGGCACGGGCCAAGTCCTCCAACCGCTTCATAAGCTGCTGCTCTTCTCTTGTCATAGTGGTCCGTTATGGCTGGAATACACCGACGGAACGTCCAGAGAACCGCTGATAAGATCCTGCAGATCTCCGGAAATCTCCACGCTCTTAGGCGTCACCAGAAAAATGTAATTGGTTACCTTTTGCAGATTCCCGTCTATGGCAAAGCAGGAACCGGAAATAAAATCAATGATCCGCTGAGCGATCTCCACATCCAGTCCCTCAAAGTTTAAGAGAACTGTGCGGTTGGACAGCAGGGTCTCTGTAATCTCCCTGGAATCCTCAAACATTGTGGGCTTTATGACACAGACCTCCATGCCATTTACCTTCCTCGGAGTGCGCATGGGCGTTACTTTCGATGTCTTGCTCTTTGCCGGCTCGTCGTAATCGTCGTCGTAGTCATCATCATAGTCGTCCTTTTTCCGTTTGAAAATTCCCTTCTTCTCCGGCTTATCGTCATAGTCGTCATCATAATCATCGTCGTAATCGTCGTAATCGTCGTAGTCATCATCCCCAAGCTTCATGACGCTCAGGAACTTGTCTATTACTCCCATGCTATCTATCTCCTATTCCTAACTTATCCCATATAATTTCTCTCTCCGAAAATGCCTGTCCCAACCCGGACCATAGTAGCCCCCTCTTCAATAGCCACCTCATAGTCGTTGGTCATCCCCATGGAAAGCACATTCATAGCTACATTATCAATGCTTTTTGTCCTGATGTCAACATATAATTTCTTCAATTTGCCAAATACAGCACGATTTTCCTCAGGATCCGCCACAAAAGGGGCAATAGTCATCAATCCCTGAACTGCCACAAAGGGCAGCACAGCAATCTGACGCACCAGCTCTTCCGTATCCTCCAGACTAACGCCGAATTTGGACTCCTCCCCGGCCACATTGACTTCAATGAGCACGGGAACCACCTTTGCCTGCTTTTTTCCCTCCTGATTGATCATCTCTGCCAGTCGCAGGGAATCCACGGAATGAATCAGGCAGGCCTTGTCCACCACGTATTTCACCTTATTTCTCTGGAGATGCCCAATGAGATGCCAGCGGATATCCTTTGGCAGCAGCTCATATTTCTCGCAGAGCTCCTGCACCTTATTTTCCCCAAAGTCCCGGGTTCCGCCGGGAAGCAACTCCTGGATCATGGATACAGGCTTAGTCTTGCTGACCGCAATCAAAGTCACCTCTTCCCTGGAACGCCCGGCCCGTTCACAGGCGGCGCAGATCCGTTCTTCTACTTGTCTCAAATTCTCTGTAATCATTTTTCTCTCCTCATGACAATACTGTTCCCCCCATCCTTCCTTTGCAGCTCCTTTTGCTAATAAGCAGCGCCTTCCTCTGAACACAGTCTGGATGAACGGATTTAATACACGACCTCCGACTCTTCCACAGCATCGGCGTTGAGCACAATATGGTCATAAACCGACAGTCCGTAAGGGGTTCCTTCCTTTATAATACAATACTCCTCATTCTGCTGCAGGATTTCGATCCGCCGGAATAAGGCATATCCCTTATTGATGTTGTATACCCCCTGAAGCACCTTTTTTTCTCCCACCTGAAAAGTTTCTGTGGAATTTTCCGCCACCAGGGTGTTCCCGGATTCCAGTTTAATCCTGGAGGTAGCGAAATCTTCCTCCTTGGGATCCACATAAAAGCTTTCGTCATCCTTATAATAGATGGTCATATTTTCAAATACCACGCTGCGCTCTCCGTTTTCATCGAAGACCTGCTTCATGACTCCGCTGTCTTCCCCGGAATTTGTCAGATAGGCAATGGGAAGGGAAAAAAACTCCTTCTCTGTTACGGTCGTAACCGGGATTTTTAATCCCTTCATCTCCTCCCGCAGAATCTCAAAATCCAGGAACCTGTCTCCCGCATAGCGCACCATGGAATTCACAAATTTCAGCACCCCATAGGTTTTCCCTTCCCTCTGCTCCAGAGTCACAGACGGCCACACGTTTTCCCCGTCCTTTTCAAACCGGATTTCAATGTAGGTGGTCAGCTGTATGCTCTCGCCGTCGTCCTTGACGCGCACATTTTGGGCAATCTTGTCTCTCAGATATGTCTCCATCTCCCCATCCACGGGAAACACCAGCTGCCACGTCTCGTCGGTAATCAGCTTATATACCGCATCCCCGCTGCTGACCAGGCCTTCCGTTCGCAGATTCCTCCGCTCATAGCTTTCCTGATCAAACCAGCTTTCGGTAAGCCCCTCCAGATTCGCTTCCTCAAAGCCATCCACATAATACTCCACAATTCCGCTGCCCCCGGCCGTGAACCGGCTAAACAAGCCGCTGCCCTCCGACATGGCGCTGTCCAGCTGATTTGCCATATTCTGATTGATAATATCCAGCACCGACGCATTGATTTCGTACTTAAAATCATAGAGCTCATCAAAATTCATGTCTGTCATAGCCGACGTATAGGCCGAGGCCTGGCTACACAGCAAATCATAATCTGCCTCGCTAAGGTTGATTCCCTCTGCGCTCTCCTGCAAAAGCTCCGCCATCTGTCCATTCTCATCCACCGTATAAACCGTGCTGGATGGAGACACCTTCTCGCCCTCTCTGGCATAGTAATTCACATAGCCCGCCTTCTCCGCCGTAACGACCTGTTCCTGCCGCAGGGCAATGCCTGTATAGTGATCGTCAGAAGTCAGACTTCCTGCCAGCACCTCATATCCGGAAATATGACTGGCAGTAAAGAACATGTAGACACAGACAATCAGATATACGGCCACAAAACTAAAGAAAACCACGCCAATGTTGATGGGCCTCCGATATCTCACCACTTTATTCCGTTTTTGTCTCCTGGGTCCCGCCAATTTTTTGTCTCCCTATCTCTCCTGTACCGCTCCTCTTTGGCCACATCCAACTGGCTGGAAACCCTGTGCCTGAAAAGGGCCACAGGGCTGCTCATGTGCAAAACATGAGTCCCTCTGGCCTCCTTCGACGCACAGACCTATGCCAGCGCGTATTTCTCTTTATGTATCATTAGCAGGAAACAAGCACCCGCTCCTTGGCAAACTCCGGAAGATCCTCTTCTTCCACAGACATACTGATTACCAGGGTTACCTTAAACTGCTCACTGATTTTATCCAGCTCTCTTAAGGGAGCCTCCAGATCTGCACCCTCCAGATGTGCAATTTTTAAAAAGCTGTCCAGATACATCTGCTCCAGATCATAATCCTGAGAGATGATGCCGCAGAGAAATCCGATAAACTCCGAGCAGTTCTGCAGGGGATATTCTGTCACATTGATGAGGCGGACCTTGTTATCCAACTCATGCATATGCTTGTTATTTTTATCCAGATAAACAATATTTCCTGACGCTGTCTTGATCTGACTGTTCACCCGATCCAAGAGGTGCTTGGTCTTGCCCTCTCCCTTATTTCCCACAATTAACTGAATCATTGGCTTGTCCTCCTTAGGTTCCCATATGATAGGCTGCACACATTTTCTGCAGTCCTCTATGTTGTTTATTATAGTATATTTTTACAAAAAATACAACCTGTATTTGCCCCTTTTCAGACTATTTGTAACAGCTATTTATACATTTCCCGCCATTCCAGATCTCCCCGGTCTAAGGCCTTGATCAAAAGCTCTGCCGTAGCCAGATTGGTAGCCATGGGAATATTGTGCATATCACACAGTCGGACAATATCATTCACGTCCGGCTCATGAGATTTAGGCCGGATGGGATCCCGCAGAAAAATCATCAGATCCAGCTGATTATGCTCGATCTGAGCCGCCAGCTGCTGCTCTCCTCCCAGATGGCCTGCCAGATATTTATGCACATTCAAATTCGCCACCTCTTCCACCAGGCGTCCCGTAGTCCCGGTACCAAAGAGTTCATGCTTACATAAGATTCCCCGGTATGCGATACAGAAATTCTGCATCAGTTTCTTCTTTGCGTCATGCGCCATTAAACCTACGTTCATACATTCTTACCCCCATATTAATATTTTTTGGGCTGCAGGCCCACATTCAGTACAAACCCGATACATAGAAACAGCGTCACCATGGAAGTCATTCCATAGCTGACAAACGGAAGCGGGATTCCCGTATTGGGCATCAGCCCTGTAGCCACACAGATATTTACAAACCCCTGAAATCCAATGTAGCCGGCGATGCCGCAACAGATCAAGGTTCCCGAAAATTCTCTTGATCTTCTCCCTATCCATATACATTCTATCACAATCAGCATCAATAGTAAAATGATTGTTGCACATCCGATAAATCCCAGCTCCTCACCGGCAATGGCAAAGATAAAATCCGTCTGAGGCTCCGCCACAAATCCGCCGTTTTTCACGGAGGAAACCAGATTGTTATTGAGCCCTTTGCCTGTCAGCTGGCCGGATCCAATGGCCATAATCGAGTTCTGCTGCTGATAAATATCATCTGCATATTCCGGATTCATAGGCTGAAGCCACGCCATAATCCGACGAAGCTGATAGCCGTCCAGCAGCGTTTGATCCGGCTGAAAAATAATCCCCAGAAAAATAATAATGGAGGGCACTGCCACAGCCACGGCAGCTCCAATAATTTTATAGCTCAGCCCCGCCGCATAGAGTACAATGAGGCAGATCACCGTCACCGAAATGGTAGTAGACAGATCTGGCTGCTCTACAATGATAAACAAGGGAACTCCTGCCAAAATTGCCGTGAGTCCCAGGATCTTCCAGGTGTTCAGCTGCTCTCTGAAACGCTCGAAAAATCTGGCGAAAAAGAGAATCAACAATAACTTGCTCAGCTCCGAAGGCTGAAACTGAAAACCGTGAAATTCGATCCAGCGGGTGGCGCCCTTAACGTTTTTGCCCAGAATCTCCACATTGAGAATGGGGATCTTCACCAGCAATAGCTGTACAATATTAAAAATATAAATCAGCCAGTAAAATTTCAAAACCCAGGTATAATCCACCAATGCCACCACCAGCATTGCCGCCGTGCCCAGTATCATTCCCATGAGCTGACGGCTCTGATACGCCTTCTCCGCGCTTCCCACCAGCAAAACGCCAATGGACGTGATGGCGTACACATAGAACAGAAGCCGGAACCGGAAGTTTCGAAGCTCATACCGTTTAAACATAGACCACGTTCCTTTTAATTCCGGACATTCTTTTTCATATCCCGAATAGGAATATTGGCATACAATGCCGGCACCCGTCCCAATCCGTCCTCGGAATCCGTCTGGGTAATCTGAATGTCCAGTCCATCGCTGTCAATCTCCATGTATTTGGAGATTACCTTAATAATGTCGTTCTTAATTAACTCCATAACCTCTGTAGAGCAGGTGGTCCGGTCTGAGATTAACAAAAGCTTTAGCCGGTCCTTTGCCACTTCACTGGAGTTTTTCTTCTTAAAAAAATCCATTAACGCCATATATGCTTCCTCCCTGATTATTTGAACAGTTTGCCCAGTTTTGAGAGAAAGCCTTCCTTTATGTTCAGATCCAGGAAAGGTACTTCTTCGCCCATTACTCTTTTGCAGATGTTCATATAGGCAGTGCCTGCCATGGAAGAATCTCCTACCAGAGGCTCTCCCTGATTGGTGGAGATAACAATATTCTCATCATCCGGCACAGCGCCGATGAGATGAATGGCCAGAATATCCACCACGTCCTCAATGGACATCATATCGCCTCTCTTCACCATATCCATGCGCAGACGGTTCACCACCAAATCAATCTTTCGGATATCGTTGGCCTCCAGAAGACCGATAATCCGGTCCGCGTCACGAATCGCGGAAACCTCCGGCGTGGTTATGATCAAGGCCCGGTCCGCGGCAGCAATGGCATTCTTAAAGCCCTGCTCAATGCCTGCCGGGCAGTCCAGCAATATGTAATCAAACTCCTCCCGCAGCTCCTCTATAAGCTTTTTCATCTGCTCCGGACTCACCGCCGTCTTGTCCCTTGTCTGGGCAGAGGGCAGAAGATACAGATTTGGATAGCGCTTATCCTTGATGAGGGCCTGCTTAATCCGGCAGTTTCCCTCCACCACATCAACCAGATTATAGACAATCCGGTTTTCCAACCCCATGACCACATCCAGGTTGCGAAGTCCGATATCCGTGTCGATCAAAACCACCTTTTTATCCAGCTTCGCAAGTCCTGTTCCCACATTGGCTGTGGTTGTGGTCTTTCCCACGCCGCCTTTTCCTGATGTAATCACAATTACTTCACTCATACATTGTTTCCTCCAAACTCCTGATTTCTATCTTTATTTAAATCCGTATATCGTTGAGTACCTCCCTGGTAATGGGCTCAATGTAGATATTCCCATCCTCCACATAGGCGATTTTCGGGGTTTCCTCCTGCTTTTTCTTTTCCTTAGAAGACAGCTGCTTGTCCGCCCGGCGCGCAATCACATCCGCAATCCGAATCTGCAAAGGATCCATGACAAGAGCCGCTACAAAGGCGTCCTCATTACCTGCCGCACCTACATAGATGGTGCCCATTAAGGTGCCCAGCACCACCACATTCCCCTTGGAAACCACCTTTGCTCCGGCATTTACATCTCCCAGGATGATAATGCTGGTCTCAGACTCCAGCACCTGTCCGGAGCGCAGAGTGCCCTTGTAAAATTTTCCATCCTGGCTTCCCACAGATGCATGGTTCTCCACAGCCTGCCGCATAGCCTCCTCGGTGAGCTCATCCTCATTCATCACACACATAATCTCGATCTCACCATTCTGTGTAATGGACTGTACCAGGGCAAGCTCCTCCTCCTGGGACAAATTCCGTCCCCGGAAGGTAACCGCCATCTGGGCATTTTTAAAAAACTTGGCCGAGGTTCGAAATTTCTCTGCCACCTCCTGCTCCAGCTCCCCGAAGGGAAGGGCTTCATCCAAAATAACAATCAGGCCTGATTTACTGCTTTTGATCACAACAGACTGTTTCATGTGTTTCCTCTTTTCCCTTTTCTCATTTCCTGCTAATCCAGAATGGTCACATTGGTGGCTTCGCTGGCCACTCCCGTAATCAGTGTCTCCTCATCTTCCAGGTCATAGTAATATTTCAGCACCTCCGCGGAAATCTCCACGCAGTTGGAGGAGGTATAGCCATTGGCAATTCGGGTGGCAATGGCGATCTCCGGCTGATCGTAGGGAGCAAACCCCACAAAAAGCGCATGGTTGGGCCGTCGCTTCGACTGCTCTGCCGTACCCGTTTTGCCCGCCATGGAAATGCCCAGGCTCTGCAGCGTTTTGTTATTCTCCGCCATGAGACGCATGCCGGAGCGCACTGCATTCCAGGTTTCAGGATTAAGCTCTACCTGGTTAAAGATATCCGCCTGATAATCCTCCACCAGCTGTCCTTCCGAATCGGTCAGCTTATCCAGAAGCGTAATATTGTAGCAGGTTCCCTCGTTGGCCAGGGCCGTCACATAACGGACCAGCTGGGTCAGCGTATAGTTGTTGGTTCCCTGTCCAATGGCCGTATCGATGGGCAGCTCGTCGGAAATCTGGGGGGACCGCTCGGAAATCTCCACACCGGAGGGATCTCCCAGCCCAAACATATGGGCATACTTATCAAACACTGCCAATCCCTTTTCATTGGAAAAGCTACCGTTTTTCCCTCCGGAGAGCCGGTATCCCACCTCATAGAAAAAGTAGTTGCAGGAATCCCGGATTGCCGTTGTCACATTCTCACCGCCATGGCTGCCTCCATACTGGGTATAGATCCAGCAGGTCTTGGAGGGCGTAACCGTATCGTAAAGGCCCTTGGTGGCAATGGTCTCCGTGGTGGTAATCACTCCCTCCTCCAGACCGGCGATGGCTGCCAGTGGTTTAAAGGTGGAACCAGGCGCCGTGGTCTCCTGGGCGGCTCGGTTTACAAAGGGCGTGGCCGAATCCTTCAAAAGCTGGTTGAAATAGGCGGCGTCCACGGTATTGGTAAGACGGTTATTATCGTAGCCCGGATAATCCACCAGGGCCAGCACATCTCCGGTATTTACATCTGTGATAACACAGCCCGCGCTGCAAGGATCCAAAGCCAGCTGCCCCGGCGTAATGGAAAGCTCCCGAATCCGGTCCGTCATAAAAGTATAGGCAGACAGACTGCCGTTTTGAAGTTTGGTTACCAGCTCCTCATTATATTCTAACACATTCTGGTCATATAATAAAAGACAAATTTCACTGCCGGTCAAAACATCGTCCAACAGCATATATTTATACAGCATTTTCTCAAAGGCAGAATCTGTTTCCAGATAATCCCGGATAAAATCCAGCACAGCCTCGTAGATTTCCTGGGAATTCATGTACGGGTTATCGCTGGCGACCCGCGTCACATCAATCCAGTTCATAGAAATGGCATACTGAAGATACTCCTTCAGACTGATGACCTCTTCCTTGGTCCAGCGGATATAGGTTTCATCGGAGGTGTTCACCTGGGACTGCATGAGAACCTGGTTATCTCCCATAAGCACATCCGACACCACATAACTCATATAATTTTGCATCTCCTTGGACAGATCCTTATAGGCCAGGGGATGATCCGCCATCAGCTGCGCTTCCAACGCGCTCAACACACTCTCTCTTCGGCTCTTCAGACGCTCATACACGCTTTTTTCCAGCTCTGTGGCGTCCGGCTCCCTAAAATGAGCGCTGTCCAGAATATTGTTGGCAATCATGGCATTGTAAATATCGTAAATGGGAATCAGAATCGATGAGGGGCCGTCTCTCTCCCCCGGTATATATTCCTTCATATTTCGGATCTTGGACAGCAGAATTCCCGCCAGCTCCTGTTCAATGATGCGATAAACAGCAATATTCAGGTCCGCGTCGATAGTCAGATACAGATCATTTCCCGGCACAGGCATGACGCTCTCCGTCACCTCCAGCACCTTTCCCATACGGTCCACATACATGGTCTCATGGCCCTTGGTTCCCTGAAGCTCCAGCTCCATATACTGCTCGATGCCGGACTTTCCGATAATATCGTTGAGCTCATAGGTCTCGTCCTTCAGCTGCAGCTCGTCCAGCTCCTCCTGGGAGGCCTTTCCGATATAGCCGATAATAGAGGCGAAATATTTGCTCTCCGGATAAACCCGGATACTGCTCTGGGCAATGTCCACCCCCTGCAGAGTGTCCTGGTTCTCCAGAACGGCCGCCACGGTCTCCTGGGACACGCCGGTGGCCACCGTAGTCGCCACATAGCGGCGATAGTTGTTGGAGAACATGGCGTTTCGGATATTGAGAATCTTAAGCTTCTCCTCCGGCGTATAGCCGTCCACGGAAATGCCGTATTTCTTCTTCTCCTCCTCCGTATAGGAATCGGGCAGCCCGAAATTCTTCTCGCCGCACAGGTACTCCATCATTTCATCCGGCGTAGCCAGCTCCTGAGAGGCTTTCAGCTCGCTAATTTTAGGATGCCCATAAACATCGGCTTTAAATCGCAAAAGCGCTGTTCCCTCCTGAGAAAACACATAACGTCCGTTCTCATAGAGAATTCCAAAATCGTGAATGGTGCTGTCCCCGTTTCTCTCCACCAGTTGAATCAGGCGGTATATGGTCTCATTAAGCTTGGCATTTTTCGTATTGTTGTTGACGTAACTGCCGTTGTCCTCAATGGTCACCGAGTAAGACAGCTCGCTGTAGGCCAGAAGCTTTCCGTTGCGGTCATAAATATTTCCCCGGGTACTGGACAGACTGATCTGTTTCTCTGTCTTTAGTACAAAGCTGTCCTGATACTCCCCGCCCCGCACAATCTGCAGATAAAAAACCCGCTGGAGCAGAATGGAAAAGAGTATAATAAAGACCACCATCAGAAAAAAGGTCCTGGATTTCATAAAGTTCCAAATTGCACTTCTGATATCATCAAACAATGTTAAATCTCCTCTGTAACCGGCAGATCCTCCTCATGCTTTTCCAGCCACTGGTTAATCCGACGGATCAGCCAGTACAGTCCCAGAGTCACCACTACCGTGTAAATCAATTCCGGAATAATAATGTGTATCAGATAGTAGACAAAATCAAACCTCCCCCGAAACATAAAGAGGAAAAAATACAGCAAAAGCCCATAGGCCAGATCGCTAAAGGCAATCCATACCATGGGAAGCTTAATATCCTCGTCCAGATACAGTCGGTGAAAAATCCCATTGCCGTATCCGATAAACAGATAAATCAGGGCGTAAAAGCCCAGAATTCTTCCATAAAAAATATCCATGAGCATCCCGCAGAAAAAACCGGTGAGAAGCCCTTCCTTTTCCCCCCGCATAAGCCCCAGGGAAGCCGTCACCACCAGCAGTAAATTGGGGGATACAGACGCCAGGGCCAGGGCCTGAAACACGGTATTTTGCAGAACAAAGCAAACTATAATCAACAAAAGCACCATAAGCTTTCGCCGCATCCAAAGTCCTCCTTCTCTATTCGCTCTCTGCTGTCTGCTTTAGCTCCGTAATCACCAACACCGTATGCAGATATTCAAAATCCACTGCCGGCGTCAGGGTTCCGGAGTATGTCAAATTATTGGAATCCAGGGTCACCTCATCCACATAACCGATGAGGATTCCCTCCTGATATTTGTCGCTGATATGGGAGGTCAATACCTTGTCCCCCTTGTTTACCGCTCCCTCGTCGGTCTTCAGCTGGGTAATGCGGATCACCCCCTCGTTCATCAGCTGCAGATCCCCGTTAACAAAACAGGAGTCCGAGGTGGACAGAACGGTAGCCGACACATTGCTGGCGTCGTCGATAATGGACCGAACCTGAGCCCAGTTCTTTCCCACCTTAGTCACAATCCCCACCAGGCCGCTGCCTGCAATCACATTCATGCCCTCGGCAATGCCGTCTTCCGAGCCCTTGTCAATGAGAAAAGTGCTGAACCAGTTCCCGGCATCTTTTCCGATAATCCGGGCAGCTACTTTGTCGTAATCGCTGTAATTCTCATCCAGATCATAGAGGGTTCTCAGCTCGGAAAGCTCATAGCGGTCCTGCTGCAGCTGGCTGTTTTCCATAATCAGCTCATCGATCTGAGCCTGCAGCCGTTCATTTTCCTCCTGGGCCGCCTGCAGGGCCTCAAAATTGTCCGTCTTGTCCCGAAGCCAGCTCCCGGCGCTGCTCAGTCCCCGCTGAATGGGAACAAAGAGATATCCAGCCGCCGTATTTACAAATCCTCCGGAAAATCCGGTGGTAAAGGATATCCCCATGAGAAGGATGCACCCCATTGCCAGTCCCGCAAACACATAGCGGGCCGGAATGGAAACTTTATTTCTCTTTTTCATAGTACACCTGTCTTTAACTGTAGGCCTGTTCCTTGGTGATAAAAGTCAGGTCCCGGAATTCCTTTTCGTTGATGATCCGAGATAATCCCCGGGCCACGCATTCCTCCGGCTTTTCCACCGTGTTGACCTTAATATTGGTGGAGGCGGCAATGAGCCCGTCCAATCCGGTAAGATTGGCCACTCCTCCCGTGAGGAAAATTCCGTTGCGGATAATATCCACGCCCAGCTCCGGCGGCGTGCGCTCCAAAATCATCTTAATGGCATCCACAATGGTTTTTAGCTGTTCTTGTATAGAATCCGCCACAAAATCCCCGTTTACCTCCAGGAGCGCCGGAAGTCCCAGAGCCATATTGCGGCCGCAGATCTCCATTTTCGTATCCGAGCTTCCCGGCACATAGCCCAGCTCCCGCTTGAGAAGCTCCGCTGTTTTTCCTCCAATATAATAACCGAATTCCCGGCGGATCGCGCCGGCTATAGCCTCATCCATTTTATTTCCGCCCATCTTAATGAGCTTGCTGGTCACGGTTCCTCCCAGGGAGAGTATAGAAATCTCCGTGGTATCCGCCCCCACATCCACCAGCATGACGCCCTGGGCCTGGGTTACGTCCAGACCAAGGCCCAGACCTGCCGCCACCGGCTTGTCTACCATGCACACATGCTTGGATTTCAGTCCCATGCCCTGTACCAGGGTGGAGAATACCCGGTCCTGTACATCTGTGGGCAGAGCCATATAGAAATCCGCCCCCTTTAAAGGCCCTTTTGCGTGATCCTCCAGAAAGGCCCGGAGAAACTCCTGCATATAGGTAATGCTGGCAACAGTTCCGAAAGCCATGGGATACAGCACGTTAATATTGGACGGAGCTTTTTCATACATATCGTAAGCCTCATCCCCATAAGCAATCATTCCTTTCTTTTCCTCGATTGCCACCATATTTTTCTGGCAGAAAATGGAATCCGACTCTCTGCTGTATATTTTAATCGTATTAGTACCTAAATCACAACCAAAGCATTGTACTGCCATGTTTTCTCTTCCTTCCTTCAGTAATTCTGATTTCAAGGCAAAAGCTTTTTTTCCTTCAGACTGACATAACAGTTGTCCCCGATAATAATGTGGTCCAGAAGTGTAATCCCAATCAGCTCTCCTGCCTCCTGCACCTGCCGGGTCATGAGAATATCCTCCTCACTGGGAGTGGGATCTCCGCTGGGATGATTGTGCACAAGCACAATATGTACGGCTCTGGCCCTGACAGCCTCTATAAAAATCTCCCGGGGCGACACGCAGGAATAATTCACGGTTCCCTTAAAAATCATTTTTTCTTTTAGTATACAGTTTTTCGTATTGACCATAAGGAGCACCAACTGTTCCTGTTCCTCGTGACGCATGTCCTCCATAAAGTATTCCGCCACCGAGGAGGGCGTAGACAATCGCACCTGGCAGGCAGCCGTGGATTTAGCGATCCGCCGGGAAAGCTCTGCAATGCATTTTACCTGTATGGCTTTCACCCGGCCCACTCCCCGGATGGACTGGAGTTCATCCAGTGTCAGATGGCGGATTCCCCTGAGTCCCTGATAGGAATCTGCCTTTCTGAGAATTTTCCCCGCCAGTTCATAAGCGGAAACGCCCGGCACGCCTGTGCGGATAATCACCGACAAAAGCTCTGTGTCCGTCAGATATTCCGCTCCTTTTTGCAGGCATTTTTCGTAGGGCTGCTCCTCCGGGCGCAGCTCCTTCATGGTCTGTCCTTCTCTCATTCTTTTCCTTTCCGCCGGGCCCTCAACTGCTCTTTGGAAACGAAGGGAAGCTACAGCTTCCTGTAAATCACAATGGCAAGAACCACACCGATGATACTGGCAATGGAAATATGGATACTCAGGCCAAAGGTCAGCACCAAAAGCCCCAGGTCCAGCACAATGGGATTTTCCAGCCCAAAGCTCTGCCCATAATTCAGCCATGACAGCCCCGAAACGTTTGCGGTCAGCATCCCGATAAACCCGCCCAGCACAATACCGGACAGCAGCATTACCAGGAGCACCCACCCGTTTTTCGACTTCATAAAGTTCCTCCACTTTTCTCTTTCAACCAAAGTACATCAAACTATATACTATCACAAAAAACAATCCTTGTATATACTTTAAAAATGAAGTTTTTCTTGATTTTTGACGGATGCCGTCGAAATGTCGATGACTTCTTTGCCCTTCACAGAGGCTGGTAACGGCTGCGGATTTTCTCCGCCGTGCGAATGCCGTCCATGGCCGCCGAGGTAATGCCGCCAGCATAGCCCGCGCCCTCCCCGCAGGGGAACAGGCCCTTCACCGGACTCTCCTGACATTTGTCCCGCAGAATGCGCACCGGGCTGGAGGTCCGGCTCTCCACGCCGGACAGCACCGCGTCCTGCCGGTCAAAGCCGGCAATCAGACGGCCGCAACCTGTGATCCCCTCTCCCAGAGCCTGGGCAAGAGGCTCGGGAAAAATCCCCCGCACATCCCCAAAGGTCCATTCTCCCCGGATACAGGGCTCAATTTCTCCCAGCTGCCGGCTTTGCTTGTCTCTCAGAAAATCTCCCAGAAGCTGTACGGGAATCTTCCCATTCCCTGCCTGCCAGGCCCGTTCCTCCAGCTGCCGCTGAAAGCGTATCCCCGCTAAAATGTCCGTCCCTCCAAAGTCCTGGGGATCCACGGTTACGATCATTGCGCTGTTGGCATTGCGCCCGTCCCGGGCCTGATAACTCATGCCGTTGATTGCCAGGCGTCCCGCCTCCGAGGAGGCGTTAACCACATAGCCTCCGGGGCACATGCAGAAGGAATAAACTCCCCGGCCCAAGGCCGTGTGCCTGGTCACCTTGTAGGCTGCCGCCGGCAGCTCTTTGGGATACTTTTCCCCATATTGGGAGAAATTAATCATTTCCTGAGGATGTTCCATCCGCACGCCTACGGCAAAGGCCTTTTGCTCCATAGGAATCCCCTTCTTCTCCAGCATGGAAAAGGTATCCCGGGCCGAGTGTCCAATGGCCAGCACCAACACTTCCGTCTCCAGCTCCCATTCTTCCCGGCCCTGCTCCTCAGCCTCTCTTTCGTTTCCCAACGAACAAGCTTGCCCCTGCTCTAGCCCCCTAGCTCCAGGCAGCGCCGGGCGAATCCGCACCCCCCGTACACGTCCCCTCTCCACGCAGATTTCCGTCATCTGCTGACCAAAGAGAACCTGGCCCCCCAGGGCTTCGATCTCCTTTCGCATATGCTCCACAATCCCCACCAGCAGATCCGTACCCAGGTGGGGCTTATTCTCATAGAGAATCTGATCCGGCGCTCCGGCCTCCACAAAGAGTTCCAGCACCTTCCGTCCAAGGCCCCTGGGATCCTTTACCAGCGTATTAAGCTTTCCGTCGGAAAAGGTGCCGGCCCCGCCCTCCCCAAACTGCACGTTGGAATGGGGACACAGCTTTCCCGTGCGCCAGAACTGTTCCACAGTCTCCTGCCGCTTCCGGGCCTCTTCTCCTTGCTCCAGCACCACCGGAGCATAGCCGGCCCGTGCCAGCATCAGGGCGCAGAATAAGCCCGCCGGTCCGCTGCCCACGATCACCGGCCGGTTTTTAAGCTTCCCTTCCCCGGCTTTGGGAAACGCATAGGCGGATTCCTGAACCAGGTGAATCTGAGGACTTCGAAGCCGTCTCAAAACCTGCCCCTCCCGTTTCACCTTCACGTCCAAGACATACACATACTGCAGAGGTTTTCTGCGCGCATCCAGAGAACGCTTGCGGATTTTCATCCCAAGCATGTCTGATTCCTGTATTTTTAACGCTTTTGCCGCCTTCCTGGACAGCTCCTGCAGGGTATGTCCCACAGGCAGCTTCAGCTGATCGATTCGAATCATTCTTCTTCCGGTTTCGGCCAAAACCGAAACGCTTTCCTTTCTGTCATGTTTATGCCTTCGTTTCAGGATTTGCCGCAGCCCGGCCGGCCAGATACCCGCTGGTCCAGGCCCACTGCAGATTATACCCGCCACAGGCCCCGTCCACATCCAGAAGCTCCCCCACGATAAAAAGCCCTTTTTCCAGGCGAGATTCCATGGTCCTTGGATCTATTTGTTCCACATCCACGCCTCCGGCGCATACCTGGGCCTGAGAAAAGCCCCGGGTGCCTGTGATGGGCGTCTGGAAGCAGCTAATCTCACAAAGCAGCCTTTTCAGCTCTGCTCCGGATACATCAGCGCATTTTCGTCCCTTCTGAATGCCTGCCCGCTTAAGCAATACCGGGATCAGCTTTCCAGGAAGCAGCCCGGCAAGCCAGGCCTCCCCTGTCTTATAGGGATTTTTTCTCTGCTGCTCTGCGAGCAGTTTCTCCAGCTGTTCCCTGGAAAAGGAGGGCAGAAATCCAAGCTCCGCCCGCACCTCCATGCCCTGTTCCAAGGCCTGGGCTCCAAAACGGCTTACCTGAAACACCGGAATACCAGAGATGCCGTAGGCGGTCAGCTGAACCTCCCCCCTATCCTCTGCCAGAAGCTTTCCATCTCCATAGAGGCGCACTTTTGCCTCCACCCGGACTCCGGCAAGCACACAGGGCCAGTCCTTTCCGGCCTGCAAAGGCGCCAGGGCAGGAAACAGGGGGGTTACCTTATGTCCAAAAGCCCTGGCGTACGCATATCCTTCCGGCCTGCCCTCCCCGGATGCCAGGGAACCGCAGGCCAGAATCAGGGCTTCCGCCTCATAGGTCCAGCCCGGGGTCCGGACAAAAAATCCCCCATATCCTTTTCCCACCTGCAAAATCTCTGTGTTACAGGAAAGCTTCACCCGCAAATGCTCTGCCTCCATGCGCAAGGCCTCTGCCACAGAGGAAGCCTGGTCGCTGTGGGGATAGAGATATCCCTTTCTGCTCTTCACATAGACGCCCAGATCCCGAAAAAAATCCAGAGTTTCCGGCAGTCCGAACAAGGACAAGGCCTTGAATGGAAAATCCTGACTGCCACAGTGATAAAAAGCTTCCTCCTGCTTCTCATTGCTCAGGTTACAACGACCGTTTCCCGTAACCAGAAGCTTCTTTCCCACCTGCGCCTGGCACTCCAGCACCGTCACCTTTGCCCCGTTTCGGGCTGCCGTAACGGCTGCCATAAGGCCGGAGGCTCCGCCCCCCACAATCAGTACCCGCCTGCCCTTTCTCTTTTCCTTCTGCATCAGTTCTATCTGCTCCTCTTTCCTGTTCTATTCCCGCCTGGTAAGCTTTTTTCCTCCCCAGGACTCTCATACCCCTCTACAAGCCTGGGCTTTCCAGTTTCACCAGCCCTGCCTCCGCAAGCTTCTGCAAAGACATGAGGATGCCGCACTTGGCATGCTGCCAGGTGAGACCCCCCTGAAAATACACGGCATAGGGCGGCTTAATGGGCCCGTCCGCCGACAGTTCGATGGAGGATCCCTGGACAAAGGCTCCCGCAGCCATAATTACATGACTGTCATAGCCCGGCATGTCCCAGGGCTCTGGCGTCACATAGCTGTCCACCGGAGCAGCTGCCTGGATCCCCTGGCAGAAGGCAATGACTCCTTCCGGTTTTCCAAAGGTCACGGCCTGGATAATGTCGTGGCGGCTCTCCGTCCCGTTGGGTATCACGGAAAAGCCCAGCCGCTCATAAAGATTCGCTGCAAAAATGGCGCCTTTCAATGCTCCTCCCACCACGGTGGGAGCCAGAAACAACCCCTGGTAAAAGCTTGGAAGCACCCCCAGGGAAGCGCCCACCTCTTTGCCTAGCCCCGGCGAGGTCAGACGGTAGGCCGCTTGTTCCACATATGCATGTCTGCCCACAATATAACCGCCAATGGGCGCAAGGCCGCCGCCAGGATTCTTAATCAGAGAACCCACGCACAGATCCGCTCCCACATCCGTGGGCTCTATGCGCTCCACAAATTCCCCATAGCAGTTGTCCACCATGCAGATTACATCCGGTTTTCTTTCCTTAATAAATCCGATCAGCTCTCCAATCCGCTTTACCGACAGAGTAGGGCGGGTCTGATAGCCCTTGGAGCGCTGGATCGTTACCAGACGCGTCCTCTCGTTCAGAGCCTTTTGGATATTCTCATAGTCAAAGCTGCCGTCCGGCAAAAGATCCACCTGTCGGTAGGTAACGCCGTACTCTCTCAGGGACCCTTTGGAGGGCCGGATCCCGATGACCTCCTCCAGGGTATCATAGGGCTTCCCCACCGGGGAAAACAGCTCGTCCCCCGGACGCAGGTTTCCGCTTAAAGCCACAGCCAGGGCATGGGTGCCGCAGGCAATCTGGGGACGCACCAGAGCGTCCTCTGCATGAAACACCGCCGCATACACCTCCTCCAGCTTATCCCTTCCATAATCATTGTAGCCGTAGCCGCTGGTAGCCGCAAAACAGGATGCATCCACCCTGCACTGCTGCATGGCGTGGAGCACCTTTAGCTGATTGTACTCCGTAGTATCGTCAATGGCGTCAAAGCGGGACCGAAGCTCCCCCTCCACCTGTGCTCCAAACTCATAGGTTTGGGGGCTAATCCCCAGCTCTCTATACATTTCAGGGATCCCCAGGGCTTTCTGCTTTTCTGCCTCTCCTCTGTTATCCTCTCTCTCCATGATCTGTCATTCCTTCCTCTTCTTTCTTCCCTCAATATTCTGGATCCTTTGAAGCTTCCTGGTTTTTGTTTTCTCTCTTGGTCCAAAACGCTTCCCTCAGAATCTATAGCAGCCGCTCTTGGAATTCTTTGCAAATTCCCCTCTCCCGCAAAAGCTTCCCCATAGCAGACAAAATCTGTTCCTCCTCACGGCCGTATTCCCGCTTATCCAGCCACAGCACATCCCGTTCCCGCTTAAACCAGGTCAGCTGCCGCTTGGCAAAATGTCTGGTATCCCGCTTCAGCACATAGACCGACTCCTCCAGGGTACAGCGCCCCTCCAGGTAATCCAGGATTTCCTTGTATCCAAGCCCCTGCATGGACCCCATGTCCCGGGTGCAGCCCATGTCCCGAAGTCTCTGAACCTCCTCCACCAGGCCTTCCGAAAGCATCTCCTCTACCCTCTGGTCAATCCTCTGGTACAAAAGCTTCCGGTCATCGTTCAACACAAAATAGGCAAAGAGATAGGGGGATTCCTTCTGCCGCTGGCTGGCGTTGTGGGCGGAAATAGGCTCTCCCGTCAACGCAAAGAATTCCAGGGCCCGGATCACCCGCTTTACATTGTTGGCGTGAATCTGCTCTGCGGAAACCGGATCCACCTCTATAAGCCGCCTGTGTAAAGCTTCCGCCCCCTGCTCCCGGGCAATCTGCTCCAGCCCTTCCCGTAACTTTGGGTCCCCCTCCTCCTCTGTAAAATCAATATCGTACAAAACAGCCTGAATATAAAACCCGGTGCCGCCCACCAGAATAGGGATCCGCCCCCTTCCCCAGATTTCCTCCATGGCCGCCTTTGCCATCTGCTGAAAACGAACCACATGAAATTCCTCAAAGGGCTCCAGCACATCCACCAGATGATGAGGCACCCCCTCCATTTCCCAGGGCCGGATCTTTGCCGAACCGATATCCATGTGCCGGTAAACCTGCATGGAATCCGCAGAGATAATCTCACCTTCCAGGCTCTTTGCCAGTCCAATGGAAAGCCGGGTCTTCCCCACCGCCGTGGGCCCTGTCAAAATCACCAGGGGTCTCTTCTTCGTCTCCATGAAATCCTTCCTCCATCCTGGCAATCACAGCATGTCCTGCCGTGCACCATCCATTTATACAATCCGCTTAAATTTCCGCTCAATTTCCTGCCGTGTCATGGATATAATGGTGGGACGCCCATGGGGACAGGTGTAGGGGTTTTCCAGCGTAAACAAGGCTTCCATCAGCTCCCGTGCCTCCCGTTCGCTCATTCTCTGATTTCCCTTCACGGCAGCCTTGCAGGACATGGTGGCCAGCCTTTCCAGAACCATCCTGCTGCCCCTGGGGCTTACTCTGTCAGAAAGACTGTCCAGCATTTCCAGAAACAGCTCCCGCTCTGCAATGCCATAGAGCTCCGCGGGAACCGCACTAATGGCGTATTCCTTTCCACCAAAGGGCTCCACCACAAAGCCCATGCGGGTAAAAGCCTCCTTGTAGCTTTCCAGGGTCTGGATCTCCGCCAGATTCAAGCTTAGCACCAGGGGAGGGCTCACCATCTGGGAAAGCACCTCCTGACGCTCCATCTGCCCCATAAGCCGCTCAAACAAAACCTTCTCATGGGCTGCATGCTGGTCAATCATATAAAAGGTATCCCCTTTTTGAACCAGCCAATAAGTCTCAAAGAGCTGGCCCAGGACCCGGATATCCTCTTTCTTCCGGGGATCCAGAAATTTCTCCTCGAAAAGCTCCAGCTGACGGGCTTCTGCTTTCGGCGTCGGGTTCTTGGCCGGTTCTCCCCTGCTTTCCCCCAAGCTCTGGCTGTCCTGCCCGGGTGCCCCAGGAGGCGTCTGGCCGGATGTTGGCGGCCCATAGTCATTCTTTTCCCGCAGCCTTTTTTCTGCAGAAACCTGCTTCTTTGGGGAACCTGCCGCAAACAGACATTCAACGTCCTCCAGGGACTGTTTCTCCCCTTCCGGCGCTGACATTGCTGCCAGCTTTGGCTGCATTTCGCTTTCTGTTGCTGGCTTCTCGTGGGCTTTTCGCACCCGCTTCTGCATTTCCTCCAGAAAATATTCCAGGTTCCGCTCCCGGGGCTCGTAGGCCCGGGCTGCCTGTCTCCATCCGTCCTCTGTATTCTTCTCTGCCTGTTTGTCCTCTCTGTTCTCGTTTCTGACGCTAGTTTTCCCGGGCTTCTCCAGGCTGTCCGCCTTCTGTCCGGACGGTTCCCCACAGGATGATGCCTCTTTTGCCCCGCTCGAAACATGCGTCTTTTCCCTTCCCGGCTCTCCGGATTCCTTCTTCACCAGATCTTTCCCGGTCCGTCCCCAATCCTTTTCCTCTGTCCCAAGCTTCACCTGGGGAATCAGCTCACGCCCCAAAAGGGCGTCCCGCAGGGTTTCCTGTACAAAGCGGTAAACCTGCTCCTGATCGGAAAACCTGATCTCCATCTTGGTGGGGTGCACATTTACGTCCAGTTCCCCACCGTCCACCGCAAAGTTCAGAACCACAAAAGGGTACTTGTGCTGCATAAGCAGGGTTTTATAGGCCTCCTCGATTCCCTTTGCAATAAGGCTGCTCTTCACATATCGCCCGTTTACAAAATAAGTCTCAAAATTCCGGTTTCCCCTGCCGATCAGGGGTTTGCCAATGTAGCCCGTCACCTGCATAGGGCCCTGCTCCCGCTCCACCTGAATGAGATTTTCCGTGATCTCCCGGCCGTAAATCTGGTAGATCACGTCCCGCAGGCTGTGATTCCCCGTCGTGTGCAGACGGACCTGGCCATTGTTCACAAACCGGAAGGAGATATCCGGCCTGGAAAGGGCCATGCGCTCCATGAGATCTCCGATATACCCGGCCTCTGTCATGGGAGACCGGAGGAATTTCCGCCGGGCCGGGGTATTGTAAAACAGGCTGCGGATTAAAAAGGTGGTTCCCTCCGGAGCCGCCGTCTCCTCCAGTTCCTTTTCCTCACCGCCCTCGATACAGTAGCGTGTTCCCGTCTGATCTTCCCGCACCTTGGTAATCAGCTCCACCATGGAAACCGCCGCAATGCTGGAAAGCGCCTCTCCCCGGAACCCCAGGGACGCAATAGCAGACAAGTCCTCTACCTTTCGTATTTTGCTGGTGGAATGGCGCAGAAAGGCAAGCCTTACCTGGTCCGCCGGGATGCCGCTTCCATTATCCGTGACCCGCAGGAAGGTGGTTCCCCCTTCCTTGATCTCCACGGTAATCGCCGTGGCTCCTGCGTCCACGGCATTTTCCACCAGCTCCTTGACCACAGAGGAGGGGCGCTCCACCACCTCGCCTGCCGCGATTTTGTCGATTGTATTCTGATCCAGTACCTGTATCCTTCCCATTTTCCTCACCATCTGTTTTTGATCTTTGTCTGTATGCGGTACAGGGTATTTAAGGCCTCAATAGGCGTCAGGTTGGACAAATCCAGATCCCGAAGCTCCAGGATAATATCATCGTCCTTTACCGCGTCCATAAGGGAAATCTGCTCCATCTCCATGCCCAGCTCCTGGGGCGCCACCTTTCTCCGGGCCGCCAGATCCGCGGCCACAAGACCGGCCAGCAATTTCTTGGCCCGCTCAATTACCGGATCCGGCACGCCTGCCAGCTTGGCCACCTGGATGCCGTAGCTCTTGTCCGCGCCTCCCTTTACAATCTTGCGCAGGAATACAATATCGTCTCCCTTTTCCTTCACGGCTATACAATAATTGTGAACTCCGTCCAGACTTCCCTCCAGCTCCGTCAGCTCATGATAGTGGGTGGCAAACAAGGTCTTGGCTCCCAGAATCCGTGGATTACTGATATGCTCAATGACTGCCCAGGCAATAGACAGGCCGTCAAAGGTGCTGGTGCCCCGTCCGATCTCATCCAGAATCAGCAGGCTTTTTCCGGTGGCATTGCGCAGGATATTGGCTACCTCATTCATCTCAACCATAAAGGTGCTCTGCCCCGAAGCCAGATCGTCGGAGGCTCCCACCCGGGTAAAAATCCGGTCTACAATGCCGATCTTAGCATGCTCTGCCGGCACAAAGCTGCCGATCTGGGCCAGCAGCACAATCAGGGCCGTCTGACGCATGTAGGTGGACTTTCCCGCCATATTGGGGCCTGTGATGACGGAAATTCTCTGGGAACCGTTATCCAGATAGGTATCGTTGGCAATAAACATATCGTTGCTGATCATCTGCTCTACCACAGGATGACGACCGTTTTTAATATCAATCACGCCTTTTTCATTCATCATGGGGCGCACATAATTGTTCCGCTGGGCCACAAAGGAAAGGGCAGCAAACACATCCAGCTGCGCAACAGCCTTGGCAGTCTGCTGAATCCGCAGCACCTGGCCTGCGATCTGATCCCGCAGCTGGCAAAACAGCTCATACTCCAAACTGTTCAAACGGTCCTCCGCACCCAGAATGGTATCCTCCAGCTCTTTTAGCTCCGGCGTGATATACCGCTCCGCGTTGACCAGTGTCTGCTTGCGCATATAATCCTCGGGCACCAGATTTTTGTAGGAGTTGGTCACCTCCAGGTAATAGCCAAAGACCTTATTGAATTTTACCCGCAGATTCTTGATGCCGGTCCGCTCTCGCTCCCGCACCTCCAGCTGAGCCAACCAGTTCTTCCCCTCGGTCTTGGCATGTCGGTATTTATCCACATCCGGATGATAGCCGTCTTTGATGATCTCCCCGTCCCGCAGGGAAATGGGCGGCTCCTCACAGATAGCCTCCTCAATCTGCTGGTACAGATCCTCCAGGGGATCCAGCTCCTGAAAAAGCTCCTTTAACAGGGGACTCTCAAATCCGGCTAGCAGGGTCCGGATGGGAGGCAGCATGGAAAGGGAGGTTTTGAAAGCCAGAAGGTCCCGGGGATTTGCAGTCTGATAGCTGATGCGGCCGATGAGGCGCTCCAGATCATAGATAGGGCCCAGATATTCCCGCAGCTCCTCCCGGGTGATCATCTGGCTGTTAAGCTCCTCCACAGCTCCATGACGCTTTTCAATCTCCTCCCGGTCAAGGAGTGGCTGCTCCACCATGCCCCGCAGAGCTCGGGCTCCCATGGCGGTCCGGGTCTTATCCAAAACCCACAGAAGAGACCCTTTCTTCTGCTTTTCCCGCAGGGTCTCCGTCAGCTCCAGATTCCGCCTGGTGGACCCGTCCAGCAGCATATATCTTCCATAAGTATAGGGGGTGAGATGGGTCATGTGGGACAGATCATTTTTTTGGGTCTCCTGCAAATATTTCAACAGGGCCCCTGCGGCAAGAACTCCCAGCTCCATGTCGCTAACGCCTAATCCCTCCAGGGACGATACATGAAAGTGCTCCTTTAAGACCCTAGGACACAGCTCGTCGTCAAAGTACCAGTCCTCCAGGTCGTAAACCGCCATGCCCAGTCTAGTCCGCAAATCCTCCACATCAATGCCACTGAGATAAAAGGCGTGATTGCAGATGATCTCTGAGGGGGAAAACTTCTGAATCTCGTCCAGGAGGCGCCGGTCCTTATCCACCTCAGTGACAAAATAATCTCCGGTGGTCACGTCCGCAATGGACAGTCCAAAGCGGTCCGAAAGATAGGCAATACACATAATATAATTATTGCGAGACTCATCCAGAGCCTGAGGATTCCAATTGGTTCCCGGCGTCACAATGCGGATCACCTCCCGCTTCACCAGTCCCTTGGCAAGCTTTGGATCCTCTACCTGCTCGCAAATCGCCACCTTATATCCCCGGGAAACCAGCTTATTCAGATACCCCTCCACCGCATGGTAGGGAATACCGCACATGGGCGCCCGTTTATCAAGACCGCAGTCCTTTCCCGTAAGGGTCAGCTCCAGCTCCTGGGACACCTTAACCGCATCGTCAAAAAACATCTCATAAAAATCGCCCAGGCGGTAAAAAAGAATACAGTCTTTATATTCCTCCTTGGTCTTTACATATTGCTGCATCATGGGGGTCATCTGCGCCATGAATTTATCCTCTCTTCTTCTATACTCCCGTCTTTTCATCTTCGGTACATGGACATCTTACCACAAAACCTGCGAAAATGTCCAAAAAAATTCCATAAAAATCCGCCCTATGTTTCAGACAAAGCGACTAACCAGAAACCACAGAACAAAAATGATTTTCCAAATTTATGCAATTTGTATATTTTTTCCTTGTCCCAGGCCAAAATTCCAGAATTTTACTTCTTGATTTTTTGGGAGGGAACGCTATAATATAAGTAATGATGTTTACATAAGTATTTTTTTGCAACAATCATTTACATATGCTTATTATCTATCATTCGATTCTACCCATATTAGGAAAAGCGGTTGCCTTCTATTCCCGAGGAGGCGGCCGCTTTTCCCTTTGCAGGCAAAGGGGCTGTGGCAAAATAACAGCTGTTTTGCCACAGCCCCTTCTCCTGTGCTTTCTATAGTTTTATCTCCTCTGTACCAGATCCTTCAGAATATCAAAACAGTCAAAGGTGGCAAAGTAATCCTCCGGGGTCTCCTTCCGCCGGATCAGCTGTACGCTGCCGTCCTCACGTAACAGCAGTTCCGCAGACTTAAGCTTTCCATTATAATTATATCCCATGGCATAACCGTGGGCTCCCGCATCGTGAATCACTAGCAGGTCCCCAATGTCCACATGGGGAAGCTGCCTGTCAACGGCAAATTTATCATTGTTCTCACAGAGGGAGCCTGTTACATCATACACATGATCCAAGGGTTCCTCCTCCTTGCCCATAACCGTAATGTGGTGATAGGCTCCATACATAGCCGGACGCATCAGGTTTACTGCGCAGGCATCGCAGCCAATGTATTCTTTATGGGTATGCTTCTCGTGAAGTACCCGGGTGACCAGCACTCCATAGGGCCCCATCATGAATCGGCCAAGCTCTGTGTAGATGGCCGCGTTTCCAAGACCAGCAGGAACCATGATCTCCTCAAAAGCTTTCCGTACCCCTTCTCCAATGAGACGAATGTCATTAGGCTCCTGATCCGGCCGATAGGGAATTCCGATGCCTCCGGACAGATTGATAAACTCCAGGGATACCCCCACCTCTTCTTTAAGCCGAACGGCAATCTCAAAGAGAATCTTAGCCAGCATGGGATAGTATTCATTGGTCACAGTATTGCTGGCCAGGAAAGCATGGATGCCGAAATGCTCCGCTCCCTTTTCCTTTAAAACCCGGTAGGCCTCAAAAAGCTGCTCTGTAGTCATGCCATACTTGGCATCCCCCGGGTTGTCCATAATGTCATTGCTGATCTGGAACACTCCGCCTGGATTGTACCTGCAGCTGATGGTCTTGGGGATCTCTCCCAATGTCTTCTCCAGAAACGCAATATGAGTATAATCATCCAGATTTATGATCGCGCCGATCTCATTGGCATAGGCAAACTCCGCTGCCGGCGTATCGTTGGAGGAAAACATAATATCCGCTCCCTCCACTCCTATGGCATGGGACAGCATCAGCTCTGTCATGGACGAGCAGTCACAGCCGCAACCGTATTCCCGCAGAATATTGATCAAAAAGGGGTTAGGGGTGGCCTTCACGGCAAAATATTCCTTATATCCCGGATTCCATGCAAAAGCCTCCTTCAGAGCCTTGGCATTCTCCCGGATTCCCTTTTCATCATAGAGATAAAAGGGCGTAGGGTAGGTTTTGGCAATCTCCTCCAGCTGCTCTCGCGTTACAAAAGGTCTTTTTTCCATAATCTCTCATCTCCTCATGCGTGTTTCTCCCCCCGGCCTCGCTCATTGGAGCCCGGAAAGCAGAGTCTCCATCCCCCAAGGGACAGATTTTCTTGATTATACCCTTTCTCTCTCCATTTGTATAGTAGGGCGAACGGATTTTTTAAACCGACATAACATAATCTTGAAAGAATATTTGAAAGGAGTTTTACAATGGCAGATTTTCGCCGAAATTCATATGGACGTCAGGGCTGCTGCCCCCAGCCGGAGCCCTCATGTCCTCCGGCATCCCCCATGCCGCCTCAGATCCCCGGGCTTTTGGACAAAATGCCCCTGGCTATGGCCTATGTTCCCTGGCAACAGTGGTCAAAAACCTATGAGCTGGAACGGGGCCTGTCTGCGGGAACTATTTTCCCGGAGTTGGATAAACCCTTCAGGGGAATCAGAAAAGGAGGGTGTGCCAAATGAATCCACGTCAAAGACCAAATCAGGCTCAGCTTCGCCAGTGGATTGACATGGTAAGCTTCGCCTGTCTGGAAACCTCCCTGTACCTGGATACCCACCCGGACTGCCAGGAAGCTCTGGCCTATTACCAGAAGCATCTGTCTCTGCGCCGTCAGGCTCTGGAGGAATACGCCCGGTTCTTCGGGCCCCTGACTCTGGACACCGCTGGTTCCATGGAAGACCGCTGGGCCTGGATCTCACAGCCCTGGCCCTGGGAAGGAGGGAAATGTTAACCTATGTGGAATTATGAAAAGCGATTAGAATATCCCATCAACATCAAGGAGACAAATCCGGCGCTGGCAAAGGCTGTTATCACCCAGTATGGAGGCCCCAACGGGGAGCTGGGAGCCTCCATGCGTTATCTGGCCCAGCGCTACACCATGCCCTACAAAGAAGGTATTGCCATTCTGACCGATATCGGTACAGAAGCACCGGAAATGTTCCTCTATATCTCATACCATTTGATTTCATTGGCCTCCAGGGCAAGAGGAAAGCTCTCCCCATCCCCCTTGTATACCAGGGTTTCCTGGGGCTCATAGGTGTTGTTGACCACACAGTATTTTCCGTTTTTCACGTAGGCATGCACATCCACGTTGCAGTTGCTGGAAAACCACCGATACAGCTGTTCTTCGCTTCGGCTGCTCCACAGAATAGCCCGGTACAGAATCCGGCTATTTTCAAAGCTGTAGGGAAGACCGGAAATATACACGCAGCGTCCCTGACCAAACTCGTTTACAGCCATCTGCACTTCCTTTTCCCGCTGTACCAAAATCCGGGCGCCCTCCAGGGCGTAGATGCTCTTCTTGCCCTCACCGAAATCCACCTCTCCCTGGCAATCCGCCAGGATAAAATGATCCCTGTGCTCCTGCCAGTTATACTTGTCATACCCCAGGGTGAAGCCTGTCTCCTTCTCAACGCCCAGGGCGGAAGCCAACTGCAAATACCTGCCCTGGTAGGCATGACCCGAGGGCTCTCCCACGCCGATGAATCCGCCACCCCTATGGATAAATCCGCGAATGGCAGAGGAAATCTCTGGATCCTCCCAAACCGCGCCTCCTGTATGAGCCGTATCTGCGTCCCCTACATTGATCAGCACATCCATTTCCTCCAGAATCTGAGGATTCTCCCGGATTTGGTCAAAGGATAAAAATACCACGTCAAAGGGCGCTCCGGACAAAGCCTCAATGACTCCCGCATAGCTGTAATTCTGCTTCTGATACAAGGCGTGATGCACCATATGGCATCCCCAGGAGCGCATGGGCCCCCAGCAGTTCAGCACCGCCACCCGCTTCTGACAGAAAGCCTCCGTGCCCCGGATATTGTGGTACAGCTCCCGGAATTCCCGGCACACGCTCTCCACATAATCAATAAAGTCCGGAAACTGACAGGCAAGCTTTAGATATCCGCCATAGCCAATACGGTCAATCGGCTTTCGCAAAATGGCCCGGCGGGCCGTCACCCAATTCTCCCTGGCCTCCTTTACCGGATCTCCGCCCTCATGAAAGGTATCCGGGAAGAAATAGGGCAGAAACCGTCCTTCTGTGTAGCGCACTCCGGGAATATCCGCAATGAGACGCAGGGTGGAGCCGTTTCCCACGGAACCCACCACGGCATCCAGTCCGATAGAAGCAAACTCCTCCATAAAAGGCTCTGTGCCGATCCAGTGATCCCCCAGAAACATCATGGCTTCCTTTCCCAGTTCATGGGTTAAATCCACCATCTCCCTGGCAAGGGCCGCCACTTCCCGGCGCTGGAAAGCCATAAAGTCCTTGTACTCCCGGCTGGGCTCCCGGTACTGATTATTATAGTAGCCCTGGTCAATGATAAACTCCGGGCGGAACCGGTATCCCACCTCCCGCTCAAACTGTTCCAGGATATAGGGAGACACCGAGGCGGAATACCCATACCAGTCCACATATTTTTCCCGCTTCAGCTCGTCGAAAATCAAGGTAAACTGATGGAAAAAGGTGGTATAACGAATCACATCCACATAGGGATGTTCCTTCACAAACCGGCGCAGCCTTTCCATGGTATATGCCCGGGTCTTAGGCTGGCGGACGTCAAAGGTAATCTGATGCTCAAAATCCTTCCAGTCATTGACGACTGCATTATACATGTGCACCGGATCCCAGATCAGAAAGGCCAGGAAGCTTACGGTATACTCGTGCCAGGCCGCCGGAGAAGGCAGAATCACACAGCCCTCCTGTGCATCATACTCCCACTCCTCAGGATTCACCGGACAGCCCTTTGTCCTGTCCATAACCTCCCACCAGCGCCGGATATCATCTCTGGTGTTAACCTCCAGCAGCTCTCTGCTGATCCCTGCCATCAGAGGAATCCTAAGAGGCCCCTCCCCGGCTGTGTAAAAGCCGGTCATAATATAACACTGCTGTACCTCATCCGGGTTTGCCTTTGCCCAGGCATTGTCCTTTCTGGTGGTGTAATAGGTGGAATATACCTTTGCATTCACCTCTTTCAGGGCTTCCGGATAATCGGTGCCGTCACAATCCCGAATAGCGTCCGCTCCCCAGCGTCTCAATAATTCCAGGGTTTCCGGTACCACATCCACATCTGTGGGGATTGTAACTCTCCCCTTATTTTCAATCTGCTCGCTCATCTGCTATACCTCGGTAATCTCCTCTCTCTTTGGCAGGGCTCCAAAAGCCCTGCCTTCCTTCCTGCCGCCCGCCATACTAGCGCCTGGGATCCTCAAAGGGCTTATTATAAATCAGAAGCGCCGCCAGGAGAAGAATCAGTCCCAAAATCATGAGACCTAATCCCAAAAGCTTTCCCGTCAGCTTCCAGCCTCCAATAACAAGGGCCAAACCTGCCACAAAAAATACCGTAATAATTATAAGCCGTAAATTTGCATGCTCTTTCCAGAATTTCATTCTCTCACCTTATCCTTTCAGACCGCCCAGGGTCATACCCTGTGTAAGCTTTTTCTGTACGCAGATATAAAGAATCAGGGTGGGCAGCATTACCAGCACCAGACCCGCGTAGAGCTGGCCGTACTGAGCCGCCGACTGCTGGGCCTGGGTCAGCTGCATAAGTCCCACTGGCAGCGTCTTTCCTCCCTTGGGATCTGACAGCAGGGTCATGGCAATGATGTACTCATTCCAGAAGGACAGGAAATTAAACAAAATCACAGTGATAATGGAAGGCTGCGCCATGGGGAAAATAATTCTCACCATAGTTTTTCCATAGCCTGCCCCGTCAATATAGGCTGCCTCCTCATAATCATGAGCCAGGGTGGCAAAATATCCTGACAGGAGGTAAATGGTAAAGGGCAGCGCTGTGGACGCGTAGACCAGGGCCAGCACAAAAATATTGTTCAGCAGAAAGCCGTCTCCTATGATTCCCCGCAAAAACTTGTCGCCATCCACCAACATGAGGAAAATAGGCACTACAATATAGTTCACGTTGATAAAAAGTCCTCCCATGAATGCCGCATTCAGGAATTTTCGTCCCTTAAACTCAAAGCGGGACAAAACATAGGCCGCGGGAAGCGCCACCACCAGCAGGATGAGAAGCGCCAGCACGGTTACCAACACGGAATTCATCATATATTCGCCCATTCTGGCTTTTCCCCAGGCATCGGCAAAATTCTGGATATAAAAACCAGCAGGCAGAGCCCATGGATTTCCGTAAAACTCACTGTTTTCTTTTATTGAGGCCATAAACACCCAGGCCACCGGCACAAGAATGGAGATTGCCAGGGTAATCAGCGCCACATAGATAAATATTTTATACAGCCGCTCGGCTGATGATTTCTTTGTCCGTTCCATTGACTGCCCTCCTTAAAATTCCAGCGGTTCCCGCTTGGTCACCACATTCACCAGCGCTGACAATCCAAAGGAAAACAGAAAGACCAGCGCGCCTATAGCCATACCGTAGCCATAAGAAGAATTGGTGTAGGCCTGCTTGTACATATAGGACAAAGCCACCTCGGAGGCGCCGTTGGGACCGCCGGAGGTCATAGCCTTCACAAAGAGGAACGCCATATTAATAGTACTGATGATAAAGAAGGTCAGGGTGGTGCGGATATTAGTCCAGATCAGCGGCAGGGTAATCTGGAAAAACTGGGTAATTCTTCCTGCTCCATCCAGACCCGCGCTCTCATACAGACTCTGGGGAATGCTGGCCATGGACGCCATATACATGACCATATAATAGCCGATAGCCTGCCAGATCATGGCAATGATCAGACTGGTCATAACCATGTTCTCTCCTTTCCACAAAACCGCCACGGTTTTTCCGGAAAACAGAGACAGCAGGCTGTTCAGCGTGCCGTTATTCGTATCATAAATAGCGCTGAAAATAGCCGAAATGACCACCACGGACAAAATATTAGGTATGTAGAAGATAATCCGGAAGAAATTCTGACCTTTGATTTCCTCTCTGGTCAGGATTGCAGCAAACACCAATGCAAAGGCAAAGGTAATAATGGTTACAACCACAATCAAAAGAATGGTGTTCTGGATCGATCGGATAAAGTTTCCGTCACTCATAAGCCGGGTGAAATTATCCAGCTTCACAAATTCCTCGGTGGTAGAATAAGCGCTGCGCCGAAACAGAGACATGCGAAAAACATTAATCGTAGGAATGATCATAAAGATGGTAAACAGTATCACTGCAGGCGCCGCACACAAAAACACAAATCTGCTGCGGCCTGAACGTTTCTTCATAAGTCAGAGCTCCTTTCCCCCATTGGGATCTCCTGTTAATATCTTCTGCTTTGAAAAAACGGCGGTGAGCAGCATGCCACCGCCGTTCCTTCATTCAATTATATGTTCGGACTGATCCTGCCAACTACTGAATCAGATTCTCGCGCATCTGATCGTTGACTGCCTTGATGCCGTCAATCCACTGCTCCTCCGTCATATTTCCGGAAACCAGGGAGTTAACCGGATCAAACCATACCTCACGGTTGCTGACGCCTACCACTCCGCTGTCATATGCGGCAAAGTTGCCCATTGCAGCCTTTGCGCCGTTGTCATAGATAGCATAGAACATCTGGTTGTCGCCCTCCAGGGTATCCGCAATGCCAAGTACAGGCTGAATGGCCGGTGCCGGCTCGCCGTCTGCATTGACAGCTCCTGCGAAGAGCTCGCATGCCTTGTCGCTGTACAGGAATGCGATAAACTGTTTTGCCTCATCCTGGTGCTCAGCGCCGCCCGGAATCCAGGCCTGCTCAAACCAGGTATAGCTGTAGCCGTCTCCGCCTGCCTCTACTGCGGGAAGAGCGGTCATGCCCCACTTAAATCCGTCTGCTCTGGGAGCCTCTGCCATCTCGCCGACAATCCAGGTGCCGTTTGGCATAAACAGAGCCTTGTTATCCAGAACCAGCTGCTGATTTTTGGTGAAATCCTGATCATTTGCCTGAGCCGGTGTGGTGGGCTCTGTGTAGCTGGCCAGCTTTGCCACGATATCGAAGCAGGTCTTTGCCTCCTCGGAATCCCAGATGCCTTCCTCATAATTGGTGGCCTTGTCGAAGAACTCAGCGCCGCCTACGGAATACATCAACGCATAGAAAAACGCGTCAAAGTAACCGGTGGTGGGGTAGGTAAACAGAGAAATCCCCTCTGCCTTTGCCTTGTCGCCCAGCTCCCACATTTCGTCCCATGTGGTGGGTACGGTCCAGCCCTTTTCCTCCATCAGACCTGCATTGTAGAACAGTCCACAGGGAGAATAGAACATGGGCGCCAGATAGGTCTTGCCGTCTCCGTAAGGATTGGTCAGACTGGTCTCGGTAAATCCGCCGGCAATCTTGTCGCCAACCTTGGCAGACTCGCCGGGTACGGTCATGGACAGCACGTCGGTGATATCCACAATGTTCTGATCCTTGATAAAGGTCTCGGTGAGAGCCTTCTCACGGCCGGTTGCCAGATGAATCACATCGGGATAATCCCCTGCCTGCATGGACGGTCCGATCACATCCTCCAGATTCTTATCTGTGATCAGTTCCACGTTGATTCCTGTCTCCTCCGTAAAAGCCGCGCAGACATCCTCCCACATCTTGCTGCCATAAGCAGTCTCGATGGCAGCCACGGTAATGGTTGCTCCCACTGCAGGCGCTTCCGTCTCAGCCGGAGCTTCCGCCTCTGCAGGCGCTTCTGCCGGAGCTTCGCTCTGCTCTGGTGCGGGGGCAGGCGCCTCCTCTTTCTTTCCAGAACATCCAGCCAGCGTAGACATGGCAAGCGCTGCCACTAAAAGAATACTGAGTATCTTTTTCATAATTCTACTACCTCCTGATATAAATGTGTGATAAATTTGGTTCTTATGTATTCTCCTGCTGTCTGTAATAAGTATAGCAACCGTATCCGGCGTTTCCAATACCAATATTGCTCATTTCTTTAGAAATCTTGTCTATTTTGGATATTTTTATATAATTACCCGAAAAATTCACTGTTTATCTATACAGGTTGACGAAATTTTTATTTTTCATTTTCCCGATTTTTCGGTTATTATTTGCTGCCTTGGGAATATTTCTTGTATTTCCACCGGATAACCTTTATAATTAAATTGCGGTTTTTAAAAATATTTTATCTTTATTGTCGTCTATTTTATATTTATTGTTTTCCTGTTTGATTGCCAAATCCGTATTTTTACAGCTTCATGCCAAAATTGCCACCCTATGATTCACTACCCAAGGAGGTCTGTTTTATGAGCACCAGCCACTATGTCCTTGATCCTCTTACCGTCAATCCGGTAGACCGCTCTGTGACAAAGCTTCTCTATGTCAGCGTCACCCGCTACAGTCCGGAATGGCATTCCATTCTCCATACACATCCCTGCGCGGAGGTTTTCTTTGTCACAGGAGGCTCCGGTTCTTTAAGCCTTGTGGACAAGACTGTGCCCATCGGCGTCAATGATGTGATTATCGTCAATCCCAGTACAGAGCACACAGAGCTCAGCTCCGAGGACCAGCCCTTGGAATATATTGTTATGGGTGTGGACGGCCTGGAGGCCATTTCCGGGGACGATGGGGGAAACGGCTATTCCATCATTCATTTTCAGACCGGCGGAGAGCAGATTCTCTTTTACCTGCGTTGCCTATTAAAAGAAATCGAGACCAGGCTGCCCGGCTACAGCACCATCTGCCAGGATCTTCTGGAGGTGGTTCTGCTGCTACTCATGCGCCGCAGCCAGTTTACAGTTACCTTTGTGCCGGCCCTGCATAAATCCAGCAAGGAATGCGCCATAGTCCGCCGCTATATCGAAAATCATTTTAAGGAGAGCCTGACCCTGGACGACCTGGCCGCTGTGGCCCATGTGAGCAAATACTATCTGGCTCACGCCTTCAGCCGGGAATACGGCACCTCCCCCATCAATTATCTTCTTTCCTGCCGGATTCAGGAAAGCTTGTATCTCCTGTCGGAAACCCGCATATCCCTCTCTCAGATTGCCGATATGCTGGGCTTTTCCTCCCCCAGCTATTTCTCCCAGAGCTTTCGCCGTATCAAGGGCCTAAGCCCCATGGCCTATCGGAATCAGTGCCGGAATACAGAGCAGACCAATTCCGCCCAGGAGCCTTAATCCCTGGGCTTGGAACCTGCTTCCGGCTTCGTCTCCCTGGATTGAACAGCAAAGCCGTCCCTTCTTACAAAGCTCCAAGGATCCGGCAGCATTTTGATCCATACCTCCATGTGATCCCGATCATAAATCACAATCTTCTCCAGGATCTGGGCATAAAACTCATCCTCATAGGGAACGCCGTTTACAAGCTCCTGAATCACATTTTTCATGTCTTCTTGCACTCCCCCGGCCCCTGACCCTAAAATCTGTTCCCCTCCCCTCTCCTTTTCCAGAAATCTCAGCTTTTTCATTTCCTCCTCATACCGGACTCTCAGAAGCTGAAATTCTTCTCTCTCAATCTCACCGCCTGTATAAAGCTCAATCAATCTGGTTCTCTTTTGCCTTAATTCCTCCATGCTTCCCCATAAGCCGTCTGCATCCATCCCTCCTGACTCCATGAATAAAACTCTCCCAATGAGCCGGGTAAGTTCCTCTATGATTTTCTCCCGATGAAAGGGAAGCTCTTGGAAAATCAGGCGCATAACCCCAATAAGCTCTTCATTGCGGATACTTTCTCCCAGGCATCCCCTCTGGTTCCCCTGCTGATCCATACTGGGTCTTCCATGACGCACCGCCTCATAGCACCGCCAGGCCTGATACCTGCTGCCATCCTTCCGCTTCTTATATCGGGCCACCAGGCTTGCCCCGCATCTGTCACACTTGATTTTTCCGGAAAACACATAGCGGCTGCTGTGCTTTGGTTTCCCCTTCTGCGAACAGGCCCTTGCGTCTAACATGTTGTTTGCCTGATCGAACATCTGGCGGGATACAATGGGCTCATGATGATCCCGGATAATCACAAATTCCTCCTGTCCCTGGTTTATCTTCTTCTCATGGGATAAAAAATCTGCGGTATAGGTTTTCTTCTGCACCAGGTCCCCGCAGTATTTCTCGTTGCGCAGAATCCGAAGAATCCCTGTATTCTGCCATTCCCCAACATACATGGGACGAAATCCCGCCTCCTGAAGTTCCCGGGCAATCACATGGGTTCCCTTGCCCTCATTGACAAATTTGTGAAAAATAAGGCGGACAATCCTTGCCCCCTCTTCATTGATATACAGCTTTCCATCCTTTACATCATAGCCCAGCAGGCTTCGCCCGAACACTACCCCCTGCTCCATCCGCCGCTTCTGCCCCCACTTCACACGCTCCGAGGTCCTGCGGCTCTCCTCTTGGGCAATGGAGGCCATAATAGCAAGGCGAAGCTCCGCGTCTCCATCCAGGGTATGAATATTGTCATTGAGAAAGAAAACGCCTACCCCATACTTTTTCAGCTCCCGGGTGTAAAAAATGCTGTCCAGGGTATTTCTGGCAAAACGAGAGATCTCCTTTGTGATAATCAGATCAACCTCCCCGTTTTTCGCGCTCTCCATCATACGGTTAAATTCTCTTCGCTTTTTCGTATTGGTTCCGGATATGCCCTCATCGGCAAAAATCCCACAGAGCTCCCAGTCCGGATTACGCTCAATGTACTGTCGGAAGAACCTGCACTGGTTCTCAAAGGAATTGGCCTGGTCCTCCCGGTCCGTAGACACGCGACAGTAGGCTGCAACCCTTTGTTTCTCTGGCCTTATTTTTCTCTCCTGGTTAAGGATTTCATATTTATGGATTGACATAGGGGAAGATCCCTTTACCCTGTAATTTTTCTAATTCTTCCATGCAGCGCTCATATTGAAAACAGGTCAAAAGCCCTCTCTGTTTCAAGGAAGCCAGGATTGCCTTTTGAACCTGCAGATAAAATTCCGGGTGTTCCTCTTGTGTAATCTGCGGTACAGGAGCTCCTGTACAGATAAATTCCCGGCATTTCAATGGACCCCATCATCCTGCTTCTTTTTCTAAATGTATATTCATCAGGGTTTGTACCATATAACAGGCCTGTTGCCAGAACAGTTGTCGGAAACATTTCTGATTCGCGTTGACAAAGCCATATACGCATCTTATACTATCAATGAACATGTTCACCAATAAAAGCACAAAAAGGAGTCGTCGGGTGAGAAAAAAAGATGATACCCTGCGGGACACGTTGCTGAATCTTGCCCGCAGCATTGCAAATACTGAGGGGATCGATGCCATAAATATCCGCACCCTTGCCCAAAGGGCCGGAATCGCAACCGGAACCATGTACAATTACTTTTCCAACAAAGAGGAAATTTTGCTTGCATTAACAGAAGAATATTGGATGCAGGCCTTACTTGATATGAGAACCGTAAGCACAGCAGATTCTTTTTGTGCACAGCTAAAAGAAATATTTGTTTTTCTCAGAGAGCGAATAGATCAATCCGCTGGAAAGCTTATGCATAGTCTGAGCCACCTGAACACACTGGGGCAGCTGCGAATGGAATCCATGCAATCTGTATTGGAAGCTTCTTTACTCCAGCGCATGGAACAGGATCAGGCAATACGGGAAGACATTTGGAATGAACATTTTACCAAACAGCAATTTGTACAGTTTATCAGGAGAAATATGATACTGTTGTTGAAAACCAAAGCTCCTATGGCAGACCTGTGTGTGTTTATCCAGATCATTGAAAACACCATATACTCATAAATAAAGGAACAAGCTCCTGCCTGCTGATCACCTGGAATAAAATCTTTTCCACAGGATTTCAGAGGATCGCGCTTGTTTCTCTCCGTATACGGGGAAGCTTCTCTAGGGAAGCTTCCCCGTCAGACGCTGTTGCAGTCTTATTACTTCATGGAAGTTGTATCTTATGGCAAATGGGCCTTCATCCTTTAATTGGAATTTACCATGACAATACTGGAATCTCCCTTCCGGGCCTGCTCCAGCACAGCCTGAACCAGTACCTGAAAGGAATCATATGAGCTGCTGGCTCCACTCAGCGCGTCAATTTCGCTCTCTCCCTGCCCTTCCAGGAACTGATTCGCATAGTAACGGGTATACTCGTTGGGATATGTACCCGCGACGTGAAGCATGTTCTGCATATAGGCGTTATCCCAACTCTTGATAAAGCCGCTGGCATTTTCCGCATTATATTCCACAGAGACAATTTTTCCGCCTTTCACCATAATGGTAATGTATTCCTTCCACCCGTGGCTAAACTCAGCCGCCTGAGCGGTATAATATCCATCCTGTAACCCATTCTTATCCCCGCAGGCAGTGAGCAGTAATGCCGTCAATAACAACGGCAAAAGTCTTCTACAAAGCCTTCTCATTTTTCCCACTCCTCCTTTAACACAAATTTTTGCACCTGAGACTGAAGCTCCTGAGCCTCTTTTGCCAGCTGCCCGCTAGACTGCTCTGTTCCCTCCGCATTCTGCAAATTTCTGTCCGCAATGTCTGAAATGCTATCAATCCGCTCTTCCATAATGATCAAAGCTTCCCTCTGTCCCTCTACCGCTGCTACCAGCCGGTCCGAGATCTCATTGATGTGGGAGGAGAAATCGGAAATGGCATGGAGAGAGTGGGCTGTATCCGCTGTCAGTTCCACACCAGCCTGGATAATAGTCCTGGTCTTATTCACCATCTCCGTAGCGCTCTTGGCAGCCTGAGCGCTCTTTTCCGCCAGCTGCTTCACCTCATTTGCCACTACCGCAAAGCCCTTTCCGGCCGCTCCGGCACGAGCTGCCTCCACAGAAGCGTTGAGGGACAGAATATTGGTCTGAAACGCAATATCCTCGATCCCCTTTGCAATTTTCGTAATCTCCTGGGCATTGCCGCTGATGGCGTCCATCGCAGAAGACAATTTAGTCATTCTGGTATTGGCATCCTGGATCCGCTGACTGATCTCTTCTGTCTGAGAGCGGGTCCGGTTGCTGCTCTCTGTCACATCGGCCAAACGTTCTTTTACACGGGTCACCTCATGAACCAAAGCCTCTGTGGACTGATTCTGCTCCTGAGATGCCTGATGCAGCTGGGCAGACTGCCCGCTCAGCTCCCTGGCCATATCTGTTAGGCGGACGGAAGCGGCGCGAAATCCCAGAATCGTATCGTTCATGGACCGGATAATGGTATATAAGCTATCCCGGATCAGCTCAAAATCTCCCTGATAATCTACCTGGGGCTGAGTACGCAGATTTCCAGCTGCCACCTGGGTTAATACCTGCTGAATATCGGATATGTACCGATTGACGCTTTCCACTGTGGCATCCAGAGTCTGGGTCATAATCTCCAGCTCATCCCCCGAACAGACTGGAAGCACCTCCGTATGCAGGTCACCGCTGGAAAGCCCCACCATACGCTCTGTTACCCTCTTTACCGGAAGAGAAATGGACTGGGCCAGGCGCAGAACCAGCAAAATGGATATTGCCAAAACTGCCAGGGTTGCCAAAACAGCCACAAGCATGGCTCCGCCAATCAGATGATTGTAATCAGACTTGGGAATCTGGATCACCAGAGACCACTGGGTGCCGCGTACTGGAGAAAAGGCCACCAGCATCTCCTCTCCGTCAATGGGAAACTCCGTCGCCCCTGTTTCTCCGGTAGTCACACGGCTAACCGCCTCCTCATTGCCAGCGCTAAGCTGGGACAGCAGACTTTTTTGAAGAACCTGAGACTGATCTGGATGCCCGATAACCACACCCTCCCGGTTGACCATATAGGCCATTCCATTTTTTCCCAGATTAATACTGCTGATCACATCATTGAGCGTATCATATTTATAGATCCCCACCACATACAGAATCGTTTCCCCATTCTCCTTCACCGGCATCCCCATGGTAATGCCAAGCTTATCCTGGAAAATGGTGGAGGCGCTGGTGGTCAGATTATCTGTCTCCTTTAAGAGCGCAAAAAAACTGCTGTCCAGACTTTCCGGCGCCCCCTCCACTCCCTGATCCAGATGCCCATCCAAATCATAGAGGGCAATGGTATAAAGTTCATAGATCTCTGCTGCTTCTTCTAATACTGCCGACCGATTTTCCCTGGTCGCCTCAGAATCCGGCCTAGGATCCTCTGCCTCGTCACCATGAGCGGCTCTTGTTACCGTACTCATCCGCGAATCCCCGGCAATGGCCATCATTCGATCCGCCAGCATATGGATATTCGCCTCCACAGTCTTTGCCGACTGCCTGGCCATGGGCTGAAGACTATCCAGCAAAATGTTATTGGCAAGGGACTGCATAGAGAAAGCCATAATAATACAGCATACCACCACTAATATCAGAACATTAAGCGTGGTACTCCTAAGGATCCTTCTATTAAGATTTCGTCTCATTTCCCGTCCGTGTCGGGCGTCCACAAGTTTTTCTGCCACGTTACTGTCTCTCCTTTTTCCTGAAATATAAACATAAAAAAAGCCTCTCGATCCACAGCATGATGCAACAAGTCAGTGGATGACAACCTTTATGTGATATTATACCATAGATTACCAAAATTGAAAAGGAGATTTCAGACTTAAACTTCTGATTTTGTTTAACGTTTTGTTTAGCGGGTTTAGCGATTTTATTTATCATTGACAAAGTGAAATACATATCATATACTATAAGTGAACGCGTTCATTAATAAGGTAAAAAAGGAGAAAAATTATGCCACAGGCAATCGCAGAAACTGTTTTTGATATTCTTTATTTAGGCTTTGCTATCTTTGCAGGATTTACTATGCTGAGAAAGGGCAGAAATACTTTGGTGCGAAAAGCCGGATCCATGTCCGCCTTGCTTGGTGCGGGAGATGCTTTCCATTTGATTCCCCGCACTTATGCGCTTTGGACCACTGGCTTGGAGGCAAATGCAGTGTCACTGGGCATGGGCAAATTTATTACCTCCATTACCATGACAATTTTCTATCTGCTTCTTTACTATATCTGGCGGGATCAATATCAGATAAATGGCAGGAAAGGTCTTACAGAAATCATGTGGGGACTGTCCGTGATCCGGATTGCCCTTTGTCTGCTTCCGCAAAATCAGTGGCTTGTATACCATCAACCGCTTCTGTACGGGGTTTTACGCAATATCCCCTTTGCTGCCATGGGAATTATTATCATTGTTATCTTCTTCCAGGAAACAAAAAGAACCAACGACCAGGTATTTCGCTTTATCCCTCTTGCAGTGGCCCTGTCTTTTGGATTTTACCTGCCTGTTGTTCTTTTTAGCAAATCATTCCCTGTTGTGGGCATATTGATGATTCCGAAAACACTCGCCTATGTCTGGATCATTTTAATGACCTGGCGGCTTTACAAGGAATCGTAAAAAGATGGGGAATTGGTTACTTCCCATTTGTGAGGACGTTCCTTTACTTTTATTAGGATTTCGCAAAGCAAAGTACCTATATCGGTTTCTGCATGAGCGTGTAAAAAACTTTTCCTAACGATGGTGTGGTTTTATATCAATAAATTCAAACTTCATAATGACCTCCATCCACTAATTGTAGTCCATTGTTTCTGCCACTCATCCTCATTCACAATCGCTTCAAATACAGGCTCAAGGAATTTCTGTATTTCCTCAATAACTGCCGAAAACTCGAGCGTATCATCTTTTATGGTTTTCAAGAAATATTTCCACCGCTTCTGCATATCCATATCCTCGGCAAGGGAAACAACACGCTTAAAACTATTCCTGTCGTAATGAGTCCCCCGCCGGTGCAAAGTTTCATAGATAGCGGCTTGCAATTTCGCTCCGTCAAAATCAAAAGTCCTTGCAAGATAGTAAATATCGTAAAAGTCTTTCATCCTGCCAGTTAGTTCAAACCGTTGCAGGATGGCGTCAAACTTTTCTGCTATAGTGCTTTCAAGTGAATAGGTGAAAATAACAGGAGCCTCAAAGTCTGGAAGCTGTGTCTGAATTTTCTGTTCCATAGCATGAGGAACAATAACATCACCTATCCCCATATCTATATTGAATGGAACACGAACATTTTTTATCTTCCCAATAATTTGAGCACTGATACCGTGATATTTTCTCTGCGGTGAAATTTCTTCAAAACCGCTTGCCGTCATCTCGATATAGTCATTCCCTGTTGGGACTTTAAGGATTTCATCTATCAGAATTTCAACAACATTTATAGAGTTTGGCATATCCCTAAGAAGAAAGTCCACATCAATGGTCGCTCTGCTTTCAAAATTAGTAAGCGTATAAATGGTTCTTACGATTTTTCAGTTCCACAAGGCTATGTAAAAGTAATGTTCTTTCTTGGCTATCCACATATGAGTGAAACCAGATAAGGAGAAAACTCAAAATTGCGTTTAAGACAACAGACACAATAATGTGGAGTGAATATCTTATTTGGAGGAACTAGAAGAT
>JAAWJI010000042.1 GCA_022796795.1 Lachnospiraceae bacterium | reverse complement strand
ACTTTCAGTATGACGAGGGGAAAGATGCCTTTATCTGCCCTGGAAAAAAAGAGCTTCCCCTGCACAGGCTCAATAGAACTACAAATACTGTGACAAAAGAGTACCGATGCCCCAAAACGGTATGTAAAGATTGTCCTAACCACATCCAGTACGCGCGATATTATCATACCGCCACAGGTTGCAGGCATGATCCGGTCGCATGGATACATATACAGGGGCCACCCGAACTCCATCAGTAAATACCTTGAATCTATAGAGGAAAAATTGGGGATACCACACTTTACCATCCATAAACTCCACCACTACTTTGCATCCAGGATGGGCACGCTTAATGTTCCTGATGCCGACATTATGAGGATGGGGGGATGGGAGACGGATCATGTTATGAAATCCATTTATCGGCACTCTATGATGGCTCGGAATGAAAAGGCAAAAAGGGAGGCTGCGGACAAGCTCGGAGAAGTGCTATTCTCCTGAAATCCAGAACAAAATTGGGACAAAAAATATCATTCTTTCTGTTAATCCTGCACTAATTAGTAGAATATCTAAAGGCACAAAATAGCCGTAAACCCTTGATTCTAAGCAGAAATCCTTGGATTTACGGCTATTTTCTTTCATGCAGGAGATGGGACTTGAACCCACACAGCCTTGCGACTACAGGCACCTGAAGCCTGCGCGTCTGCCATTCCGCCACTCCTGCGAACAAATGATACTTTACCTCATTTTCGCAGAAATGTCAATAGAATTTTTCAAAAAATTTCGTTTTCAGTTCCCGCTGCTCACATACACATTTACCAGCTCCATATACCACTCAAGCCCCAGCTTCTCAAGACCGCTGGTATACGCTTCTCACTGGGCGTCATCCCCGATGTCCCGCGTTCCCAGAATAAAGGAGGTATACCACTCTGTCACATGATCCTCAATAAGTTTCTCCAGCTCGCTGTACGCAGACGCACAGTCCGCCAGCTCTCCTGAAGCCCACACAAGATCCGGCCATCCGCTGGGGATCAGGTAGGGGCTGTAGGCCTGGTTTGCCCGATAGGTTGCCAGCTCCCCGTTTTCTCCCAGCCCTGCCAAATCCATGCGCTCATAATCGCTCTCCCGAATCATATAAGCCACTCCCACAGATGAGCCCTGCTGCCCCCGGCTGGTGTACCTACAGCGCTCCTCAGGACTGATGGTAAAGGTCTGGTCGGAAAGCAGCCCTTCTGTGTACAGCTCATGCAGGTACGCAAGCCCTTCCCGAAATTCCGGGGTGTGGAAGTAGAATTGGCATTGGCCGTCTTCTCCCGCCACGCATCCATAGGCGCTGGCAGAGGAATTGGCGGGAAAGAAGCCTCCAAGGGGGTGAAAATGCCCTCCATCCCGGCACATCCCATATAGGGAATCTCATCGGAGGCATCCCCGTTGCCGTTCATATCGTGATCCCGGAAATAGCACAGCATGTTCTCAAATTCCTCCAGGGTTTCAGGCATGCCGTTTCCCGTGGCAACCGTATACTGCTCCAGCCACGCCTGGTTGACCCACAGCTTCTTTTCATCTTCCTTCTCCCGCCTCTTCCAGCTGATGAATCAGCCGATCCAGGACAGCGATATTTTTCTCCTTTGGATAGACAAATTTGCTGTTTGGCATGGATTTGATAAATTCACAGAAAGATTTCCCGATATTTGCCCCCTGAATATGGAGATTGCAGGTATACGCTCCCCGGATAAAGCCCCGGGTGGTATAAAAATGTACGCCGTATTTGGGATCACTGGTCATGGTAAGGTAGGGAGGAATGGAAAGCTTTCCTCCGTCCACAATGCATCCAAGCACAGATCCGTTGTCCACATCATCCCGCAATTTTCTCAGTATCTCCAGACGGTCCGCAACGTCCAGCGGGCTTACATACTCCGGGGGCAAATCCACAATAATGCCAGTTTCCGCAAATTGAACCAACCCTGTCTCCGAAAAAATCGTGTAATAATTATTCTTCATGTCGCGGAGAACACTCATCCTCTGATTCGCCATTTCAATCACCTGACTCCGCCAGGGTTCCTCCCCGTGGAAATATTTTTGAATCAGTTCCCGGGTATAATACCGGCCAAAACAAGGCTGAAGCATAATGGTGAAATATCCTTCTGTGGCAGTGGCGTCCATATAGGCTCCCAGAACCTCTACGAGATCATTGGTATAGCTAATAAGGATCTGGCACTCCTCCCGAACCTGAATAAAGTACTTTTGATACAGCTCAATGACTTCAGACGAGGTTTGAACCTGCGCCATGGACATTTTCTGATTCATACGAATCAGAAAATGAGGGGTTATGATAAAATAGGGAAAGGGATCAATGCTCACCGAAGAAGCCGTGTCCTCAAAATAATAGTAAGCAAAATACTGTCCGTTGGAAATCAGGGCCATGGGAATTACCTGCTGAAGCAGCTGAAAATTGGCCAGATTGGTTCCCTCCCCGGAATGATTGGGTCGAAAGGCTACCAGTTGATTCACCTGAAAGCGCTTCCCATGTTCCCACAGGCGGATCAGCTCTTCTGGCACAAAACACTCCTGGGGAAGAAACAGACAGATCTCCTGATCGCTTCCTGCCAGAATTTCCTGATGCATAATATAGCGGATATCCTTTTCCACCTGGGGTTTTCCATAGACCAGGCCCTCCTGGATGGACGTCCTCTCCTCCAGGATTGTAGAGCCTGTCTGGGTATTATTAGAAAAATGAAGCTGGGAAATATCCGACAGAAGTTCGCAGATGGATTCCTGTATCTCATAAATATCCTCCCCCTGCAAAAGCATTTCATAATATTGATTCAGCTCCCGGATCTCGGGCAACGTCAGCTCCAGATATTGAATCAAGCGTTTTAACGCCACATAGGAAAGAATTCGCTCATCCTTTAGCGCCTTATGGATGGAGGTTCGCTCCACACCAGCCTTCTCTGCAATCCTGGAAATTGGTTCTCCACTCTTGTCCAGCAATGTTCTTAAATAAACCGAAAATTTTGACATACCGTTTACCCCCCCCCCTAGATTTTTTGCTGTTTTTCAACAACAGTGCCATTATAGCATTTTCCTGCGACATTCTGATACAAAAACTTTCAAAATCATGTGGCAAAATCACCCATAAAAAATGTCACATTTTTTGCCACACCCCTGGACGCAATAAAAAACCGCTGCAATCCAAATACTTCTCTGGACCGCAGCGGTTCAATACGATTCTGTTCATTTATAACATATCAGCTTGCCCATTCCTGTCCCGGACAACGCCAATATTTCACACAGACAAAGGGTAACATACAAAGATCATTACATGGTATCCACAAACAGGATCCCATCCAGCTCCCCCAGGCTTTTTAAATACTCCTCCTTAGAAAATCTCCAGGGTATATGGACCGTAATCAATGCCGTAAAGGATTGCCCCTGAGTTCCAGGCCGCTCGATATCATACATATCCACCTTACATCCATCAATCTTCAGCTGATGGAGCAGCATGGCCACAGTTCCGCTCTCCCTTACCTCCACATACAGGCGGATATAGCGGGAATAATAGTACACTCTTTCCTCAATAAGAGGCAGGAGATGAAGACCAACTAACAAAATTAAAGTCAGAATCACCGCTCCGTCTACAAATCCGATTCCTGTGGCAATACCAATACAGGCACAGATCCATATGCTGGCAGCGGAAGTCAACCCTTTCACCTGATGACCGGAGACAATGATGGAACCGGCGCCCAGAAATCCTACGCCGCTTACCACCTGGGCAGCCAGCCTGGTAATATCTGTTTTTCCAGGAAACGTAATACCCACATACTGAGCCGTCATCATCACAAGAGCCGAGCCCAGACAAACCGCCGCGTCTGTGCGCGCTCCTCCTCCCCGTTTCTTTGCGCCCCGGTCAATTCCAATCAGAGCTCCCAGAACAAAGGAAACAACCATGCGCAAAAGCAGGTTTCCCGGCGTCCATTCTGTCAGAGATGTGAAAAACACAGCCTCCTCTCCTTTCCCGAACCTGTGCGCCCATGACAGGCGAAAATATTCCTGTAAGACAAAAGAGCAGTAAATCCTGTTTTCCACAAAACTTACTGCTCTCTATGCAGGAGATGGGACTTGAACCCACACAGCCTTGCGACTACAGGCACCTGAAGCCTGCGCGTCTGCCATTCCGCCACTCCTGCGAACAAATGATATTTTACTGCATTTTTTTACAAATGTCAATATATTTTCTCAAAAAAAATCAAAAATATATTGTAGAAAACAGCAAATTTTTCTTGACATTTAAATGCAATAATGCTATGATAATTAGGCGTTGTGAATGGAAACGCAATCTATATGCGGAAGTGTCGGAACTGGCAGACGAGCAAGACTAAGGATCTTGTGGCATTCGTGCCGTGTGGGTTCAAGTCCCATCTTCCGCATTGGTTAGAAGTGTGGGAAACCTTGATTTTACTAGGGTTTCCCCATTTTTTATTTTTTAAATAATTGGTTACAGTTAGTTACACTTTTGGTTACACTCTATTCGCTAATGTGCGGAAAGCTCTACCATGCCCACACCGACGATTGATATAAATCCCAATCAGCAAGCTTGATAAACCTCTCAAAACTCCACCGGCTTATATTCTGCCATATCAGGAACAAATATATCATCATAAAAATCAAGGAAAATACGATAACACTCTTCGAGTACACATCTTATAATACAAACGCGTCCCTTTTTCTTCAATACCTAACTCAACCTTAATCTCTCCATCATGTGTACAGGCCTGAACAAAGCGTATGTTATTTTGTGCTTTCGGCGCTGATAAAACCACAAACTGATCCGGGGTAACAAACATATCAGCCAGATAGTCCTCCATATCTATATCCCTGGTTTGTCTTCTTCATTCAACATGGCTTTCCAAAATTTTTTTATCGAAAAGCTCTCCTGGTATTTTATTTTCCATTCGAAAAAAAGCTGCAAATATTATAGACAGACTGGGATTATTCGTGTATAATGTAGGTAGTCAAATTAGAACGTTTCGAACTATGTAATAATTCCGTAGAACACTGATATTGGCTCTGCGGTTCTCTTTTGTCTGTCTCTAAGCCTCATACGGCTTGATTTACCCCTGTCAACCAATCATATCCTCAGAAAGGAATGAACATCTATTTATGAAATTTGAAGAAATGAACATCAGTCCGGCGCTGCTTCGAGGTGTTCAGGAAATGGGGTATGAGGAAGCGACTCCCATTCAGGCCCAGACGATTCCTCTCCTTCTGGATGGACGTGACGTGATCGGCCAGGCCCAGACAGGCACCGGCAAAACTGCAGCCTTTGCACTTCCCGTGTTAGAAAAAATTGATCCCGCCAACCACAGTCTGCAGACCCTGATCCTGTGTCCCACACGGGAGCTGGCCATACAGGTGGCCGGAGAAATCCGTCGTCTCGCCTCTTTTACTCATGGCATCCGATTGCTGCCTGTCTACGGAGGTCAGGATATCGGCCAGCAGATCCGCGCCCTCAGAGGCGGCGTCCAGATCATTGTCGGCACGCCGGGCAGAGTCATGGATCACATGCGTCGCAGGACCCTGCGGGTTGACCGGGTACATACCGTGATTCTGGACGAAGCAGACGAAATGTTGAATATGGGATTCCGTGAGGATATTGAAACCATTTTGCAGGATACTCCTGTGGAGAGACAGACGGCCCTCTTTTCCGCCACTATGCCTCCGCCCATCCTGGAAATTACCCATCAGTACCAGCGGGACGCTCAGCTGGTCCGTGTCGTGAAAAAGGAACTCACCGTCCAGAATATCGAGCAATATTATTTTGACGTGCGCCCCAGCTACAAGGCGGAGCTTCTCACCCGCCTGCTGGATATGTATACTCCCCATCTCTCCATGGTATTCTGTAATACCAAGCGCACAGTGGACGAGCTCACAGCCCTGCTGCAAAATCAGGGCTATGCCGCAGAGGGGCTCCACGGGGATCTAAAACAGCAGCAGCGTGATCGTGTTATGGAAGCCTTCCGCGGCGGCAAAGCCTCCGTCCTGGTTGCTACAGACGTGGCGGCCCGAGGTATTGATGTGGATGATGTGGACATTGTGTTCAACTATGATCTTCCTCAGGACGATGAGTATTACGTCCACCGCATTGGTCGTACCGGCCGTGCCGGAAAGAATGGACTTGCTTTTACCTTTATTTCAGGCCGGGAAATCTATCACCTGCGGGATCTACAGCGCTACTGTCACACCAGGATTTCCCCCCGGCCCATTCCTTCCCTCTCTGACGTGAATGAGACCCGTATGGAAAATCTGTTTCAGGAGGTAGGAACCATCATTGAGACAGAGGATCTGACCTCTTACCGAAATGTGCTGGAATGCCGCATGGAGGAGCACAATTACTCTGCCATTGATGTGGCGGCCGCTTTGCTGAAGCTGCATCCCGTTTCCCGGGATCTGAACAGCGACGACATGATGCCCGCCTCTCCCCGGGTTCTCCATGACGCGGAGGAGGGCATGGTTCGCCTGTTCCTCAATATCGGAAAAGAGCAGGGAGCGGGTCCCGGAAATATTGTGGGCGCTATTGCGGGAGAATCCGGATTGCCAGGCAAGATCATCGGCTCCATTGATATGCACGATAAATATACCTTTGTGGATATTCCCAAGGATCACGCCCGGGAGGTTTTGTATTCCATGCGGAATGCAAAAATTCTGGGAAAGCCTGTCCGCATGGAACGGGCCACCCAGAAATCTACATCAGAACGAAAATGGAAAACACGAAACCGATAAATCTGGCCGGTCAGACATGTATTACATGCTGGCCGGCTGCTTTCATAAGCCGGTTCATAATCGCTGCGCCGATGCTGGCGTCCCCAAAGGATTCCGAGTAAATCCTGGTGACCTCCGACTCGTCAAACTCCCGCAGCACCTCATACAAATGGGCGGCAATCTGCTCCTCCTGCAAACGGGAGCCCACGCATTTCACCAATCCTTCGGGATACCTCTCCCGACTTTCCTCTGTGGCAATGATCCCTGCCTTTCCTCCCTGCTGCTCCCATTCTCTGACCAGGGCATTGATCCGCTCCGTCACCATTTCCTGCTCTCCCTCCACCACGGTCAGCTCTGCCCGGGGCGCATAGTGCCGGTATTTCATCCCCGGGGCTTTGGGCCGGATATCGGAATCGGGAGCGATCAGCGCCGGGTCCACGGTCATCTCCCCTGCCACCGTCTCCAGCATCTTCCGGGTAATCACACCCGGACGCAAAATTACCGGCTTCTCTCCGCTCACATCCACAATGGTGGACTCCAGGCCGATCACCGCCTGTCCCCCGTCCAGGATCATCTGGATTCTTCCCCCCAGATCCTCCATCACATGTGCTGCCGTGGTGGTGCTGGGACGTCCGGATACATTGGCGCTGGGAGCCGCCACAAAGCCGCCGCCTGCCCGGATCAGGCCTGCCGCAATCAAATCGCTGGGCATGCGCACCGCTACCGTAGAAAGGCCTCCTGTGGTCTCAGGAGGCACCCGGTCCGTTTTCTGAAAGATCAGGGTCAGAGGCCCTGGCCAGAAGGCCTCTATCATCCCCCTGGCCTCCCCTGAGATCTCTCTGGCTATCTCCTCCAGGGAAGAAAGCTCCGCAATATGTACAATCAGAGGATTGTCCGAGGGCCGCCCCTTGGCCGCATAAATGTTTCGGGACGCCTGGGGATTCAGGGCGTCTCCCCCCAGTCCGTATACAGTCTCTGTGGGAAATGCCACCAGTCCTCCCTGCCGCAGAATCTCCCCGGCTTCTGCCAGCGCCTGTATATCCGGGTTTTTATAATCCAGTTTCACCAACCTGGTCTCCATAAATAATATCTCCTTGCTATTCATCCTTTCCGTCCCTGTTATGCCCATCGCCTTGTAGGAACGACTGTGTTTTCAGAGGACAGAAGCCATAAAAGAACATCCAGCCTCCCTATTATTCAGAGTCTGGATGTTCTTATTTCTATAGAATCTTATTTCTGTAAAATCCTAATATTCACTCTGATACAGTGTCACTGTACCACAATCTCTTGTCTTTTTCAAGTCTATAACCCGCTGGTTGGCGCTTCCCCGATAGGGCAGTGTCAAATCCCGCTGCTTTTCCACATAGGGACCGTCCACCAGCAGATCCGCCAGCTCCAGCAGTTCTTCCACAGCAGGCTGCTCTTTCCCTAAACAAAGCAGCTGTTCATAGGTATATCCGGTATAAATCATCAGGTGCTTTCCAAGCCTTTTGACTTCCCGTCCCAATCTGGCCAGAGGCTCCGGCTGAACAAAGGGCTCTCCGCCGGAAAAGGTTACCCCGAAAACCAGGGGATTCTCCCTCAGGGGGGCCAAAATGGTTTCCCAATCCGCCAGATATCCCCCCTCCAAGTCATGGGTCTGGGGATTCTGGCAGCCTTTGCAGTGATGAGGACAGCCCTGGGTAAATATCACGTATCGAAGCCCCGGCCCGTCCACAATGGAATCTCCAATAGTTCCGCTGATCCTAAGCTTCCAGTCCATGCTTGATACGGTCCCGTTCCTCAGCCCGCTTTGCATTGTTGAAACGGTCCGTGGTTCCCACCAGGTATCCGGTGATCCGGCGGATCCGGTCAAATTTGACATTTTCTCCCACATTTCCCTCTACTGCTGTTACTTTACTTGTCATTCTTCGTTCCCTCTTTCTACTTTTCTTTTATAAGTTACTGTCTGCCATCCGTGGAGCCCGCGCCCAAACGGTGTTCCGGCCGAAGTTTTTCACTAATATCTGGGCATATCCGGATAGCGCTTGCGAAGCTCCCGCAGCTTCTCCACCGGTACGGATTCGCCCTCTCTTCTGCCGCAGCGCGGGCATACGTCGTCAATGACTCCTGTGTAGCCGCAGACCGGATCCCGGTCCACCGGATGATTGACAGATCCATACCCGATTCCCGCATCCTTCATGCAGCGAATTATGGACTCAAAGGCCTGAGGATTTTTGGCTGTATCCCCGTCCAGCTCCACATAGCTGATATGTCCCGCATTCGTCAAGGCGTGATAGGGCGCCTCCAGCTGGATTTTCTGGTAGGCCTGAATGGGATAATACACCGGCACATGGAAAGAGTTGGTATAATACTCCCGGTCTGTGATCCCAGGAATGTCCCCAAAGCGTTTGCGGTCCATGCGCACAAAGCGTCCGGATAATCCTTCCGCCGGAGTGGCCAAAAGCGTAAAGTTCAGTCCTGTCTTCTCCGACTCCTCATCCATTTTCCTCCGCATGTATCCGATGATCTCCAATCCCAGCCGCTGGCTCTCCAAACTCTCCCCGTGATGCTTTCCGGTCAGAGCCACCAGAGTCTCCGCCAGGCCAATAAAGCCCACGCTTAAGGTGCCATGCTTCAACACCTCTGCAATGGAGTCGTCCACATCCAGGTCGTCCGAATCAATCCAAATGCCCTGTCCCATGAGGAACGGATAATTCCTGCATTTTTTGCTGCACTGGATCTGGAAACGATGGAGCAGCTGCCTGCAGCACAACTCAATGCGCTTGTCCAGAATATGATAAAACTCCTCCAGGCTTCCCTTTGCCATAATTCCAATGCGGGGGAGATTCACGGACACAAAGCTTAGGTTACCCCGCCCGCAGGTGACCTCCCGTGTGGGATCATAGTGGTTGCCCATAACCCTGGTCCTGCATCCCATATAGGCAATCTCCGTATTATAATCCCCCTCCCGATAATACTGGAGATTAAAGGGAGCGTCTATAAAGCTGAAGTTGGGGAACAATCGCTTGGCCGAGGTCCGGATCGCCTGCCGGAACAAATCGTAGTTGGGATCTCCCGGATTGTAGTTGATTCCTTCCTTCACCTTGAAAATCTGTACCGGAAAAATAGCTGTCTCTCCGTTCCCCAACCCTTTCTCTGTCACCAGAAGCAGGTTGTGAATTACCATGTGCCCCTCGGGAGAATGGTCTGTGCCGTAGTTGATGGAACTAAAGGGCACCTGAGCCCCTGCCCGGGAATTCATGGTATTTAGATTGTGAATCAGAGCCTCCATGGCCTGATAGGTGGCGGAATCTGTCTCCTCATAGGCCAGATCCATGGCACACTTGTGAGCCTTTTGGATCTCCTCCCGGGAAACCGGGCCTCCCTGAATCCAAGGATCATCCAGGCTCTCTATCCAGTCTGCCAGCTTCTCCCCGTAGCGTCCGGCCTCTCCCATGGAAATATCCGTGCCAATGGCTTCTTTCATTCTGTTGATGCAGTCCACAGCCTGCTCCCAAGACAGCTCAAAGCGGATCACCAGATATTTTTCCAGAGCCTTGTAATATTCTTTGCAAAAGGTAATGGCCACGCCCTGAGCCATAGCATAGTCAAAGTTGGGCACCGACTGTCCCCCATGCATCTCATTTTGATTGGCCTGTATGGCAATGCAGGCCAAAGACGCATAACTCTGGATGGACTTGGGCTCCCGGATATAGCCGTGGCCGGTACAGAATCCGTCCCGAAACAGCTTAATCAGGTCGATCTGACAGCAGGTCTCGGTGAGCATGTAAAAATCCTTGTCGTGAATATGGATATCCCCGTGAATATGGGCGGCGGCGATATCCTTGGGCAGGATATAATTATCCACAAAATAATTGGCTCCCTCGGAGCCGTACTTCAGCATGGTACCCATAGAGGTATCCGCATCTATATTGGCATTTTCCCGCTTGATATCTGCGTCCGCCGCGCTGGTAAAAGTCAGCTCCTGATAAATCTTTACCAGGTCTGCCTCTGACTTGCGCACCTTGGTGTGCTCGGCCCGATACAGGATATAGGCTTTTGCCGTCTTGGCAAAACCTCCCTCAATAAGCTTCTCCTCCACAATGTCCTGCACCTGCTCTACACTGGGCGTCTCCCCCCGGGGAATCGCATCCACAATGGATACGATAAGCTGGTCAAACTGCAGCGGAGAAATAGCCTCCACCTGCGCCGCCACATTGGCCTTCTGAACTGCATCCCGAATCTTCCGGGCATCGAAGGGTACGGGCTTACCGTCTCTCTTCTTGATGGTCTCCGGGCACATGCCCATTTCTTGATTACTCATAAAATACCCCTTCATGATACTATATATTGTGTTCCTCTCTCGTCACCACACCATATACAGTATCACAGAAGGGGTTTAAATGCAAGTCCTTTTTTTGTTCCTTCTTGTTGTTTGTCACAACTGTCCCAATAGCTCTGTCACACTTATTGACAAAGACCGGAGAAAGCCTATCGGGCCTTGCGATAAATGTTCTCCATATCTTGCCGATTCAGGGCCTGAAAGCCTCCGATGGTCCGCGTATCCATAAAGCTGCATTTATAGGCCAGCTCCCGGATCTGCTCCTCGGTAAGTTCCACCCCCAGCTCTGAAATGCTTACCGGCATATGGATGGATCGGAAAAACTCTTCCAGAGCCTGAATCCCCCCAAGGGCCGTAGCCTTCAGATCCTGGGGATTCTCCTCTACGCCCATAACCCTTACCGCAAACTGGGCAAAGCGCTCCACATCCGTCTCATACACATAGCGCGCCCAGCTGCCCCACACAGCGGACAGGCCGGCTCCGTGAGCCACGTCAAACATACCGCCCAGCTCATGCTCCAGCTGATGGCAGGCCCAGTCTCCTTTGCGCCCGCAGCCTGTAAGCCCGTTGTGGGACAAGCTTCCCGCCCACATAACCTCAGACCGTGCTTCATAGTTTCTGGGATCCTCCAGGAGAATGGCCGCGTTGTGCATCATGGTGCGCAAAAGTCCCTCGGCCATGGCATCCACCAGCTCTGTGTCCCTCTCATGGGAAAAATAGCGCTCCATGGTATGCATCATAATATCCACACAGCCGCTCATGGTCTGATATTCCGGCAGGGTGTAGGTGAGCTCCGGATTCATAATTGCAAACCGGGGGCGTCCCAGATCGCTTTTTGCGCTTCTCTTCAGCCATCCCTCCTCCTTGGTAATCACAGAAGAATCGCTCATCTCACTGCCTGTGGCCGCAAGTGTCAGCACCACGCCCAGGGGCAGGCTCTTCTGGGGAAGGCATTTTTTCAGATAAAAGTCCCACACATCCCCTTCATAGCAGATTCCATATGCGATTCCCTTGGCCGAATCAATGGCGCTTCCGCCTCCCACGGCCAGAATAAAGTCCACGCCCTCCTGCTTTCCAAGAGCGATACCTTCATAAACCTTGGACAGCCTAGGATTAGGCACGGCGCCTCCCAGAGTCACATAGGGAATCCCCTCTGCCTGCAAGGACGCCTCCACCCGGTCCAAAAGCCCGGAGCGTTTGACGCTGCCTCCGCCATAATGGATCAGCACCTTGGCGGCTTTCTGCTCCTTTACAAGCTTCCCCACCTGGTTCTCGGTATCCTTCCCGAAAACTACCTTGGTGGGCGTATAGTATTGAAATTGCTGCATAATTCATCCTCCCTTGTCTTCTATCTTATATTCAGAGGCTTTCAGGTTCCCTTCCCCGTCTCCAGACCCCATCTTCTACAATCCGAAAGTCTCCCAGTCCTCTTTTTCCGTCTTAAGATCGGTTTCCTACAGCTGGAAGGTCTCCAGATCCTCCGGCACATACAGGTTTCCGGAAAACCATGGTTTTCCCTCCGCTGTGTACAGCTCTTTGCGCCTGTCTAAGCTTTGATCCTCCGTGTGATAAAGGATCAGATTCTTTGCCCCCAGCTCTTCCGCCAGCTGACAGGCATCCCGCACAGTGGTATGGTGTTTTTCATAGGGTTTAAAGCGCTCTCGCTCCGCATACAGGCAGAATGCCTCGTGGAGAAGCCAGTCCGCCCCTGCCGCATAGGCTCTCTCATGCTCCCGGTAGGGCTCGTCGCCCACAAAGGTAAAGCGGCGTCCGCTTTTTAGCTCCATGGTAAACCCGTATTGCTTGGCCTTGGTAGACAAAATATCAAAAAACCGCACCCTATAGTCTAAAATCTGCTCTTCCTGTCCGTCCTCCAAAGGATGAATCAGAATCCGCTCTCCAATAAGCTTGACAAACTTTCCCTGCACCGTCAGGCGCACAATGGTTAAAAAGGGCTCCACCAGATCACTGTGGCAATACAGATGCAGATTTCCCTCATAAGCCCCCTGCCGGATCCGCGCCGCAATCATGCGGACCATCCACACCATGCCCAGCAGGTGATCCGTGTGTTCATGGCTTAAAAAAATATAGTGAATCCGCTCCAGCGGGATCCCTGCCCGCTCCAGCTGCACCAGAATCCCGTTGCCGCCTCCCGCGTCAACCAGAAAATACTCCTCGCCCCTCGAACATCCGGTCTCAATGGCAAAGCAGGTATTATAGCATTTGGTAGCATTAGCGTTTCCTGTTCCCAGAATGATCAATTTTTCCATGTTCCATGTTCTCCTCTTATACGGCGTACCCCATAGGAGAGGCCCCGTATTCTTTCTCCTATCTAAGGTATCACATCCCGACAGGCTTTGCAAGACACGTGGCAAAAATCATGCTCCTGCATACTATGGTAGGGAATAAATCACCAAGGGAGATTTTACATGGCGTATAAAATTGTTTTGGATGCAGGCCACGGCGGCTCTAACCCCGGAGCCGTCTACCAGGGACGTCGGGAAAGCGACGACACCCTCAAGCTTGCCACAGCCGTAGGCCGTATCCTGGAAGAAAACGGGTATGATGTGGTGTTCACCCGGACTACGGACACCACCCAGTCTGTAGGGCAGAAGGCCGCCATAGCCAATGAGGAGCAGGCGGACCTGTTTATCTCTATCCACCGGAATGCAGCGGAATATCCGGGACAGTATTCCGGCGTACAGACCCTGCTTTACGATGATTCCGGCATGAAAAGACAGATGGCGGACCAGATCAATGAAAATCTGGCAAACGTAGGCTTTCGCAATGCGGGCATCAGCATCCGCCCCAACCTGGTTGTGCTCAACAGCACGGAAATGCCTTCTCTCCTGCTGGAGGTAGGATTTATCGACAGTGAAAAGGACAATGCCCTGCTGGATTCCCGGTTTCAGGCCATTGCCCAGGCCATTGCGGACGGAATCATGGAGACCCTGGAGCCTGCTGGTTCCACTCCTATGAGCAGCACCAATATGCAGGATATGGATACCGAGGACATTCCTCCCTACACCAGGCCTACGCCTCCTCCCCCCGGCATGTGGACGGGGCCGGACACGGTAAGACCCATGCCGGTGCTTCCCGACGAAGAACCTGACGAGGAGCCTGGATGCGGCTGCAAAGTCTACTATCGGGTGCAGACCGGCGCATTTTCCAGCCGGGAAAACGCCGAACAACAGCTGCAGCAGCTTCTGGCCGACGGCCTTCCCGCCTATCTTCTCTACACAGACGGTCTCTACAAGGTGCAGGTGGGAGCTTTCCTTAAGCTTACCAATGCCATCAATATGGAACGACAGGTGCGGGACCTGGGCTACAGCACTTATATTACCACCTGATCCCATAGAACGGGGCCATCTTTCGCTGATTCCTTCACGGCAGCCCTCTCATCCTCTGTAAGAATTGTTCGTTCCTGTACGCGCACCAAAGTTCTTCGCATAACGGACCCCATTTACAGAGAAGGGAGGCTCTGCCGGCCGGGAATTGCCGGAAATCGCCGAAAATTGCTCACACAGCCATGATCTGCCTTTCTTGACATTTTTCAGGGATCGTGAGATAATTCCCCTGATATGCCGGGACAGGCTGTAAGCCTACAGACTTTCTGCACAGCTTCTCTCGTCTGATTATGAAAAATGTTTCCTGGCAGCAGCGGCCCAATGAAAGCTGGCAGATTCCCGGCCCGCTGCCCATGGGAATCAAGGCCATGGAAATGTGGAGAAAGGAAGAGGATTCACAATGCATTCAAACTGTATCTGGATCACCGGCGCCTCCCGGGGAATCGGCGCTTCCACAGCCCGGAAATTTGCGGCGCAGGGCTGGAATATGGCTCTCACCTGCCTTCATTCCACAGACCTGCTTCAGGCCCTGAAGCAGGAACTAGAGGATCAGTTTCACATTACCTGCCGCACCTTCACAGCTGATATGGGGGATTACGCCCAGGTTGCTTCCTGTATGGAAGACATTCTCCAAACCTTCGGCCATGTGGACGTGCTGGTCAACAATGCCGGAATCTCCCGGATCGGTCTGTTTTCGGACCTGTCCCCCGGAGATTGGCAGACCATACTTCAAACCAATCTCACCTCGGTTTTTAATTGCTGCCATCAGGCGCTTCCTTCCATGCTGAGGGAAAAATCCGGGCGGATCATTAATATTTCCTCGGTGTGGGGCTGTGTGGGGGCTTCCTGCGAAGCCGCCTATTCCGCCGCCAAAGGCGGTGTCAACGCCCTCACCCAGGCCCTGGCCAAGGAGCTGGCTCCCAGCGGCATCCCGGTGAACGCCATTGCCTGCGGCGCCATTGATACAGATATGAATGGAGGCCTCTCTGTCCAGGAACGAACTGCCCTGGAGGAGGAGATTCCAGCCGGACGCTTCGGACTGCCCTGGGAGGTTGCCGACCTGATCTGGCATCTGACCCAGACTCCGGTCTATCTGACCGGCCAGATCCTCCGTCTGGACGGCGGATGGATTTGAAATATGAAAAAGAGGAGAAACCCTTGTTTCACAATTTTCCAGAACACACACCAAAACTTCATACAGGGAAAGCAGCCGGCGGATCTTGTCTCGATGTCCATACCAATTCCCGCAGGAGTTCTCTACGGGGCGTAAGCTTCCTCTTGTTCCTGGCCATAGTTGCCTCCTTTGTTCTCGCCGGATGTCACAAAGAGCCTCAACCCATTACCAGGACCTCCTTTCAGCTAAACACCGTGGTTACGGTCACGATCTATGACTCCCAGGACCAAGCTCTGCTGGATGGCTGCATGGAGTTATGTAAACGCTATGAAGCCATTTTCAGCCGCACCCTGGAGGATTCGGAGCTGTCCCTTCTAAACGCCCAGGCAGCCCTGCCGGAAAATGCCGGAAAGCCCCTTCCCTTATCCGGGGAGCTGGCGGCTCTCACAGCCGCAGGCCTTTCCTACAGCCAGCTATCCCAAGGAGCCTTTGACCTGACTATCGCTCCTTTGTCCTCTCTCTGGGACTTTACCGCCCCGGAGCCTGTGATTCCGGAGGCGTTTGCCCTGGAAACGGCCCGACCCCTAGTGGACTACCGCAAAATTTCCCTGTCCATGCAGCAGCTTTCCACAGAAAAAAGCCCCTCCGAAGCATCTCACGACGCTTCGGAGCAGGCTTCCTTTATTACCTTTCAAGAGCCCGGCATGGCCCTGGATCTGGGAGCTATCGCCAAGGGCTATATCGCAGACCGCATGAAAGAATATCTTTTATCCCAGGGGGTGAAGAGCGCTATCATCGATCTGGGCGGCAATATTCTGTGCGTAGGGGAAAAGCCCGACGGCAGTCCCTTTAAGGTGGGAATCCAGAAGCCCTTTGCAGACCGCAGCCAGCTCATTGCCTATGTGAATATCCGGGACCTGTCCGTGGTCTCCTCCGGCATCTATGAGCGCTGCTTTACCTTGGACGGCCAATTTTACCATCATCTTCTGGATCCTCACACCGGGTATCCCTATGAGAATCATCTGGTATCCGTCACCATTATTTGTCCGGACTCCGTGGATGGGGACGGACTGAGCACCAGCTGCTTTGCCCTGGGTCTGGAAAAGGGTCTGGAGCTCTTAAACAGCCTGGATCAGGTACACGGAATCTTTATCACCGACAACGATGAAATCTACTATACGGATGGATTTTCGGAAGCGCTCTCCGTCACAGAGGTGTGAGCTTCCTGATTCGCCCTGGTGCTTCCCCGGGATCTTCTTCGTCTCCGCCTTCTGGAGCTCTTTCCTGGTTCCCTGCTCTTTTGTTCCCCTGCCTCCTGCTGCCCCTGTCTTGTTTGCGCTCTTGGTCCTCTTTGCCTTCTCTGTCCGTCTCTTTCCTCTCGCTCTTTACGGCCCGCTTCCCCCTCATCTCCTCTGCCAAAGCAGGCGTCGCACACCCGGAAAGCATATCCCAGGGGCAGCGCCCGGCCGCAGTACTTGCAGGTCTGAATATAGTCCTTCTTATCCCGGGTCAGGAGACGCATAATGGTATCCTCCGTCCGCTCCCGCTCCCGTTTCAACCGCTCCCCATCCAGATCCTTTCCCAGTCTGGTGGAGAACTGATGGTACAGATCCAGCATCTTATAATAGGTCTCATATTTCATAAGCCCGTGATCGCTGCACATGCCCAGAGAGGGAAACATGAGGCACACGTCCGCTGTGTAGGTCTGACAATAATACAGCCAGAGATCCACGATATCCTTGTTTTTAATGTCAATGGAACAGGTGAGCATGCGGTACAGGGTGTGCTTATCCTCAAAGCCATCAATATCCTTTCGATTCCGATAGGCCCGCTCGTACAAGAACAGCACCTCCTCAATGCTGATCTTCTCAAAGGGACTGGAGGGCTCCACGGATTTCCAGATCTTCAGCAACACATCCAAAGGCTCGTCCAGATCCAGAAGCACATGGGGAAATCCTAATCGCACCCGGGAGATGGGTTCCTCCTCCTCATAAAACAGGGACTGGATAAAGGCAAGCCCCTCCTCTCCCATAGCATTCACATATCCCGTATCGTACATGCCGTAGCGACCGGCCCGGCCAGAGATCTGACGGATCTCCGGAATGGTCAACGGCCGGCGGCACTTCCCGTCAAACTTGTCTGTCTGGATAAACACAATGCGTTTTACAGGCAGATTAAGTCCCATGCCAATGGCATCTGTGGACACCACCACCTTAGTCTCTTTCCCGGTGAAAAGGTGAATCTGACGTCTCCGGATCTCCGGGGGCAGGTTGCCGTAAACCACGCTGGCCCGGATTCCCTCCCGCTCCAGACGGCCTGCCAGATCCAGCACAGCCCGCTTGGTAAACACAATCAGGGCGTCTCCCTCCTGCACATCCTCGGGAAAACAAAAGGGCTCCTGCTGGCACACCAGGCGAGTCTTCCTCTCATAGCGCCGGATTTCATAGGAATCCTGACACAGCTCCAGAAGATGAAGAATCACCGGTTCAGCCGCCGGGCTCATGCAAATATGAATTTCCTGGGCCTGCACGCCCAGGATCGCCCGGGTCCAGGAGTGCCCCCGGTCCTCATCTGCAATCATCTGGGCCTCGTCAATCACAGCCACATCATAACTTCTGTCCAGCTCCAGCATCTCGATGGTGGAGGAAACCACTGTGCTGTCCTCCTCCAGAATACATTCCTCTCCCGTAACCATGGTGCAGGCGATTCCCTGCTCCTTCATGCGCTCATAGACCTCCAGGGCCAGCAGGCGCAGCGGGCCTAAATACACCCCGTTTTTTGCCTCCCGAAGGCGTTCCAGGGCGTGAAAGGTTTTGCCGCAGTTGGTAGGACCGATATGCAGCACAAAGCGGCGCTCCATCTGAAGCGCCATCTGAAATTCCAGCTCCGGCCTTGCCGGTACCAGATCCATGATTTCTCCCTTGATTCCCACCTCGGAGTACTGTCTGCACAGACTCTTCAGGGTCCGTGTACAGATCTCCAGGGGCATTTTTGTTCTCAGATAATCCAGGAATTTTGCTGTAAGAAGCTCTCTCTCGTCCTCCCGAAGAAACATGAGATCCAGACGCGCAAGCTGCGGGATCACCTGGTCCCGCAGCTGCATAATCGACATCCGGTCCTCCTGGCGGTAAGCAAAATAGGCGATATTCCGAACCCGCCTGTGAAAATCCTCCAGCCGTGCCTGGGTAAGCTTCCCGGTACGACTCACTTTCAGTTCCTCCAGAAGGAGGGGAATCCGTTTCCGATATGTTTCCTTCCCCTCCGGATTTTTCTTCTTTTTCTTCGCGCTTTCCTGATACTGAGAAACATAAAACCGATTTAATTTCTCTTTCTGTATCATACGTTTCCTTTTCTACACCTCGCCTGCGGCTCTGCTTGCCCGCATCATTTTTACCAGGAACAGGAATCCCAGCATAAGTAGAATACCCACTGGCAGAGCAATCCATGCAGTCCGCACAAAGCCTGCGATAATATATGTGATAAAGGAAACGGCAGCCACACTGACTGCATAAGGCAGCTGGGTGGACACATGATTCACATGGTTGCACTGGGCTCCGGCAGAAGCCATAATGGTAGTATCGGAAATAGGAGAGCAATGGTCTCCGCAAACTGCGCCTGCCATACATGCGGAAATGGAAATGGTCATCAGAACCGGATCCGAATTCTCAAAAGCATGCACCACAATAGGAATCAGAATTCCAAAGGTTCCCCAGGATGTACCTGTGGCAAAGGCCAGCAGGCATCCCACCACAAAGATAATGGCCGGAAGGAGACTAATCAGTCCTTCTGATGCACTCAGCATCATATTGCCTACGTACTCGGCAGCGCCCAGGCTGTCCGTCATAGCCTTCAAAGTCCATGCCAGAGTCAGAATCAGGATTGCCGGCACCATGGCCTTGAAGCCCTCGGGAATACAATCCATACACTCTTTAAAGGAAAGCACCTTGCGCAAAACATACAGCAGAATCGTAATCAGCAGACCAAAAAAGCTGCCCAGAGCCAGACCTACGGAAGCATCACTGTTGGAAAATGCTGTCACAAAGCTCTCTCCGGAGAAGAAGCCGCCGGTATAGATCATACCGATAACACAGCAGATAATCAGGGAGATAATAGGAATCATAAGATCCATCACTCCGCCCCGGCCCACATCGTTCAGGGCCTCCGCACTGCTGTAGGGACGGTCCGGCGTTGTATACAAATCGCCCTTTTTGGCATTTTCCTCATGAACCGCCATGGAACCATAGTCCATGCTCATGACTGCCAGGGCAATCATCATGACAATGGTTAGCAACGCATAAAAGTTATAGGGAATGGCGCTGATAAACAGGGATAATCCATCCTCTCCCTCCACAAAACCCGTTACCGCCGCAGCCCAGGAGGAAATGGGAGCGATAATACAGATGGGAGCCGCCGTGGCGTCAATAAGATATGCCAGCTTGGCCCGGGAAATGTTGTGCTTGTCCGTTACGGGACGCATAACGCTTCCCACGGTCAGGCAGTTGAAATAGTCGTCGATGAAGATCAACACGCCCAGAGCCACGGTAGCCAGCTGCGCTCCCACGCGACTTTTAATGTGCTCGCTGGCCCAGCGTCCAAAAGCTGCGGAGCCCCCCGCCCGGTTCATAAGGGAAACCATAATTCCCAGAATTACCAGGAAGACCAGGATTCCCACATTATAGGCATCAGACAATACGGAAATGATTCCACCCTGTAAAACGTGGTTCACCGTCCCCTCAAAGCTAAAGCCGGAATAAAAAATTCCGCCCACCAGGATTCCGATAAACAAAGAGGAGTATACCTCCTTGGTGATCAAAGCCAGGGCAATAGCCACCACAGGGGGAACCAGGGCCCAAAAGCTGGCATACATGGTGGGTACATAGTCTCCTCCCTCAGAGGCCAGCACCGGAAATGCAAAACCAATCAGCAGGACTGCCAGCACAAAAGCGCCGGCCGCCGCCTTGCGTCTACTTGTTACGTTCATAACACACCCTTCTTTCTTTTTGTTTAAAGCTTCCGTTTCAGTGAAAACTTCCGCCTTTGTGAAAACTTCCGTTCAGCACGCGCCCATTCGCAAAACGCGCTTTCAGCGCTTCTTGCTGCTGGCGCAGCTCCTTTTTGCTCATTAGCGGGCGCTCCCTCAGCACAGAGCGTCTGTCAAATTCGTGCAAGCACGATTTGCCAGTCATCTGTGCTCCTGCCGAACTGTTATGTAAAAATGAAAAGCCATGAACCAGAGAGATCCGCGTTCATGGCAAAAGACCGTATTGTCTGTCCAAACCAATGATAGCGCTCCACAGTCTACGTGACAGTCCGCCCCATATTCTGCTGACGGCCCAGGAGCCCTGGCCCGGGAAACCCCGGCTCCTTCGGCAGCATTCCCTTTCCCCCCCTGACGGGTCTCCCGAACCCTGTATTCCTGCCAGGCGGTACTGATGAAGGCTGCACCTCTATCATTTTTACAAGTTTCTTTTTTACTGCCCCAGTGTATCACGAAATCTGTCGGATAGCAAGGGGTTTTGCTTAAAAGCTTCTGATTTTATCCTCCTGATCATCCGCCGTCTTGTCAATGGCCCGGATCACCACCTCATAGCCCGTCTCACCGTTTACCTTTACCTTTACTCTCTCCCCCAGCCTGCGGCCCAGGATAGCCTTTCCCAGGGGGGATTCGGTGCTGATCATTCCCTTCAGGGAATTGCCCCGGATGGAGGTGACAAGCTTATAAGTTTCCTCCTCCTCATCCTCCTCAAAATAAAGGGTCACCCGGTTGTTGAGCCCCACCTCGTCCTCCCGGGAATCGTCGGAAATCACCTCCGCCGTGCGGATCATGCGCTCCAGATAACGGATCCGGCTCTCGTTGCTGTTCTTATCCTTTTTCGCCGCATGGTACTCAAAGTTCTCGCTCAGATCCCCGTGGGCCCGGGCTTCCTTCACCGCCTCAATGGCTTCTTTTCGCACCACCAGCTTCCGGTATTCTATCTCCTCTTCGATCTTCTTGATATCATTTTTTGTAAGCCGTTCTCTCATGCTGTTCCTTTCTTTTCTGTCTATATGGCCTTATTGCTCCCGTTTACGCCTCTGGCTTTTGGTCCCCATTAGCCGTTGTCCGTACCGGCATACCGTTCACTTCCACCTCATTGTCCACAGGCACCACCAGACACAGTCGGCCATCCACTAGCTTTGTCTCCAGAAGGCTCATGTATTCCGGATTGACCTGAATCCGGATCTGAGGCGTCTTCACCTCAAAGCTTCGGGTGCTGGTTACATTGGAGGCCAGCAGGGTTCCCTTGGGCCCTGCGCACTCCTCAAAGGTCCGGTCAAACTGCTCCAGCTTTTCCTCATCCATAACTCCGGTCTCAGAAAACAGCCTGCGCACTTCCGCCTTGGTCAGCTCCAGAGGCTCCGGATCCTCCTTTTTCTCCTCCATCCAGGTGTTCAGCGTCTCGTGAACGGTTTTCACCGCCTGATAATCGCATTCCTCTCCAAAGGTTTCTTCCATTAATATATGAAAGTTCTCCTTCTGTCCCCCGGCCGACACGGGAAGGGGACATTCCAAAAATTCCTGAATCAGCTCCTCATGAAGCTCCTCCGGTTTCTTGGAATAGTACAGCAGATTGTGAATATCCGTGCTTCGGTCCAGAAAAGCGGGAAACAAAAATCCGCTGGCCGGAGCGTCCACAATCCAGTCCCGAAGCCGGGTCTGAAAACAATTCTCTTCTGTATTGTAATAGAGGCCTGGCTTGGAAAGCTTTACCGGGCAAATACAGCACAGCAAATACTCATAGACCTCGTCGGAGGCGTCAAACAGTTCCTGTCCGTCTGTAGATTTTCCCGGAATATCATAGGCCCCATGGATCACAAGGATCAGATAATTCTCCCCATAGGCATAGGACTGAATGATCCTGTCATACAGCTCCTCCAAAAGCGCGTCCTCTGTAAGTCTGCTGTTCCGAAGTCCCAGCAAAAACTCCTGGGCTCCCCCTTCCGCTTCCGCTGCCAGAGGGAACTCCAGATTCAGAAGGTTCTTTCCCAGAGTGCCGGACAAGGTTTTCCGCAAAATCTCAAAATATTTAAACATCTCCTCCTCCGGCAGGGAGAGAAAAGCCTCCTTCATCTCTGTCCGTTTATTCTTCTCCCCATCCACATAGCAGCCGCAAATGCGGGTGATCGCACAGTTTTCCGGGGTAAACTGCTTTTTGATCTCCCCGATCTCCTTTTTATTCAAAATAAAATTCCTCCCTTTCTCTTGCTTCCTGCATCCTCATTTTCCTGGAAGGTTTCCTTGCCTTCCCAATTCCCTTTGAATTTCTTCCAAAACTCTCCTTGCTTTTCCAATTCCCTTTGGGTTTCTTCCAAAAACTCTCCTCACCTTCCCAGTCCTCTTCAGGCTTCTTCCAGAAGCTCCACGGTGGCCTCCTGAACCCGGTGAGCCTGTACCATATGTACCTGGATCCGCATGCCGCATCCCTCACAGGAAAAGCCCTGGCCGTCCCGGGGCACATTGCCTGTAATGCCGTAAATAAGGCCGTTAAAGGTGTCATACTGATCCGTGGGCAGCTCTCTTCCCAGGGTCTCCGCCACCTCATCCAGGGGCGCGTCTCCCCGGATCTTCCACCTGTTCTCTGAAAGGGGAATAATCTTTTCCGGCAGAACCTCTCCCGTCTCATAGAAATCTCCCACCAACTCCTCGATCAGATCCTTGGAGGTGATCACCCCGGCCATTCCGCCGTACTCGTCCAGCAGCACAGCAAAATACTCCTTTTTTTGGCGCATATTCTGCAGAAGCTTATCCGCCTTCATATCCGCCGGGACAAAATAGGGTTCTCGCAAAAGCTCCTTCATGACACGCTCTTTGGTCCTGCCCTTCATGCGCAGATATCCCTTGGCATCCAGCACGCCTATGACATTGTCCTTATATCCCTGGTACACGGGAAAATAATTAAACCGGTGAGAAAAAATAACCTGATCCCATTGTTCCAGATCCTCTTCCCCGTTGAGCATCACCACATCTACCCGGTGGGCGCAGATCTGCTCCACGGGAATGTCGTCAAATTCAAACACATTCTGGATGAATTCACTGGTCTCCGCCCCTAAGACTCCCTGCTCGTTTCCCCGCAGAAGGATCATGCGGATTTCCTCCTCCGACAGCTTCTCCTCTCCCACCTCCGTGTCAAATTTCAGCAAATGCAGGATTCCATTGGTGGACACAGTTAAAAGCGCCACCAGAGGCGCGAATATTTTGGAGACCAGGCTCAGCAGTCCCGCCAGGCCAAGGGCCAGGGAGTCCGCTTTTTTCATGGCGATCCGCTTGGGAACCAGCTCCCCGAATACCAGGTTAAAATAGGCCAGAATCAGGGTAATGGCAAGCAAGATTCCAGAATGGAGAATTCCCTCCGGAACAGAAACCCCACACCCCAGCAGCCAGTCCACCACCGGATCCGCAAAGTTTTCCGCTGCAACCGCGCTGCTCAAAAGCCCGGCCAAGGTGATTGCCACCTGAATGGTTGCCAGAAACCGGGCCGGCTGCCGGGTCAGGGCCGCTAGGCGCAGGGCCTGTTTATTTTTCTCCTCCACCAGACGGGCAAGCCTTGTGTCGCTCATGGAGATTACTGCAATCTCAGCGCTGGCAAACACTGCATTGAGAAAAATTAAAACCACCAGCAAAATTATGGAACCTATCACGTCTCTTCCTCACTCCTTTTCCCCAGACGCAGCTGCTCCAGCTGCTCTCGCAGCTCCCTGGACGCCTGCGCAAACAGGGTGTTTTTTCCTGTTTCCCTTCGTTCTCCCAGCACCTGCCGGATCTCGATCCGCGCCGCTGTAAGCTCCTCCCGAAGACCCTGCGCCGACATGCGCCTGGCGCCCTGTCCCAAGATAATCACCTGCTCCAGTGCGTCTGAGGTAGCCACTGTTACCTTGTGTTTTCTTCCAATCTCATGGACTGTTTTTTCAATATATTGATCCGCCGTCTCCGCCTCCCGGGTATAGACCACGTGAATATTGTGATAGGAAGTCACCTCTCCGGGATTCCCCTTTACCTTGTAGGCGTCAAAGACTAAAATCAGCGTGTCTCCCCGGAAACCCTGATAATCGCACAAAAGATCCATAAGCAGCCCCCGGGCCGCCTCCAAATTCCTGCCGGCAAGCTCTGCCATTTCCTCCCAAGCAAAAATAATGTTATAGCCGTCCACCAGCAGATACCCCGGTTCCTCCGATCCGTTCTTTTTTCCCCGCCGCTCTTTCCAGAGCTCCTCTCTTGTGTCCTTCCTGTTCCCCACACCTGTGCTGCTTCCCGCTTTCCGCCCAGGCACAGATCCCTCTTTTGCCTGGGTCGCCCCTGCCTCGCCCCCTGCGACTGCCCCACGGCCCGGCGTCTCTGTCCCCACATATACTGCGCCCATGCTTCGATGCGAACGACTCACAGGTCCGTAGGTCCTCTCAAAAATATCCTGCAGCTCTTTATCATCGTAAAAGGAGGGCCCGGACAGATCTTTTTTACTCCGGGGCTCTTCTTGGTTTCCCGGCCTCTCCTGTCCCTTTAAGTCCATCCGGCTCTTTGCCTCCCCTTGCTCTTCCTGCCAGGCGCTGTCCAGATGCATATATTCCCGCACCTGATCCCAGGGCACCACAAATCCTGCTCCGTGGGCGCAAAAGACAGAGCCTGTGGGATTCTCCAGATCCCCCTCCGGATCATAGGAACAGGCCGCCCGTACCTCCTCCTCATTGTGACAGGGAGCATAGCCCTGGAGGGTGCAGGACAGGCGCCCCATCCCCCTGGTATAGGACGCCACCTCCCGGGCGTATTCCCCCAGGGCCGCCACAGGCACACAGCCTGTGAGAAGGGCCCGATCATTTTCCAGCACCGGAGGGGATACGCTTCCCTTCATGCGCTGCATATCCGCCATGGCTCGTCCCACCTTATCCCCGGGTATTTCCAGGCGGAAAGCATAGATAGGCTCCAGCAGCATACTGGAGGCGCTCCGCAGCCCCTGGCGCACAGCCCGATAGGTAGCCTGCCGGAAATCTCCGCCCTCCGTATGCTTCACATGGGCTTTTCCGGAAAGAAGGGTAATGCGCATATCCGTAATGGGCGCCCCAATCAAAACCCCCCGGTGAGACTTTTCCATGAGATGCGTCAAAATCAGCCGCTGCCAGTTCCGGTCCAGCTGATCCTCGCTGCATCTTGTATCAAACTGCAGGCCGCTGCCCGGCTCTCCCGGTTCCAGCAGAAGATGCACCTCCGCATAATGCCGCAGAGGTTCAAAATGCCCCACTCCCTCCACGGCAGCGGTAATGGTTTCCTTATATACAATGGTTCCGGAGCCAAACTCCACCTCCACGCCAAATCGTTCCAGAATCTGGCTTTTTAGCACCTCCATCTGCACGGTCCCCATGACCTGAGCATGGATTTCTCCAGTCTGCTCCTGCCAGATCACATGCAGCATGGGCTCTTCCTCCTCCAGCTGACGAAGCTTTTGCAGCATGCCATGCACGTCGCAGCCCTCCGGCAGGCGCACCTCATAGGTCAGCACCGGTTCCAGCACAGGCCGGAAGGTTCCCTGTTCTATGCCAAGCCCTTCTCCCGCGTAGGTTCTGCTAAGTCCTGTAACAGCGCATACCATTCCCGCCCGGGCCTCCTGGGCAAGCTCAAATCCTGCCCCGGAGTAAAGCCGAATCTGATCCGCCTTTTCCTCCCAGACGGAATCTGCCTGCGCCTCTTTGTCCTTTCGGTTCGTGAGAGGCATTTTCACCTTCAGGCTCCCTCCTGTCACCTTCAGATAAGTCAGGCGGTTTCCCTGCTCGTCCCGGCCAATCTTAAATACCCGGGCTCCAAACTCTCCCGGATACTCCGGCGCCTGCACATAGGTGCGAATTCCCTCTAAAAGCTCCCGGATTCCTTCCAACCGAAGCGCAGATCCAAAAAAACAGGGAAATACGTGCCTTTGCCGAACCAGTTTCCCGATCTCCTCCTCCGAGACCTCTCCAGAATCCAGATATTTCTCCAGAATCCCTTCCTCACAGACTGCCAGCTCCTCCAGCCATTCCTCCCGTGGCTGATCCGGCCCGAAATACACACAGCCATCTCCCAACCGCTCCTTCAATAGCTTCATCAGGGCCACCCGGTCTGTCCCCGGCTGATCCATTTTATTTACAAATAAAAATACCGGCATCTCATAGCGCTTCAAAAGCCGCCACAGAGTCTCTGCCTGTGCCTGCACGCCGTCCGCTCCGCTGATCACCAGAATGGCGTAATCCATCACCTGCAAGGTCCGCTCCATCTCCGCCGAAAAATCCGCATGGCCCGGCGTATCCAGCAGGGTGACCTCCAGATCCCCCAGCCCAAGTCTGGCCTGCTTGGAAAAAATGGTGATTCCCCTGGCCCGCTCCATGGCATAGGTATCCAGAAAGGCATTGCCGTGGTCTACCCGTCCTGCCTGCCGGATCTTGCCGCAGGTATAGAGAATCCCCTCTGCCAGCGTGGTTTTTCCGGCGTCTACATGGGCAAGAATCCCCATGTTTATATATTTAGGGGGTCTAATTTCCGGCTTGTCCTCCATAAAATCCTCCTGTTCAGGCAAAGCCCACACTCTTTTATCTCTATGATAACATAAAAAAATAAAATTACAATAAGGTGCAAAGCCCCTTTCATCAAGAAGCCCTGCACCTCATTTTATTTATTCCCATTCAGACGCCCCGGCCTCAGGTCAGCATCATCCGGTCATTGGCAAATTCACTGCCGCTGGCCTGCTCAAACTTTGCCAAAAGATCCGACACTTTAAGCTTTTTCTTTTCCTCTCCAGACACATCATAGATCACCCGGCCCTCATGCATCATAATAAGCCGATTTCCATGGGCAATGGCATCTTTCATGTTGTGGGTAATCATCAGGGTTGTCAGACCGTCTCTCCCCACAATCCGGTCCGTGGCCTCCAGCACCTTGGCCGCTGTCTTGGGATCCAGGGCTGCTGTGTGCTCATCCAGCAGAAGAAGCTTGGGCTTTTTCAGCGTAGCCATCAAAAGGGTCAAAGCCTGGCGCTGGCCGCCTGACAGAAGGCCCACTTTGCTGGTCATGCGGTCCTCCAGTCCCAGCTCCAGGACCTTAAGCTTCTCCTGGTACATTTCCCGCTCGCTCTTTGTGATACCTGCGCCCAGGAACCGTGGTTTTCCCCTGCGCAAAGCCAGGGCCAGATTTTCCTGAATCTGCATATTCGCCGCTGTTCCCGTCATGGGATCCTGAAAGACCCGGCCCAGATAGGCTGCCCGTTTATGCTCTGCCAGACGCGTCACATCCACCTGATCAATAAAGATTCTTCCTTCGTCTATGGGCCATACACCGGCTACTGCATTCAGCATGGTGGACTTTCCGGCCCCGTTTCCTCCGATTACCGTCACAAAGTCTCCCTCTTTAAGATCCAGGCTCAGACCGCAAAGGGCCGTCTTCTCGTTCACCGTGCCCGCATTAAAGGTTTTCCAGATTTCCTCTATCCTAAGCATTGGTCGCACCTCCCTTTCTCACCGGCTTGGCGAAATATCTTCCCTTCAGGTAGGGAATGGAGAGGAATACGGCCACTACAAGAGCTGACAAAAGCTTCAGGTCATTGGGATCCATCCCCAGCCAGATCACCACCTGCAGCACCAGGTAGTATAAAATAGCTCCCAGGGCCACGGTCAAAAGCTTAAATGCAAAATTTCCCCGGATTTTTCCAAATACCACTTGTCCGATTATGACTGCAGCCAGACCGATGACAATGGCTCCCCGTCCCATATTCACATCCGCAAAGCTTTGATACTGGGCGAAAAGGCCTCCGGATAGAGCCACAATCCCGTTGGACAGCATGAGACCCATGATTTTACAGAAATTCGTATTAATTCCCTGGGCCCGGGACATATGAGGATTGCATCCCGTAGCCCGGATCGCGCAGCCTGTCTCCGTACCGAAAAACCAATACAATACCCCAATGAGTATGACCACAAACAGGGTTGACACAAAAATAGTATTCTGATAAAAGGGCACATCCCTGACCCATCGCAGAGAAACCAGAATATCATATTTTCCCATGCTGAGAGACTGATTGGCCTTCCCTTCCATGATCCGGAGATTTACGGAATACAGCCCCAGCTGCGTCAGGATTCCCGCCAGAATAGCCGGAATTCCCATTGCCGTGTGAAACAACCCGGTAACTAGCCCGGCCAGCATCCCCGCCAGAAAGGATACCAAAAGCGCCTCCCCCACTGAGTGCTCGCTCAGCAGCATCATGACGCAGACCGCGCCTCCTGTGGTCAGGGTTCCATCCACTGTCAAATCTGCAAGGTCCAAAACCTTATACGTCACATATACTCCGATTGCCATGATTCCCCAGATCAGCCCCTGAGCCACGGCTCCTGGAAGCATATTAAACAGCTTCACAATTTCCACTTTCATTCCTCCTCGTACCTATGTATTTGCCAGACGGCTGCTTCTCTTCCAAGCCTGCCCTTTCTGTGCACCTTCACTCCCTGAAAAGAGCGTACAGATTTTATTAGTATATCAAAAAGCGGCAAAAAAGGAAACCCCTTTTTTACCGCTTTTTCCATTCTGTCTTATATCCTGCTTTCCCTTGCTTACTCTGCCAGCTCTACCGCTTCATAATCAGAGGGAATCTCCACGCCCAGAGACTCACAGAGAACCGGATTATATTTCTTGGTAAACTCTGCTGCATATTCAATCGGCATGGTGGAAATATCCGCCTCTCCGGTGAGAATCTTAGCAGCCATCTTGCCGGTCGCCACGCCAAGATCATAATAGCTGATGGACAGGGTGGCTACGCCGCAGACACGGCAGATGCCCTCCTCGCCTGCAATTACCGGAATCTTGGCCGGCTCACAGATATTGTTGATAATCTCCGCGTTACTAGCCACGGTATTATCCGTAGGCACATAGATCACATCGCTCTCCTCCGCCGCCATGGTTGCAACAGAAGCCAGATCATTGGAGTCAGCAAAAGAATACTGCTTGCAGGTATATCCCAGTTCCTCCAGGAAACCCTGTACTGTGTCTACCTGATACTGGGAATTTGCCTCTGCGGAACAGTAGATGAGACCTACGTTCTTTGCATCGGGAAACAGCTCATTCAGCATAGCCGCCTGCTGGTCCAGGGGAGCCAGGTCAGAGGTTCCGGAAATATTTCCGCCTACCGTACCCCCAAAATCACTGATCTGCAGGGCTACGCCGTACTCTGTCACCGAGGTCCCCAGAATGGGAATATCCGCCGTACCCGCTGCCGCTGCCTGAAGCACAGGAGTGGCGTTTGCAAGGATCAGATCCACATCATCCGCTACAAAGGTATTGATAATGGTGGCGCAGGTGGGAATATCATTGGAAGCATTCTGCTCCTCAAAAGTCACCTGATCTCCCAGCGCCTCTTTCAGAGCGTCCTTAAATCCCTGGGTGGCTGCGTCCAAGGCCTCATGCTGCACCAGCTGGGCCACGCCCACACGGTAGACCTCCCCCTCTGCCGCCGGTTCCTGGGCTTCTTCCGTCTCTGCTCCAGAAGCCTCCTCCGGCTTCTCGTCTCCGGCCTCCGATGCGGCGGGCGCTGCAGTCGGTTCCTCTTTGCCGCCGCAGGCTGCCATGGACAAGGTCAGAGCCAGCGCCAGCATCATTGCGATACATTTTTTCATAGTAATTCCTCCCTAAAGCTCATTCTCGCAGTCCTCGCTTTTTCACTATGGCGCATTAAAGCGTTACACTGCTTTTAGCATTGTATCTCAATCCTACCCATTTGTCAATGCTATTCCCATAATTTTTGAATCCTTTTTGAATCCAATTTTTTGAATACCTATAAATTTAATCTGACATTTTCTATAGTCCATATTAAATCTTTTGATTTTCTAATATTTTCTAATATTTTTAACAAAATCATTTACAAATCTCTATGGATTCGATATAATGATTATATCTTAAATTCTCAATCCAAAGAGCTTCTCTTATTCTTCCTTTTCCTAATTTTAACCTAAGGTCTGAAAGGAGCAGTTCAGCATGAAAAAAATCGCATTGATATGCGTGCTTTCCAGGCGACAGGAGATCCGTCAGTTCCATGGCAGATCCCACGAGGCTGTCTATTTAAGTTTGTCCAAAACAGCCCTTGTGTGCCATTCTGACATGCAATATCAGCTCTATTGCTGCCGGCCGTCAGATAACATACGTGCCTGGTCTAAGAATACGGATTTCTGTATCCTGTATTTTCTATGCAGCTCACAGGAAATCGCTGATTTCTTAACTATGAACTTTCGAAATATCAACACTGCCCTCTATCTTTTGAACGGCAGTTATTACCACACCATACAAAAAATTCAAAAATTTGAAAAGCTCTACCGGCTGCCTGTCCATTCTGCCTGGGCCGTTTCCTCTAACATTAATTTTCAGGCAGCCATTTCCCAAAAGAAGGAAAACCAGTTTTTATATTTTTACAACCAGAACCCCCTGTATGATCAAAACGCGGAATATCTTGAACAAATGCAACGGATACACCATTTGACTGCAGCGCATATGAACGGAGGACAAAAATGAAATACAATACATCGGTACTTTCTATGATAGACGCTCTCACAGATTCCCTGTGTACAACCATCTCCACAGAGCAAATATTGGCACAGAGTCGCAGATCCTCTCTTCTGGAACAGATTCAAGACTCTCTGCGCCTTCGGAATTTGCCGGACAAACAGGTCCATCCTGTGTCTCAATGGATCCTGGACGCGCTGTTTGGACAGGCTCTCATCAAAAAATTGTTTTCAGATCCCATGATTACGGATATGAAGATTTTCTCCTACAACCATATCCGTCTGAAATGTCTGCAGTCCAGAAAGGATTCCCCTCTCTGTTTCTCCAGCTCCCGGCAATATCTCCACTTTACAGAGCATCTTCTCCGCCGCAACAACCTGCATTTTAGCACGGTCAATTCCTTTCTCAGCTTTTGCGACCCCCACTTTAGCCCGGAAGATTTTCTCTGCTATCACATTTCCTCTCGTATTGTCAATTCCTCCATGTGCCCTTATGTGCACATTCACCGAATCCCCAAGCAAAACCGCGGACTCCCGGATCTCACAGCCTCCGGCATGTTAGATGCCCAGGCCGCCAGCTATCTTACAGCCCAGGCTGTACAGGGCAAATGTATCCTTTTCACCGGCAACAGCCGTCAGGGGCAAAGCCTTCTGATTAACGCGCTTCTGGATCATATTCCCCATTCCCAAAGCGCTCTGGCCATTCAGGAGCAAGACAATCTTTTTAATGCCGCCCATCCGGAATTTTTGTTCCAGTATACGGTTCCCAAGACGCCCTCCTGCAGCAGCAAGGAGCTGATCAAAAACAGCCTGCTCACAGACACAGATTACCTGATCCTGGACGAATTAAACCGGGATAACGCGCTTCCCTTCTGGCAGGCCCTTACTCTGGGCTGTTGCTGTTGGAGCGGTCTTCCCAGTCGAAATGTGGACCAAGCCCTGGACACCCTGACAGACTATCTGTGTCAGGAAGCCAGATGCCCCAGGGAAACCGTGCTCCCCTCCTTAAGCCGGATCTCCTGTGTTGTCACTCTTACGGATACCCGGGTCACAGAATTGGTGGAGATCGGAGACTGGGATCCAAAGGAGCAAAAACTGGAGATGAAGCGCCTGATCTGACTTTTAACAGCTTTTGGATATTTGATGTGTTTTTAATTGTCCCCCTTGAGATCGTTTGGCCTCAAGGGGGCTATGGAAGACTCCGATGTAACGCATCATTTACCACATCAAAAGGAGGCGGGGCAAAGCCTTTTTCTTTTGCAGTCGTCCGACAGATCATTCTATTTATTCTGTTCTCAATCGCTCAACAATACTCTGCTTTTCTATCAGCATCTTCCGCAACTGGCGCTTGGTCATGCCCACGGACTGAATCATGACAAACTCTTTTTTACGGGAAACAATGGCCGTAACCATAGAATTGATAAAGTTAAGCACACCCACCAGTGCAATAATCACGCTGATGGTATTTCCCATAACTTTAGACGCCCGTGTTTCTGTCTCATACTGCTCCATCATGGTTTTGCGGGATGTCACAGGCAGACTGGTGTCAATGGTCTTTGTATACGCATCCAGCATTTCTTGTACTGCGGGAATATGTTCATCATCCACATGGAAGAACAGTCTCCGCAGCGTATTCTCCGGCCACTGCTGTTGGAATACCGAAGTAGGAATAATAAAGCTCATGCAGTGCTGATTCTGTACACCGCCTTCATAAGCTCCTGAAAGTGGATACAGAAAGCGGTTATTGTTTTTAACTTTGTAGGGCAAATCAATTTTCTTTTTACCATGCAACCGAAACGGCAAGACGCATAGGTACTCAAAAAGACGGTACGGCCCTTATAATCGGGGCTATACCGCCTAATCTAAAATTACTTCCTTTAACCGTAAACATTTGATTTTACGGGGTTTTTGAGCAATTTTGATAAAATTTAATGCTTGTACAGTTCCAAATGCCTAAATTACGGCATTTTCTAGCAATTAGTTAGTTACCTGTTACTTACCCATATGATTTCATAGTATCACATACCACCCAGCCAAATACTTCTTACACTATGCAATGGCTTCCTCCACATGTGGCAATGCATATAATGTGTCCGGATCAATATCGAGACAGGTTGTATCATCCCAATTTCCACTGATGTCCCACGCAAGCGTATCGTTCATCACTGTACATCTATCCAAAAATATTTCTATTTCTTTTAAGCAGCAAAACGCCTCT
>JAAWJI010000041.1 GCA_022796795.1 Lachnospiraceae bacterium | reverse complement strand
TACATAATAAGGTATCGTCGAATAGTCATATAATCAGCATAAATAGGCTTGAGAATTTCATTAACTTCTTGCTCACTGTATTTTTTTCCATACTCAAATTGTTCGGCTATTTTTCCAAGAATAACAACCTTTTTCTTTGGGCGAAAAAGATTTTAGTACAAGAGGTTGAATACTGGAAAAAAGTCTCAACAATGTGTTGTTTTTCATCCTCTGTGATAAGATAGCGATCATCAACATAAATTGCATGATTATGAATGGGAATGATCTGTTCAGTTGTTGTAAAAACCGAAATCATGAACCATCGTGAAAGCAAAACAGACCCCGAATCGGGATTTTACAAGAGAAAGGGGAAAGCGGAGGGGATGCATTACCTGTCGTATGAAACCGTGGATTCTAAAACCGGAATCATAATCGATGTCGCAGCTGCTAAAGAGGGACTACGGAATTTCAAAGGAAAGACTTTCAGTATGACGAGGGGAAAGATGCCTTTATCTGCCCTGGAAAAAAAGCTCCCTCTGCACAGGCTCAATAGAACTACAAATACTGTGACAAAAGAGTACCGATGCCCCAAAACGGTATGTAAAGACTGTCCTTTCCGCAGCAGATGCATAGGAGAAAAAGGGACGGATAAAAGAATCCAGGTAAATATATTTGAAGAAGTCGTTAATAAGAACCATGAAAAAGATGGATCAGAAAGGCATATAATAGTTTTGCTGCTGTGGCAGATATGGAGTGAGGGTAGCTTCGCAGCCCAAAAGGCAAGACATAATCTAAAATTTATAGGAGGAAGAGGATTAGAAGCGTCTGAACAGCAGTGCCTCCTATCGTCAACGGCGTTAAATTTAAAACGAATAATAAAGGCCATGGCATAACAAACCATGACTTTTTTCCTTAGGATCATTGCTGTTGATTTTAAACAGAAAAACGTCATGTATTCCAAGAGATCTTTAATATAAGGGAGGTTTTGTCAATAGCTCGAAAGTGTCCCAAAGTCCCGGCGCTATGCGTCTGTTGTCTGCGGCCTGTCGCTATCTCTCCTGGGCCTTATTTTCCTGCCCGTCCACAGGATCATCCACTGTAAGAAATGCCATGGCAGCCGCCAGACCGTTGTGCCGAGGTTCGATGGTTCAGGCTATTTCATGCCCCGCTGCCTCTGCACTTGCCAGCAGAAGGCGCAGGAGGAACGGAAATCCATGGAGCAGATGTTCACCGTCATTGACAGCCGGTATCGGAGTAAGAAGCCGCTGACTGTCACGACAAACCTGAAACTGGAAGAAATCAAGAACCCGCCAGACCTTGCCCATGCAAAGATTTATGACCGCATACTGGAACGGTGTTCCCCGGTTCTTTTTCTGATAAGAATTTCCGGGAGGAAGGAGCCAGGGCGACCAACGTGGCGGCGAAAGAGATTGTGAGTAAGGGATAACAAAACCTGATTGCATGAAAAGGAGAATTTATGAGCAGCGAGAAAATCACAGAGGACATTACCACCATGATACCGGCTAAGGACGCTCCCGCACTGGTGAAGAAGACTGGCCGAACGACCTACATTGTGAGGGTTCATTTCAGCAAGACTAGCAGGGAAACCATGAGCGACAGAATCAAGCGTATGCTGAAAAATGATATACAGCAGATGTGAAAAAGCGATAACAGAAACAGGCCAGGATTCAGAAATGCACTGGCTCCCGGCTTGCAAAATCAGGAGGTCTATGGTAGTATGGAGATACGCCAATCGGGAAGTTAATGCATGACTTTTCCTGCACAGACGCAGCGGAAATGTACTATGGGACACTGGCAGACAGGGTGAGATTTTTCAAGGAAAGTAAGGAGGGAATCGAGATTATGTGTAAGGCCATGGAAGATATGAGAAACGAATCCTTACAGGAAGGCATCTGTGAAGGCATGAAAGCTACGGCACGCCGTATGCTGGCAGCTGGCAAATATACGTTGGAGGAAATCGTTAATATTTCAGGACTTTCTCTTGAAGAAGTAAAACAACTGAAAGCTGATAGAAGTGCATAGACAAAACTGTAGGCCGGGAATCTAAAGACAAGTTCCCAGTCTATAATTTTTACGATTATACAAGACACTATTTATAAAATATGAATATGAAAAGAGCAATCATTCTATTTGTTATGCTTATGAGCATGGTTGGGTTGTCAGCTTGTGCAACAGATAACCTTAATGCCTCTGACATATCAACTCCAGATAGACCAGAAAAAATGTATGAGGATATTGCAGTTGAAAATTTCAAGCAGGTTTATATAAGCGGCAACGCCTCGTCTATTGTTATCCGGCGTAGTGAAAGCGAAAACTTTGAATTTTATAACGGAGATTTGGACCCGGTTCATACATATACCGTTCACTGTGACGAGGATGGAGAAACACTCAACATTGAAGTCATAATGGAAAATCCAGAAAATGATAATGATGTTCTTGGCTCCCCCATGATAGACATACCACAAAAAGAATTTGAAAAGATTGAAATAGCTGGAGATTTCAGGCAAGTTTCTTTACATACTATCAATTCGGATGTGTTGATTCATGCAAACGATTCACTTGTAAATCTTAATTTGGAGGCTGATTGTTTGAATCATAATATCACACTGGATGGTTCAGAATTAGATACTTTTAGAAGCGTTTCCGTTTATTTTGATAGATTTTCTGATAATGTAAAGTTGGACTTAAACTTATTGCAAGGTGGTACCATAAATGATCCACAAGATCTACTTAAAGAGGAAGGTCTTGAATCAGGCTCCGGAAAACCGGTCATAAGTGTCAATTATGCACAAGAAATAAACATTTATAGTGAAGAATAAAACTCTGGCAGGGTGACTGTGCTATTCAGTCACCCTGTATTTTATAAAATCAGAGTGTTGTATGAATATTTGTGATAATTGGCTTGCATAGGGGAAAATCCCTAACCCCAGGAATCACTCAATCGCCCCAATCCCCATGCTGCTTAACCTTTCAATATTCTCTCTCATATTCTGCAGCACCTCCGGTGAATGACCATTCCAGCCAATCACCTCGCCCACAATCTTCAAAGGCGACTGTGTACGGTATGATTTCGTAGGGTTTCCCGGAAACTTCTTATTTGTCACGTTAGGATCATCTTCAAACTCACCTGTAGGCTCCACCACATAAATCCGCTGTTGGCCTTCACCGGCCGCTAATTCCGCACCCCAGATGGCTGCATCAAGCGTTCCCGCAAAATAAACATACTTTGCCGTCCTGTCTGCGTAATTGGATGTAAAACCCTTTGTTAAAAGATCACCTGTCTTCAGATCCGCCTTCGTCCCATGAAAAAAGGAACCCGGGCTAAATGTTATTTTTTCATCCATCGAAAATCTCCTTGTAAGCAAACTACAAGCAATATCCCCTGGATTATTCTAGCTAATCCAACCCCCGAAACGCCTCTTCCCTGTCGTCAATATCCACGTAAGGCCTGTGGTTCCCCACATACTTGTAGGCCGGACGGATAATCTTGGCTCCATTTACCAGCTCCTCAATGCGGTGAGCGCTCCATCCGGATATACGGGAGATGGCAAAGATGGGGGTATAGAGCTCCTTGGGAAGTCCCAGCATATGGTATACGAAGCCGCTGTAGAAATCCACATTGGCGCAAACCGGCTTGTGGATCCTGCGTCCGGCCATGATGCAGTCCTTGGCGATCCGCTCCACCCGATTATAGAGGGCAAACTCCTCATCCCGGCCCTTCTCCACGGAAAGCTTCTGGGCGTATTCTTTCAGGATCACGGCGCGGGGATCAGACTCCGTATACACGGCATGGCCCATGCCGTAGATCAGGCCTGTCTGATCAAAAGCCTCTTTGTTCAAAATCTTCTGCAGATACTCATGAATCATATCCTCATTTTTCCAGTCTGTCACATGCTCCTTGATATCGTCAAACATCTCCTGCACTTTCAGGTTGGCGCCGCCGTGCTTGGGTCCTTTCAGGGAGCCAAGAGAAGCTGCCATTGCCGAGTAGGTATCTGTGCCTGAGGAAGACACCACATGGTTGGTAAAGGTGGAGTTATTACCGCCGCCGTGCTCTGCATGGAGTACCAGCGCCACATCCAGAACCTTGGCCTCCAGGTCTGTGTAGGAGGCGTCCTTTCGCAGAAGCCGAAGGATATTTTCCGCTGTGGAGAGATCCTTTTTGGGATTGCGGATCACCAGACTCTTGTCCAGACGATAATGCCGGTAGGCGTGATAGCCGTATACTGTAATCAGGGGAAACTGAGCAATAAGCTGCATAGACTGGCGCAGCACATTGCGGATCCCGATATCCTCTGGGTTGTCATCATAGGAATACAGGGTCAGCACGCATTTCTGCAGAGTATTCATCATATTGGAGCTGGGGGCCTTCATAACCACATCCCGCACAAAGGTATCCGGCAGATCCCTAAGCTCTCCCAAAATATCCAGAAATTCCTCCAGCTGAGGCGGAGTGGGCAGCCGTCCAAAGAGCAGGGTATAGGTAATCTCCTCAAAGCCAAATCTGCGGTTAGCAAAGCCATTTACCAGATCCCTCACCGGATATCCCTGATAGTACAGCTCTCCGTCTATGGGCGTCTTATCTCCACGGGCAATAGAGTAGCCCACCACATCAGAAATCTCTGTCAGACCGGTGAGCACACCCTTGCCGTTAAAATCACGCAACCCCCGCTTCACATCGTACTCCAGGTACAAGGACAAATCAATGGCGCCGGATATGCGGCTGTACTCCTCCAGCCTGTCAAACCTCTCATCCAAATTCATGATGTCTTCTTTCATAATCAGCTCTCCTCTCTATAATAAACACACCAAAGACATAATGTCTCCTGTTGCCACAACAGGCCTGATTCCCCTCTATGACATAAGCGCTCCGATCAAAATTCCCAGAATCGCCCCTGCAAAGACCTGCAACGGCGTATGTCCCACAAACTCCTTGAGCCGCTGGCTGGAAAATCCGGAAGAAAAAGACGCTCCCTCCAGAGTCTTAAAGGCCGCCGTGATCTCATTGAGCAGCTTGGCCTGCTTGCCTGTCTCCAGCCGCACTCCCATAGCATCATGCATGACTATAATCGCCACAATGGCTGTCACGGCAAACTCAAAGCTTCCGGCCCCATAGCTTCTCAGGGATGCGGTGGCCATGGCGCACACCGTGGAAGAGTGGGAGCTTGGCATCCCTCCGGAGCCTACCAGGCGTTCCGGATCAAAGGTTTTTGTCATCATCATATGAATCAAAGTCTTCAAAACCTGTGCCACAAACCAGCCTGTCACCGCCGTAATCAAAATCCGATTTTGGAGAAGCATCTCCCACTCACTCATTTCTATTCCTTCCTCTCATCTGCCTTCGTAAACTCCCGCTCTTTAAGCGGGTTTCTTCCATGATACTCTCTGCCAGTATACCTGAAATTTGTTCATCTGACAAGCAAAAAAGAGAAAAGCCTTTCAGCTCTCTCTTTTTGACGTTTCATTAACCTCTCCTTATTTTAAAACGCAAATTACTGAACTTTTATTGATAAGTCTTCATATATCCCGACTGGTATATTTTCTCCAAAAAGGTACTCTTCCATCGTCTCTTTTTCAAATCTATACACCATAACCATCTCTTTCGCAGGATCAACAATCCAATACTCCCTAACCCCTGCCATTCCATATTTAAACAATTTCGTAAAGTAGTCCATAGGCTTGTTTCCAGGCGATACGATTTCAATCACCCAATCCGGCGCACCGTGACATCCTTTATCATCCATCTTGGATAAATCACAAATAACAGAAATATCGGGTTCAATATAATTCAAGTCATCTTTATTCAAAAATACCGCAAATGGAGCAGCATATATCTCACATTTTCCACCTTTACTATCCACATAATTCGCTATTGTTTGATAAAGCTTGCCACTAATCCTTTGATGCGTCCTGCTCGGTGGAGACATATAATAAATTTTCCCATCAATCAGTTCTGCTCGTTCCCCTTCCGGCAACGCATAGATATCATCTATCGTATAAATCTCTTCTTTTCTCACTGCATCCATCCTTGCACCTCCATTCTTGATTCTATTATAGGCAATATTTATAGGAATTACAAACACTTTCCTTAACTTAAAACTCTAATTTTATCCTGTATTTGTTGCAATTCACACCCACGCCAGTTTTTGAAAAGTTTTTAATATATAAGGGTGCGAATTGTAACAGGGACTGCCCATTTAAAGTCGCCTTCGGCCAGGGACAGTCCCTTCAGCCCTATAACTGTATTGGCTCCACGCCAATCAGCGGAGTGATTGACGTGGGTGTGAAAAGTAACCTGTATTTTACCCTATCCTCAGTGGACAAGGGAATACACGCGCCCCATGCCGCACAGCACAAAGGCTGCTCCGGTTATTTTCGGAACAGCCTTACCACGATTCTTATTTCTCTTTTATTCTGTTACAGGAGCCTCACCCTCCATGCATCCTCTTAATCACCTTAAGCCGGGTGAATTCCTCCCGCTCCTTTTCCTCCAGAGCGTTGGTAATGCTTTTTGTCAGAGCTTCGTAGGTGGGAATCGTAATATTTTTCAGAGCATTGGCCCGTTTCTGTGTTTTCTTGATATTTGCTGCAAGCTGATAAGCGGAATTTTCCACCATAGTAAGCTTTACCGTCAGCTCCTTCACCCGCTCAAAGGATACCCGGGCAATATCCAGGGACTCCCTGGTGCTGTAAAATCCGTAAACCGGCTCTGTAGCTCTGGGCTCACAGCGGACCAGGGGAATTTCCGTTCCCATAATACTTCGAGTCTTCACTTCCACGGAATCCTCTACAGGCACAGTCTGGGCAATATCCGCCACAAAGCTGATCCCCAGCTCGATGTTGGCCCTCTGAAGAGCCTGATACGCATCGGTAAAGGTAGAACGGATCTCCGCCTGAATATCCTTGGCCTGATCCACCAGCCCCATGAGCTCCCGGATGAGAATATTCCGCTTCTTATCCATAAGCTCATAGCCCTGACGCGCCAGCTCCAGAGAATTCTTTGCCAATATCAGGTTTCCCTTGGTCGGAAATGTCCTTATATCCATAAGGCCGCCTCCATTTCTTTGTTATCCTTTCAGGCGAAATCACAGCGTTCCCTGGGTTCCCCCTTGATTTTCTTCTGACATCGTATAGTACTTATCCAGGATCTTTGTATCGATGCGATCCAACTCTTCTCTTGGCAGGAGATGCAGAAGCTTCCAGCCAATATCCAGGGTTTCCAGGATGGTACGGTTCTCATCCTGTCCCTGTCCCACAAACTCCTCCTCAAAGGCGCGGCCGAATTCCAGATATTTCTTGTCTGTGGGGGACAACTCATCCTCTCCGATGACGGACGCCAGGGCTCTGGCGTCTCCCACCTTGGCATAGGCAGAAAAGAGCTGATTGGCCAGATCCTGGTGATCCTCCCGGGTAAAGCCTGCGCCGATCCCATCCTTCATGAGACGGGACAGGGAGGGCAATACGCTGATGGGCGGATAGATATTTTGCCCGTGCAGGTTTCGGTCCAGTACAATCTGTCCTTCTGTAATATACCCGGTCAAATCCGGAATAGGATGGGTAATATCGTCATTGGGCATGGTCAGGATAGGGATCTGGGTTACAGAACCTTTAGAGCCCTGAATAATGCCGGCCCGCTCATAGATGGTGGCCAGCTCGCTGTACAGGTAGCCTGGATAGCCCTTTCGGGAAGGGATCTCTCCCTTAGAGGAGGACACCTCGCGCATGGCCTCCGCAAAGGAGGTCATATCTGTCAGCACTACCAAAATATGCATGCCGCACTCAAAAGCCAGATATTCCGCTGCTGTCAGCGCTACCTTGGGGGTAATGAGACGCTCTACCACCGGATCGTTGGCCAGGTTCAGGAACATGGCTACATGCTCTGATACGCCGCTCTCCTCAAAAGCCCGGCGGAAAAAGTCAGCCACATCATGCTTAACGCCCATAGCTGCAAACACAATGGCAAATTCCTCCTGGGAATCCTCTCCCAGAGACGCCTGCTTCACCAGCTGAGCCGCCAGCTGATCGTGGGGCAGGCCGTTTCCGGAGAAAATGGGCAGCTTCTGCCCCCGGATCAGGGTAGTCAACCCGTCGATGGCGGAAAATCCGGTGCGGATATAATTTCGCGGATATTCCCGGGTAACCGGGTTCATGGGTTGGCCGTTGACATTGCGGCGGATCTTTGATACCACCTCTCCCAGGCCGTCAATGGGCTCTCCGATCCCATTGAAGGTCCTTCCTAGGATATCTGCAGACAGGGCGATTTCCATGGGATGTCCTGTCAGCTTGGTATGGGTATTCCGAAGAGACATATTGTCTGTCCCTCCAAATACCTGGATCACAGCCTTATCTGCATAGCACTCTACAATCCGGCCCAGCTCCCGTTTTTTTCCGTCTATGGTAATCTCTACTATTTCTTCATAGGAGGTGTCCTGCACGCCCTCCAGCGCGATCAGAGGACCGTTGATCTCACTTAAACCCAAATATTGAATTGACATGATGCTTCCCCCTTACGCATTCTTTTCCAGAACACGCTCATAGAACGTGTCGATATCTTTCATATAGGCGTCAAACAGTTCCGGCTTATCATTGGGAATATCATATTTCATGGCAATAACCTTCTCAAAGATATTCTCTGATTTCAGCACGGATATAGGCATATTCATAGTCACCAGCGCTTTGGCCTTTCCGTTCAGATACAGGATCACCTGCATCATCTTAAGCTGCTTCTCCATGGGGACGCAGGTGTCGTCCGGATGGAAGGCGTTTTGCTGCAGAAAGCCCAGACGAATCACACGGGCAATCTCCAGCACCAGCTTCTGGTCGTCGGGCAGCACATCGCTTCCGATAAGCTTTACGATCTCCATAAGGCTGCTCTCCTGGTTCAGGATCGCCACCAGCTGATTCCGGCAATCTACAAAATCCTTGGACACATGATCCTTGTACCAGGGCGCAAGATCCCCCAGATACTCGCTGTAGCTGGTGAGCCAGTGGATAGCCGGAAAGTGGCGCGCGTAGGCTAGGGACTTATCCAGTCCCCAGAAGCAGCGCACAAACCGCTTGGTATTCTGGGTTACAGGCTCGGAGAAGTCGCCTCCCTGGGGGGATACGGCTCCGATTATGGAAACACTGCCCTCACTGCCGTTCAGGTTCAGCATCATGCCGGCCCGCTCGTAAAAGGCGGACAGACGGGAAGCCAGATAGGCCGGGAAGCCCTCCTCCGCCGGCATCTCCTCCAGACGGCCGGAAAGCTCCCGCAAAGCCTCTGCCCAGCGGGAGGTGGAATCTGCCATAATAGCCACGTCATATCCCATATCCCGGTAATATTCCGCCAGTGTCACGCCTGTATAGATACTGGCCTCACGGGCCGCCACAGGCATGTTGGAGGTATTGGCGATGAGGGTGGTCCGGTCCATCAGAGGATTTCCGGATTTAGGATCAATAAGCTTGGAAAAGTCCTCCAGAACCTGAGTCATCTCATTTCCCCGCTCTCCGCAGCCAATATACACAATAATGTCCGCATCAGACCACTTGGCAATCTGATGCTGCGTCATGGTCTTTCCCGTACCAAAGCCCCCGGGCACAGCTGCCGTTCCTCCCTTGGCTATAGGGAACAGCGTATCCAGAATCCTCTGTCCAGTAATCAGAGGCTTGGTGCATGCATACCGCTTCTGGGTAGGCCGGGGCACCCGGATGGGCCATTTCTGAGCCATGGACAGCTTCTTCTCGGAACCGTCCATACACTGAACAGTCACCAAGGGCTCCCGGATGGTGTAGCTGCCGTCCGGCACTACCTGGAGCACAGTGCCCTCCACCTCAGGGGGAACCATGCAGCGGTGAACAATAGCAGCCGTCTCCTGCACCTCGCAGATAACGGTGCCGCCGTAGACCATGTCTCCGGGCTTTACGGTAATATGGGCCTTCCACAGCTTCTCCTCATCCAGAGAGGTTACATGGGTTCCCCGGCTGATAAAAGCGCCGGACTCCTTTGCAATTTCACTCAAAGGCCTCTCAATGCCGTCAAAAATGTTATTCAAAATTCCCGGAGCCAAAGTGACAAAAATAGCGTCTCCGGTGGCAGTTACCAGCTCTCCCGGCTTCAAACCAGTGGTCTCCTCGAAAACCTGGATAGTAGTCTGTTCCTTGTCAAGGCCGATGACCTCGCCTACCAGCCGTTCCTGGCCCACATAGACCATTTCTGCCATCTTAAATTCCGTATTTCCCTTAATGTATACCACAGGACCATTGATCCCGTAGATTACGCCTGTTCTATCCAAGAATATCCCCTCCTTTAAAGACAAACCGCTCCTTTTCCTCGATAAGCTTGGTCTCAAAGGAATGGTCGATCAGAATATTTTTGGACGGAATCACCGCCCGCATCCCTCCGGAAAAGGAATACTGGCTCACGGTAATGGGCGCCTGAACCTTTGCTTCCAGCTCCATCTTTTTAGAGGAATCTGCCGGATCAAGGTAGAGAATCATCTCCTGCCCGGCTGCAAACTCCAGGGCCTCCTGCATCTGCCTCACCAGCATTTCACTGTAGGCAGGCGTATCCATGAACCGGCCCAGACGGTCCTTGATTTCCACAAAAAGCTTATCCTTCAGCTCCTCTGTCTTCTGACGCACTTCCCGCCGGATTTTCGTCTGCTCCTGGGAAAACTCCTTATTGTTTTCCCGGATAATCTGCTCCGTCTCTGTCTTGATCTGAAGCTCCTCCTGGCGGCGTTTTTCTTCTTTATGTTCCTGGAAGATCTGCTCCAGAGCCTTCTGGTATTCATCCAGCTGCTCCGCGCTCTGTAATCTGGCATCCTCCATGGCATAATCGTTAAAATGCTGTAATTTTTCTTCGATTGTCATGATCTTCCTCTTTTCCTAAAGTTTCACCCCAACAGCTTCATTGACGTAGGAGGTAATGAAATTCTCTCCCCGCAAGGTTCCATGCCGGTCCGGAATCTCAATCAACAGGGGCAGGCTCCGGCTTAACCGGATGGAGTCAATCAGCTCAGGGTATTCCCTGCCAAATTTTTCCGTCAGCACAACGATGGCAATTTCCGGATCTCCACAGACTCTATCCAGCTCTGCCTGCAGCTCTTCCCGCCTGTGCACCACCGCGCCCTCCACTCCGGCCAGACGCATGCCGGTTAATGTATCCACATTATCGCTGATCAAATACATTCTCATAGAAATCCCTGCCTTTATAAGCTTACAGCTGTCCCAGAATCATAAAGGAAATGATCAGACCATAGAGAGCAATACCCTCTGCCATGGCAACAAAGATCATGGATTTACCAAAAATACTCTGATCCTCGCTGATCGCTCCCAGAGCCGAGCTGGCTGAGGATGCCACAGCAATACCGCTGCCGATACCGGAAAGTCCGGTAGCCAGTGCTGCCGCAAGATAACCCATACCTGTGGCAAGTCCTGCTGCGGAAGCTGCCGCTCCCTCAGCAGCCTGTACCTCTCCGCCCAAAACCAGCACAGTAGCCAGCATCAGGGTACCGAAGAAGAAAAAGCAGTTGCAGCCAATGGATCTCTTATAGCGGTTCCGGCTCTTCTCACCCAGGAAATAATACCCAAAGGGAATGATAATACTCAACACCAACGCAACGATCAACAGCACTTTCACTAACATAGACATTTTATTTTCCTCCTTATATATCCTTTTAGGACTCTTTCTTCTTTAACTGATAAGGCTTAAATTCACGTCCGGTTCCCTTGTAAAACCGGCTGAACAATTCATAATATTCCAGACGCAGCACCTGAATTCCCACGATCAGGCCCTCCATGGCACACACGAAGACATTTCCCAGCACCACAACGATCCAATTTCCGCCGCCTGCGTTTTCAAAGCCTGCCAGCATCAGCACCACCTCCATCATGGCCGCATGGCTCACAGCAAAGGCGCCAATACGCACAAAAGAGAGGGTATTGGAGAAAAAGCTTAGCAGCACTTCAAACATCTCGAAAAAGGTCTGAACCACATACATGACCACACCGCCCTCCACCAGCTTGGCTCTCTTGTCAAACCAGGCGCAGATCGGCTCTTTCAGGGCCATACACAAAAGAGGAATCCCCAGCACCACTGCCAGGATCGCCCCTGCAGGCAGGGGATGCCCGGTCATCACCAGAAAAATGATGGCTACCAGGGCTCCGTAAAAGATCAGTCCAGCCACACCGTTGGTATCCAGAAAGGCCTCCTCGGCATTTTTATTCTTCAGGCTTACCATAATATGAAAGATCATGGCCAGCAGAATCAGAAACATACCAAACACTACAGCCACCACAAATACCGTATTCATCTGGCCCACCACAGGAAGTGTGGTCATGGCTTCCTTGGGGCGCAGCCATATGTGATGGATCACCGTGTCCTCAAAGCCGAAGAAGCTTCCGTACAGGAACCCGAAAATAGTAGAAAACACGCCGGCGCAGGAGATGATGGCCGCCAAAGCCATTCCCTTCATGCGATACAGGGCAAATCCTCCCAGCAGCAGCACCAGTCCCTGTCCCACATCTCCAAACATGGCGCCAAAGATAAAGGCATAGGAGAGGGCCACAAACATGGTGGGATCCATCTCGTTGTAGGAGGGCAGACCGTACATTTTAATATACATTTCAAAGGGACGAAACAGCTTGGGATTTTTAAGCTTTGTAGGCGGTGTGCTGAACACATTGTCATGGTCATCCTCCACCACCACAAAGGTTTTCTCATCGTTCAAAATCTCCTTCTGGAACGCGTCCGCATCCTTCTGCGTCATCCAACCGCACAGAATATAGAAAGTGTGATTCCGCTCTCTTGTCAAAGCCGCATATTTCCGAATTCCGAAATTCCGCTCTACCTCCTCCAGGCAGTTCACCGCATCATAGAGCTCCTGCAGATTGCCCGCAACTTCATCCTGTATGGCTTTGTCTATCTCCCCAATCTTTCCATCGATCTCTTTTAGCTTTTCATGAAGCCTGTTGCAGGCCTCCTGCGCAGTCCCTTCATATTCATCAGGAATAAAGATTACCTCGAAATGCATGGAGGCATACACCGCGTCAATCTGGCTGGAAAGGGAAGCCGGCATAAAGTAAACGCCCCAGACGTAATCCTGGTTGCTGTGGGTAATATAAAAGATGGTATTCAGATTCCCATAAACATATTTCTCAAATTTTTCGTAATACTCTCTGGGAATCCGCCCAAACCTGAATTTCACATAGTGGAAATTCAAGATCTTATGGGTATCATAGGGAAGCTGCTGGAAGGGCTCAATTTTCTCCATATTCAGGGCGTACTGTTTCCGCTCCTCTGTGAGGGCTGTTTTCTGCTCCTGCAAAAGGCAGATCCTCTCTCCCACCTTCTGAATGACCTCTTCCGCCTCTCTGGGCATCATCTCCTCATTCTTTACCTCTGATGGAAGCCCCTTGGCCGGCAGATATTCCCGCCCGCTGCGCAGGGACTCCTCATACGGATTTCCTTCCATATAAGGCCTTAAATTTTTCACGGTCCGAAGCTCCGTCAGGGCATTTTCCAGCTGAATCTCATACTTGGAAAGATACCGTCTTGCCATTCGCTCAATGTCATCCTTCGGGCCTGTGATACTTAAAAATTTCATTTTTACGATCACAAATAGTTCCCCCCTATGTTAAGGTATATACGCGGATTTCTCCGCAGGCGCCAGTCCGTACCGGACACACTCTAAAATTGTAGTCAGCTGATCGATCTCCTGCTCCTTATAATATAGATAAGAAGTAATGGATGTCATGGAATAGGGATTCTTTCGCTGCTCTGCCTGATAAATCTGCCACAGAAGCTGCCGGTAAAGCTGCTCCAGGTCTGTCTCCGACAGATCCCTTTGCTTTTTCCCGTACCAGGTATTTCGGGCAGCCTCCAGGAGCTCTTTCTCATTCTCTGCCTCCACCATCTCCTGCAGCTGCTGTTTCTTAAGCTTATAGGAAATGGGAATGACCAGGGTGTAAATCATGGCAGACGGCATTTTATAATAATGCTTCGCCCGATAAACCCACATCATATTCAGCATATCAATCTGACTGCCATATACGCGGGTCATCAACTCCCGCTCCGTTCCTTTCAGAAGCTTCTCCTTCTTTTTCCAGATATTTGAAAAATAAAACATATCCAGAACCATCTCATAATCGAAAAGAGATTTCTTCTCTCTCATGCTAACCTGATACAGCACATCATAGTAGGGCGTCCTTTTCAGCGCTTCCAGAAAATCCCAAATACTGGAAGCCTGGCTCAGCTTTTCCATATCTATATGGGAAAAACACTGGAAGGTCTCCTCCTCTCGTCCCAACAAAATGCGATCCGCATGAGGATTAAAAACTTTTCTCAAAGCCCCTTTTAGCACCTGGATCTCATATTTGCAAAAATACAACTCCAGTACGCTTCGCTGCTTTAGATTGCAAAATCTGTAAATCTTGGAAAAATCATGATACAGGGACCGGATCAACCGCCTTTCGATTTCTCCCCGGTGCAGCCGTTCCTCCGGAATATCCTTAAGCACCTTCGCATAATCCGTATGCTGACGCAGATATTCCACCGCATCCCCTACGCTGCCCATTTCCGCCAAGGTGGAAAAATCCTCCTTTGTCAGAAGCTTGCTGCTCATGGCCCTGGTTTTGGTCGCAATCCCGCTGTAGCTGAACATCCCACCCATCGGATCTCACTCCCTTATCATTTTATCCAGAAGCTGCTGGGAAATCTTTTCATGATCCCGCTCATACTCCTGATCCAGACCCTCCAGAATTTTCTGAGTCGCCTGGTGCATTTTTTTCAGCTCCCGGTCCGCCTTCTCCTGAAGCTCTTCTCTTAGCTTCTCCAGCTTTTCATCAGTCTGCGCATCGATCTCCTCATCAAAGGCCTTCGTCTTTTCCTCATATTCCTTTGCAAGAGCCTTTTTCTGCTGGGCCGCATCCTCCGAGATCCTGACGGCAGCCGATTCAATCTCAGAAAGCCTGGCGATTACCGTATCCATATATTCCATCTACATTCCTCCTGCGCTTTTTCCGAAATTGTACATACCCTTGTCCACTGAGGGTATTTTAAGACAATATAACTATACACTTTTTCAGTAAAAAATCCATAGTCAAAATGTCCAAAAATAAATTGTAAAAGCCTGACGAAATCTCCACATTAAGATCTCGTTAAGAATACGCCGGAAAACGCCTGCAGAGCAGGCTTTTAGAGATAAGAAATCCCCTGGCATACTGCCAGGGGATTCATTGCACAATTTAGTTGTATTTACGCTTTCTGGCCGCTTCAGATTTCTTCTTGCGTCTTACGCTCGGCTTTTCGTAATGCTCTCTCTTACGAATCTCCTGCTGAATCCCTGCTTTCGCACAGTTTCTCTTAAATCGACGCAATGCGCTATCTAAAGTCTCGTTCTCTTTTACGATTACATTCGACATAGTATCACACCCAACCTCCCTCCAGTTGTATATTGTGCATGTAGACAACTGTCTGGGTAATTTTTCATTGCACAAGGACAATTATAGTATTTATGGCGCTTTCTGTCAATACTTTTCTGTCTAAAAGTTCACCCTAAAAGTTCAGCCAGACCCTAGACGGCTGGCAAATCCAGCTAAGTGCCCTTGGGGTACGCTGGAATTTGACAGGTGCTCTGGGGTCTGTGGGAGCGCCAGAGGCGCTTTTCCAATGGCCGCAGGCTGAACGGACAGAGTATTTAGGCCTTCCGCCGGGAATACACGCAGCCGCAGTAATCCTGCCGGTACAGTTTGTACTGAGCCGACAGCTCCACGGAGCGCTTGTACCCTTCCTTCTTTTTAAAATCCCCAGGCAGCCATTTCACCCGCCGCTGCTTTGTCAGATACTCCCCGATCTCGTTAAGCTTCTGCGCATTTTTCAGGGGACTGATGCTTAAGGTGGTGGTCACATAATCGTATCCCCCGCTCTCTGCCATCTCCACTGCCTCCATCATCCGCATTTCATAGCAGAGAAAGCACCGGGCCCCGCCTTCCGGCTCCTGCTCCAAGCCCTTTACCAGATCATAAAACCGTCCTGGCTCATAGGGCCCGTCCACAAACTCCACCGGGTGCTCCGCGGGAAACCGACGGATAAACTCTTCCTGCTCCTGTACCCGTTTCTCATACTCTTCCTGGGGAGCGATATTGGGATTGTAGTAGAACACAGTGATGGAAAAATATTTTGATAAATACTCCAGCACATAGCTGCTGCAGGGTGCGCAACAGCTGTGGAGGAGTAACCTGGGCAGGCTCCCCTCCTCCTTTTCCAATATATGCTCCAGTTCTCTTTGATAGTTTCGTTTATTCATAACCCTCTTCTCCCTATCTATTCTGCAAGATATTCCTCATCTATTCTGTAAAAGATATTCCTCCAGACAGATTCCCTGATCCATAATTTCCCGGGCCGCCTCCACTCCTACGTATCGAAAATGCCAGGGCTCATAGATAATGCCTGTTATCTCCGTCTTATCGTTGGGATAGCGCAGGATAAAGCCGTACTCCGCGCAGTGCTTCACCAGCCACTGATAGCTGCCAGTCTCCTCCTGGCGCTCGTCAAGCCCTGTGTATTCCGAGGACACCAGATCCACAGCCAGTCCCAGCTGATGCTCGCTGGTGCCGGGAACAGCTACCATGGTGCCTGCCTTTTCCCGGGCCGCCTCTAAAGAATACCCCTGTCGCTTCCATTTATCAATCTGTTTCTCATACAAGCTCACCTGTTTTTCCATGGTTCGGTAGGAGGATACGATCCAGATCCCGTAGCCATCCCGCTTGCCAGCCTCAATCATATCCAAAAGCGCCCGGGCGATCCGGCTGTCCACCTGATGTCCGTCCCCTACCTGTGCAAGCTCTACCGAAAAGTCCTCCGGCAGGCTGTGATCCTGGTTTACCAGGCGAAGCCGCCAATCCAAATTCTGCTGCTCGTCCTCATATCCGGTCCCGCTGTCCTTCTCCCACACAGATGAGACCAACGCAGTCTCCTGCTCCTGCCAGATCTCCCTGGTTTCCAGGCCTGACTCCCAATCATCCCTTCCTGCTTCCTCCAGTCTGCTCTCCACAGGCTCTTCCGTTTCCGGCAGCCAACTCTCCATTGCCTGCTCTGCAGCCAGCACCACCCGGCCACAGAGAAAGCCCAGTAAGAATACCAGAAGACAGAAACCAATAATCTTTCGCTGCAGTTTCTGTTGCTTCTTTTTCCTGCCCAATGGCTTCTGCGCGTTCCGCAATGCTCTCAGTTCTCTTTGTCTATACATATCGCTCACCTCTTGTACATCATCATAAGAGGTGTTTGCATCAAAAAGGCATCAAATAATAAAAAAAATTCCGTTGAGACAAACTGTATATTATATGAAAAAAACCGCCATCCCTCTCCCGTCCGATTCCAGGTATACCCGGTAAATCACCTGACCCTTTTCATCCTCCAAAGTCCCATAGATATTGTACTCCTCATCCATGATTTCCAGTCCCAGACTCTTTGCAGCCTTAATATAAGCCTCCTTCTCACTCAAGCCCTGCTCTATGAACTCCTGAATCAGGAGCTCCAATTCTATGCTGTTGGCCACCTCCATACTTCCATCCGGAATCCAGACCTTGTAATCTGTATCCAAAAGCGTACATTCCAGATACTCCGCCCAGGCTTCCAGAATATCCATGGCCCACTTCTCTCTGACCGGATCATCCTTTTCCACCACCTGATAGATCCTGTCACCATCTGTTCCCTCACTCATGCCAGAGTACCCGGAAGCTGCCGCAGAATCCCGAAAGTTTTGATGGATGCTCAATATTTTTCCGCTCTCATCATCCATGATCCAGCCTATATAACTGTCATTCGTAATTCCTGTGCTGTCCCAGACCATCAAAGAGCACTGGCTGTCCTCCTCATCCATGATAAACCACGCCTCTGTGCTGATAGCAAGGTTGTCCTCCTCATAATCCCAGAGAATCCCCAGGTCTTTAAGCTTCCCAAGCTCCTCCCTCATATGCTCCCGAACATTCTCCGCAGAGTAGCGCCTGCCATTGACCACAGGAAGCCGGTTGGCGGTTTCACTGCGAATCAAGGTAGTCTTCTCCTCCAGCGTCATATTGGACTGGTCTGTGAGCACCACCTCCTGTCCCTCCCGAAGCTGGCTTCTCCCTACCCGTTGTGCATCCTGCCAATCCATCAGAAAAGAGGGCAATACCATCCCAGCCACCAGGGCCGCTATGAGCAGCAGGCTGGCCCCCATATACCGTCCTGCTGCCAGAAGCCTCTGTCTTTTTTCTCTCTCCAGATTAAATCCTTTCATATTCCCTCTTTTCCGGCGCGCCTGCCTCTATATCTATTCATATGTTACCTGGGGAGATTGCATCCCTGTCCGGAAGAAACAGGCGAACCACGGTTCCTTTTCCTTCTCTGCTGCGAAATTCCATCTGCCCCCCATGACGCTTTACAATCTCCGCACAGATGCTAAGACCAAGACCTGCTCCCCCCTGCTGCCGGGAACGGGATTTGTCTACCATATAAAAGGCCTCCGTAATGCGGGAAAGCTCCTCCTTTGGAATCCCCTTTCCCGTATCCCGAACGTAAAAGGCAAACCCCTCCGATTCCCTGCGTCCCAGCAGATACAAGGTCCCGCCTGCGCCGTCCATGGCCTTTCTTCCGTTGTCCAGAAGGTTCATCAGCACCGTCTTCCACAGATCCGGCTCCAGCAGCAGGGTTTCCTCTTCCACCGAAACCTTCAGAGAAAGCCCGGCCTTTTGCAGAACGGGCAGCAGCAAGCCGCGTATTTCCCCTGCCAGCCACCGGGCATTTACTGCCTTAAGCTCCAGCTCCTGATTCTTCACCACCAGCAGGTCCAGAAGCTTCAAAGACAGGGCCTCCAGCCGCTTTCCCTCCTTGAAAATATAGTTGGCCGCCTGAAACTGCTCCTCCTGGGACATTTGCTGGGTCCGCAGCATATCCGCATAGCCGATCATGGAAGTGAGAGGAGTCTTCAGCTCATGGGCAAAGCTTCCTATAAAATCCTCCTGACGCCTGGCAGCATTCTCCAGTTCCTGAAACTGCTCCTGCAGATTGTCTGCCATATGGTTAAAATCCCGGGCCAGTTGCCCGAATTCATCCCTTGTCTCCACCCGGGCCCGGACGCTCAGGTTTCCCTCCGCAATACGCCTGGCAGCCCGGGAAAGCCTGCCAAGAGGCCGCAAAAGCCATACAGCCATGAGACAGCAGCTAAAGCTCTCCACCGCCAAAAGTCCTGCCATCCACCGCTTATAAATTCCATACTGGCTCTCCCGCTCCGCAAAGAGTCCGGTCACGTCCCGGATGCTCTCTAAATACAAAAACTCCTGGCCCACCCGCAGCATACTGGCTGTCAGAAGCTCATAGCCATCCTCTGTCCTTCGCAGCATCTGGCCCCTGTGATCCGGCGAAAGCTCTCTAAGAAGCCCCGTATCCGGCCCTGTGCCGCTACTGTCAAACCACATGGTTCCATCGGGTCCTGACAAGCGTATAGAAAGATTCCCCTCTCCCATTCCCTGAGCCATGGCCTCCGCGGTCTGCACCACGTTCTCCCGAGTCAGCTCCATCCCCTGTATGGTGGTGTTCCAGTAAGCTACAAAGGAATACTGGAGCATGCGGTTCTCCTCCTCCCCGTTTCCCGCCTCCCGGTCATAGGTGGACTGGAACAGGGACCAAATCAGCACATAACCTCCCACGCTGAAGATGATAAGCGTAATGCAAACCGTGGAAAAAAAGATTTTCCAGGAAAACTTCATGGTCCTTTACACCTCCAGCCGATATCCCACCTTGTAGACCGTGACAATCTTCTGCTCCCAGCCGATTTTCTTGCGCATGCGCTGTACGTGCAGATCCACGGTTCTGCTGTCCCCCATATATTCCCCGCCCCAGATCCGCTCATAGATCGTTTCCCGGTAGAGGGCAATATTTTTATTCCGCACAAAGAGCAACAAAAGGTCGTATTCCTTTTTTGTCAGATTGATCACCGTATCCCCCCGCCTCACCATGCGTGATCCCGTATCAATGGTCAGATCCGCCACCTTCAGAATACTCTCCGTCTTGTGATAGCGGCGCAGCACAGACTCCACCCTGGCCAAAAGCTCGATGATTTCAAAGGGCTTGGTCAGATAATCGTCCGCCCCCAGCCGAAGGCCTTTCACCCGGTCTGTGACTGATGCCTTGGCCGTGAGAAAAATCACAGGGATTTCCATGGGAGCAATGTACTCCATAAGCTCATAGCCGTCCACCTTGGGCAGCATCACATCCAGCAAAATCAGATCAAATTTTTCCTTCTCCAGAGTATCAGCTGCCGCCATTCCATCATACGCACAGACCACGTGATACCCTGCCCTTCTCAAATTCACCGCGATTAAATTGGAAATAGAGGTCTCATCCTCCACCACTAAAATTCTCGTCATAGTCCCTCCCCGTTGCTGTACAGCGCCGCAAAAGCCCCTGTTTTCCCATGTTCGGCTCATTTAAACATATTTTAGCATCAAACTTGTATCAAAAACACCTTTTTTTTTAATTTTCATATAGTATTATAGATTACAGATGGAGGGATGGATATGAATCCACTTCTGACACTCTCACACATCAGCTATTCCTATCACGACGTAAACGGGGAAACCCTGGCGCTGTCGGATATCTCCTTTTCTCTGGAAGAAGGCTCATTTCTGGCCATTGTCGGTCCCAGCGGCTGCGGCAAATCCACCCTTCTTTCTCTGATCTGCGGTCTCCTGGAGCCCTCGGAGGGCATTATCACCCTTCACGAGCAGCCTCTGAAAGAGGCCAAAGCCAACATTGGCTACATGCTGCAAAAGGATCACCTTTTTGAATGGCGCACCGTATACAGCAATGTTACCTTGGGACTGGAAATCCAACACCGTCTGGACGAGAATTCCCGCCGCAATGTGGACGCCATGCTGGAAACCTATGGCCTGTCCGCTTTCCGGGACTCCCGTCCCTCCCAGCTCTCCGGCGGTATGCGCCAGCGGGCGGCCCTGATCCGCACCCTGGCCCTGGAACCGGATCTTTTACTGCTGGATGAACCCTTCTCCGCCTTGGACTACCAGACCCGGCTCTCTGTCTGCGACGATATTGCAGGCATTATCAAGCGAGAACAAAAGACAGCGATCCTGGTAACTCATGATCTCTCAGAGGCTATCAGCATCGCTGACGAAGTACTGGTGCTTTCCCGCCGTCCCGGCCGCGTCTGCCGACAGGTGCCCATTCATTTTGATATGGAAGACCGCACCCCCTTACGCGCCCGAAACGCGCCGGAATTTAAGGATTATTTCAATATCATATGGAAGGAGCTGAATACCAATGCCTAAATCACGGCCAACGCCTGCTGTTTCCCTTGCTCAGCAAAGCTTTCTGGAAGAGCGAAAGCGGCGCCGGCATTGGATCATGACCGGGCGAGTCCTTCTGTTCCTGCTCTTCCTGCTTCTGTGGGAGGCTGCTGCCAGAGCCCATCTCATCGACGCCTTTATCTTCAGCAGCCCCTCCCGGGTGTGCACCACCTTTTACCAGATGCTGCTGGACCGCAGCATTTTCCTCCATATAGGCAGCACTCTCTGGGAAACCCTGCTGAGCTTCCTGCTGGTAATCCTGCTAAGTCTCCTCATAGCGGTTTTGCTCTGGCTGTGTCCCTCCCTCTCCCAGGTCCTGGATCCCTACCTGGTGATCCTCAACAGCCTGCCCAAGTCGGCCCTTGCGCCGCTTCTGATTGTGTGGCTGGGGGCCAACCAGAAAACCATTGTGGTAGCAGGCATGTCAGTGGCAATCTTTGGAAGCATACTCACCATATTCAACGGCTTTTCCCAGGTGGACCCGGAGAAAATCAAGCTTATCTATACGCTCCAGGGAAACCGTATGGATGTGCTGCGGCGGGTGGTTCTGCCCAGCTCTATCCCCACCTTTCTCAATACCATGAAGGTGAACATCGGCCTGTGCCTGGTTGGTGTGGTCATCGGTGAGTTTATCGGCAGCCGCCAGGGGCTGGGGTATCTGATTATCTATGGAAGCCAGGTATTCAAGCTGGACTGGGTGATTATGAGTATTGCGCTTCTGTGCGTCATGGCTCTGCTTCTGTACTCCCTGATTCATGTGCTGGAAAAATACTGCCTGCGATATCTGTAACCTCCATAAAAAGGACCTTAATCAGGAGATGCGGCATGCACCTCCTGGCATACATATTTTTCTTCCTTTTCTGCCCAACATATTCCTAGGCTCTTCTGTCCGTCTTTTTATTTCTTATCATGGTTCCATTGGTTCCAGGGATCCATTTCTTTTCATGTCAATTCTTTTACTTCAACATTTATTTCAACTTCTTTTCATTTGCAGGCCTTTTTATTGACGTCTCCCAGGAAATGCCATATAATACATTCGAGAGCGACATTTTTGTATTCGTCTAAATACAGAAATTTCGTACCGTATCAGACGAAAAAGGAGCAGTGACATGAGACAGTTTTTTGGAAAAAGCCAGCATGGAAATTTGGCAGAGGCTGTTCGCGGATTGGTGAACCCTCAATTTATTATGCTGTTTTCAACCGGGGAGCAGTTTGAAAACCATGTAAGCCAGCTGGAGAAGCTTTATCCCGGTGTACCCAGCATTGGATGTATCGGCATGTGCTATGATATGAGCGTGGTGGAAAAGGGCGTAGGTGTCATCGCATTTTCCGATGGCATTAAAGTTGCCGTCAATGTATTGGAGGAGGTTTCTGTGATGCCGGTGAAATATATTGACCGGCTGATGCAGGATACCAGAGAAGTAGAAGGCTCCCGTGAGAATACGATTTGTATTGATTTTTGTGCCGGTAACGACGCCTGCGCACTGACCACGATTTATTCTGTTCTGAAGCAGAGGGGAATTTCCCTCATCGGCGCAACCGGCGATGCCAACAAGGTTTCTGCCAACGGAAGAATTTACCAGGACGCCGTAGCCTATGGACTGATTAAAAATCTCCATGGCCGGGTAAAGGCTTATAAAGAAAATATTTATCAGCAGATGGAGGATTTCCGCTTCATCGCCTCAAAAACAGACAAATCCAAATATTTGATCGGCTCTCTCAACGGCCAGCCGGCCCGGCAGGTTTATCAGGATATTCTACATATTTCAAAGGATAAGATAGAAACCCAAACCTTTAAAAATCCCTTTGGAAAGCTTAATGGGGACGATATCTGCATTGTATCCATCAAGGAGGTCGTGGGGGATTCCCTGGCCTGCTACCGGCAGGTCAATGACTCGGATGTGCTGGTTTTGCTCCAGTTAGGGGACTACAAGGCAACCGTAAAGAATACCATTAAACAGATCCAGCAGGATTTTCCCCGGATTTCCGCCGTGTTCTCCGTAAACTGTCTGTTCCGCTACTTATTGTTTACCCAGAATCATTATATGCAGGAATACCTGAAGGAAATGAGCGCCTTGGGCCATCACGCCGGTCTGGTGGGATATGGGGAGCATTACAACAACCGCTTCATAAACCAATCCATGTCCTGTGTAGTATTTGAATAAGGGGGGAAGAAACATGCTGTTTGGAAAAAAGAACAGGCAGGCCGCCGCTGGAGCGCCTAAACAGGAGTATACGCTAGAGCCGGTGCTGCATGTAATGAACACCTTAAAGGATTACCACCGGGAGCTGGTGCAAAAAGAAGTAAGCTCCCTGGGAGAATTAGGCCAAATCGGCGCCTCCTTCGGAAAGGTGATTTCGGAGGCGGAAAATTTCGAGATGAAGCTGCAGGAATTTGATCAGAACTTTACCAGCATCGAGCAGGCATCTCAGGCCTTTGTGACCGTAAGAGAAACCATTGCCCAATCTGTGGCCAAGGCTCAGAGCGAAGTGGAAGCCCTGAAAATAAGCTCCAAGGAGGTGGAATCCCATTTTGGAGCCATGGAGAGCACCTTTGAGGATCTGCAGCAGGCTGTGGTAAAGATTAAGCAGTGCACTAGCAAAATTGTCTCCATTGCCGAGCAGACCAATCTTCTTGCTATCAATGCCTCCATTGAGGCTGCGCGAGCCGGTCAGCACGGAAAAGGCTTTGCCGTGGTGGCTGTGGAGGTGAAAAAGCTGGCAGACGAGATCAAGGAGCTGACAGGGGAAGTGAATTCCGGCATCCACGATGTGGAAAATGGAACGGAGCACCTGAACAACAGCATCTCCTCCTCTCAAAAAGCCCTGGACGCAAGCTTTGACAAGGTAAATGAAACCTATGAAATGTTTGATGAGATCACACGCTCGGCCAACAGCGCCACTGAGGTGCACACGGAGATCTTGCAGGTAATCGGAAGCTCCAAGTCCGCCCTTCATATGCTGTGCAGCTTCTTTGTCAGGCTGAAGGATCAATATCAGGATGTAGTCAAGCATATCAGCCAGGCCAGCAAGCTTGGAACCACCAAGAGCACCATGTTTGAGGATATTGACAATATGATGGGCCAGATCCCGCCAATCATCAAGGAATATACCTCTCATAAATAGGAAAAAGAGTCCGGCTTGTTTGGCTTGCCGGACTCTTTTTCCCTGTCTTTTCTATCTTAATCTTCTACCTTCACCCAATTTCCAGATTCTGCAGACTGTCTCATAGCCTGGCAGACACGCTCCACACGGTATCCTACAGCAAACCGGGTGGTAGGCTGCTGACCGGTGGCAATAGCCTTGATAAACTCATACATCTCAATAGCCTTCAGCTCTCCGTAGCCGATGTTCATACCCGGGATATTCCAGGTCACCTCGCCATGGAAATGGGCCGGACCTGTGTAGATGGTCTTAAAGCCCCGGCGGTCATCCGGATCATTGGCAAAGCATACCTGAAGCTCGTTCAGTCTCTCATAGTTGAAGCAGATGCTTCCCAGAGTTCCGTGAAGCTCCACGGTGATGTAGTTGTTGCGTCCCCAGGCATTCCGGGTAGCCTCAATGCTTCCCACAGCGCCGCTCTTAAATCTTACCAGGAAGCTGTCCTCGTCATCCACATCTACGGGACGTTTTTCCGCGTCATCCCCCAGCTTCACGGTTCCCAGAAGATCCACGCCGCCTTCCTGTACCGGTCTCTCCTTAATATAGGTCTTCATCATACCGGTAACTTCCTCAATATCCCCAGCCAGGTACTGTGCAATATCAATCACATGGGAAGCGATATCTCCCAGGGTACCAGCTCCGGCAATATCCTTCTGGAATCTCCAGGAAAGAGGGGAGGAGGGATCTGCGGACCAGCTCTGCAGATAGGTGCATCGGATATTTAAAATTTCTCCGATGGAACCCTCGTCGATAAGCTTTTTCGCCATATCAATCGCCGGCACTCTGCGGTACTGATAGGCATTCATGCTGATAATTCCCTTTTTCGCAGCTTCCTCTGCCGCCTCTGCCATGGCCTTGGCATCCTCCAGGGTGGAGGCAATGGGTTTCTCGCAGATCACATGCTTTCCTGCCTTTAAAGCAGCGATTGCAATGGGAGCGTGGGCATTGTTGGGAGTACAGATGCTGACCACGTCAATTTCCGGATCATTGACAATGTCATTCCAGTCTGTGCAGCACTTTTCAAATCCAAAACGCTCTTTTGCCTCCTCTGCAATCTCAGGCACGATATCGCAGATGGTCTTCATCACAGGGACTGCCGGAGCTGGCCAGAACAATTTGGGCATATTGGAATATCCCACCACATGCGCTTTCCCCATAAAGCCTGCTCCTACCAAACCTACGTTTAATTTTTTCATTATCTTTTACCTCCATTCTTTCCTATCTTCTGTTCTTCTTCTGGGCAATATTGCTCATGGCAACAGCCAGAATGATAATCATACCCTTGACTATGGTCTGCTGTGCGCTGCTGAGATTTGCCAGGATCAACGCATTGTTAATCATCCCCATCAAAACGGAACCGAACAGAGCTCCGATGACGGATCCTGTACCGCCTGACATAGACGTGCCTCCCAGCACCACTGCCGCGATGACGGACATCTCATCCCCGTCTCCGTAGGAATAACGGCCTGCCTGCAGGCGTCCGGCATACAGGATTCCCGCAAAAGCCGCAAAGGCTCCGGACAAGATAAAGGCAGTCATTTTTACCCGCATCGTATTGATGCCGCTGTACTGGGCCGACATCTCATTTCCGCCGGTAGCAAGCACATGGCGTCCGAAGGCCGTCTTGTTAAAGAGTGCAAAGCCTGCCACGTAAAACACAAGTGTCCACAGCAGCAGTACCGGAATCCCGGCGATCTCACCGATTCCAAAGACGGTGCAGAAGGTCTTGTTGGCAATGGGAACGGCTGCGGTATCTGTAATCCACATGGCGCTTCCCCGAACCACCTGCATCATACCCATGGTAGCCAGGAAGGCCGGAAGGCCAAATTTCGTCACCAGCACACCGTTCACCGCCCCGATGAGACATCCGAAAGCGATTCCGGCTACTAAGGCCAGCAGAATCGAATCCGTGCCCTGCAGGATCAGAGACACAATCATAGCTGTCATGGCTGCTACGGCTCCCACGGTCAGGTCAATCTGCCCGGATGCCATCACCAAAGTACCGGCCACAGCCATAATGGAGATCATGGTTGTCTGTCTCAGAATATTGATAATATTGCTGGCACTTAAAAATCCTTTGTTCCCCAATGTGACCGCAAATACCAGGAATACCCCCACAAAGATCAGGTATACCATGTATTTATCCCATTGGATATTTTTCTTAACAGCTTTGTTGGATTGCATGCTGTAATTCCTCCTCTGCATTTATTTCTTTTCTCGAAAGACTCCCTGTTATCTTTCCGTCGAACAGGATGATAATCCGGTCACAGACCGCCATCAGCTCCGTCAGTTCGGAGGAAACAAACAACACGCCTTTTCCTTCATCTGCAAATTTTCGGATCAGGTCGATGATTTCTCCCTTTGCACCAATGTCAACGCCCGCTGTGGGTTCATCCAGCATCATAATCTCCGGGTTCATATTCAGCCACTTGGCAACCACTATTTTCTGCTGATTTCCCCCGGACAAAAGGTTGATTCTTTTGTGAATCCCGTCCGTTACCACGTTCAGCTGTTCTACATTATTTTCTACAATTTGGTTGGCCCGCTTCTCATCCACGAAAATCTTATGTTTGCGAAGACTGGAGATCATGGGTAGAACTGCGTTTTCCTTTACGGTATGTATGAGTACCAGCCCCTGCCTTCTCCGGTCCTCCGGGATCAGAGCAAATCCGGCGCGGATGGATTCCCGGGTATTTCTCAGCGCCACTTCTTTCCCATGCATCTTTACGGTCCCGCCTTGCATCCTTCTGCGTCCAAACAATGTCTCCAGAATCTCGGTTCTTCCGCTGCCCATGAGTCCGGCAAATCCCAAAATCTCTCCAGGCTTCAGGGTAAAAGAAATATCTGCAATCTTGTCATTTACCTTCAGGTGTTCCACGCTCAGCAGGTCCTCTGCCTCTTCCGCATAGGTCCGCTCCACCCAGTCAAACTTTTTGCCGGCTCCATCACCAAGCATATACTTGATGATGGCGTCCAGATTCATGTTTTTAATGCGGTCCGTATGGGCAATCGTGCCATCCCTTAGGATGGTAATCGCATCTGCAACCTTCAGAATCTCGTTCATTCTGTGAGAGATATAGACCATCGAGACGCCCTTTTCCTTTAAGTCTGCGATCAGTTCAAACAAATGCTCTGTCTCGGAATCTGACAGAGACGCGGTAGGCTCATCCAGAATCAAAATCTGCGCCTCCTTGGACACCGCCTTGGCAATCTCCACCATCTGACTGACACCCACACTTAAAGTTCCCACAACAGTGTCCGGCTCTACATCAATGCCAAGCCCCTTCAATACTTTCTCCGCCTGCTGATTCATATAAGCGGTATCCCGAAAGCCATGCCTGGTCACTTCTTCACCGAGAAAAATATTCTCCGCCACAGTCATGGTAGGAATCAGGGAAAGCTCCTGGAAAATCATGGCGATTCCATGGTGGTTCGCATCGTGAATACTCTGAATGTTCACAGCATTTCCATTGACAAAAATCTCTCCCGCATCTTTTTGATAGACGCCGGTCATGATCTTCATCAGTGTGGATTTTCCAGCACCGTTTCCCCCAACAAGCGCATGGACCTCTCCCTTTTTCATGGAGAAATCTACACCTTTGAGTACAGGTACTGCAAATGATTTTTCAATTCCTTTCATCTCCAATACATATTCGCTCATCGTCTCTACCTGTTCTTTCTTATACTCTCCCTTAATCGGTCATGGCATTTTTAATGGTGTCAGGAGCCTCGGTATGATATACATCCTGATAGGCCTGCAGAAGATTGGATTTCTCCACCCGCTTTGCAGGAACTGCCACATAGGCCGGCGCTTCCTTGCCAAGCAGAGCGTAAGCTGCCAGCGTAGCCTCTGCAACGCCCTGGTCATAGGGAAGCTGTGCTCCAAGACCCAGTACGTTTCCTTCTGCGATCTCCTTGGCAATGTTATTTCCCAGGTCAATGGTGCTCAGCAGAATGTCATCCCGTCCGGCTGCGCGAAGAGCAGACAGCGCGCCCTCACAGGGAATATCCCAGTGAACAAACATAGCCTCAATATCCGGATTCTGGGTAATCATAGCGTCTGCCACCACGTCGCAGCCATTCTCATCCTGGAATCCCATTTTGGATACCACTTCGATCTCCGGATATTTCTCTGCCATCTGCTTCTCAAAGGCTTCCAGTCTCTGATTGGTTACAAAGAAATCCACATCGTAGAAAATAATACCGATTTTTCCTTTTCCGCCCAGGGCTTCTCCGATGAGATCCGCCGCAATCAGGCCGTTTCCGTAGTTATCTGCGGAGACACAGCTGACATAGTTTTCCCCAGCTGTAAATCCTGATGGAACATTATCCATGAAGACAATCTTGGTTCCGCTGTCGGCAACTCTCTGGTATGCGTTAGCCGTGGAGGTGGCGTCAGTGGGAATGGACACCAGCACATCCGGCTGTTTTGCCATAATGGTCTCCAGGTCGGATACCTGGGTTTCCGGCGAGAAGTTTGCATCGGTAACGGCCACAATTTCAATACCTAATTTTTTGAAGGTATCCTCCAGACCCTTCTGCTGTGCGGAAGACCAGTCATTTCCGCCGTAGTGGAAGCTGATGGCAGCCGTATAATTTCCTGCCTGGATCTGAGCGATCTCCTCGTCTGTCAGAGATAACTCTGTGGCCAGCAAAGCGGTTTCTCCGTTGGGGCCTGTAGACTTGATTTCGCTGCTTCCATTATCCGCGGCCTCTGCAGGAGCGCTCTCGGCCGGAGCCTCCGCCGGCGTCTCTTCCTCTGCTGCAGGTTCGGGAGCCTCCTCTGCAGGAGCCTCAGTCTGTGCTACATCCTGGCTCTCTGCAGGAGCAGGCTCCTTGCCGCAGCCGGACAGTAATACGGATGTCATTGTTGCAATACACAATATGGATAACCATTTTTTCGCTTTCATATGTTCCTCCTGTTTCCTAAATCAGCTTTCCTTTTAAATACTCATACGATACGCGGCAGGCCTCTGCAGGATCTCCTGCAAATCCGTCTACCTCCACCAGGTAATCCCCCTCATATCCCTTTTCCTTTAAGAATGTGAGAATCCCTTCCAGGTCAATGGTGCCGGTTCCCAGAGGTGCAAATCCATCCTGGTTCAGATCCTTCAGATGGACAAAGGAGATGCGGTCATAATATTTCTTCACAATTTCCAGAGGATCCCCGCCTCCTGCCGCCAGATGAGCCAAATCCGGGCAAATCTTCATGTCCGTCCGCTCAAACAATTTGTCAATCTGCTCCGGTTTTTCAGCCATGGATCCCAGATGAGGATGGTAGCTGGCCTCAATACCGCAGTCCGCAAATACCTTGGAAGCCTCCCGGAGACCTTCCGCCAGAAGCTGGTAGTCTCCCTCCTGGATTCCTTTTCCCCGGATAGCGCCGCCGCAGAAAGCCACATAGGAAACTCCCACCTGCTCTGCCAGTGTCGCCACAGCTTTCATATGACACATTTCATCTTCCAAGGCGTCTTTATAGATAAAATTCGCGCCGACACAGACACTCATCATACCCGCGTTGTATCTGGCAAGCATATCCTTTAATACCTGAATATCTGCTGCATACTTGGTCAGATTTCCTTCTAATACCTCGATATGCCGAAAACCAATCTCTGTAATCTTCTTTAAAACAGCTTCATCGTCGCACAGGGTCAGATAGCGAATATCCTTGACGCTTGTCACGCCGCCGCCATCGCCAACCAGCGGTCCGAAACCGTTTGTCATATATCCCAGTTTCATAAAATCCTCCTTTTATGTATTTTTATAAATTTGCGCAAATTTAATGTGATTTCAATATATCCCATCCTTGTTGTTTTGTCAATATTTCCTCTGTATTTTTCTTATGTTTTTACTTTTTGCACAATTTTCCTTTTTGTTTTTGTTTAAAACTTACAAAAACCAACTTTTTTCATTTATTTTCTTGTCCATTTCTTTTTTTCTATTGACACACATGCCCTTACATTATATAATTTTTATAAATTTGCGCAAATAACAAAAAAAAGAAAAGGAGACTTTCCAATGAAACTAGGTTTTGTATCTGCTATTTTGGACAACAGTTCTTTTGAAGAGGTCATTGATACTGCTGCTTCTATGGGATATGAATGTGTGGAGGTTGCCTGCTGGCCCGTAGAAAAGGCTTCCAGAAGATATGCCGGCGTGACCCATATTCATATAGAAGAGCTGGATGATGCAAAGATTGGGCACATCAACGATTACTGCAGGCAGAAAAACGTGGCCATCTCTGCTCTCGCCTACTATCCCAACGCCCTGACAGACGATCCCGCAGCGCAGGATAAAATCGTAAAGCATCTCATTGCCATGATCAAAACAGCTCCCAAGTTGGGTGTGGACACTGTCACCACCTTTATCGGCAGAGCTCAGCATCGAACCATAGAGGAAAATCTGGAGCTGTTTCAGGAAATCTGGAAGCCCATTCTAAAGGTAGCAGAAGAGCAAAAGGTACGGATCGCCGTCGAAAACTGTCCCATGCTCTTTGATGCCGGACAGTGGCCGGGGGGCCAGAACCTCATGACTACCCCTGCGATCTGGCGGAAGGTCTTCTCTCTTCTTCCCAGCGACTACCTGGGCCTGAACTACGATCCCTCTCATTTCATCTGGCAGCAGATGGATTACATAGCGCCCCTGTATGAATTTAAGGAGAAAATCTTCCATGTTCACTATAAGGACATCAAGGTTTATCCCGACCGCCTACGGGATGTGGGAATCATGGCTTATCCCCTGCAGTACATGTCTCCCAAGCTTCCGGGGCTGGGGGATGTGGACTGGGGAAAATATGTGTCAGCTCTGAATGATATCGGTTATAACGGATACAGCTGCATCGAGATCGAGGATAAGGCCTTTGAGAGCACGCCGGAGCGGGTGCTGGATTCCCTTAGGCTGTCCTACCAGTATATGCGTCAATTCGTAATTTAAGAAAGGAGAATAACATCATGAAAGAAATGAAAGTTGGTCTCATCGGAGCCGGATTTATGGCAAAAGCACACGCCATTGCCTACGCCGGAATGCCCATGTTTTTCTGGCCTGCCCCTGTCATGCCAGTGAAGAAAACCATTGTGGATATCAACCAGGAGGTAGCAAAAGACTCTGCCCAAAGACTGGGCTTTGCCACCTACGAAACGGACTGGCGCCGGATGATCGAAGATCCGGAGATTGACATTGTGGATATCTGTACGCCCAACAATATCCACGCCGAGATTGCTATTGCCGCGGCCAAGGCTGGCAAGCATATTCTCTGCGAGAAGCCCATGGCCCTTACCTCCCAGCAGGCAAAGGAGATGTACCTGGCGGCAAAAGAGAATCACATCACCACCATGGTGGCTTTTAACTACCGCCGCACCCCTGCCGTGCAGCTGGCTAAAAAATACATTCAGGAAGGGGCTCTTGGAGAGCTTCTGGATTTCCGCGGCACCTATCTCCAGGACTGGTCTGCAGATCCCAACTCTCCCCTCTCCTGGCGTTTCCAGAAAGACATCTGCGGAACCGGAGCCTTAGGAGATATCGGAACCCATATTGTAGATATGCTGCGCTTCCTGGTTGGCGAGTTTGCGTCGGTCAACGCCCGGACCGCAACCTATATCCCGGAGCGTCCCACCCAAACCGGTCTGGCAGACAGCCTGGGAACTGTAAAAGGCGGGAGCAACGCTCCCAAAAAGCCTGTGGATGTGGACGATCACTGCTGCTTTATGGTACAGTGTGAAAACGGGGTTTTTGGAACCATTGAGGCTACCAGAAACGCCTGGGGCCGGAACAATTATATTACCTTTGAGATTCACGGCACCCAGGGCTCTCTGTTCTTCAACTATGAGCGCCGGGACGAGCTGCAGGTCTGCTTTGCCAAGGACGGGGACGACCGCCGAGGCTTCCGCACGGTCTATACCGGACCGGCTCATCCCTATGGAAATCAGCTGTGGCCCATTCCTGCCCTAGGCATTGGATACACGGAGACGAAGATGATCGAAATGTACGAGTTCCTAAAGGCTGTGGCAGAAGGCACCCAAGCAGATCCAGGCTTCCGGGACGGCTATATGGTGGAGCTGATCTCAGACGCCATCTTAGAGTCCGCCCAAACCCACGCCTGGACAGAGGTAAAGAAAATCGACTAACGGAATTTGATGCAAAAAAGGAGCTGACCGGAAATCTTAGGGTTTCCGGCCAGCTCTTCTATTTGTTCTATTCCATGGTAAAATATGGAAGATTTTCCCGAATCGCCCGGCGAAGCTCCCCTGGAGGATTATCCTTAAAGATATCCGTCCAGCTCTTGAGAAGATTCTCCGGTGTCACCAAAACCGGTTCAATCCCGATAAAGGATGGGGTCTGTTTGCCCAGAAGCGCATTGGCAGCCGCCAGGGCAATGGCTTCTCCCTGCTCATAGGGGCACTGGGCGCTGAGAGTCTTCACCATGCCCCCCTTTGCCATGTTCATGGCTATGGCGTAATCCAAATCTCCCGTAACAACCGCCACGTCCGTCCGGTCCGCTTCTGTCAGAGCCCGCAGAACCTCAAGGGCCGGTCCGTCCCAGGAAACATAGAATGCCTCCACCTCCGGATGATGCAGAATAAATTCCTTTGCCTTTTTATAGACCTCGGTCTCTGACTGGAAGCTGATCTCCCCGCAGATCCGGATCTCCGGAAACTCCTCCGACAATACCTGCTCCGCCGCGTTATCTCTCTGCCTGGTTGCAAAAAAATTCTGATTGCCGTGACGCACAATCCCCACGTATTTCATCTTGTGGCGCACCATATATTTTCCCAACCCATGCCCCATATTCCGGCCGTGAGAATACTCGTTCACTGAAACGCAGGACACATAGTCTCCCGGCGCAATGCCGTCTGGAATATTGGTGATCAGGACAAGCTTTGTATCGCTTTTTACCACCTTCTGAAAAGCCTCCGCCGTGTCCTGGCTGTCCACCGGTATGGCAATGAGCAGATCCGGAGACAAAAACCGAATACTATCCAACTGCTTACTCTGCATGGAAGCCTCAAAGTGGGCGTCTGTGACGGCAATCAGAGAGATCCCCAGATCCTCAAAGATTTTCTTGATCCCCTTTTCCATCAGCTGCATCCAGGCCTTCCCCGTATAGTGGAAGGAAATGGCGGCCGTATAATGCTGACTGCGGATCTGCTCCTTTTCCGCCTCCGAAAGCTCCAGCACCTCCGCGCTCTCCGCCTTCTCCCCAAAAGGCCCTCTGCCAATACCCTGGGTGGAATTTCTCACATTCAGCCGGACCGGAAGCGTCTCCTTCTGGAGCTCTCCTTTTTCGCCTCTCATTCGTTTCATCAGGGTCTTTACCGTCAAAGACGCGCATTCTGCAGGCTGCTTGTCAATGCAGGTAAGCTCCGGCGCCAACAGGGATGCCCACTCAAAATCATTGAGGATTATGACAGAAATGTCCTTGGGAATTATAATATTATGTGCATGGAGATATTTCAAAAGCGGGATGATAGGAAAGGAGTTGGCCACTACGATTCCCGTAGGCGGCACCTCCTGGGCCATCATCTCATCCATGACCTGAAATACCTCAACCTCCGTATTCAGATTAGGAAAAACAAGCTGGGGATTCTCTTCGATTCCATAGTCGTGAAGCGCCTTTTGATACCCCTCAAAGCGCCAGGTAGACAAGTCTCTGGAATTCCCCATATAGGCAATGCGTTCGTGGCCGTTTTTAATCAGGTGCTTAGCTGCCTGGTATCCTCCGTCATACATATTGGGGGAAAACACATCCGCCTTCAACCCCTTCACCGCTTTTCCGATGAGGATAACCGGCACGGAAATTTCATGAAAAAAAGCCTCCGTCAAAATTTCCCGTTCATCAGGAAAGGCAACAATCCCGCATAAATCCGGCGTTGCCAAAATCATATTTTTGATCACCTTAAGTCTGGCCGTGTCCTTATCATAGCCTGCTGAGATTATGGTATAATCCGTATCTGCCAGAAGCTCCTTCACACACTCCTCCGTCTGTCTCTGAAATTGGCTGCCCCGTTCGGAAATTAAAATAAAAATGTATTTCAATCCAGTGGAAATCTGACTCGTCCTGGATTTTTTGATAATAAAATTGGGTAATTCATCTAACTCCTGAATTGCACGCTCCACCTTCTCCACCAGCTCCGGACTTACATAGCGCGTGCGGTTGACCACATGAGAAACGGTTGACGTGGAAACTCCTGCGATCTTTGCAATATCATGAATCGTTGCCATAGCTCTGCCCCTCTTTTTCCCATACTACTTATCATATTATACAAAGGGCAGGAAGATGTCAACAAATTTGCGCAAAAAATTCCAAACCGTTGTTTCTGATGCTGCAGGCATCCAGCACTCCTCTCCATAAACAAATTTAGACGAGAACACAGCAAAAAAAGCCCTGTAAATCATTTGCTATTTTTGCAGATTTGAGATATGATATATATAATAGACTGCCGCTTGACTGATGGAGCAGACAGGCTGATTACTGGCAGTCACAGTACTCAGGAAAGGACAATCTATTTTAATGAAAGTGAAATCGTATTTTGTATTTGGCATTTCTGTAGTAGCAGGACTTGTAGCCGGTTTGTCATCCGCCTTTTTTATCACTTCTTCCAGCGATTTATAT
>JAAWJI010000075.1 GCA_022796795.1 Lachnospiraceae bacterium | reverse complement strand
CAAGGGTGTACCATCATGCCCAAAAAGATGGGCAAATTAGGAGGAAACACCACAAGGGTGTACCATCATGCCCAAAAAGATGGGCAAATTAGGAGGAAATTATCAATGAGTATGAATTCAAACAAGTATATTGTACAGAATATGGAGCGTTTAAGCTTCTTTGACCTGGCCAACGGAACCTGCCAATTTGTGGTAGACGATCTGCAGGAGGCCACCATGACCAATGAGCAGGAAACCGTCTATGCAACAGGAAAGAATGGCGTAAAAATCGGCTCCGCGGACCGGAATAAGGCCAGCCGGATCACCGCAACCAACGGCTCCATTGTGGACGGTGTAATGGCCATGCAGGTGGGCTCTGAGGTGGTGCAGGGAACCACGGTTGTTCCCAAGCATTTCTTTATGCTGACCACCGCAGACGGCGTAAGCGTGGACATCCGCATTAAGCCCATGGGTTCTGCGGGAAATGAGATTCCTTACATCTATAAGAGAAATGCAGACGGTACCGTAGGCAAGCCCTATGCCATTGGAGCAACCGCCACTGCGGAAACCTTCCAGTATGATCCGACTGCCAAAAAGATCACGCTGCCCACAGATGTCTTCCAGGCGGGAGAGGTCGTTTACACCTTCTACGACATCCAGGTCACAGATGCCCGGAAGATCTCCAACGACGAGGACAAGTTCTCCGCCACCGGCATGCTCATCGCAGACTGCTTCGCCAAGGATATCTGCACGGACAAGAGCTACTACGCCAAGATCGTTTACCCCAGGGCCAAGGCCTCCGGTAACTTTGATCTCACCTTCGGCAATGACCCCTCCGTCCAGAATATGGAATTCGAGGCACTGTCCGGCGGCTGCGGAAGCACTGCAACCAAGAGGCTGTGGGACTTCATCGTATTTGACGAGGAGGACGCCACAGTCCTGTAAAGTGATACCCATTCAATCCAAACAGATGATATGGATTCAAAAAAGGCTGTGAAAGACAAAAGGTTCTTTCACAGCCTTTTCAGGGAGAAATATGAAGGCAAACACAATCTGTAAATATTCCAAATGCAGTCTGGGCCCAAACGGCGGCCAAAAGCGCTACTACAGCTGCGGCTACTGTGCCGCCACGGAGAATTGGAAATCCATGGCCTGCTGCCGGGAGCACTACCAATTATACATAGCGGAAGTGCTGGCAGCAAGAGAAAGGGGAGAAGCTATAGATCTCCTGCCCGACCGCACGGATCTCACCAAGGAGGAAATCCAGGCTCTGAAACAAAAGCCTCTCCTGCAAATCAAAAAAGAGACAGAGGAAGAGCTGCGTGAGTACGCCGATGAAAATGGCTGCGTCTCAATTCCGGAAGCCGTGGATGCCATAAATAAAGCCCTGGAAAAAGAGGACTCCTTCAGACAGGAAGTGATTTTATGAACATTTGTGGAGAATCCCAGTGCAGCGCATCTCAGATGGCCCAATATCTGATTGCTAAAAACCCGACCGCGGCTCCCTGGGCCCTGGACTATGCCAGGCTTTACCTGGAGGAAGGCGCCGCAGAGGGCGTGCGGGGAGACGGGGCATGGATTCAGTCCTGCAAGGAAACGGGAAATTTCCGGTTTACCGGAGGGACTGCCGTAACCTTTGACCAGAATAATTTCTGTGGCCTGGGCGTGACAAAAAAGGGCGTAAAGGGCCATTCCTTTGATACGCCCAGACTGGGAATCCGGGCCCAGATCCAGCATTTAAAGGGCTACGCCTCTCCCCTTCCCCTGAAAAATGCCTGTGTAGACCCCAGATACGGCTATATCCATCCCAGGGGCAAAGCCCCCAGGTTCCAGGACCTGGCCGGAAAATGGGCGGTTCCCGGCTATGACACCTCCAGAGCCTCCAGCCTCCAGGATGCCATGGAGAAAAAAATCGGATACGGCTTTGACATTATAGCCGGTGTGGAGGAGATGAAAAAGCTGGATGTTTCCGGCAATCCCCAGACAGAGGCCCAAAATCCCTTAAGTCTGCAGCTAATCCTGCCCTTAAAAATCAGGTGGGCCAACCGAAGCAACTACGGCGGCTCCCGCAGTCTTGGCGCCATCCGATATCTGGTCATCCATTACACTGGAAACGACGGCGATTCCGACGAGGCAAACGGAAGCTATTTTGCAAACAATGCAGTAAAAACCTCCGCCCATTATTTCGTGGACGACGACAGCGTCACACAGACTGTCCCTGACAACTACACGGCCTACCACTGCGGGGCAAAAAAATACTATCACCCCTCCTGCCGAAACGCCAACTCCATTGGAATCGAGCTGTGCGACACCAGGAAAAACGGAATCTATGATGTGACAGAGAAAACCCTGGCAAACGCCCTCACCCTTGCCAGCGCTCTCATGAAAAAATATCAGATTCCCCTGGAACATGTGCTGCGTCATTATGACGTAACTCACAAAAACTGTCCTGCGTATTTCGTAAGCCATGAGGCTGACTGGCAAGCTTTCAAGAACCGGTTGGCGCAAGCTTCTGCAAATCCGGCTGCTTCCGGATCGCTCTCCTCTTCTGGCGGTACGGACTCCTCCCCAAGCCATACGGGCTCCTCTCCAAGCGACACAGGCTCCCCAGGCGATACAGGCTCCTCCCCAAGCCATATGGACTCCGCTCCAAGCAACATAAGCTCCTCCTTAGGTGATACGGGCTCCTCTCCCACGGCTCTCATGGCCGAGGGATTGAACCATGGAAAAAACTTCACCGGCGTGGACGATTCCGCCAACATTTCCAGGGCAAAGGCCCGAATCCTGCAGCGGGCCCTGAATCTGGATTATGGCAGAACCCTGGCGGAGGACGGCATCATTGGCCCCAAGAGCAGGCAGAAGCTGGGAACTCATTATGTAAAACAGGGCGAAAAGCAATACCTGGTCACAGCAGCAGAGATCCTCCTGTATTTGAGCAATCTCAATCCCAGGGGCGTGGAGCTGCCCGGTATATATGGAAGCGGCCTGACAGCTGCCGCAAAGCTTCGCTTTGGAGGCAATGGGCAGAAAATCACAGCCTCTGATTTTCTGGCCCTGGTACAGTAAATCACCAGTAAACCTGCATGGTCCCGAATTCGGGTGCATCACCAGGCAGGAAATGGCAGCCGGATTCCTTTCCATCAGGAGGAATCCGGCCCTCATACAGAAAGGAGCGAATTCTATGAACGAACAAGTATTAAACATGGTACTTTTCCTGATTCCGATAATCGGTGCAGTCATCACCGGAATTTTCATTCCCTATGTAAAGACAAAGATCTCAGCCAGTCAGCTGGATGAAATTGTGAAATGGGTGTCAAAGGCAGTCCAGGCAGCGGAGGTGCTCTTCGACGCGCCCAAATCCGGCGAAGCCAAACGGGAATACGTCATCACCTTTATCGACCGAATGTTTAATTCCAAAAAGCAAGTCATCACGAAGGATCAGATTCGAATCCTTCTGGAGGCCGCCTGGAAACAGCTGGAAACAACATAAAGGGGCTGTAAGATATGGACGCAATACAGGAATTATTTAAAATCAATCTGGCCTCCTTATCCATTTCCATGCTCACCATCCTATTCGCCCTGAAAGCCATCGCCGCCCTGCTGGAATGGGCCCTGGAAAAGACTGGCATGGAGACAAAATGGATGCGGAACAAACGGGAGGAGCATACCCTGCTGATCCAGACATCCGAGCATCTGACCGCCCTGCAAAAGGAATATCTGGAGGGCTTCGCCCGCTTCGACAAGAAGGACGAGGAATTGCGGGGCGACATCCAGAAGCTTACCCACCTCTTTGTGGAAAAGGAAATTGATGATCTGCGGTGGAAAATCCTGGATGCCTGCTCTGCCCTGTCCAACGGACGGCGCTATAACCGGGAAATGTTTGACCATATTATCCATATGTATGACAAGTATGAAAAAATACTGGAAGAAAACCATATGGAAAATGGGTTAATCGAGGAAAGCATCAAATTTGTGCGGGAAAAGTATCGGAGGTTTCTGGAAGAAGGGGACTGCTAAAGGGGAGAAGAGGGTTAATCGGATCGTTTTCCATAAGATAGTGTAAAATTTTCTTCGGGTGAAAAATAGATATAGAAAGGGAACCCCTTTTTGTGATAGAGTATAAGAGCTCAACCAAAACCCTCACAAAAGAA
>JAAWJI010000074.1 GCA_022796795.1 Lachnospiraceae bacterium | reverse complement strand
TTTATATATTATTCTATATGGGGCAGTCCGTCAAATCCCGCCTGCAGCTCTGCATCTGTGGGAATGTAGTCCTCCATTTTTCCGTCATTATATTTCCCGTATGCCATCATATCAAAATACCCGGTTCCCGTCAGGCCGAAGAAAATGGTCTTTTCTTCCCCGGTCTCCTTGCATTTCAGAGCTTCGTCAATGGCAACCCGGATCGCATGGCTGCTCTCCGGCGCAGGGAGAGTACCCTCCACGCGGGCAAACTGCTGGGCAGCCTCAAAAACAGCTGTCTGTTCCACGGTTCTGGCCTCCATGAGTCCGTCGTCGTAAAGCTGGGACAAAATGGGACTCATGCCGTGATAGCGGAGTCCCCCGGAGTGGCTGGCGGAAGGAATAAACCCGCTTCCCAAGGTGTACATCTTAGCTAAGGGACATACCATTCCCGTATCGCAGTAATCATAAGCAAATTTTCCCCTGGTAAGGCTGGGGCAGGAGGCGGGCTCCACGGCAATAATCTGATAATCCTGCTCTCCCCGAAGCTTCTCTCCCATAAAGGGACCGATCAGTCCGCCCAGGTTTGATCCGCCGCCGGCGCAGCCAATGATAATATCTGGTTTGATTCCATATTTATCCATGGCTGCCTTGGACTCCAGGCCAATGACAGACTGATGAAGCATAACCTGGTTCAGCACGCTTCCCAGCACATAGCGGTAGCCTTCCCGGCTCCCGGCAGCCTCCACAGCCTCGGAAATAGCGCAGCCCAGACTTCCCGACGTCCCCGGATGTCTCTCCAGGATTTTTCTTCCCACCTGGGTGGTGTCAGAGGGAGACGGAGTCACAAAAGCGCCATAGGTGCGCATGACCTCCCGGCGGAAGGGCTTCTGTTCATAGGAAACCTTTACCATATACACCCGGCAATCCAGTCCCAGATATGCGCAGGCCATAGACAGAGCAGTTCCCCACTGACCTGCTCCCGTCTCTGTGGTCACGCCCTTTAACCCCTGCTTTTTTGCATAATAGGCCTGGGCTATGGCCGAGTTAAGCTTATGGCTTCCGCTGGTATTGTTTCCCTCAAATTTATAGTATATCTTTGCCGGTGTCTGAAGCTTCTCCTCCAGGCAGTAGGCGCGCACCAGAGGAGAGGGGCGGTACATCTTATAAAAGCTGCTAATCTCCTCCGGAATGGGAATCCACGGGGTACTATCGTCCAGCTCCTGCCTCACAAGCTCATCGCAGAACACGGTCCGCAGCTCCTCAAAGGTCATGGGCACATGAGTTTGAGGATTTAAAAGGGGCGCGGGTTTACGCTTCATGTCGGCACGGACATTATACCATGCTTTTGGCATCTCTGATTCTTCCAGATAAATTTTGTATGGGATCTCTTTTTGCCACATTCTGTTCTCCTCTTTTTCTATTATTTTTACCTTATTTGATTTCCATCTGCGCGAATTTCCATCTGGGCTATTTAGCTGAAAATCAGCTTATCAGCACACTCATATCATACCGCAAAATAAATCGTATTTTATTTATAACACAAATCGACTGGAAAGGCAAAGCTGTTTTAATCCTTTTGGGCAGGGTTTGACAGTTCCCCCTCTCAATGCTATGATAATCCCAGTAAAATACAGGAATGCCGCGCAGTATTCGCGGAAAGTGCATAATCTGTGCACATCTGACAAAAATCTGCTCAGAAAAAGGAGTATGAAGACTTTCTAACAGTGCGCAGAGCAAAAACGGAGGTTTACAATGAATATGAAACGCTGGAAAGAGAAGAGCCCTCTGCTGTTTCTGGGATTTTCCCTTGTCTTTGGAATCTTGCTGGAGCTGGCTGCATTTCAAATGGATGATCTTTTACTGAAAATAAAACATATGGAACCAATCGCTCTGGATCTGTCTGCTTTTCCCGGCTATGATGGCACAGGGATTCCTGTGCTCCCGGAAACTCCGACCTATTCCTTTGACGGGCTGAATCTTCCCGTCAACCGGGTGACCATCACCACCGGGGGAGATCCGCAAATGCTGGAGGGGACTTTAAGTCTCTGCGACGAGATCTCTGCCTATAAAACCCAGGGCGCCGGGCACTTTCTGGTGAATCCCGGTGGAGAAGCTTCTTCTTTTACGGTTCGCCTGAATCCCCACGGAAACCTGCTCCGGCTGCGTATCAATCTGGAGTCCTCCGCGTCTCCGGTCTGGATCACCTCGGTTGTATTCAACCAGTCCTGCTTCCAGCCCTCCCTGGTACGGATTCTCCTCTTTTCTGCTGTCTGTCTGATAGTCCTGCTCCTATGGAAATATGAGCTATATGCAGCTGTTTTGGATATGAAGCGCCGTTCTCACCAGCTGCTTATTTTGTCATCTCTTGTGCCCTGCCTCCTTCTGTCCGGGTTCCTTCTGTTTGCGCTGTCCCCCTCTCACAGCTGGCTTGCGCCCCTTCCCGCACAGGAAGATCTGCAACAATACGGCGACCCTGTAATAGGAGAGATCTACGACGCTTATGCCCAACAGCTGGACGCCTTTGAAAAGGGACAGCTGTCCCTGGATCTGGGGGTAAATCCAGCTCTTGCCGACCTGGATAATGTCTATGACAGAGGGGAACGTGACAAGAAAGGGGTAAAGTATCACTGGGACAGGGCCTACTATGAAGGCTCCTATTATTCCTATTTTGGCCTGGCTCCTCTTTTCACCGTTTATTATCCGGTATACTGGCTCACGGGAATGATTCCCACGGAAATTTTGTGTACCTCTGTGCTTACAGTCTTTGCCATTCTGGGCACCTTTGCCGCAGTCTACACCCTGATCGCATTTTTCCGCCTGCGGGCCAATCTGCTCTTGTGTCTGCTGGGCGTTCCGGCCGTGGTCTGCGGAGGGATGCTGCATATGCTGCAGTCCAACATTAATTTTTACTACTATCCCATTCTCAGCGGGCTTGGATGGCTTATGGTATTTTTAACCCTGGCCTTTCAGGCCTGCATGACCAGGAACTCCCGGATCCGGCGAAGCCTGCTCTTTTTCGCATCCGGCCTGGCCGTGGTTATGCTGGTGCTCTCACGACCCAACCTGCTTTTGCTGGCAATGGTCTTTGTGCTGCCAGCTTTCCTCCATATCCTGATGGATTCCGGACTTTCCTGGAAGCAAAAATCCATGGATGCGCTTCCTTTTCTGATCCCTGTCGTCATAGGCGCGGCCGGCATCTGCTGGTTTAACTATGTTCGTTTTGGCTCCCCTCTGGAATTCGGCACCAGCTACCAGCTGACGGAAGGGGACATCCGCTACAACAAGCTCACCCTGAGCTTTCATCACTTTAAAGCAATGCTCTACCACTATTTTGCAGAGCCCCTGGTCTGGAAAGAGTTTTTCCCCTTCCTGGAACCATCCGCAACGTTCTGTTTTGACTTTGGTAACTTTATCTATCAGGAAAGCAGCGCCGGATTACTGAATCTGCCTTTGAATTTTGGAATTTTCCTGGCCGGCTTGAGTATTTTCTCCAAATCACCCAAAGCGCCCCTGCAAAAATCCACCTACCTTTTGGTGATCCTGGGCATCCTGGGCCTGGGATATTTGGATTATTCCATGGGAGGCATGCACATCCGCTATACGGCAGACCTGGCCCTGGCCGTGGCTGTTCTTTCCTTCCTGCTAATCCTGGAGCATGTATCCTACAGCAATGTGAAATCTGGACAGATCCTCTATGCACTCTCCATAGTCCTTTGTCTGGCCACCATCCTGATTGGATTTTTCCTGGTATTTTCCAGTGAAAATCAGTATATAGCGGAGGTAAACCCGGACATGTATGTGAAAGCAGCCAGGCTCCTTCGGAATTGGTAGGGAGACTTTCACAGACCATTTCGAAATGGTTCCTGTCAAAAACCCCTCTGCGGAACATAAATGGAACGTTCTTAAGAAATAGACGCCTGGAGAGTCCGGATCTGATAAAAAACAAAGATGCCGAAAACCATGACTTTACTCTCTCATGGTCTTCGGCATCCTTCCTATAGCGGAGATGGAGGGATTTGAACCCTCGCACCGGGGTTACCGGCCTGCCGCATTTCGAGTGCGGTCCCTTCAGCCGCTTGGGTACATCTCCAATTTTATTGAAATCCGCGCATCCTGCGTTGAACTGAGAACATATCCGTTACCTTTGCAGTTAACTCAGTCCAGGCACCCTCACGGCACACAGAAGGTTCTACTTAGGGCTGCTCCATTCCTGACCTGACCCGGTTCATAGATTCCTGTTGCGTAAGACCCAAACGTCAATGTCACTTACAAAGGGCAGCATTATGCCCTTTCGCCCGCGGCAGGACAACACCCCTGCTATGGCGGATTGCAGGTACAGGGCACCGCCAACTCCCCGGCTGCGCGGAAATATTAACTGACTATTTTGGACTAGCTCTCAGTATAGCGAAAATATCTCTCTTTGTCAATTCTTTTCGTTCGCTTTGATAGTGTAACTTTACTTTCGGGTTTGACTGGTCAGAATCCACCATAGACGTTTTTATCAAGCAGGAATTGCAGACTGTTTTTTATACTTTACTAC
>JAAWJI010000007.1 GCA_022796795.1 Lachnospiraceae bacterium | reverse complement strand
AATTATACCATCAAGTGCAGGTTTGTGCCTTTTTTATGGACTAAAGTATTGATTTTTCAAGGTTCAGCACACCAATCGGTGTGGGAAGTTTGAGTATATAACAAAAATGCATGATAGGATTGCAGTTAATCGTATTCTTATTGTAGGCCTATAAAACATGTACAAAATAAGAAAGGAGGGGTTATGCAAAAAAGGAGAATTTTGTCAGTAGTTTGCGGAATGCTGTCTTGTATAATGTGCTTTTCTGTGGTAGTAATGCCTGTTTCTGCAGAAGAGATCGCAGGATATCATGAGACAACCATGACAGAGGAAGAGGCTACAGATACTTGGTATTCAGTGGGCAGAGGTGTGTATCTTGCATTTGGTACAGCAAAAGTAATGCGAGATGGGAAAGCTAGGATAAATATTTCCGGAAGTACCAATGCACATAGTATTTGTGAGGAATTGCGTTTAGCCTTGTATCTGGACGAAAGTCCAGACAACAGTAGTTATGGCACAATCGGAGTGTATCATTATTCTGAAAAGAATGATGCATCTGTGTCAGGATATGAAACGGGGCTTCAAGCAAAGAGTGGTTATTACTACTCAGTTCGCGGAACACATACTGTCTATCACGGCGGAACCCGCGAGACTACAGACACTTGTACAGATGCCATCACGGCATCCTAAAACATTCTGCTTGGCAGCTAATTGGGAGGGTTAAATTTAGTATTTCATACAGTTCGCAGTGCACCGGACTGTTAGAGTACACGCTCATTTGCGGGTGTGTTAGATGGCTGCTATGCAGGAATTACAGGGATGAAAAAATCGTAACTGATAATTAGGTTTACGGGAGACCTTCAGTAAATGTCGGAAATGAGATATTTATGGCGAAGTATCCTACACTCTGGCTGCAGAGTACAGGAATTTGGACATATCAGAATTTAAGAGCCCTGGTTTACGCTGACAAACAGGAGACATGCAGTAAACGACAACTGAATATTGGAAAAAAATTGAATATCGTATTTACTTACTACCTAATATTTTAGGAACAATCAAAATCAAAAATCACTGTACAAAGCATGCTTTTTATAGATTCACCTTAAAAGGTGTGCAGGGAACCTGAGAAGTTCCCAAACTTAAAACTGAATAAAGAATTCAAATCATGTATTAACTTACAAAATCTACAACAAACTACATTATTTTACAAGCAAGAGCAAAGGTTCCCCGCCTTTGTGACAAAAAAGAGAAAGTCTTCCCCGGCTTTCTCTTTTTTGTTGGCTGATTGCGCCATTCGCTCTTCTTTCGGATTTGGATAGGAGGAATGTTTTCAAATTTGCGGTTTCTCTCATAAACGTAAAATAAAATATCTGGTTTTCATTGCATTTTGATGTATAATCAGGTGGAATAAAAAAATGATAGAATTAAGATAAGGGGGCGTGATGTATGATACAGATCAGATCTATTTCAGACCTTAGAAATAAATTCCCGGATATTGAAAGGCTTGTGAATGAAGGGGAGCCAGTATACCTTACAAAAAACGGATATGGCGCTATGGTGGTCCTCAGCTTGGACATGTATTCCCAGCTTACAGATGGCGTAGAGGCAGCACTGGACGAGGCAGACCGGGCAGCCACAGAGAATAGCAGAAGAATGAACCATGAGGAAGTATTTGAAGGTCTCCGGAAGAAAATAAATGTATGATAAGAAATACAAACTGCGTTACTTGCCGCTTTTTTATGAAGATCTTGATGAAAAGATAACGTATATTGCTGAAAAGCTGAAAAGCTGAAAAACTGAAAAACTGAAAAACCCCAAAGCTGCCAGTGACCTGTTGAATAAAGTTGAGAAAGCCATACGGGACCGGTTTCCGGCGGCAGAATTCTTTGAGCCATATCATTCCATACGAGAGCGGAAATATGCCTATTACCGCATCTATGTTGTTAATTTTATAATCTATTATGTAGTAATTGATGATGATGACGTTTCCCCGATTATGGAAGTGAGGCGGTTTCTTTATAGCCGACAAGATCAACAAAGGCTGGTATAATATATAGAAGCTGTTGCAAAATCCGGATTTATAAATGGCTTTAGATTTTAATGCATGAATTGGTTATTATTCCGCCTGCATTTTCTATAGTTTTTTACTTGAGTCTCTCATACAACTCTCATAAAACTTTGAAAACTACTTGCAAATCTCATCTGTTTCCCGTATACTGATTTCAACAGGATTCCAAGCAACATCTCCTGTCTGGCCGTTCGGCCGCCGATTTCCAGATCTAATAACAAAAATAAAAGAAAGGACTTCCCCTGCTGGATTTATTCTTGCTAAAATCCGGGAAGGCCTTGTATAGTGAAAGGAGAATGGATTGAACAAAAGAACAAGAAAATCAAAGAAGAAATGCCAGAATACCTCGAAGTTCGGTAACCAACGGATGGGGCAGTGGACAGCTGCATCTGGGAGGGGATTCTGGCAAATATTCTGATCCGATCAAAAATGGAGGTGACAGACATGCTGCTAGAGGAATATAACGAGAAAGAAACCAGAAAATATCTGCGAAGGGAGGCCTGGGAAGAGGGTGTCCTTGCAGGAATGGAGAGAAAGCTGATCGATCAGGTCTGCCGGATGCTGCGCAGGGGAATGGAAGCGGAAGGAATCGCAGAGGAGCTGGAGGAGGAGCTGGATGTGATCAGGGAGATTTGCCAGGCGGCCCAGGAGTTTGCGCCGGACTATGACAGCAGGCTTATTCAGAAGAGGATTCAAAAGGAAGAGGAGATCATAGAATTCTAAACCGATGTCTTCTCTAAGGCCTCCTCCAAAGCATGAGCCAGCTGATCCGGGCAGGAGGTATCCTTGGAGCCGCAGCGGATGCCACGCATGCGTGCGATAGCCTCTCTGGCGTTCATGCCCTGTACCAGCTTGGCAATGCCCTGGGTATTGCCGGAGCAGCCGCCGATGAATTCCACAGATTGAATGGTATCTCCTTCCAGCTCTACCTCAATGGCTACAGAGCAGGTTCCGGTTGTTTCGTAAGTCATATGAAAACTCCTTTTCTATTGTAATGTGCATCCTGCCCTTGTGCTATTTGCAGGATTTCCATTATTATACCAAAAAGATTTCAAAGATACTAGTCAAAATATTCGGAAGCAGATATAATTATTAAAGGCATAATCACGAAAGATTTGAAATCATACGAGAGTCAAAGGAGGAGAAAAGCAAGTGGAGCGGATCGGAATTATTGGGGCCATGGAAGAGGAAGTGGCCCTGTTGAAGGAAAAAATGCAGGTGGAGCAGGTGATGCAGAGAGCATCCATGGAGTTTTGCCAGGGAAGCTTGAAGGGAAAACAGGTAATTGTGGTGCGAAGTGGCATCGGTAAGGTGAATGCGGGAATCTGCACCCAGATTTTGGCAGATGTGTTTCAGGTGGACGCCATCATTAACACAGGAATCGCAGGTTCTCTGCAGGCAGAGATTAATATCGGAGACATGGTAATTTCCACGGATGCCCTGCAGCATGACATGGATGCCCGGGAGTTTGGCTATGAGCGGGGGCAGATTCCCCGCATGGAGACCCTAAGCTTTTCTGCGGATGCAGGACTGATTCAGGCGGCCCGGGCTGCCTGTGAGAAGGTAAATCCGGAGATCGGCGTGTTTACGGGCCGGGTAGTTACGGGAGATCAGTTTATCGCCTCCCGGCAGGTAAAGGATGAGATCAAGAGCTGGAGCCAGGGGCTTTGTACAGAGATGGAAGGCGGGGCCATTGCCCAGGCAGCCTATCTGAATCAGATTCCCTTTGTGATTCTGCGGGCTATTTCTGATAAGGCGGACGACAGCGCTACTATGGATTACCCCACCTTTGAAAAGCAGGCGATCCTCCACTCCGTGCGCCTGGTGGAAGAGCTGCTAGATAGAATTTAAAAAGACAGCGGACAAGAACTGGAACATGAATTAAAAAGCAGCGGAAAAAGAAGCTGAAGGACAGGCATTTATAACGTGCGGATTTTGCGGATATATGGCAGAATCCGCATGTTCTTGTCAAAAGGGAAAGACAGAGCCCTCTGTTTTCCGGACAGGCTTTATGATAGAATTTAACTGTCAGTTCAGCACTCCCTTGTGAATCGGCCCGTGGAGGACATAAACATTATACATAGAACGCAAAAGGGACCTGGGCTGGACAGCTTTGGAAATGAAGAAGAAAAAGAAAAAGAAAAAGGGGTGGGATCATGCTTCCTGTTTTTGCGGTCATAGGCTGGATCATTGTGACAATTTTGCTGCTGTATCTGTGGGCGGATGTGCGCGAGATCAAGCGGGACCTGAAGAGCTGCCGCCGGGATCTGGTGCGGAACAGTTTAAATGGCAGAACTTCTGAGAATTATCCGGGGTTTTCTGAGGAAGAATATTGGAGAGAAGCCAAAAGGGAGCAGGCGGATACAGGAAAAAAAGGACAAGACCGGGATCTGACCACAGGCCCGGCCATTTCGGAGGCTGCAGAGGAAAAAAAGCCGGCTGCTTTAAAGCCCGGGGAGGAACAGGTTTTGCGGGAGGTGCTGGCCGAATTTTTAGGGTGAGTTCCCTGGAATAGACTTCCGGAATAGTTGACGCTTTTGGCTATATTTGCTAAAATATAGAAGAATGGGGCGCCCTGGAAGCAGCCCAGAAAGGAAGGAAGAGTTTAATGGGAAATAAGATCACATTTGATTATTCAAAGGCGGCAGCCTTCATCAGCGCAGATGAGGTGAAAAGCATGGAGAAGATCGCCATGGACGCCAAGGATGTGCTGGTGTCCAGAAGCGGAGCTGGAAATGATTTTCTGGGCTGGATCGACCTGCCTGTAAACTATGATAAAGAGGAGTTTGCCAGGATTCAGAAGGCGGCTGCCAAGATTCAGTCGGATTCGGACGTGCTGCTGGTCATCGGGATCGGCGGCTCTTATCTGGGAGCCCGGGCTGCCATTGAGTTCCTGAGACACAGCTTTTACAATATTGTCTCCAAAGAGGTGCGCAAGACGCCGGAGATTTATTTTGTGGGAAACAGCATCAGCACCCGCTATATGACGGATCTCATGGATGTGCTGAAGGACAAGGATTTCTCCATCAACATTATTTCCAAATCCGGCACCACCACGGAGCCGGCCATTGCTTTCCGGGTATTTAAGAAAATGCTGGAGGAGAAGTATGGGGAGGAAGAGGCTTCCAGGAGAATTTACGCCACCACGGACAAGGCCAGGGGAGCTCTGAAGGGCCTGGCTACGGAAAAGGGCTATGAGAGCTTTGTGGTTCCCGATGATGTGGGCGGACGTTTCTCCGTGTGCACCGCAGTGGGACTTTTGCCCATCGCAGTCAGCGGAGCGGATATTGAGAAGCTTATGGAGGGCGCTGCCTCGGGACGCCAGATGGCTCTGGAGAAGCCCTTTGCGGAGAACGACGCTCTGCAGTATGCGGCTGTGCGGAATATCCTTCTGCGCAAGGGAAAGAATATTGAGGTACTGGCTAACTATGAGCCCAGCCTTCACTATGTTTCCGAGTGGTGGAAGCAGCTCTATGGAGAGAGCGAGGGCAAGGATCAGAAGGGAATTTTCCCCGCATCTGTGGATCTGACTACGGATTTACATTCCATGGGACAGTTTATCCAGGACGGCGCCCGCATTATGTTTGAGACTGTGCTGGAGGTGGAGACCTGCGATTCTCAGATCGTCATTGAGAAGGAGCCGGTGGATCTGGACGGCCTCAATTATCTGGAAGGCAAGGATGTAGACTTTATCAACCACAGCGCCATGAACGGAACCATTCTGGCTCATACGGACGGCAATGTGCCAAACCTTAAGCTTATGATTCCGACACAGGACGAGTATTCCCTGGGCCAGCTGTTTTATCTCTTTGAGTTTGCCTGCGGCGTCAGCGGCTATATTTTGGGTGTGAATCCCTTTAACCAGCCGGGCGTGGAGAGCTATAAGAAAAACATGTTCGCTCTTCTTGGCAAGCCGGGCTTCGAGAAGGAGCGGGAAGAGCTGCTGAAGAGATTGTAATGTGAAAAAGCGAAGAGTTTGGAGGGCTGCCGGGAAGAGAAACTGGCAGCTACAAAAAGCGGAAGGGTAACACGTGAAGCTGAATATTGTATTTGAGGATATGCACCTGCTGGTCATTTATAAGCCAGCAGGTGTTCCTGTCCAGAGCGCAGAGGTGGGCAGGGAGGACTGCGTCAGTATTTTAAAAAATTATCTCTATGACACCGTGGGGAAGGAACCCTATGTGGGCTTGATTCATCGGCTGGATCAGCCGGTGGAGGGAATTCTGGTGTTTGCTAAGACACCTTTTGCAGCCCGGGAACTGAGCCGACAGGTGACGGATGGAACCATGGAGAAGTATTACCTGGCTCTGGGGGAGGAAAAATCCACAGGTGGAAAGTGTGGAAATACAATCCACAATGTGGATAATGTGGATAGTTTGGTGGATAAGTCGGGAATTTTGGAAGATTACCTATGGAAAAGTGGAAAAACCAACACCTCACAGGTTGTCCCAGCCCATACAAATGGTGCAAAACTGGCAAAATTGCAGTATGAGGTTTTGGGGGTCCAGGCAGGGAAAAAGCTGCTGAAAATCAGGCTTTTCACAGGCAGGCACCACCAGATTCGGGTGCAGATGGCCTATCACGGCTGCCCGCTGGCTGGTGACAGAAAGTATGGTCCACAGATGGTGGAGGAGAAAAATGTGGATAAGCCTGCCAAAAGGGATATGGGATTGGCCTTATGTGCATATGGGCTTAAGTTTATCCACCCTAAGACGAAGAAATTTGTGGAATTTCAGGTTTGTCCACAGCACCCTGTGCTGAGGGAAGCATATGAGAATTTTAGGGAGGATGTTTCCAGCACTTCTCATGTCTAATCCTCTCTGCTTTGCAGATACTATCAAAGGAATCACTCTTTGCGGAATCGTGGGAGACGTAAAGAGAAGGGGACTTGGAGGAAACTTATGTATCCGGGATGGTATCAGGAAGGCAGGGAAGGGCCCATGGAATTTATTTTGAAGCATGAGAAAGTATGGAAAAGAGTTGGAATCATAGGAGGCGTATACCTGGGGATGAAATACCTGGTGCCTCTTCTGATTCCCTTTTTAGTTGCGGCATTGACAGCCTATTGGCTGCGCCCCTGCTTTCTGCGAATGGAGAAATGGTTTCGGATTAAGCCGGCTGTGTCCGCCGGCATCTTTTTGCTGCTGGCAGCAGCAGGGGTGGGGCTGGCTCTTTACTTTCTGGGAAGCCAGCTGTGGGCCCTGGCCGGCCGTTTTTTTGCTCAGGAGGAGACGGAAATTTACCTGGAGCAAGCCCTTTACAACTGCTGTCAGGCTGCGGAGCGCATGCTGGGGTTTCCAGCGGAGCGCATGCAGCAGACGGTTATGACCCAGGTCCGTGTTATGGTGCAGGATATGAAAGGAACTTGGATGCCCAAGGCTATGAATGGGTCCTTTACTCTGGTGAAAGGGGTGGGAAAGTCTGTGGCCGCCGTTTTGATTACCGCCATTTCTTTTGTGCTGTGGTCCGGGGATTTTGAGAAGATCAAGGAGGAAGCGGAGGGCTCCGCCCTGTGGCAGCAGCTGGTGCGGCTGGCCAGGGGAATTCTGGAGGCAGTGGGAGGCTATCTGAAAGCCCAGTGTATCATTATTGCAATTATTATGGGAACCTGCAGCGTGGGATTTTTCCTGGCGGGCAGCTCCTATGCTCTGCTCTTTGGCATCTGCACCGGCCTTTTGGACGCCCTGCCGGTGCTGGGCACCGGGATTGTACTGGCGCCCTCGATTCTGGTGTCTGTGATACAAAGAGATTACCAGGCGGCCTTGATTCTGGCTGTTACCTACGGAGTCTGCACGTTGGTACGGGAAGTTTTGGAGCCCAGACTTGTGGGAAAGCGGCTGGGGTTGTTTCCCATTCTGGTGCTTATGAGCGTGTATGTGGGAGTACAGGTTTACGGCGTGGGAGGAATCGTGCTGGGACCTCTGTCCGTGCTGGTGATTCAGGAGCTTTGGAGGGAGATGGAATAGGTGCGGTTTTCCTTGACAAATCCTTTCCCTTGAGCATAAAATAGCTTGTAATAAGCAATAGGAAATGTACGAGTGGAGGATTTTGTTATGGCAAAGGAAAAGAAGCTGGTGGAAGCCATCACGTCCATGGATGTGGATTTTGCCCAGTGGTACACGGATGTGGTAAAAAAAGCCGAGTTGGTGGATTACACCAGTGTGAAGGGTTGCATGGTGATTAAGCCGGCTGGATATGCCATTTGGGAAAATATTCAGAAGGAGCTGGACCGGCGCTTTAAGGAGACGGGGGTGGAAAATGTGTATCTGCCCATGTTTATTCCGGAGAGTCTGCTGCAAAAGGAGAAGGACCATGTGGAGGGCTTTGCCCCGGAGGTGGCCTGGGTGACCCATGGGGGCCTGGAGCCGTTGCAGGAGCGGTTGTGCGTGCGGCCCACGTCGGAGACTTTGTTCTGTGACTTTTATGCCAATGAGGTGCAGTCTTACCGGGATCTGCCCAAGGTATACAATCAGTGGTGTTCTGTGGTGCGATGGGAGAAGACCACCCGTCCCTTCCTCCGCTCCCGGGAGTTTTTGTGGCAGGAGGGACACACGGCCCATGCCACCGGGGAGGAGGCGGAGAAACGCACTATTCAGATGCTGAACGTCTATGCTGACTTCTGTGAGGAAGTGCTGGCGATTCCGGTGATCAAGGGTCAGAAGACAGACAAGGAGAAGTTTGCCGGCGCAGAGGCCACCTACACCATTGAGTCTCTCATGCATGACGGCAAGGCTTTGCAGTCCGGCACCAGTCATAATTTTGGCGATGGCTTTGCAAAGGCCTTTGGGATTCAGTTTACGGACAAGGATAATACTTTGAAATACGTGCATCAGACATCCTGGGGCATGACTACCCGCATGATCGGCGCTATTATTATGGTCCACGGAGACGACAGCGGGCTGGTGCTGCCGCCCCGGATTGCGCCCACCCAGGTCATGGTGATTCCCATTGCCATGCATAAAGAGGGCGTGCTGGAAAAGGCTCAGGAGATCAGGGACAGGCTTGCCAAGGACTTCCGCGTGAAGCTGGACGCCACGGACAAGAGCCCGGGATGGAAATTCTCTGAGCAGGAGATGAAGGGAATTCCCGTGCGGATCGAGATGGGACCCAAGGATATAGAGGCGGGCCAGGCGGTTATGGTGCGCCGGGATACCAGAGAAAAGCTTGTGGTTTCTCTGGAGGAACTGGAGGAGAAGCTGGCCCAGGTTCTGGATGCCATGCAAAAAGACATGCTGGAGCGGGCCAGAGCTCACCGGGACGCCCATACCTACGACGCTCACACCTATGAGGAGTTTGTGGATATGATCAACAACAAGCCGGGCTTTGTGCGGGGCATGTGGTGCGGGGATCGGGCCTGCGAGGATAAGATCAAGGAGGAGACAGGGGCTACCTCCCGCTGCAGGCCCTTCGGACAGGACCGGATCGGGGATACCTGCGTGTGCTGCGGCCGTCCGGCCAAATCCCTGATTTACTGGGGCAAGGCATATTAATGTAAGACTTCGCGAATAACCAGACCCAGCCCCAGCAAATTGGCTGTATCCAGGAATGGGGTTCTATGGAGAGACGGCTGTGTCCAGGAATGGCTCTATGGAGAGACGGCTGTATCCAGGAACGGCTCTATGGAGGAACGGCTGTATCCAGGAATGATTTTATGGAGAAACGGCTGTATTCAGAAAGGCGAGGGAAAACATGCATCTTCAGATACCGGAAAAGGCGAATGAGATTATTCATATTCTCCAGGATGCAGGCTATGAAGCTTACGTGGTGGGAGGCTGCGTCCGGGACGCCCTGCTTGGCCGGGAGGCTGCGGATTGGGATATTACCACCTCCGCCCTGCCGGAGCAGGTGAAGGGCTTGTTCCGGCGTACCCTGGATACGGGACTTCAACACGGCACGGTGACGGTTATGCTGGAGCGCGAGGGCTTTGAGGTTACCACCTACCGCATTGACGGCGAGTATGAGGATGGCCGTCATCCCCGGCAGGTGCAGTTTACCCCCAGCCTTTCGGAGGATTTAAGACGCCGGGATTTTACCATCAACGCCATGGCCTACAATGACAGGGAGGGCCTGGTGGATCTCTTTGGGGGCCAGGAGGATCTGGAGGGCGGGGTGATCCGCTGTGTGGGCGATCCTACGGAGCGGTTTTCTGAGGATGCCCTGCGGATTCTGCGAGCCGTGCGCTTTGGGGCCCAGCTGGGCTTTTCCATCCAGAAGGAGACCCGGCAGGCCATGGAAACCCTGGCGGGAAATTTGCGAAAAATCAGCGCGGAGCGGATTCAGGCAGAGCTTACCAAGATTCTGGTCTCTCCACATCCGGAGATCCTGGGCGTTGCCTATGAGGCGGGGATTACGGCTGTGATTCTGCCGGAGTTTGACCGCTGCATGGAGACGGAGCAGAACACCCCTTACCACTGTTATAATGTGGGGGAGCATACCCTTCATGCCCTGACCCAGATCCGGCCGGACAAGGTGCTGCGCCTTACCATGCTGCTTCACGATATGGGAAAGCCTGGGAGCCGGATAAAGGATGAGCGGGGTGTGGATCATTTCTATGGCCATGGGCTGGCGGGGGAGAAGCTGGCGGAGAGGATTTTGCGAAGACTGCGCTTTGACAACGAGACCATTCGCCAGGTGCGGCGTCTTGTGCTTTGCCACGACGACCGTCAGGAGAATCCCACGGCCCGCTGGGTGCGCCGGGCTGTTTTCCGCATAGGAGAGGATCTGTTTCCGTATTATCTTGAGGTGCGCCGGGCGGATATTCTGGCCCAGAACCCGGCCTTTCGGGAGAAGAGCCTGAAAAACCTGGAGCAGGTGGAGGCTCTGTACCGGAACATTCTGGAGGAGAAAAATTGCGTTTCTCTCAAAGGCCTGGCTGTGACCGGACATGACCTTATAGAGGCTGGCGTGGAGCCGGGCAAGCCTGTGGGAGAGACATTGAACCGATTGCTGGAGCTGGTTATGGACCATCCGGAATATAATAAAAAAGAATATCTGTTAGAGCAGATAAAGCGTGTATAAATCCCCTCGTTCTTTCATAAGTATGAAAGGAATGGGGGGATTTTTGTGAATGAAAAAGCGGTGCAAGTTTTAGAACAGTATGATTTGGAAGTGCTGCGCACCTATCCGGGGCGGGGGGCAGTCATGCTGGAGACAGAAGATGGAACAAAGACAGTGAAAGAATTTGCGGGCTCCCGCATGATCCTTCCCTATGAACAGCAGCTGATGCAGCACCTGCAGAGAGCCGGCCTGTGCATAACGGATCAAATTGTTCCCAACCGGGAGGGAGAATTTTTGTCCAGGGATTCGGAAGGGACTTCTTATATCGTAAAGGACTGGCCGGAGGGGAAGGCCTGCGAGACCAGAAACCGGGAGGAGCTGTGCCGGGCCATGGAGCTTTTGGCAGGTTTTCACAGACTTGCCCGAAATCTGTGGCAGATTCCCGTGGAGGAAAGGAGCCCCCGGCTTTACGGGGCATCGGTGCCGGAGGAATATGAGAAGCATAACCGGGAGCTGAAGAAGGTCCGCAACTTTATCCGGGGAAAACAGAAAAAAGGAGAGTTTGAGCTTCTGTTTCTAAAGGAAGCTTCTTATTTTCTGGATATGAGCCAGCAGGCGGCCAGACTTTTGGAGGAGTCTGCCTATGAGAGCCTGTTTGTCCGCTCCTGTGAGGAGGGCTGCATCTGCCATGGGGAGTACATCCATCACAATGTATTATTTAGCCGCGCCAGGGCAGCTCTGATCAGCTTTGAGCGATGCTGCATGGATATCCAGATTCATGATCTGTATCTGTTTCTGCGAAAGATCATGGAGAAGCACAGCTGGAATCTGTCTCTGGGACAGCGGATGCTGGAGGCCTACGAAAAGATCCAGCCTCTCAGCGGGGAGGAGCAGTCCTACCTGGCCTTGCGTCTCTATTATCCGGAGAAGGTCTGGAAGCTGGCAAACCATTATTATCACACCAATAAAGCCTGGATTCCGGAGAAAAGCTGCGAGAAGCTTACCATGTTCCTGGAGCAGGAGGAAAACCGGCTTAAATTTTTGAAGGAAATGTTTACATTCCCGAAATAGTATTTCTTTTTTCCAGTAATTAGGTTATAATATTCGGAAAAGGACTGAACTATGGAGGAGGAACAAAACATGGATTACAAAGAAGTATATGAGGCTTGGTTGTCGAACCCTTATTTTGACGAGGCCACCAAAGCGGAGCTTCGGGGAATCGCCGGGGATGAGAAGGAGATTAAGGAGCGCTTTTATGCGGATCTGGAATTCGGTACCGCCGGCCTTCGGGGCATTATCGGAGCGGGTACAAACCGTATGAACATTTACACCGTGCGAAAAACAACCCAGGGTCTGGCCAACTATATTGCCGCAGTGGGGGCAAAGGACCGGGGCGTAGCCATTGCCTACGACTCCCGGCGCATGTCTCCGGAGTTTTCCGACGAGGCTGCCAGGTGCCTGGCGGCCAACGGAATCAAGGCGTACCGCTTTGAATCCCTGCGTCCCACGCCGGAGCTGTCCTATGCGGTGCGGAAGCTGAACTGTATTGCGGGTATCAATATTACAGCCAGCCATAATCCGCCGGAATACAATGGCTACAAGGTATACTGGGAGGATGGCGCCCAGATTACCCCGCCCCATGACAGCGGTATCATGGCGGAGGTGAAAAAGGTAACGGATTATGCTGCGGTTAAAACCATGACAAAAGAGGAGGCGGAGGCGGCAGGCCTTTACATTACCATCGGTAAGGATGTGGACGACGCCTATATTGAGGAGCTTAAGACGCAGGTTATTCACTGGGACAGCATCAAGGAAGCCCAGAAGGATCTGACCATTGTGTACACGCCCCTGCACGGAACCGGAAATATTCCGGCGCGCCGGGTGTTAAAGGAGCTGGGCTTTGAGAATGTGTACGTGGTTCCCCAGCAGGAGCTGCCGGACGGAGAATTCCCCACAGTCAGCTATCCAAACCCGGAGGACAAGGCAGCCTTCCAGCTGGCCCTTCAGCTGGCCCAGGAGAAAAAGGCGGATCTGGTGCTTGCCACAGACCCGGATGCGGACCGGCTGGGCGTGTATGTGAAGGACAGCAAGAGCGGAGAATACAAGGTTCTCACAGGAAATATGTCCGGATGCCTTCTGGCGGATTATGAGATCGGACAGAGAGCAGCCAAAGAGGGACTGCCTGGGGACGGCGCTCTGATCAAGACCATTGTGACTTCCAATATGGCAGATGCCATTGCCAGGGCTTATGGCGTGAGACTGATTGAGGTGCTGACCGGCTTTAAGTATATCGGACAGCAGATCCTGGGCTTTGAGGAGAGCGGAAAGGGAACCTATCTCTTCGGCTTTGAGGAGAGCTACGGCTGTCTGATCGGAACCCATGCCCGGGACAAGGATGCCATTGTGGCCACCATGGCTCTCTGCGAGGCGGCCGCCTATTACAAGACAAAGAACATGACCCTGTGGGATGCCATGATCGCCATGTATGAGAAATATGGTTACTATAAGGACGATATTAAATCCGTGTCTTTGAAGGGAATTGAGGGGCTGCAGAAGATTCAGGAGATCCTGGAAACTTTGCGGGCCCATACGCCGGAGAAGATCGGCTCCTACCAGGTGCTGTCTGCCCGGGATTACAAGCAGGATACTGTGAAGAACCTGGCCACGGGAGAGGTGACAACCACCGGACTTCCCTCCTCCAACGTGCTGTACTATGATCTCACCGACGATGCATGGCTGTGCGTGCGTCCCTCCGGCACAGAGCCTAAGGTGAAGTTTTACTATGGTATCAAGGGGACTTCGCTGGAGGATGCGGAAGCAAAATCCGCGGCTCTGGGGGAAGAGGTACTGGCCATGATTAACCAGATGCTGTAAAGGGAACGCCATGGAGAAACAATATACCTATGAGGAGCTTCTGGAAATCGTAGCGGAGCTTCGAAGCGAGCACGGCTGTCCCTGGGACAGGGCGCAGACCCATGAATCCATGATCTCCTGTTTGCGGGATGAATGTGAAGAAGTGGTTCAGGCCATTGAAAAGAAGGATGATGAGAACCTGTGTGAAGAGCTGGGAGACGTTATGCTGCAGGTGCTGATGAATAGCCAGATCGCCGCTGAGGAAGGCCGGTTCACCATGGAGGATGTGGTGGACGGCCTGGCAAAAAAGCTTGTGCGCCGCCATCCCCATGTTTTTGGGGATGAGAAGGCCCAAACCCCGGAAGAGGGGCTTGCCAGCTGGGAGGCTATCAAACGGCAGGAAAAAGAGGAGAGAGCCCGCAGGAGTGGGGAAAAGGCGCAGATAAGCAAGGAAAACTCTTGACAAACGCAGCAGAAACGGGTATAAATAGCTAGAAAGGTAAAGAAGATACACTACACAGGGAAAGTAGCATATCATTCGAACATTTATCTATTAATTGATTCAGGAGGAACAACACGTATGAACAGAACAGAATTGATCGCAGCCATTGCAGAGAAAACAGAGCTGTCCAGAAAAGATGCAGAGAAAGCGCTGAAGGCTTTTACAGATGTGGTTACTGAGGAGTTAAAGAAGGGTGAGAAAATTCAGCTGGTAGGCTTTGGTACCTTTGAGACCATTGAGAGAGCGGCCAGAGAGGGAAGAAATCCCCACACCGGCGAGCCCATGCCCATCGCTGCCTCCAAGGCTCCTAAGTTCAAGGCTGGAAAGGCTCTGAAGGATGCAGTGAACTAAATCATGCGTTTGGACAAGTATTTGAAGGTTTCCAGACTGATTAAACGGCGCACCGTGGCGAATGAGGCCTGCGACGCAGGCAGGGTGATGGTAAACGGAAAGACAGCCAAGGCATCTGTGGATGTGAAGGTGGGCGACGTGATTGAGATTCAGTTTGGCACCCGGTCCGTATCGGTTGAGGTATTGGATGTGCAGGATACCTCAAAGAAGGACGAAGCAAAAGAACTGTACAGATATGTAACAAAATAGCATATTGCCAATCGCCCCCTAATATACTTTACTGTAGTAGAATATGTTAGGGGGTATTTTTTTGGACGAGAAATCCTATACAAAGCCGCACAAGCTTTTATTGAACAATAGAAGGACAGGTACCATCAGCGGAGTGACAGACGTGATTTCCTTTGACATTTCCGAGGTTCTGCTGGAAACAGAGCAGGGAATGCTGACCATCAAGGGGGCGGACCTGCATGTAAACCGTCTGACCCTGGAAAAGGGAGAAATTGATATTGAAGGGCGGATTGACAGTCTGGCCTACTCGGAGGTTACAGACTATCACAAAATGGGCGCCTCTCTCCTGGGACGCCTCTTTAAATGATTGTCATGAGCAGCCGGATGGCCGGGGAGCTGGAGCTTTTTGCACAGGCTTTCGTGTGGGGTATGACGATGATGCTGGCATACGACGGACTGAGTCTCCTACGTCTTCTGTTCCGGCATGGGACGGCCCTTCTGGCTGTAGAGGATCTGTGCTACTGGATTGTTTACAGTATTTTGCTGTTTCGCATGATGTACGTGGAAAACGACGGCATGATCCGGGGATTTGCCCTGCTGGCGGTTCTGCTGGGAACTATTTTGTATTTTCAGCTGAAAAAGGCCGTAATTTCTGTGGAAAAGAAATTGCAAAATAAGATAAAAGCCTATATAATAAAAAATAGAAGAAAAAACAGGTAGAAGGATGTGTAGTAAAAATATGGAAGGAAGAGCGGCTATGAGAAAAAGGATCCGTTGGGAACGGAAGAAAAAGCGTCTGGAAGCACGCCTGATTGTTTTCGCCCTGCTGGCCCTGATTGTGGTAGCCGCCTACGGAAACTTAAGGCTTCGGGCAAAACGGGTGGATTATGATAAGCGGGAGCAGGAGCTGTTGGCACAGATCCAGGAGGAGGAGAAACGCACCGAGGAGATTGAGGAGCTTAAGAAATATATGGAGACCAAGATGTTTGTGGAGGAGATTGCCAAAGAGCGTCTGGGTCTTGTCTATGAAGATGAGATTTTGTTTAAGGCAAAGGAATAGGAAATGGGAAGATCGGGAGGAAGACCTGATCTTCTTTTTTATACAAATCCTTTGACGGAAAGGGGCGCAGGGTGCAGCTTCACGTTTATTATGATGGATCCTTGAGAATCTTTTTCGGTTGAACCCTGTCGAAAGCTTTTCGATTTCGGGTACAGGCTTTGACAAATTATTCGTTTTCCATTCTCTATAATCAGCAACTACCAGAGCAAGCAGGATCCAGGAAACCTGTTGGAACTTGTGGGACAGCCGGATTTTTGGCGGTTCCAGGATAGGAGGACAAGCTTGCAGGAAAAGGGAGGAGCGTAAGAGATGAGACAGGACGAAGAGCAAAAAGGGACAGGATACCGATGGATTTATGGAATTACAGCAGGAATTTGCGTGGCGGCCATGCAGATAGGAGTAGGACTTTTACAGGTGCAGGGGCAGTTTGTGATTCTCATGGGACTTGCCCAGGGGACTCTGGTTTGCTCTCTTACCATTCTCTGCGGGGGAATGCTGGAGTGGCTGTTTGCACCGCTGCGGGCGGCGGATGAGGAAGAGGGAGATCTGATTTTGCACCCGGCCAGAGAGCGGATCCGGGAATATGAGCTGGCGTTTCAGACCCTGGCGGGAAGCTTTTCCATCCCCAAGGGAGGTATGGTACGGCAGCAGGCCGCCCTGGATATGGGGGATAAGATTGAGCTTTTGTGGAATACCCGTATGGAGGAGAACCGGGAGGCCGTATCCCAGCAGCTTTTGGAGATGGCCCATATTATGGGGGATACGGCAGAGCATGTATGGGAGCTGCGCACGGATGAGCGCATGGAGGATGTACTGCGGGGACGCCTGCGCAGCATGGGGCTCCAGGTCCATGCCGTGCTGGTATACGAGGAGGAGAACCGGAAAAAGGAGGTTTACCTGACCTTGTCTACCAGGAGGAGAAAGTGTGTGGCTGTGAAGGATGTGGCGTCAGCCATTTCGCAAATTTTGGACAAGCCTATGATGCCGGCCAGGGATAGTCGGTCTTTTGTGAGCGGGGAGCGGTCCACGGTTTTGTTCCTGGAGCGGACCAACTTTGAGGTGATGTACGGGGTGAAGAAGGCGGTAAAGGGAAAGGAGCAGATCTCCGGAGATAATTTTTCCGTGTATACCCGGAAGGAGGGACAGCTTTTGGCCTCCCTGTCTGACGGCATGGGCTCCGGCATCAAGGCATATCGGGAAAGCGAGCGGGTGATAGATCTTCTGGAACAGTTTCTGGAGGCCGGGTTTACCAAGGAGACGGCAGTGCGCATGATTAACTCGGCTCTGCTGATTCACTCAGATGCCCAGACCTTTTCCACCATTGACATGTGTTCCATCAATCTCTACAGCGGAGTCTGCGAGTTTTTGAAGGTGGGGGCTTCCACCACCTTTATCCGGCGGGAGCACCAGGTGGACACCATTTCCTCCACCAGCCTGCCCGCAGGGGTCTTTCATCAGCTGGATCTGGAAAATGTAAGCAGAAAGCTGTATGACGGGGACATGGTGATTATGGTCACGGACGGAGTGTTGGATGCCCTGCCAGCAGGGCAGCAGGAGGAACTGATGAAGCAGCTGATCCTGGAGTATGATTCGGACAGCCCTCAGGAGGTGGCGGAGCATATCTTGTCCTGCGCGCTGGAGTATGAGCAGAGAAATCCGTCGGATGATATGACGGTGCTGGCCTTAGGGCTTTGGAAGAGATGAGGGCATTGTTTCTGGTGAAACAGGAGACAGAGCCGGCAAAATGGAAGATGCCTGGGGTGGCGGAGAGTTTGGACTTGCTTTTTGGAGAGGGGATTAGTATACTTTTCTCGTATGAACAAGACTTGTTTTTGTAAAGATTTGGAGATTTGGGGAGACTGGGAAATGGAATGAGCGAAGGAGGAACGCCTGTGATTGCGCGTGTTCGGGAGTACATATGGAGGCATAGAATGATTGAGCCTGGGGATCGTGTGGTTGCAGGCGTTTCCGGAGGAGCGGACTCGGTCTTCCTGCTTTTGATATTGAGGGATTTGCAGGCGGAGCTTTCTTTTTCCCTGTCTGCGGTGCATGTGGAGCATGGGCTGCGGGGGAAGGAGAGCCTGGAGGACGCGGCGTTTGTGGAGGGACTTTGCCAACAGGCTGGGGTACCCTGCAGGATGTTTCAGGTGGATATGCTGTCGGAGGCCAGGCGGATGGGATACAGTCTGGAGGAGGCGGGGCGGGAACTTCGCTACGCCTGTTTTGCAGAGGCGTGTAGGGAGCTTGGAGGCGGAAAGATTGCGGTGGCCCATCATCGGGACGATCAGGCGGAGACCGTGCTTTTACATTTGTTTCGGGGCAGCGGGCTTCGAGGGCTGTGCGGCATGGCTCCTGTGCGGGGAAATGTGATCCGGCCGCTTTTGGAGCTGGAACGAAAAGAGATTGAGGAGTGGCTCGGGGCCCATGGTATGAAGTGGCGCATGGACCGGACGAACCTGGAGACAGCGTATACCAGGAATAAGCTGCGGCTGCAGGTGCTGCCTTTTGTGGAGCGGGAGATTCAGCCGGGGGCCGGAAAGCATGCGGCTTTGGCGGCAGAGCATTTGCGGCAGGTGCAGGAGTATGTGGACGGGCAGGCCCGCAGGTGCTATGAGAGCTGTGCGCTGGAGCTGCGTGGGAAAGCAGAGGAGCCAGAAAAGAGAATGGAGCCTGGGAAAGCACAGCATATCTGGCAGATCCGAATCTGTCTGGAAAGCTTTTGGCAGCAAGAGCCTTTGATGCGCAGGATGGTGCTGCAGCTGGCCCTTGAGAGGCTGGGAGAAGGCCTGCGGGATGTGGGCGCGGTGCATCTGAAGGCTCTGGAGGAGTTGGCGAACAAGGAGAGCGGCAGGGAGCTTGCCCTGCCCCACAAGGTTTGCGTGCGGAAGGAGTATGAGAGCCTGGTTTTTGAGAGGAGAGGCAAAGCCCGGGAGCGCAAAGAACCCGTTAATCTGGTCATTGGGGAAATCCCCGGAACCTATGCCGCCGGAGGGCTATTCTGGCGGTTTTCCCTGGAGGATGGGAAAAAATATCAGAAAATTCCGGAAAAAACATATACGAAATGGTTTGATTATGATAGAATAATACAATGTCTCAGTATTCGATCCCGTTGTCCGGGGGATTTTCTGGAGATTAACCGGGAGCATGGAAAGAAGAAGCTGAAGGACTATTTGATTGACAGCAAGGTGTCGCGTGAGGAGAGGGACCGTCTGCTTTTGCTGGCAGACGGGCAGCATATTTTGTGGATTCCCGGGCGGCGGATCAGCGAGGGGTATAAGGTTACCGGGCAGACTAAGCGTCTGCTGAGAGTAGAAATATTTGGAGGAAACACGAATGACAGAGAAAATCAGGGTGATGATCCCCGAGGAGGAGGTTGATGCCAAGATTGAAGAGCTTGGCAGAAGGATCAGTGAGGATTTTGCAGGTCAGGAGGTGCATCTGATCTGTATTTTGAAGGGCAGCATCTTTTTTGTGTGTGAGCTGGCCAAACGAATTACTCTTCCGGTGACACTGGATTTTATGCAAGTATCCAGCTATGGAGCAGAGACAAAGTCCAGCGGCGTAGTGCGGCTCAGCAAGGATTTGGATGAGCCGTTAAACGGCAAGAATGTGATTATTGTGGAGGATATTATTGATTCCGGGCGGACCTTAAGCCACCTGGTGAAGCTTTTGGGACAGCGCAATCCCAAGAGTATGACCCTGTGCACGCTGCTGGATAAGCCTTCCCGCCGGGTGGTGGAGGTGGAGGTGAAGTATACAGGCTTCCAGATCCCCGATGAGTTTGTGGTGGGGTATGGCCTGGACTTTGACCAGAGATACCGGAATCTTCCCTATATTGGCGTGATTGAATTTGAGGATTAGGAGGAAACAACGTGAACAGGCAATTTCGTTCTATGGCAGGATATCTGCTTTTGATCTGCATTGCTGTCCTTTTGGTAACCAGCTTTACCGGACAGTTTATGGGGCAGAATGAATATTCCTACACCCAGTTTACACAGGCGGTGGAGGATGGAAAGGTCTCCAGCGCTGTGATCGCCCAGAATACGGTAGATTCTACCAGCGGAACCGTCCACATTATCATGACGGACGGCACGGAGCGGGAGGTGGTGGTTCCGGACACGGTGGAGGCCAAGGATCTGCTGGTGGAGAAAGAGATCCCGGTAACCTTTACCAGGGTCCGGGATAACAGCTGGCTTACCAGTCTGGGAGTCCCCTTGCTGGTGGCTGTGGTGGTGGTCTTTTTGATGGTGACCATCATGAATCAGCAGGCCGCGGGCGGCAGCAGCAACGGCATGCGCAATTTCGGCAAGAGCCGTGCCCGCATGACCACCCAGGACCAGATCAAGGTGAGTTTTAAGAGTGTGGCCGGCCTCCAGGAGGAAAAAGAGGACTTAAAGGAGATCGTGGATTTCCTTAAATTTCCCCAGCGGTACGTGCAGCTGGGAGCCCGCATTCCCAAGGGGGTGATTCTGGTGGGCCCTCCGGGAACCGGAAAGACCCTGCTGGCAAAGGCTGTGGCCGGAGAGGCAGGCGTGCCCTTTTTCAGCATTTCCGGTTCGGATTTCGTGGAAATGTTTGTAGGTGTGGGAGCTTCCCGGGTGCGGGATCTTTTTGAGGATGCTAAGCAGAATGCCCCCTGCATTGTATTTATTGACGAGATCGACGCCGTGGCCCGCAGAAGAGGTACGGGAATGGGCGGCGGCCATGACGAGCGGGAACAGACCCTGAACCAGCTGCTGGTAGAAATGGACGGCTTTGGGGTCAACGAGGGTATTATTGTGATCGCAGCCACCAACCGGGTGGATATTCTGGACCCAGCTATTCTGCGTCCGGGACGCTTTGACCGGAAGGTGGTGGTAGGCCGGCCGGATATCCGGGGCCGGGAGGAGATCCTGCATGTTCACGCCAAGGGAAAGCCTCTGGGTGAGGACGTAGATCTGAAGCAGATTGCCCAGACCACGGCAGGGATGACAGGAGCAGACCTGGAGAACCTGCTCAACGAGGCTGCTATCTATGCGGCCAAGGAAGAGCGGGCCTATATTATCCAGGAGGATGTGCGCAAGGCCTTTATCAAGGTGGGCGTGGGCGCGGAGAAGAAGAGCCGGGTGATTTCCGACAAGGAGAAGCGCATTACAGCCTACCATGAGGCGGGGCACGCTATTTTGTTTCATGTGCTGCCGGATGTGGGGCCTGTGTACACCATCTCTATTGTGCCTACGGGCCGGGCTGCAGGCTATACCATGCCTCTGCCGGAAAAGGATGAGATGTTCAACACCAAGGGCAAGATGCTGCAGGATATTCAGGTATCCATGGGGGGCCGCATTGCGGAGTCCCTGATTTTTGACGATATTACCACGGGAGCTTCCCAGGACATTAAGCAGGCCACAGGCATTGCCAGGGCCATGGTGACCAAGTACGGCATGTCCGATGTGTTGGGACCCGTGAATTACGCTGAGGATGAGGATGAAGTCTTTATTGGCCGGGATCTGGCCCACACCAAAAGCTACGGCGAACAGGTGGCGGGAAAGATTGACGCGGAGGTGAAGCGGATCGTAGACGAATGCTACGCCAAGGCGGAGGCCATTATCCTGAAGCATCGGAATGTGCTGGAGGAGACGGCCAGGCTTCTGCTGGAAAAGGAAAAGATTACCCGGGAGGAGTTTGAAGGGCTCTTTGAAGCATAGGAGTTGTGACAGTTTGACTTTGTTTTTAGTGATAATCACGAAAAAGTATTATGAATATTTCACAAAAACAAATATGAAAATTTGTAAAGTTTGTGCACACTTATTGGGGATCTGTGTTATAATAGTACTTGTAAAACCCCCAATACATTATATAGTTTTTGCTACACCCCATAAGTAAAAGAAATACCTTCTCCTAAAAAAGGCAGCATGTAACCGCTGCCTTTTTTACTGCCCATTTCACTATTTCATTCTGGGGTGGTCTGAACTAATCGTAGGAAAATATTGGAAGAAAATTTAGTGAATAGAAGATAAAACTTGTATAATTCAGAAAATTCAGAAAAACGCTTGTAAAACAGGGGAAAACCGTTTAAAATAGTAAACTAACCCACAGTGCTTAGGAGAATCGAGATGGACATGAAGTTAGACAAACGCGCTCTGTATTCAGATGAGACAGAGAATTATCGAAAGCCCGCAGAGCCACGGACAGGGGATACTGTTAAGATCCGGTTCCGCACAGGGAAAGACAATGTGGATGCTGTATTTTTCATCAGCAAGGAATTGAGGATCCGCATGAATAAGTGCGAGAGTCAGGGGCTTTTTGATTATTACGAGATCCCCCTGCTGATTGGCGCAGAGACCATGCATTATTATTTTGAGGTGTTTAAGGGAGAGAGCCGGTGGTTTTACAACGAGCAGGGCGTAACCCGGGATCTGCAGGAGGACTATTCCTTTGGAATCGTTCCCAATTTCAGCACGCCCAAATGGGCCAAAGGCGCTGTGATGTATCAGATTTATGTAGACCGGTTCTGCAATGGAGACCGCTCCAATGATGTGGAGACAGGAGAGTACATCTATATCCAGGAGCCTGTGGAGCGGGTGGAGGAATGGGATACATACCCTAAGCCCATGGATGTGCGCAGCTTTTACGGAGGGGATCTGCAGGGGATTTTGGATAAGCTGGATTACCTGCAGGATCTGGGGGTGGAAGTCATCTATATGAATCCCATCTTTGTGTCGCCCTCTAATCATAAGTATGACACCCAGGACTATGATTATATAGATCCCCATTATACGGTGATCAAAAAGGACGGCGGGGAAGTGCTGAGGCCTGGAGACATGGACAATCGTCATGCCACCAAGTATATCAAACGGGTGGTGGACCGGGAAAATCTGGAGGCCAGCAATGATTTTTTCGTCCGCTTTGTGCAGGAAATTCACCGGCGGGGCATGAAGGTGATTCTGGACGGCGTGTTCAATCACTGCGGTTCCTTCAATAAGTGGCTGGACCGGGAGCGCTTCTATGAGGATGCGCCTGGCTATGAGAAGGGGGCCTATATTGCGGCTGACAGTCCTTACCGCAGTTTTTTTAAATTCAATAATGTACACGAGTGGCCCTACAATGAATTCTATGACGGCTGGTGGGGCCATGATACCCTGCCCAAGCTCTGCTATGAGAAATCGGATGACCTGCTGGTCTATATTCTCAGCGTGGCCAGGAAATGGCTGCGCCCGCCCTACTGTGTGGACGGCTGGAGACTGGACGTGGCCGCAGATCTGGGCTTTTCCAACGAATACAATCATGAATTTTGGAGAAAGTTCCGCAAGGTGGTAAAGGCAGTGAATCCGGATGCGGTGATCTATGCAGAGCATTACGGAAATCCCAGGTCCTGGCTTTTAGGGGATCAATGGGATTCGGTGATGAATTATGACGCTTTTATGGAGCCCCTGACCTGGTATCTGACCGGCATGGAAAAGCATAGCGATGAGTTTCGGCCGGATATGCTGAATAATAAGCATGCGTTTATCAGCGGACTTATGCACAACATGACGAAATTTTATATGCCGTCTCTTCACATTGCCATGAACCAGCTGTCAAACCACGATCATTCCCGGTTTTTAACAAGGACCAATCACCGGGTGGGACGTGTGGGAGAGTTGGGATCCCAGGCGGCAAATACGGATGTAGTGCCAAGCATCATGCGGGAGGCTGTGGTTTTTCAGATGACCTGGCCCGGAGCCCCCACCCTGTACTATGGGGACGAGGCGGGAGTCTGCGGATTTACGGATCCCGACAACCGCAGGACTTATCCCTGGGGCAGGGAGGACCAGCAGATGCTCCAGTTTCACAAAGACATGATTCGGATTCACAAGGAAAATCCGGTATGCAGGGAGGGATCCTGCAAATTTATCAGTACCTGTGACGAGTTAATCGCCTATGGGCGTTTTAATGACCTGGAGCAGCTGGTAATTGTGCTGAACAACCAGGAGGATTCTGTAGGCGCCGACGTGGATGTATGGGAGGTCAATGTGCCGGTGGACGCCGTGATGGAGCAGCTGATTTTTACCTGGTGGGAGGATTATACCCTGGAGTCCGTGGACTATATTGTAACTGGAAAAAGCCTGTATATCGAGATGCCGCCTCATTCGGCCATTGTACTGCGGACAAAAAAATGATCATTTCCTTTGCTGGCCTGCCTTGCTTCCTGTTCCTGATTGACTTTTAAGGTCCAGATTTGGTATGATAGTCCTGTAAGAGGGAAAAGGAGAGAGAGCATGCGGCAGTTTACGAAAATGGCGATCATGGAGTCCTTTATCAGGCTATTGAATGAGAAACCGCTGGATAAAATTACAGTGAAGGAAATCGTGGACGACTGCGGGATTAACAGGAATACCTTTTATTATCATTTCGAGGATATTCACGCGCTGCTGGTATACATTTTGGATGCGGAGGCAGAAAAGGTCATTAAGGAGCACGCCAGCGTGGAATCTCTGGAAGAGGGCTTTATTGCGGCGGCACATTTTGCTCTGGAGAATAAGCGGGCGGTCTATCATATCTACTATTCTGTGAGCCGGGAGGAGCTGGAACGGTACCTGAACAGCATTGTCCAGGAGGTCATGGAACGGCTGGCGGAGGAGCTGACCAGGGATGTGCCAAAGGAGCGTCTGGTCGGTGAGGAGGATCTGAGACTGGTTTTGCAGTTTTATAAGAACGGCATGGTGGGACTGACCACAGAGTGGCTGAGCCATGGAATGAAGGAGGAACCGGAGCCCCTGATCCGCCGACTGGGGGAGCTGCTGCGGGGGAGCTTAAAAAGCGCGTTGCTGAAACCGGAAGCCCGGTCTTTTGGGCAGACAGCCCCCGGTGTCTGAATTTTGGATAGATGATGAGTGTTGCACAAAAATTGTGCAGCGCTCTTTTTTTAACCGTTTTTTTCCTTTTTCAGATCCCTTACAATAGGGGCAGATCAGAAAAAGGGGTGTGAAAGAATATGAAGACGATTCAGGCAGCAAAGAGCGGATACATTATTTCGTCCCTTGCGTTTTGTGCGGCGGGAATTTTCCTTGTGGTTTATCCGGAGGTTTCGGCAAGGGCGCTGTGCTATCTGGCGGGGGGACTTCTGATTGTATGCGGAGTCATGAAGCTGGTGGGATATTGGTCCCGGGACCCGTACCAGCTGGCCTTTCAGTTTGACCTGGCCTTCGGGCTTTTGTCTCTGGTTATGGGGCTGGTCATGGTTCTGCATCCGTTCAGCGTGATAAGGCTGGTATATTTTGCCATTGGGATTGTGGCCCTGACAGACGGACTGCTGAAGCTGCAGACCGCCCTGGACGCCCGGCGGTTCGGCATCCGCAAATGGTGGCTCATTATTGCAGCTGCGGTGCTGACCAGCCTCTTTGGCCTGCTGCTGATTCTGGACCCCTTTGCAGGCGGCATGTGGCTTTTGACCATGGCGGGCCTGACCATGCTGCTGGAGGGGATTTTGAATCTCTGCGTGGGAATCTGCACCGTAAAGGTGATGAAAAAGGAAATGTCCCGGATGCTTCCGGGTGAGGAGCTATGATAAAGGAGGAGAACAATGATTAAATTTGGGAAAGCTGTAGTGAAATGCCGGGTTCCGATTCTGATTTTGTCCATTGCCCTGCTGTTTCCCTCAGTGCTGGGAATGTTGGGCACCAGGATCAACTATGACATGCTGAATTATCTGCCGGAGGATATGGAGACCATTATCGGCCAGGACATTCTCATGGATGAGTTTGGAAAGGGCGGGTTTTCCATGGTGGTCATGGAGAATATGGAGGACCGCCAGGTGGCAGAGCTAAGGGAACAGATGGAGCAGGTGGAGCACGTGGACTCTGTGATCTGGTATGACAGCGTGATGGACCTGTCCGTACCCATGGAGCTGCTTCCCGATAAGCTCTACAATGCTTTTAATTCAGAGAACAGCACCATGCTGGCGGTATTTTTTGAGACCTCTACCTCCTCGGACGATACCATGGATGCCATTCGGGAGATCCGTTCCCTGGCAGGGGAGCAGTGCTTTGTCTCCGGCATGTCGGCCATGGTCACGGATCTGAAGGATCTGTGTGAGAAGGAGGAGCCGGTTTATGTGGGGCTGGCCGTGGTTTTGGCCTGCGTGGTCATGATGCTGTTTATGGACAGCTGGGCCATTCCCTTTATTTTCCTGGCAAGCATCGGCATGGCGATCCTGCTGAACCTGGGAAGCAATTATTTCCTGGGAGAGATTTCTTATCTGACCAAGGCCCTGTCCGCAGTGCTGCAGCTGGCTGTAACCATGGACTATTCCATTTTCCTGTGGCACAGCTACTCGGAGCAGAAGGTGCGGTTTGAGGGGGATAAGAAGCGGGCCATGGCCCATGCCATCAAGGCAACCATTACCTCTGTGGTGGGAAGCTCCATTACCACAGTGGCCGGATTTATTGCACTTTGCTTTATGAGCTTTACCCTGGGCATGGATTTAGGCGTGGTTATGGCTAAGGGCGTGGTTTTCGGAGTTATCGGCTGTGTGACTACTCTGCCCTCCATGATTCTGGTGCTGGACCCCCTGATTGAGAAGACCAGGCACCGTCCCCTCATGCCGGATATGCAGAAATTTGCAGCCTTTGTGGTAAAGCGCTATCCCATTTTCCTGGTGGTATTTGCCCTGCTTCTGGCCCCGTCTTATCTGGGCTACCGGCAGACCAACAGGGAGGTTTACTACGATCTGGCAGAGACCCTGCCCAAGGATTTAGGCTTTGCCGTGGCCAACGCCAAGCTTGAGGAGACTTATGATATGGGCACCACCCATATGATCCTTATTGACGCTAATCTGCCGGTAAAGGAAAAGAAGGAAATGCTGAAAGAAATGGAACGGGTGGAGGGCGTAAAATTTGCCCTGGGCATGGAATCCGCCGTGGGTTCCCGGATTCCCCAGGAATTTTTGCCCAAGAATGTGACGGAGCTTCTGGAAAGCGACCGGTGGGAGCTTTTGCTCATCAACTCTCAGTATAAGACGGCCACGGATGAGGTAAACCAGCAGATTGATGAGCTGAACGCAGTGTTGAAAAAATATGATCCCAGCGGCATGCTCATCGGGGAGGCTCCCTGTACCAAGGATATGATCGAGGTGACGGACCACGATTTCAAGGTGGTAAACGCCGTGTCTGTGCTGGCTATTTTCGTGATCATTGCCCTGGTGCTGAAAAGCATTACCCTTCCCTTTGTGCTGGTGGCAGTCATTGAGTTTGCCATTTTCATCAACCTGGGACTGCCCCATTACCTGGGAACCGCCCTTCCCTTTGTGGCTCCCATTTGCATCAGCACCATCCAGCTGGGGGCGACCGTGGACTACGCGATCCTGATGACCACCCGCTACAAACAGGAGCGGTTCCGGGGAAATGACAAAAAGACCTCCGTGGTAACGGCGCTTGGCACCTCTATTCCTTCGGTGATTGTCAGTGCCATGGGATTTTTCGCAGCCACCTACGGGGTGGGTCTGTACTCGGATGTGGATATGATCAGCGCCTTATGCGACCTGATGGCCCGGGGTGCAATCATCAGCATGCTGTCCGTGCTCTTTATTCTGCCGGCCATGTTTATGCTGCTGGACGGGGTGATCTGCCATACCAGCCTGGGATTCCGGCAGAAAAGCCCCCGGGGACAGGAGGAAAAAGGAGTAAAAAATCCGGCGGCAGGCTGAGAGAAACGGGAATGGATGTGAAAGTAAAAGACTGCAGAGAGGACAGAAGGGCGGCAGGGCCCGAGGATAACAGAAAGAAACAAGATTTGGAGGATTACTATGAAAAAATGGATGTGGGAAAAAGAGTGGAATAAAAAGGCTGTGCAGGTAACGGCGGCTTTTACAGCAGTGACCCTGGCGGCAGGCTGTGCGGGTGCAGGAAGGATGGGGGGAAGTTCCTCCGGAAACGCTTCCGAATCTATGCAAGCGGAGATTGGAGAGGGAAAGGCGGGACCTTATGTAACGTCCGCCCAGAGAAACCGCCTGGGGCTCAGTGATGCGGATCTTCGGAATCTGTCCAAGGATGAAACCGTGTACGTGATTTCCGGAGCGGACGGCGGCGTTCAGAAAATCATTGTCAGCGACTGGATTAAAAATTCCATGGGAAGCAGTCAGATCCAGGACCTGACAGAACTTTCGGATATCAGCAATGTAAAGGGAATGGAGACTTTTGAGGCGAAAGGAAACGGAACAGGAGTCTGGGATGCAGGAGGAAACGACATTTACTATCAGGGCAGCATCGAAAAGGATCTGCCGGTGGACATGAAGGTGTCCTATACCCTGGACGGAAAAAGCATTTCCCCGGAGGAGCTGGCGGGAAAGAGCGGCCATGTAGTCATGCATTTTTCCTATACAAACAGGCAGAAGCAGACCGTAATGGTGGGAGATGAGCAGAGGGAGCTCTATGTGCCCTTTGCAGTGGTCACCAGCATGATGCTGGATAATGAGAAATTTTCCAATGTGGAGGTTTCCAGCGGAAAGATCATCAATGACGGGGAACATCTTATGGTCATAGGCTGCGCCATGCCGGGCATGCAGGAGAATCTGGATATGAAAAAAGAAGACCTGGATATTCCGGATTACGTGGAGATTTCCGGTGATGTGACAGACTTTTCCCTGGAAACCACCATGACTGTGGTGACGAATGAAATCTTCAATGATATGGATCTGGAAAACGTGGACAGTCTGGATGAGCTGTCTGACAGTCTGGACGACCTGGATGAGGGCATGCATGAGCTTATGGACGGAGCCGGGGAGCTTTACGACGGCATTACGGAGCTTCGCCAGAAGTCCGGAGATTTGACAGACGGCATTGCAGAGCTGGGGGATGGGGCCCATGACCTGAACAGCGGAGCCGTGGAACTTCGAAACGGCGCTCAGGAGCTGCGGGATGGGGCGGCAGCCCTGGATCAGGGCCTGAAGACGTTGGAGAGCAACAATGAGACCTTGAACGGCGGGGCAAAGCAGGTGTTTGAGACTCTGCTGGCAACGGCGGAGACGCAGCTGAAGGCCGCAGGCGTGCCTTTGACCACCAAGCTTACCATAGAAAATTACGGAACCGTGCTGGATGAGATGGGGGCCAAAATGACGCCGGAACAGGTGAAGGCTCTGGCAGAGCAGGCGGCCTTGGCAAAGGTGACGGAGGCTGTGGAGCAGAACAGGCCCGCAGTGGAAGCAGGAGTCGTCCAGGCCATGAAGGCGGCAATCCGCCAGAAGATCGAGGCCCAGCTGGCAGCAGGAGGAACCGTTATTGCAGGTCAGGAGAAAGAGATCCAGGATAGCCCTGCAGAAGAGACAAAAGCAGATCTCCAGGATGGGGCGCAGGAAGGAACGACAGGCACAGATGGGAGCGGGAGCAGTTCAGGCGCAGGGGAAGCCGGGACTGGTACGGCAGAAAGTGAGCCGGAAGCCGACACAAATGGGAAGGAAAGCAATCCGGGTGGAGAACCAGCCGGTAGTGATGAGACAGAGAACCAGCCGGAAGCCGGAAATGGCGTGGAGGAAGAGGCGGCCGGAAGCAAGGGGGCAGAAAGCCCGGTTTCGGAGACCCAAAACGCTCCTGCAGCCGAAGATGGGGCGGCGGTCCGGGATGAGATGACCACCGAAGATGGGGAAGCAGTCCGGGATGAGATGACCACCGAAGATGGGGAAGCAGTCCGGGATGAGATGACGGCCGAAGATGAGGTAGCGGCTCTGGGAGGAAGCATCCGTGTCTTCCGTGAAATCAGCAGCGGCCAAAATGCAGTGGTAAAGGAAAGATCCTGGACGGCTCTGGCAGCCTCCCCGGATCTGGAGGCAAAAATCAACGCCATGGTAGAGGCGCAATTCCAGACGCCTGAGGTGCAGGCTCAGTACCAGGCGGCCGTACAGGCCAAAATGGAGGAACTGATCCAGCAGAACATGCAAAGCCCGGAGGTTCAGCAGCAGATTGACGCGGCCGTGCAGGCAGCCATAAACGGAGCAGGAAGTCTGACACAGCTGAAGAATTCCCTGGACAGCTATAACCAGTTTTATCAGGGACTTTTGGCCTACACGGCAGGCGTTGCCAGCGCCAGCAGCGGTTCCGGCCAGCTGACAGAGGGCAGCCAGAAGCTTTACGACGGCACAAAAGAGCTGGCGGAGGGCACGGGTAAGCTTAAGGACGGCACCCACGAACTTAGGGATGGCGGTGATAAGCTTATCCACGGAATCCAGCAGCTGTGGGAAGGCGGCCAGGAGCTGGCGGACGGGGTAAACAAGTTCAATGAGGAGGGAATTCAGAAGCTGGTGGAAACCTTTGACGACGATGTGCAGGGTCTGGCGGACCGGCTGCGGGCCATCCAGGATGTGTCCAGAAAATACCGTTCTTTTGCAGGGATTTCTGACGACATGGAGGGAAGCGTGAAGTTTGTCTACAAGACAGAGGGGATTGGAGTGGAGTAAGCTTCCGAAATAGAAAAATAAATAGGGATATTCCCGGCAGCAGGCGATCCGGAAGGATTGCCTGCCGTTTTTATTGCTTTTTCACAGCAGTTCATATATAATAAAATGCATGAAATCAAAGTCCAGTGAACCGAGTAAGGGTCTGTTGTGGGAGGCGGAAAACATATGTCAGAATTTGACTGGAACGACCTGGGTAACAGTATCCGCGATCTGGTGCAGGATGCCATAGAGACCAGGGATTTTGATAAACTGAACAGTAATATTTCCAGAACCATTGAGCAGGCCATGGACGGCGTAGGCGAGAGCGTGCAAAAGGCCGGACAGGCCGCAGGCCGGGCGATGGATGAGGCAGCCCGGAATCTGCGCCAGCAGATGGGAGAGACAAAGCAGACCTACAGAAACGGATTTGATACCCACGGTAGTTCCGGCTATACAGGCTTTGCAGAGAGCAGCGCAGGTCATGGCTGGAGCCAGGGACAGGCTCAGGCCCGCCGGAGCAGCCACCGCCATAATCCCGGCCAGCCGCGAAAAAGCTCAGACCGGCTGGGCGGGAAGGAAAAGCAGTGGCCCGCGCTTTTTGCAGATGTTTCCGGAAGGAGGGTGGGGGGGATTCTCCTGACCGTTTTTGGCAGCATCTTTTTGGGCGCTATATTGCTGTCCCTGATTGCCATGCTGCTTATGGCTCTGGTAAATCTGTGGTCTGCCATGCGCACGATTTTGGGCGTGGCTATCCTTGGAATTCCCCTGGCGGCAGCGGTATTTATGCTGGTCAAGGGCGGCTCCATGCGCGCAGAGATCCGCAGGTTTCAGCAGTATGTGGAAGTGCTGGGCGGCAGATCCTTCTGTGATCTGAAGGAGCTGGGAGATCGTATGGGCCGGGATATGAAATATATTCGACGGGATGTGCAGCATATGCTGAAAAAGCAGTGGTTTCTCCAGGGGCATCTGGATAGGCAGGAGACCTGCCTCATTGTGACCAATGAGACTTACAGCCAGTATCTGCAGGCGGAGACGCAGCGGGAGCAGCGTCTGAGGGAGGAGCAGAAAAGGGCCCAAGAGAGAGGGGATATCCCCGAACAGGTACAGGAGGCGCTGGAGGCCGGGGAAGCCTATATCAAAAGGATCCGCAAATGTAACGACGATATTCCGGGGGAGGAGATTTCCGCCAAGATTTCCCGGATCGAGGAGCTGGTGCAGCAGATTTTTGTGCAGGTAAAGGAAAATCCAGAGAATGTCTCCGATATCCGCAAGCTTATGGAGTACTACCTGCCCACCACGGTGAAGCTTTTAGACGCTTACGCTCAGCTGGATGCCCAGCCAGTGCAAGGAGAGCACATCGGACGCTCGAAGAAGGAGATTGAGGATGTGCTGGACACCCTGAATGTGGCCTTTGAAAAATTACTGGACAGCCTGTTCCGGGATAAAGCCTGGGATGTGTCGTCCGATATCTCAGTTCTTCAGACCATGTTGGCCCAGGAGGGACTGACCAATAATGATTTTAGGAGGGATTCGCAATGATGGAACTGGAAAAGGAAAAAATGGCTCCGGTGCTGACCCTGGATCCGTTTGGGGACCAGTCGCCGGCGCCAGTTGCAGTGCAGGCGGAGAAGCCTGTGGAGCAGGACTGGGACGACAGTATGCTTAGCGAGGATGAGCGAAGGATGGTGGATGACTTCGCCGGACAGATTGATTTGACTAATTCCAATGCGGTCATGCAGTACGGTGCGGGAACCCAGAAGAAAATGGCGGATTTTTCCGAGGATGTGCTGGGAAATGTGCGGACCAAGGATCTGGGCCAGGTGGGGGAGGCCTTGTCCGACGTGGTGACAGAGCTGAAGAGTTTTGACGCAGAGGAGGAAAAAGGATTTCTGGGCATTTTCAAGAAAAGCTCCAACAAGCTGACGGCTATGAAGGCCAAGTATGAGAAAGCCGAGGTAAACATCAACAAGATCGTGAAGGTGCTGGAGGGGCATCAGGTTCAGCTTTTAAAGGATGCGGCTCTTCTGGACCAGATGTATGAGCTGAATCTCAACTATTTTAAAGAGCTGTCCATGTATATTCTGGCAGGAAAGAAAAAGCTGTCCAAAACCAGACAGGAGGATCTGCCCCAGGCCTTGGCAAAGGCAGAGCGGACAGGACTCCCGGAGGACGCCCAGGCAGCCAGGGATCTGGATGCTATGTGCCAGCGGTTTGAAAAGAAACTGCACGACCTGGATCTGACCCGGACCATTGCCATGCAGACGGCGCCACAGATTCGTCTGGTTCAGGGAAACGACACCCAGATGGTAGAGAAGATCCAGTCCACCATTGTCAATACCATCCCTCTGTGGAAGAGCCAGATGGTTTTGGCCCTGGGAGTAGAGCACTCCGTGCAGGCGGCCCAGGCGCAGCGGGAAGTCACGGATATGACCAATGAGCTGCTGAAGAAAAATGCGGAGACTCTTAAGCTTGCCACCATTGAGACGGCTAAGGAGACGGAGCGGGGCATTGTGGATATCGAGACCCTGCGCAATACCAACGCCACCTTGATTTCCACCCTGGATGAGGTCATGAAGATCCAGCAGGAGGGACGCATGAAACGCCAGGAGGCAGAGGCGGAGATGCGCCGTATGGAGGGCGAATTGCGGGAGAAGCTTCTGGAGATCCGAAGAGATCAGCATTGAAATAAAAGGGGTGGCGAAAAATGGCGTTTTAGTCCTTCCATTTTTCACCGCCCCTTTCTTTTACAGGTCTGCGGAAAATCCGGTGGCGCAGGTTTTATAGCAGCCCTCCTCACAGACCCAATGGGACATGAGAAAGGTTCCGTCCTGCAGGCGGATGAGCCCTGGCTGTCCGAATTTCAGGAAGGAGAAAATCTCCGCCATCTTTTTATCTTTTATGGGAGGTACAGGAGGAGCCCAGACACGTTCCAGGCTTATGGTTTCCCAGCGTCCGTCCTTTACATCTGCCACGCAGGCGTAGATGCCCGGAGCGTCTGTATCCCGCCGGATGGCGTGAAGGGTGAGAACCCTAGAACCCTCCAGGGCCAGCACAGAGGAGGCCTGCCCCTGGATGCCCGTGTCAATGGGATCTGAGAAGGTTTGCCCGTTGTCTGTGGATATGGTAATGTGATTGTGCAAACGTTCCCCGGTGACTGTGTTTTCATTCCAGCCTATGACCACCAGGGTTCCATCCTGCAGCTGACACATGCGTTGCTCATAGCAGGTGACAGTATCTCCCGGAAAAGCCATGCAGACCGTGTGGTCATTCCAGGTTTTCCCCTGGTCAAAGCTTCGCAGCAGACGCCCGCAGTTGCGGGAGACAGCATGTCCTGCCCAGTCTGTGAAACCTGTGACAGGAGTGGCCCAGCTTCCGTCCTGAAGGATTGTCAGGGGAGCCGAGGCCTCTGTGTGGCCGTTCCAGGCAGTGGGAACCGGCTCATGCATGGACCAGGTACGTCCCAGATCCCTGGAGACGGAAAAATAAACCTGATCCTCCAAAAGGCCGCCGGTAGCCGGATTCCCAATGGGAAGGTCCGGGTCCGGGCGGAAAAACGCATAGCCGAAGGCCAGAAGGCGTCCGTCCGGCAGCAGAGTCAGCTTGGCAGAGTCTGTCAGGGGAACGGCTTCCCGGGATTTATCAAAGGCCTGCCAGGGCTTTGACCAGGTGCGTCCCTGATCTGTGCTTTCCGACAGCCAGGTGGTGCCGTCCACGCTCTCAAAGGCCTGCCCCATCTGGTGAGCGGCCAGGATCCGCCCGTCCGGCAGCTGGCACAGGTGGAGAAACGCCGAGTTCCGCGCTCGAAGCTGAGGCAGGGGATTTTCATATACATAAGTAGAAAATAATTGTTTCATCCATAAATCCTTTCTTTCGTCCCTGGAGAATCAACCAATACGGACTTTTCCAATCACCTTTTTAACAGAGACAGGGCCGTCTGCGTGGCAGGCGGGGGCGTGGGCATCCTGAGGGAACAGGATAATAAAGTTTCCAGGCTCCAGGCGCACAGCCGTGGCGTCCGGGTCCTTTTTGCCAAGGAGAGCGTCTCCTTCGGCCTCATATTCCTGGGTGATACAGGAAAGCTTGTCCGTCTGCTTCACATAGATGGTCTCCGAGCCCTCCACCATGTACATGACGTCGATATACTGCCTGTGGGCCTCCATAAGGGCGTCCTCAGGCGCATGGGTTTCATAGCTGGCCAGATTGAGAAAAATCCGGTCTCCCTCCAGTTCCACCCGTCCTCCGGGATAGTTTTCGGGGGTGTAGGTCCTGGCAGCCTCCAGGGCCCGGAAAATGTCAGGGTTGATTCCCTCATAATCCTTTGCGTGAAGTACGGAATCAAAAATCATAGGTAAAACTCCTTTCTGTTGGTGCGGACGGCCCGGGGGACGCCGCTATTTGATCACTACCCATAAAATGGAAAAGCACAATGCCGGAAACACGCCCGGGCACACAGATGCTTTCGTGGATATTCTATCATAGAGTGTGTCTCTTGTCCAAAGAAAATAGGAGATTTGTCATAAAAAGAAAGTCGTTTCGGTGAAAAAATTGTCACATGCATGAAGAAATTTATCTTGACAAGGGACGAAAACTATTGTAAAATTTAGCATGTTGTTGGGAATAAAAGCCCAGATAGCTCAGTTGGTAGAGCAGAGGACTGAAAATCCTCGTGTCGCTGGTTCGATTCCGGCTCTGGGCATTGAAATTATTTCATAGCAGGTATTTACGCGGGTGTAGTTCAGTGGTAGAACACCAGCCTTCCAAGCTGGATATGTGGGTTCGATTCCCATCACCCGCTCTTTTTATTTGTCGGGAAGCCTCATTTTTGAGGCTTTTTCTATTGGCGAAAGTTTGTTTAAGAATCCCAAAATTAGAATTCAAAAATCAGAACACCAAAAATTAGAAGAACTTGATAAAATCTGGAACCAATGATAAAATAGTCAGAGTGAAAAAGGCATTGCTTTAAAAATCTGCGTTAGAAATGGTGAGACGAGTGACGGAGGCTGAAAATGCCGGGTCGCTCGTTTTTTTGTCAGCATATAAGCATTGGAGGAGCAGAGAAAGTCAGATTTTTTAAATAAAGAAGGAGACGAATCTATGGATGTGCATGCATTGCTTAATCAGGTACGGACAGGCCAGATCACTGTGGAGGAGGCAGAGGAGCAGCTGAAAAATCTGCCCTATGAGGATCTTGGCTGCGCCAAGATTGACCACCACCGGGGACTGCGCTCCGGCTTTGGAGAGGTAATCTACTGCGCGGGAAAGAGCGAGGAGCAGCTGCAAAGGATTTACGGCAGCTTTGCGGCCCGCCGGGAAAATGTGCTGGGTACCCGGGCCACCAGGAAGCAGTATGAGGCGGTGGCAAAGGAGATTTTGGGGCCGGAGCTTTTGTATGATCCCATGTCCCGGGTTCTCTGCCTGTGCTATGCCAGGCCGGAGCTTAGAGGGAACATTGCAGTCTGTACGGCAGGCACTTCGGATATCCCGGTGGCCGAGGAGGCGGCCCGGGTGGCTGAGTATTTCGGAAGCCGAGTGGAGCGCATCTACGATGTGGGTGTGGCGGGAATCCACCGGCTCTTTTCCAAAATGGAGCAGATCCGTAAGGCAAACTGCGTGGTGGCTGTGGCAGGCATGGAGGGAGCTCTGCCGGGAGTCCTGGCCGGGCTTGTGGACAAGCCGGTGATCGCGGTGCCCACCTCTGTGGGCTATGGGGCCAATTTCGGCGGGATTTCTGCTCTTTTGACCATGCTGAATTCCTGTGCGGAGGGAATTGCCGTGGTCAATATTGACAATGGCTTTGGGGCGGGATATCTGGCCACTCAGATCAATCGCATGGCCTGGAGGGAGGAGTCATGAAGGAAGGGTTTCTCCTGGTTGCGGTGAACGCCAAGTATATTCACTCCAATCTGGCTGTGTACAGTCTGCAGGCGGCGGCAGCCAGGGAAGGGATTCTGGTGGATCTGGTGGAATTTACCATCAATCAGTATGTAGAGGAGATTCTGCAGGAGCTGTACCAGAGAGAGCCGGAGGTGCTGTTTTTTTCCTGTTACGTCTGGAACTGGGAATATGTGCGGGAGCTGGCGGCGGAATGCGCTAAAATCCTGCCGGGAGTGCCTATATGGGTGGGCGGCCCGGAGGTTTCCTATGAACCTGCCCGGGTGCTGGAGGAAAATCCGGCCATTACCGGGGTGCTGCTGGGGGAGGGAGAGGAGAGTTTTCCCCGGCTGCTGCGATATTACAGGAAGAATTTGGAGGATAAAAGGGAGCGAAGGAGGAGAGGGGAAGAGGGAGTTTGGGGTAAGATTTTGGGAGCGGAGATGGAGAGCTCCCGGGAGCGGGAGAAGGAGCAAGGAGACTTAGGGATCCGGGACGGCCTGGCCTTTTGGCAGAATGGGATTCAGGTTTACCCCCAGATGAAGCTGCCAAATCTCAATGAGATTCCCTTCCCTTACAAGAATCTGGGGGATTTTTCACACAAGATCCTTTACTATGAGTCAAGCAGAGGCTGCCCCTTTTCCTGCAGCTACTGTCTCTCTTCCATAGATAAGCGGGTGCGGTTTCGGGATCTGGAACTGGTAAGGCGGGAGCTAATGGCTTTTCTGGAAGCAGGAGTGGCCCAGGTAAAGTTTGTGGACCGGACCTTTAACTGTAAAGAGAGCCACGCCCTGGCCGTCTGGCAGTATCTCCTGGACCATGACAACGGGGTGACCAACTTTCACTTTGAGATCGCCGCAGATCTGCTGACAGAGGCGGAGCTGGAGATTCTCAGACGTCTTCGGCCGGGACAGGTGCAGTTGGAAATCGGTATCCAGTCCACCTGCAAGGAGACCCTGGAGCAGATTTACCGCCGCATGGATTTGGCCCTGGTGGAAAAACGAGTCAGGCAGGTGAAGAGCTTTGGCAATATCCATCAGCATCTGGATCTCATTGCCGGTTTGCCCTGTGAGGGGCTGGAACGGTTTGCCCGTTCCTTTGATCGGGTATTTGCCCTGAGGCCGGAGCAGCTGCAGCTGGGATTTCTAAAGGTGCTGAAAGGAACCAGGATGCAGGAGGATGCGGAAAAATATGGGATTTTGTACCGGGACAAGCCGCCCTATGAGGTGCTTTCCACCCGCTGGCTGCACTATGGGGAATTGCTTCGCCTGAAGAAGGTGGAGCAGATGGTGGAACTCTACTACAACAGTGGACAATTTTCCCTGACCCTGGACAGGCTAATGACTTTCTGGGAATCCGCCTTTGTCTTTTTTGAGGAGCTGGCTGCTTATTACCAGGATCACGGCTGGGATCGAATTCAGCATACCAGGGTAAGACGGTATGAGATTTTGCTGGATTTCATCCGGGAACGTCATTTGGAGGAGGAACATTTCCAGGAGCTTTTGACCATGGACTATTATCTGCGGGAGGCGGCTAAGACCAGGCCCGGCTTTTCCCGGGATCTGTCTCCCTGGAAGGAACAGATTCGGCTGCTGCAAAAGCAGTATGGAAAGGAAAAGCATGTGGAGGTGCGGGCGTTTGATGAAGGGGGGAACAGGCAGGAGCCTGCATTTGTTGTTTTTGATTACCAAAGGCGTAGCCCGCTGACAAAGGACGCGGCAGTTTTTGCGGCGGAATTGTAAAAAGGGAATTTCCAAAAGGTAGTTTCCCATATACTTGGGGTTGACAAATGGGCGCCTCCCGGAGAAAATAGAGGGGAGTCCCTGAAAGTGCAACAAAAGAACCGCCTATAGCGTCTGTACGTACAGAGGGCGGAAAAGAGGAAAGAGAGTAAGAGATACCTATGATACATACCTATATAGCCCTGGACCTGGAAACCACGGGACTGAATCCCACGGACGACCGGATTCTGGAGATCGGGGCGGTGAAGATTGTGGAGGGCAGGGAGACGGAGGTTTTCTCCACTCTGGTGGATCCCGGCCGTCAGGTGACGCCCCGGATTCAGGAGTTGACCGGCATCACAAACGAGATGGCTGCAGGCGGAATGGAATACAAGGAGGCAGTAGAGCGGCTGGTGGAATTCTGTCAGGATCTGCCCCTTCTGGGACACAACATTCTCTTTGATTACAGTTTTGTAAAGCGCTCTGCCGTGAACCAGAACCTGACCTTTGAGAAGGAGGGCGTGGATACCCTGAAGATTGCCCGCAGACTTTTGCCGGATCTGGAGCATCGAAGTCTGGAATATCTCTGTACCCACTATGGGATCGCCCAGGAGCGGAAGCACCGGGCCGAGGACGACGCCCGGTCTGCCAGATGTCTCTATGAGCGGCTGCGACAGGAGTTTCCGGACTGCCCCCAGGGGATATTTCTCCCCGGCCCACTTGTATATCAGGTAAAAAAACAAAGCCCCATTACCCCGGCGCAAAAAGGGTACTTGAATGATCTGCTAAAATATCATAAAATAGAGTTGCCGGTAAAGGTAGACAGTCTGACGAAAAATGAGGCGTCCCGTATCATTGACCGGATTATTCTGGAGCATGGACGAATCCTGCGCTGAGCGCCAAATGCCGGCAGAAATGGAGGAGAAGATGAATTTTTACGATAAAAAGACGAGAAAGATTATATCAACGGTCATTATTGTAGTCATCATTTTAGCCATGGTAATCCCCATATTGTCATATGCGCTGTAATGCCGGAGACAATACGGAGAAGGAGTGAGAGATATGAAGAAATTTCTTTGGAGTATGCTGCTATGCGGCATTTTCTTCTGGAGCGCAGGGATGCAGACAGATGCAAAAGAGGATGTTTTGATCCACGCGGGAGTTTATTTGGACGAGATCGACGTTTCCGGCATGACCAGGGAAGAGGCGGAGCAGGAGATTCAAAATTATGCCAGGGAACTGAGTCAGGAGACGCTGACCTTGCAGGTGGAGGAGCATGAGGTACAGGTGCAGCTTTCGGATCTGGGGCTTACATGTTCCAATCCGGAGATTGTGGAGGAGGCCCTGGGAATCGGCAAAAGCGGCGATATTATCCGCCGGTTCAAGGAGAGAAAGGAGCTGGAGCACAGCAATAAGGTGCTGGAGCTTGCTTGGACCGTGGATGAGCGGCAGGTGTCTCAGGTGATTGAAGAGGAATGCGTACAGTTTGACGTAGATGCCAAGGATGCCGGGCTGGTTCGGGAGAATGGCTCCTTTCGGGTGATTCCAGGAGCTACCGGCGTGAAGCTTAATGTGGAGGGCTCCAAGCAGGCGGTCCTGGATTTTATGCAGAATGAATGGCAGAAGGAGAACGGCACGGTGACTCTTCCGGCGGAGGTGGAGCATCCCCGGGGGACAGAGGAGGAGCTGAGTAAGGTCCGGGATGTGCTGGGTACCTTTTCCACCAGCTATGCCACTTCCAATAGAAACCGTTCCCAGAACGTGAGCAACGGGGCCCGGCTGATTAACGGGACGCTGCTGTATCCAGGGGATACTTTTTCCGCCTATGAGGCTATCAGTCCGTTTACCAAGGCAAACGGGTATGAGATGGCGGGAGCTTACCTGAACGGAAAAGTGGTGGACAGCCTGGGGGGAGGTATTTGCCAGGTATCCACAACCTTGTACAATGCGGCTCTGCTGGCGGAGCTGGAGATTGTGGAGCGTTTTCCCCATTCCATGATCGTCACCTATGTGGATCCTTCGGCGGACGCGGCCATTGCCGGCACCTACAAGGATCTGAAATTTAAAAATACCACAAACGCGCCTATTTACATAGAGGCGGGTACAGACAGCAATAAGGTCATCACCTTTACCATTTACGGGGAAGAAACACGTCCCGCCAATCGGGAGGTGAAATATACCAGCACCACCTTGGGGACCACGGACCCCGGTCAAGTCATTATTGGGGATGCAGGCCAGGGCATCGGCTACTATCATGTGGAGGGGGCTCACCGGGGAGTGAAGGCAGAGCTCTATAAGCGGGTCTATGAAAACGGTGTGGAGGTCAGCGTGGAAAAGGTCAATACCAGCAGCTACATGCCGTCGCCCCGGACCATTACCGTGGGTATTGCAGGAGATCCGGAGCTTTCCGCCCAGCTGCAGGCAGCCATCGCCACACAGGACGCAGCCCTGGTGCAGGCCACCATGGCGGACTGCGTGGCCCGGATGCAGCCGCCGGAATAAGTCTGCCGGCAGGAGCAGGAATGAATACAGGAAAAATATCAGAGACAATTTTAAAGAGATCTATATTAAAACAGATCCGCACCACCCGGGAGGAGGTACTCCTGGGCCCGGGAGTGGGGGAGGACTGCGCGGCTCTCAAGCTAAAGCCGGGGGAAATCTTTGTCATGTCCACGGATCCCATTACGGGAACAGGAAAGGATGTGGGGATGCTGGCCGTACAGGTTACGGTCAATGATCTGGCCAGCAGCGGCGCAGAGCCTGTGGGAATCATGGTGACGGCTCTGCTTCCTGAGGAAATCCAGGAAGAGGAGATCCGGCAGATGATGGCCCAGGTGGAGGAAGCCTGCGCCCGGTTTCAGATTCAGGTGCTGGGAGGCCACACAGAGGTGACCCGGGCGGTAAACCAGCCCATTCTCTGTGCCACCGGCGTGGGGAAGGTCCGGGAGGGCGGGCTTGTGACCACGGCGGGAGCCAGACCGGGGCAGGATATTCTGGTAACCAAATGGCTGGGGATCGAGGGAACCAGCATCATTGCCAAAGAGCGTAAGGAAGAGCTTTTGAAGCGGTTTCCCCAGGCCTTTGTGGAGTCAGCCATGGCTTTTGACGCCTGGCTGTCCGTACTTCCCGAATCCCGGATAGCTGTGGAGCAGGGAGTGTCGGCTATGCATGACGTGACCGAGGGAGGGATCTACGGGGCACTCTGGGAGCTGGCCCAGGCCTCAGGCATTGGGCTGGAGATTGACTTGCAGGCCATTCCCTTTCGGCAGGAAACCATCGAGATCTGCGAATATTTCGGATTAAATCCCTACGGCCTCATATCCAGCGGCTCTATGCTCATGGCAGCGGACCGGGGCCATGATCTGGTTCGGGAGCTGAAAAAGGCCGGGATTTTGGCTACAGTGATCGGAAAAGCGGTGAAGGGGCCGGCGCGGCGGATTCTAAACGGAGGCGAGGAGGCCTTTCTGGAGCGTCCCAAGCCGGATGAGTTGTATAAAATATTGTAATCGTTCCGTGAGAGGCGCCTTTTGCTACCGGATCAGGGAGCATGCCAGGGGGCGCGGGGAACGGAAGTAAAAATTAAGGAGAAATAGGACATGAGAGAAAAGATTTTGACCTTTCTGGAGAAAAACAGCCGCATTAATCTGGGCGAGCTGGCCATTCTCCTGGGAATGGATGAGGTATCTGTGGCCAATGAGATTGCGGATATGGAAAAGGAGCATGTGATCTGCGGGTATCACACGCTGATTGACTGGGATAAGACCAGCGAGGAAAAGCTGACGGCCCTTATTGAGGTAAAGGTAACGCCTCAGCGGGGACTGGGCTTTGACAAGGTGGCGGAGCGCATTTACAACTACGCGGAGGTGGACAGCGTCTACCTGATTTCCGGAGGCTTTGACTTTATGGTGATGATCGAGGGAAAGACCATGCGGGACGTGGCCCAGTTTGTGTCCGACAAGCTGTCTCCTCTGGACTCTGTGCTCAGCACAGCCACCCATTTTGTGCTGAAGAAATACAAGGACCATGGCTCTATTATGGTGCGGGAATCCAAAGATGAAAGGATGTTGGTGACGCCTTGAGAAATCCATTAGCAGATAAAGTGACAGCCATAGCGCCCTCGGGGATCCGCAAATTTTTCGATGTGGTAAGCGAGATGAAAGACGCCATTTCCCTGGGAGTGGGAGAGCCGGATTTTGACACCCCCTGGCATATCCGGGAGGAGGGCATTTACTCCCTGGAACGGGGCAGAACCTTCTACACCTCCAACGCGGGGCTTCGGGAGCTGAAGGTGGAGATTACCCGCTATTTAAACAGGCGGCAGGAGCTGGTCTACGATCCGGACAAAGAGGTAATTGTAACCGTAGGGGGCAGCGAGGCCATTGACATTGCCTTTCGGGCCATGCTGAATCCCGGGGAGGAGGTGCTGATCCCTCAGCCCAGCTATGTTTCCTATGAGCCCTGCGCAATTCTGGCCGGCGGGACTCCGGTGATTCTGGAGCTTAAGGCAGAGCATGATTTCCGTCTGACCGCCCAACAGGTGCGGGAGGCTGTGACAGATAAGACCAAGATCCTGGTGCTGCCCTTTCCCAATAATCCCACGGGAGCCATCCTGGAGCGGGAGGATCTGGAGGCCATTGCCCAGGTGGTATTAGAAAAAGATCTTTTTGTGGTTTCGGATGAGATTTATGCGGAGCTTAGCTATAAGGGGGATCATGTGTCCATTGCCCAGATTCCCGGCATGCAGGAGCGGACCATTTTGATCAACGGGTTTTCCAAATCCTATGCCATGACCGGCTGGCGCCTGGGCTATGCCTGCGGACCGGAAGTCATTATTAAACAGATGATCAAGATTCATCAGTACGCCATTATGTGCGCGCCCACCAATAGCCAGTACGCGGCTGTGGAGGCCTTAAAAAACGGGGATGAAGACGTGGCCCGCATGCGGGAGGCCTATAACCAGCGGCGGCGTTATCTCATGCATGCCTTTCAGGAAATGGGGCTTCCCTGCTTTGAGCCTTACGGGGCATTCTATGTGTTTCCCTGCATCAGGCAGTTTGGCATGAGCTCTGAGGAGTTTGCCACCCGCTTCCTGGAGGAGGAGAAGGTGGCTGTGGTACCGGGAACGGCCTTTGGAGCCTGTGGAGAGGGATATCTGCGGATTTCCTACGCATACTCCCTGGACGACTTGAAACGGGCCCTGGAGCGCCTGGGGCGCTTTGTGGAGAAGCTGCGAAAAGAGACGGAAAAATAATGGCATTTCACATTGTGTTATACGAGCCGGAGATTCCGGCCAATACAGGAAATATCGGGCGTACCTGCGCGGCCACGGGAGCTCATTTGCATTTGATTGAGCCCCTGGGCTTTCGGCTGGGGGAAAAAGAGCTGAAACGGGCGGGTATGGATTACTGGGATCAGCTGTCGGTGACCCGATATGTGGATTTTGCGGATTTTCAGCGGAAGAATCCGGGAGCAAGGCTCTATATGGCCACTACAAAGGGGCGGCATGTGTACACGGAGGTGTCCTACGAGAAGGACTGCTACCTTATGTTTGGCAAGGAGAGCGGCGGGATTCCGGAGGAGATTCTGCTCCAGTATCCGGAGACGGCCATCCGCATCCCCATGCTGGGGGATACCAGGTCTTTGAACCTGTCCAATTCTGTGGCAATCGTATTGTACGAGGCCCTGCGCCAGCATGACTTTGGGGATCTGAAGCGGGCGGGACAGCTGACAAAATATGACTGGGAGATAAAGATTCCTGTCTGAAAAGGAATGTGATTCACATGAGAAAAAGATTTCTTACAAAAACAGCATATGGAATTTGCAGCCTTTTTTTGGCCTGCTCTCTTAGCATTACCAGCTATGCAACAGCGCACATTGAAGATCAGATCGATCAGCAGGAAGATGAGATTGAAAAGACAGAGCAGGAGCTGTCAGAGGCAGAGCAAAGGCAGCGGCATCTGGAGGATGCCAAAAAGGAGATGGAGAATTATTTATCTGGCCTGAATAAGCAGTACAGCAGTATTTCGGCTCAGATTCAGGACCTGGAGCAGCAGATCGCGGACAAAGAGGCGGAGATTGAAACCGCTCAGCAGGAGCTTGCCCAGGCTCAGGCTGTAGCGGATAAGCAGTACGAGGATATGAAGGCCAGGATCCAGTATATGTACGAATATCCACAGGCAGGTTTTTTTGAACTGCTTCTCACCGAGGGCAGCTTTTCCCAGGCTCTTACAAGGGCCAATGATGTGGCCAGCCTGGCTCAGTATGATAATCAGAAAATGGAAGAATATATTGCCGCCAAGGAGGCTGTGGCCGAAAAGGAGGCCAGGCTGCAGGGGGATAAGGAGGCTCTGGACGAGCTTCACGCCCAGGTGGTGGAAAAGCAGAAGGAAGTGGAGGCCCTGGCCAGCAGCACCCGAAGTAAAATCAGCAGCCAGATCAACGCCATTGCCAGCGCCCAGGCGGAGGTGGACGGCAAGGAGAATACTCTGGCCAACCAAAGGGCTGTTCTGGAGGAGCTGATTCAGGAAAAGAAACGGATCGAGGCGGAGCTGGAGGCGGCTAAGCTTCGGGAAATCAACGCATCCTTGGGCGAGGTGACAGGCGAGCAGATCAGCGGCGAGGAGGGGACCCAGTATGGGGCCTACGCAGCCTCTGAGGAGGAGGTAACGGCCCTGGCAGTGCTGATCCACTGTGAGGCCGCCAATCAGGGCGCTGCAGGGCAGCTGGCGGTGGGAGCCGTGGTCATGAACCGAATCCGGGATCCCAGATTTGGACAGAATGATATTATCAGTGTGATCCGGGCCAGCGGCCAGTTTTCACCCGTGACCTCCGGCCGTTTTGATCTGGTGCTCAGCGAGGCCCTGGATACGGTTAGCGGCTCCTGCTATGACGCGGCCCGCAGGGCCATAGCAGGAGAGTCTAATGTGGGAAACCGGGTGTTTTTCCGCACCCATAATAACAACCCTGCCCTAAGCGGATTGATTATTGGAGCGCATATTTTTTCCTATACCTGGAATTTCTCTACACAATAGGAAATGTAATGGTTCGGCCAGTTGTTTGTAATCTGGCTGAACTGTTCTGCCTTTCTTAAGCTTTCTGGCTAGATTTTCACCAGTGAAGTTTTTTGGGAAGTAAAGTTTTGAAGTGACATTTTCGCCTAAGTTTTCGTCTAAGTTTTCGCAAAAAATGCTGGACAAAGTGTATAGTTTGTGCTAAGATAATCTATGCTGATGGAAAAAGTCAACACAGCGATGCGTGGCTCAGCTTGGTAGAGCGCTGCGTTCGGGACGCAGAGGTCGCAGGTTCAAATCCTGTCGCATCGATTCTTGGCAGGGGCGTAAAACAGCGGATATCCTTGAAAAATCAAGGAAAATCCGCTGTTTTTTTGCTATTTTATTCTTCCTAAAATGTCATATAACCATAATTTATAATAATTTTTGTCATGAAATTGCCAAGAAAATTTAGGAGAAGACGGCGCTTCGCAGTTTCTCTGCAGTCTCTTTTTTGGCCTTGTGTTGGCGGCCACTTATTCTCAGAAAAATTCTGATACTTGTAAACATATTATTTTCGGCATATCTTGGCCGGTTTCCTGTTGGCGCAGGGGGCCGGCTTTTAATTATAATAAATCAGAAATATAGATGCTTAGATCTTGGTAAATACATACCGGGATCGTGTCGTCAAAGCTATATTGGCAGGAGGCTTTTTCGTTTTCAAAATCAAAAACATTTACAACACGGGTTCTTGGATTTATGATCCAATATTCCCGTACACCGGCTGAACGGTATTTAAAAAGCTTTATTCCATAGTCTACCTGTTCTGTGCTTGGAGAAACAATTTCTATAATCCAATCCGGAGCGCCGTTACAGCCGCGATCATCCAGTTTATTTTTGTCACAGATAACCGAAATATCTGGTTCAACATAGTTTTTATCATCTGCATTTAGAAATACGGCAAATGGGGCAGGATAGACTTCGCAACCCCCATGGTGTGATTTTATATATTGCCCTATTATCTGGGTAAATTGAGAAACCAATTTCTGATGAATCCGCATGGGGGGTGCCATATTGTAAATTTTCCCGTCGATCAGCTCTGCCCGCTGGCCTTCTGGAAGAGCGTAGATATCGTCTATGGTGTATGTCTTTTCTTGGATTAATGCCATAGGGATGTCCTCACTTTCACAAGGTTAAAAAATGTTGTATCAGTTTAAACTATATCAATTCAAGCTATAGTTTCTCCCGTGGATAAAGCATACTACAACAATATCGTAGAATCAAGATAAAATAACAAAGTAGAAGAATAAAATATTGTAAAGGATTGTATCATAGTAAATGAAAATATGAATTTGGTGAAATAGTAGATTTTTAAAAATGAGTATAAACTTTGAAAAAACATATTGACAAATAACAGGACATGGAGCATAATACAGGTTGTAATACAACTATCATCTATCAACTAACAAATCGAGCAATAACAGAATTTTTTATATAAAAAAGAGGAGGAACTAAAAGATGGGGTACCGGAAAGAGCTATTGGATAATCTGACGGCAAAAGCGCAGCAATTAAGAAAGGATGTTATCATCAGTATCGGCGTAGGTGTGGCCGGACATGTGGGGGGCTCCTGCTCTGCGGCAGATATAATCACTGCGCTGTATTTTTACAAGATGAGGCATGACCCTAAAAATCCCAAGATGGAAGACAGGGACCGCCTTTTGCTGAGCAAAGGACATGTAGCGATTCTTCAGTACGCAGCCTTGGCTGAGGCCGGCTACTTTCCGGTAGAGGATCTGCAGCACACCAAGGAAATCGGCTTCCATCTCCAGGGACATCCGGATGTAATCAAAACCCCGGGTATTGAGGCTGGTACAGGCTCTCTGGGACAGGGACTTTCCATTGGCCTTGGCATGGCATTGGGACAGAAGCTTCAGGGCATCCATGCAAAGACCTATGTGCTTTGCGGCGATGGAGAGATCGCTGAAGGGCAGATCTGGGAGGCGGCCATGGCTGCTGTGAACTTCAAGGCGGATCATCTGGTGGCTATCGTAGACCATAACAAGCTGCAGGCCAACGGACGTATTGAGGACCGATTCAACACACTGCCGCTGATTCCCAAGTGGAAGGGATTTGGATGGAATGTGATTGAGATTGACGGACACAATATGGAAGAAATTCTGACTGCTCTGGACGAGGCGGATACCGTAAAGGGCGTGCCCACAGTGATTGTGGCCAATACCGTCAAGGGTAAGGGCGTAAGCTTTGCGGAGAATGTGGTAGGATACCACAATGGAACATTGACAGAGGAAACCTACAAGCAGGCATTAGAAGAACTATCCAAATAAGAGCAGGAGGGAAAGAGACAATGAGTCGTTTTACAAATCAGAGAACCGCATATGGCACAACCCTGGTTGAGCTAGGAAAAGAGAATAAGAAAATCGTAGTATTGGATGCTGACCTGGGCGGTTCCACTATGGGAAAGCTTTTTGAGGCAGAGTATCCGGAACGTCATTTTGAGTGCGGCATTGCAGAGGCTAACATGACTTCTATGGCAGCTGGTCTGGCACAGACCGGACTGATTCCCCTCACAAACTCCTTTGCTGTGTTCGCAGGCGGACGCGCCTTTGACCAGATCCGTCAGACGATTGCCATTGGCAAGCTGAACGTAAAAGTGATAGGATCCTCCTCGGGATTTTCCGATTTCGGCGACGGCGCCACCCACCAGTGCGTAGAAGATATGGCTGTTTTCCGTGCAGTTCCCAATATGACCGTAATCTGTCCGGCTGATGCCAATGAGACCGTAGAGGCTACGAAGGCGATTATCGACTATGCGGGACCTGTTTACATGCGCTTAAACCGCAATGACTATGAGAACGTAACCGAGGAAGGCAGAAAATTTGTGATTGGCCAGCCGTCTGTTATGAAAGAGGGAACAGATGTGGTTGTATTTGCCTGCGGCATTATGGTAGGCATGGCTTTGGAGGCTGCAAAGGCTCTGGAGGGCAAGGTTAGCGTTAAGGTTGTAAATCAGGCAACCATTAAGCCTATGAATACAGAGGCGGTAAATAAGCTGGTAGAGGGTTGCAAGGGTGTGGTAACTGTTGAGGAACACAATGTGATGGGTGGACTGGGATCTGCCATCGCGGAAGCCATCTGCAAGTCCTGCAAGCCTATAGAGTTCGTGGGCGCTAAGGATACATTTGGCTGTAGCGGACACAATTACAAAGAGCTTTTGGAGTATCAGGGATTAACCGTGGAAAATATTGTAAAGGCCGTCGAAAAAATAGCGGGGAATTGCTGACAGCGCCTGTATCAAAGGCCCACTGTTTGCAAGCTCTCAAAAATCAAGGCTTTAACAACAAAAAATAAGGCAGCTCTTGACACTGCCAATAATATTAAGGAGGAAAAAACAAATGAAAATTGGATTTATTGGACTGGGAATCATGGGAAAGCCTATGGTACGCAATCTGCTGAAGGCGGGCCATGAGGTTGTGGCGTATGATGTAATTCAGGAAAATGTAGACGCCGTAGTTGCAGATGGTGCAAAAGCTGGCGCTTCCTCTAAGGCCATTGCTGAAGAATGTAAGCTGATTATCACCATGCTGCCCAACAGCCCCCATGTAAAAACTGTGGTTTGCGGTGCAAACGGTGTTCTGGAAGGCGCTGGAGAGGGGACCATTCTGGTGGATATGAGCTCCATCGCTCCTCTGGCTTCTCAGGAGGTTTGCAAGGCTTGTGCAGAGAAGGGTGTAAAGATGATTGACGCTCCTGTATCTGGTGGAGAGCCCAAGGCTATTGATGGGACTTTGTCTATTATGGTTGGCGGCGATGAGGCTGTATTTAATCAGGTAAAAGAGATCCTGGGCGTTATGGGAGCATCTGTGGTATACTGCGGCGATATTGGCGCAGGCAACACCACGAAGCTGGCCAACCAGGTAATCGTAGCCGTGAATATTGCGGCCGTATGCGAGGCATTTATGCTGAGCACCAAGGCTGGAGTGGATCCTGTCCGTGTATTTGACGCGATCAAGGGTGGTCTGGCAGGCTCCACGGTTATGAATGCAAAGGTTCCCATGATTACTGCCGGTAATTTTAATCCTGGATTTAAGATTGACTTGCATATTAAGGACCTGAACAATGCTCTGGAGACAGGACACGGAGTAGGAGCTCCCCTGCCTCTGACAGCTTCTGTACAGGAAATGCTGCAGATGCTGCATAACATGGGCGAGGGTCAGAGCGACCACAGCGCAATCGCGAAATACTATGAAAAGATTGCCGACACAAAGATCCGCGCATAAGCTGGAACCACAGGCATAGCAGGAAGAACAAGTGAATGATAGAAAATAATGAAGGAAGCCGCTCTGGGATATTTCAAAGCGGCTTGCTTTTTAAGAAAAAGGGAAACAAGACGGAGGGCAACAGGTATGAATGTAAAAGATAAGACGATTCTCATAACCGGAGGAGCCGGCGGATTGGGCTCTGCCATGGCAAGGCTGCTGGCTAAAAATGGCGCTGTCATTTTTATTTTGGATTTGCCGGTAGCAGAGGAAGCTGCCAAAAAGTTGATTTTAGAAATTGAGGCGGAAGGCGGAAAAGCCTACTATGAGGCAATGGATGGAACCAAGGAGACAGACTGGGCTGCCGTTGTGGCAGATGTTCTGGAAAAGGAAGGCAGAATTGATGTGCTGGTGAATAATGCCGGAATCAATATCCGCAAGGCCGTGGAAGAGATGAGTATGGAAGAGTGGATGAAGATGATGGAGGTAAATATCGGAGGCGTGTTTCTGGGAATGAAATATGTGATTCCCCATATGCGCAGGCAGGGCGGCGGAGCCATTATTAATACGTCCTCCCAGTGCGGCCTTGTGGGACATAGGTACACCACCGAGGCCTATACCGCCTCAAAGGGAGCAGTTACGCTGCTGACCAAGGCCATTGCCTCCCGTTATGGAAAGGACAATATCCGCTGCAACGAAATCTGTCCTGCCACAGTGGAAACGCCTCTGACCACTGAGCGCTTAAAGGATCCGCAGTTTGCGGCTGAGCGTGTAGGCGAGGTTCCCTTGGGCCGTCTGTGCAAGGTAGAGGATGTGGCCAATGCAATTTTGTATCTGGCATCAGAGGAGGCTGGATATATTAATGGCGTGGCCCTTCCGGTTGATGGAGGAGCTACTTGCGATTAATAGGGGAGGGTTAAAGGTTGCGGAAGCTCAGATGTACACGGATAGACTTGCGGCAGCTTTCGTTGGAGTAGCAGGGGTATTCCCGTCCCATAGCATCTTATTGTATTTTCCAGGAAATTTCGTTATACTAAGGACAATATCCGGCAAAACGGAGTATGTTGGGGGAAGCGTATGGATTGGCTGTTAGGAAGGGGGGTAGGAAAGATGTACCGTCTGGTAATCGTGGATGATGAAGTAAAGATCCTGGATGGGATTGCGGAGATATTTCCTTGGCATAATATTGGTTTCCAGGTAGCAGCACGTTTTACAAGCGCCCGTGCGGCGCTGAAATATCTGGAACAGGAGCGGGCGGATGTGGTGATGACGGATATTTCTATGCCGGATATGGATGGACTGGAGCTGACAGAGCAGTTAAAGAAATATCCGGACCTGATCGTTGTGCTGTTCAGCAGCTATCATGATTATGAGTATATGCGTTCTGCCATTAAACTGGAGATTATGGATTACCTTTTAAAACCCATTAATTATGAGGATCTGCTGGTTTGTTTTGAGAATATCAAGGAGACGCTGGATAGCAGGATGGCAGTGGAGGAGGAAAAGCCGTTATCCTACTATGAGGAGATCATAAGCCGTGTGGATGAATATCTGCAGGAAAATTATCGGAGGGGAAATTTAACCGGAGCAGCGGAAACGGTTGGGTTAAGTCCGAACTATCTGTCTAAAATATATAAAGAGAAGTCCGGCATTGGCTTTTGGGAAAGCTTGAACAAGATCCGTATGGAAAAAGCGGGCGAGCTATTGCGAAATCCGGAGTACAAAAGTTATGAGATTGCCTATTATGTAGGGTATGATAACCCTAAAAATTTTGCCCGGGCCTTTAAATCATACCATCATGTAAGTCCCCGGGAGTATCGGAATGGGATTCGGGGAAAGGAATAGGCCAGGATGCTTAAGAAATTTTTTCTGAGACGGGTGCGCTCTTTTTTTATGATTATGATTATCCCCAACCTGCTTTTGTTTGCAGTAATCGGCGCTTTTTTGCTGGTATCCCAGCAGAAGGCTATGGAGGAGCGGGGGCCGGTGACACTGGATATTATCGAGGAAAGTCTGGAGGCGTCTCTGTTCAGCACCGGTTATCAGGTGGATGTGCTTATGAGCAATCCATCTTATTCACTTTCCTTGAAACGGCTGTTGGCAGATACAGATATGGATCAGAAGGATTTGCTTTTTTTCAGTGTGTTAAAGAATTTTTTTGCCAGCTATAAATCTTCTTATTTGTACATTCATTCCATTTATCTGTGTTTGGATGGTATGGATCAGTTTCTGACCTCCACGGGACAGTTGAGCTCCATACATACCTATTATGACATGGAATGGATAGAGGAATATCAGTCCATGGATCAGGGAGAAAAGGTGCTAACCAGCCGCCGGTGGCTGCAGCGCTACAAGTATGATGAGCCGGTGGAAGTGCTAACCATTTATTATCGGGCCACATATCTGGATGGCGTGATCGTAATTAATGTGGACAAGGAAAAATATGGAAAAATGCTCCGCAATTTGCTGCGTTCTCAGAAACAGCAGGTTATGCTGCTGAATCGCCAGGGAGAATTGCTCTATGCTACGGATTCTTCTTTTATGGAAATGGGAGAGTCAGAGCTAAAGGATATCTTTTATCCTGAGATCGACCTATATCTGGAAAGCGGCAATTTTGAAAGAATCAATCAGACCTGGAAGAAGCTGGGCGACCAGCAGTATTTTCTTTATATGCAGCATTCGGATTTCTTTGATATGTATCAGGTATCAGCCATTCCTGTCAGCGATTTAATATCAAGCTTGCGCTTTTATGCCTGGATCGCAGGGCTGGTGCTTGTACTTAATATCATGCTGGTTCTGTGGCTGGCCTTTCTCTATACAAAGCGCTCCTTCTATTACATTGAGGAGTGCGTCAATGTGTTTTCTGCGGCAGAGCGTGGAGAGGAAATCCGCCAGGTACAGGTGAAGGAGCAAGATGAATATGGGATGATCCTGAACAATATTATTTATTTATATTTGAAAAACAGCCAGATGCGGGTGGAATTGATGGAAAAGCAGCACCTCAATGAAATTACGGAAATGATGGCATTGCAGCTGCAAATCAATCCCCATTTTATTTTCAATACCTTACAGACTATGGATTTTGAAATTATCCGGAATAGTGGGATTGATTCTACGCCCCATTATATGATACAGCAGCTGTCCCGGGTAGTAAAGTACGCCCTTTCTTACCCCATGGAAACGGTAAGTCTGAAAGAGGAAATAGACTACTTAAAAGCTTATTTGGAAATTCAGGAATTTCGGTTTCATAACAAAGGGATTACTTATTTTGAGATTGACGATACAGTGCTGCCCTGTATGGTGTTCCGGCTTTTATTTCAGCCTATGGTGGAGAACAGTTTTGCCCATGGAGTGCGGGCGGAGAATGAGCATATCATAATTAAGATCAAGGCGTTTGACCGGGGAGATTGGATCTCCATAGCTGTGATTGATAATGGCAGGGGCATGGACAAAAAAGAGGTGGAGGAGCTGTATGCCAAAATCAACAACAAAAAATCCAGGAATATTGGATTGACGAATCTGAATCGGCGTTTGATTCTTCATTATGGGGAACAAAGCCGTTTGGCTATTCAGAGCAGAAAGGGCCAGGGTACCATAATCTGTTTTCGGATTCCCCGGGTTCTGCCGTCTGCAGAGACAGAACAGGTGTAAAATCGTAAAAAATGAAACCTAAAAAAGGATCAGCGTAAAAGATGAGGATTTATCTTAACGGCTGGTTCTTTTCATTTATTTCTGGAGATGTTACACTTTTTTTATAAAAACAGGGAGGTAAAAAGTGATGAAAATGAAACAAGTACTATCATTGGCTTTGTGCGGTGCTATGGTAGTTTCTGTGCTGACTGGCTGCGGCGGCAATGGAGGAAGCGGAAGCACTGGCAATAGTGGAGAGTCCCAGACGGCGTCTGCAGGAGAGAAGACCAGCGATTCCGGCGAAGATGTGACTCTGCGTTTTGCCTGGTGGGGCGGCGATGCCCGTCATGAAGCTACCCTGGCGGTCATCGAGGCCTTTGAAAAGGAGCATCCCAATATACATATTGAGGCGGAGTATAGCTCCTACGACGGATATTCCGAGAAGAAAACCACGGAATTTGCGTCCGAAACAGCGCCGGATATTTTTCAGATCGAGACAGGACTTGGGCCGGAATACTATAAAAATGGAGTGTTATATAACTTGTCTGAAACCAGTATTGACTGGTCCAACTTTGACGAGAATTTCCTGATCCAGAATGGACAGTTTGGTTCCGGCAGCCAGTATGCGATTCCCACAGGTCAGGCTGGCAGCGCTATTATTGTAAATAAGACATTGGCTGATGAAATTGGTATTGATTTTACCCAGCAGTATGACTGGAATCAACTCCTTGACTGGGGAAAACAGGTGCAGGAGTATGATCCGGAGTGCTATCTGATTTCTGCAAATACATCTTATGCCACAGCATTTATCATTCGGACCTGGTGTCGTCAGATGAATGCAAAACCGATTATTGACGATGATCTGAATCTGAATATGACCGAGGAGCAGTTTACAGAGTGCTTTACTTTCATTAAGTCCCTGTATGACAATAAGGTGTGCGCGCCAGCTTCCTATAAGGCGCCCTTTGGGGATCAGGATCAGGAGGATCCCAACTGGATCGCAGGGAAATATGTGTGCTCTCTGGGATATACATCTGCGGTAGACGTACTTTCCGCAGCCAATGACACGGTAGAGTATATTGCCGGAAATATGCCTATTATGGCGGACGCAGTCAGTGACGGCTGGTTCAACGATTGTCCCCAGTATATTGGAATGTATGCGAAGACAAAGCATCCGGAAGAGGCGGCTATGTTCCTGGATTATTTCTACAACAGCGATGAGGCGGCCAAGATTCTGGGAACTGTGCGTTCCGTGCCGCCTACGGCAAAGGCCCAGGCTATCTGCGAGGAGAGCGGTACGCTGAACGCCCTGACCAAACAGAGCGTAGAGACCAGTATGCAGTACAATGGCGTTTCTGACGGCGGAAAAACCACAAGCTCTGAGGTGACGGCGATCCTGAATGATGCTTATGACAATGTTTCCTATGGCGAGATGGAGCCTGCAGAAGCAGCAGCCGAGGTAGTAGCTCTGTTGACTGATTATATTGAAATGAATAAGTAAAAGCCATGAAAAAAGCCAAAATGGGATAACTCCAATGGTGGGGTTATCCCATTTTTTAAGAAAGGAACGTAAATGGTTATGAAAACATCCATCAATACGAGACGAAATCGCCAGGCTTACCTGTACCTGGCGCCTTGGATCATTGGTATGCTGGTGCTCCAATTATATCCCTTTGTAGTTTCCATTTATTATTCTTTATGTAATTATACGGGTCTTTCCGATCCGGTTTTCATCGGAGTCGATAATTACATCAGGCTGTTTACCAAAGATAAAGAGTTTGTCAAATCTTTGGGAGCTACGATCAAGTATACCCTGTATACAGTTCCTTGTAAAATTATTATGTCTCTGTTTATTGCTATGCTGCTGAACAAAAGCAGAAAAGGAATCGGCGTTATGCGGACGCTGTATTATCTGCCCTCCTTATTTGGCGGAAGCATTGCCGTAGCCATTCTCTGGAAGGTTATGTTTATGGATAATGGCCTGGTCAATGCAATTTTGAATCTGGCGGGCATTGAGACCATTTCCTTCTTTGGAAATACCAAGACGGCTCTTCCCACCTTAAGCTCTTTGGAGGTATGGCAGTTTGGATCCTCTATGGTTATGTTCCTGGCAGCGCTGAAACAGGTTCCGGCCTCTCTCTATGAGGCGGCAAGGATTGACGGAGCCGGGCGGGTGCGAAGCTTTTTCAGTGTGACCATCCCCCAGATTTCGCCCATTATTTTCTTCTGTATTATTATGCAGACCGTAAACGCGCTGCAAAATTTCACCTCTGCCTTTGTTATCACAGACGGCGGTCCTGTGAAATCCACTTATATGCTGGGGCTTAAGCTATACAATGACGGATTTTTGTATAATAAAATGGGTTATGCCAGCGCTACCTCCTGGATCATCTTTTTGCTGGTAGTAGGCTTTACGCTGGTGTTGTTTGCATCCTCTAAGTTCTGGGTATTTTATGGGGATGAATCATAAAGGAAGGGGAAGGAAATGAGTAAAAAGCAAAAAAACAGAGTAAACGAAATATTGATGTACGCAGTGCTGATTATCATAGGGCTTGTTATGATCTATCCGCTGATCTGGATGTTTTTTGCAAGCTTTAAATCCAATCAGGAGATTTACGGTTCTATTGGACTTTTACCAGAGTCCTTTAGCTGGGAGGCATACGTGAATGGCTGGAAAGGCTTTGGAGGCAACACCTATACCCGGTTTTTCCTGAATTCTTTTTTGCTGGTAATGCCCACCACCATTTTAACGGTGGTATCCAGCGCTTTGACAGCCTATGGGTTTGCGCGCTTTGATTTTAAGGGGAAAAAGCTGATGTTTATGCTGCTGCTTTCTACCCTGATGCTGCCCAACGCGATTTTGATTATCCCGAGATATTCTATTTTCCGTACCTTAAAGGTACTGGACAGCTATTGGCCCTTTTATCTCATGGCGATCTTTGCCTGCTATCCCTTCTTTACCTATATGCTGATCCAGTTCCTACGCGGTCTTCCCCGGGATTTGGATGAATCGGCGTATATTGACGGCTGCGGCACATTCAAGACGTTTACCCACATTTTGCTGCCGCTTTTAAAGCCAGCGCTGTTCTCCGCGGGGCTCCTGCAGTTTTTGTGGACCTATAATGACTATTTTAACTCCTTGATTTATATCAATAGCGTATCGAAATATACGGTGTCTTTGGCGCTGCGCTTGTCCTTAGACGCGGAGTCTGTGGTAGTCTGGAAAAATGTCATGGCCATGTCCTGTGTGGCGGTGCTGCCGGTAGTAGTGCTGTTCTTCTTCTGTCAGAAGTATTTCGTGGAAGGAATTGCCACGACAGGTTTGAAAGGATAATATAGGATAGGTGCAAACGGAACCTGTAAAATTATTTGATAGGGAGGTAATTCTATGAAGGTAAAAAATCCTGTTTTAAAGGGGTTCAATCCAGACCCTTCCCTGTTGCGGGTGGGAGAGGATTATTATATTGCCACCTCTACCTTTGAGTGGTTTCCCGGCGTTTGTATTCATCATTCCCGGGATCTGGTAAACTGGGAGATTGTAAGCTATGCCCTGACAGATGAGAACCAGGTGGATCTGACAGGACTGGATATGTCCTGCGGCATCTGGGCGCCCAATCTGACTTACTGCGACGGGTTGTTCTATCTGGTCTATACCATTGTATACACAGATCGGCAGCGTTATAAGGATACCTATAATTTCCTGGTAACAGCGGAGAATGTGCAGGGCCCCTGGTCGGCGCCGGTGCCATTAAGCCGTTCCGGCTTTGATCCGTCTCTGTTTCACGATGGTGATAAAAAGTATCTGGTCAATATGGTCATTGATCATCGCGTGGACGAAGTGCGGTTCTGCGGCGTGGATGTACAGGAGTATGATCCCCAGAAGAAATGTTTGGTGGGAGAACCTGTTCGGGTATCTCCGGGAACAGGGAGAAGCGACACGGAGGGTCCCAATATTTTGAAACATGGGGATTATTACTATCTGGTGTTAGCAGAGGGCGGAACCCGTTATCAACATTGCACCACAGTGCTGCGGTCTAAAAGCCTGTGGGGACCTTATGAGGAAAATCCTCACAATCCGGTACTGACCTCTGATGGACAAAAGGATTGTCTGCTGGAGAGGGCAGGCCACTCCCAGGTCATAGAGGGGGCGGACGGAAATTGGTATATGGCTCATCTGTGTTCCCGTCCGATTAAAAGAAACAGTATTTTGGGCAGGGAGACCGGGATCCAGAACGTGATCTGGACGGAGGATGGATGGTTTAAGCTGGCGGACAATGATACCGGAAAGCCGGAGATTGCCTTCCAGGCGCCTGCGGAAGCAAAACAGAATCGGGACCAGTCGGCACGGGTGGAGTTTGCAGAGGGGAAAATCCCCCTGGACTATATGACCCTGCGCCGTTCCTTTGCCACCAACGGGATTTCCGTAGAGGAAGGTGTTTTGCGTATCCAGGGCGGGGCCTCTGTTATGAGCAAATATTTCCAGGGACTTTTGGCCCGCAGGCAGCAATGTCTGGACTGTGACTTTGAGACAGCCATGAGCTTTGCTCCCCGCCATTTGAATCACATTGCCGGAATGTTGGTGTACTATAATTATGATAATCACTATTATCTGAAAATGAGCCGGGATGTGGAGGGAATGTTTTTGGCCGTCAGCGCCGTGGTAAATAGGGAGCTGACGGATTCTGCCTCGGTTCATGTGCCAGAGGATACGAAAGAGGTGTATTTGCGCGCCAGGATACGTCATGAGGAGCTGCAATATTTTTATTCGCTGGATGGAGAAAGCTACATACCTGTTGGGCCGATACTGGATATGAAAAATATTTCAGACGAGCATATTCAGGGGAATGGCTTCACCGGCTCTATGCTGGGAGTAAATTGCTGTGATACTCAGGGAGACGGCGTTTATGCGGATTTCCGGTATCTGGATTATCGGGAGTTTGAAGAACCGTAATAAGATTAAGAAAATCCTTTTCCAACTGGAGATTTCTCTGGTTTGTGAAAGGGATTTTTTATGACCAAAGGGGCGGATCTTCCCTCCTGCCTGAATAAAAAACGAAAGAATTATATATCAGAAAAAAGGAAGTGATCTTTCAAATGACTTCCGTTTTTTTGAAAAAATATACTGTTAAGAAAGAAAAAGTTTTCAAAACGAAATAAATTTTAGGGAAAACAAAGAAAAACAAGGATAAAGATTGTGAATTTGGGTAAGAGGAAAAGTGGGGGGAACAGGTGCTGGCGTATAAAATATCCAAAAAGAGATTGACAAAAGTGAAAAATATGTCTAATATGTAAGTGAATCTTTCGTACGTATTTTGCGGAAACGGTAAAAATGTATGGAATATGTAAAAAACTTCTAAATTATTTCATGTAGGAAAACGTGATTTCTAAAACGAAAGATCTAAGGGGCTCATAGGAATATAGCAAGAGGAGGAAGGCGTAGGAGAGAGGCGGAAACGAAAGAAAACCGGTAAAAAGGCGACGAAAACGTGAAAACAGACAAGATAGCAGGAGGAATTAAAAAATGGGTTTGAATTTAAACTACACAGATCCCGATACCTTTACATTTCAGGCGGCGGATTTTTATCCCTTTAAGAATACGGCGGAGATTGACCGCTGCCGCGCCATCACCAAGGAAGACATTCTGGCTATGAACGGAAAGCATCCGGGCAATCCCCATATTCAGCTGGATGTAATGTCTGATGAAGACGATGAGATGCTGATGCTCATGGATATTGTAAAGCGAATCGTGGACTCTGACCGGGAGGATAAAAAGGTGGTTATGATTATGCCCAACCCCTGTCCTCTTTACAAGAAGGCTGCCTATATTCTGAAGACTCTGAATGTAAACTGCCGCAATGTGAAGTTTTACATGATGGATGAGTGGGCGGACGAGGACGGAAATGTGGCGCCCTTAAGCTACCGGGCAGGCTTTGGCAACGCGTTCTGTCGGTTTATGCTTTCGGGAATCGCAGATTTGGGATTTAAGGAAGAGAATTTCATCTACCACAGCAATAAGAACACGCCGGACTTTTCCAAGATGCTGGAGCAGGACGGAGAAGCAGATATTGTATACAGCGGCCCAGGCTGGCCGGGGCATTTGGCTTTTATTGATCCGGTGGAGGATTGGTTTAAACCTACCATGGAGGAGTATTTGGAGCAGGTGGCAAAGGTGGCCCATCTGCATCCCCTGACCATTGCCCAGAATTCTCTTCACGGCTCCTTTGGATGCTCCGGGGATATCTCCAAGGTGCCTCCTATGGGCGCAATGATGGGACCCAGGGATGCTATGAGGGCAAAGGATGTGCTGGACTGCCACGATATCACCACAGCGGGAACCCGGGTGGCATGGCAGAGACTCACCTCCCGCCTGTGCATTTTCGGAAAGCCGTCCCAGGATGTGCCGGCGTCCATTTTGCAGCTGCGGGATAAGCCCACCCACATTGTAATGACCCACAGCATTGCGGAGACTGTGGAACCGGATTATTATTTCCAATATTAAACCAGAGAGCAGAAAGACCCGCTTAGGGTACCAAGAACAGGCGAACAGGAAAGAGAGGGATGTATATGGGTGCAAAGTACAGTGTTACCGAAAAGTTTAAGGGGATTTTCCCGGCGTTTTACGCCTGCTATGACGAAAAGGGAGACATCAGCCCTCAGAGGGTGGAGGCCTTTACCCGTTTCCTCATAGACAAAGGCGTCAACGGTCTGTATGTGTGCGGAAGCTCCGGAGAGTGTATTTATATGACCAAGGAGGAGCGGATGCTGGTGCTGGAGCATGTGATGGCTGTGGCAAAGGGAAAGATCCCTGTTATTGCCCATGTGGCAGCCATGTCCACCCGGGAAAGCGTGGAGCTGGCAAAGCATGCGGAGAGCTGCGGGGCGGATGCCCTGGCTGCAGTGCCGCCCTTCTATTTTACGCTGCCGGAATATGCCATTGAGCAGTACTGGAAGGCTATGGTGGAGGCTACGAAGCTGCCCTTTATCATCTATAACATACCGGGTACAACGCATTATGCATTGTCCATGAGCCTGTTTCGGAACATGGCGGCTCTCGATCAGGTGGTAGGAGTGAAGAACTCCTCCATGCCCACCTATGATATTCAGAAATTCAAGGCCGCAGGGGGCGAAGGCTTCGTGGTGTTTAACGGTCCTGACGAGCAGTTTATCTCCGGTCGGATGATTGGCGCCGACGCGGGAATCGGCGGCACCTACGGGGTTATGCCAGAGCTGTTTATCCTGGCGGACCAGGCGGTAATCCAGGGGGACAATGAGAGGGCGAGAGAAATCCAGTACGCCATTAATGAAATTATTGAGATCATGACATCCTGCCAGGGAAATCTGTACTCTGTGGAGAAGGAGATTTTGCGCCTTCAGGGTATAGATATTGGTCAGGCGCGTCTCCCATTGCCGCCTTTTACCCAGGATGATCTTCCAAAAATTAGAAAGGCTGCTGAATTAATTGAGGAGAGCAAGACGAGATTTCGTTAAATAGCACAAAGAAAAGAGCGGTTAAAAGGGGATAAAGCAATCGCCGCGCAGCGGGGTGATTCCGGGCGCGGCGATCATCCCAGAGGAAAATAAAATATCGAAATTCGGACATTATAAGGGGAAAAGTGGCCGTTTGCGCTATTGCTGCAAGGGGGAGCTTTTGCTATAATTAGGACACAGCAGAAGACAAATACTTGGGGTACGCAGGATTACAGAGAGACTTATACAGGTTTTGGGATAGCGGATTTTCGAATTTCACCAGGTGTCATGCCAGTGGACTTTTTGATGAAATAGCAAAAGCTGGCAGGGCTGTTATATCCGGTTAATTCTGATATTTCGGTTATGGATTTCGAGGAATGCCTTAACAGATCCAGGGAAACCTCTAAACGAATCTCTAAGATTTTTTCCTGATAACTCTTTCCGTACAGGGATTTTAAAATACGGTTTAGCTGACGGCTGCTCAGATATAGCTGGTCTGCCAAGATCTGGTCGCCGTCATGCAGATGGAAGTTTTGGTTAAAAAAGGTGTCGATGATAAAATTTCTTTTTAAATCCAGGGTGATTTTATTATCCGGCATATCTTCTGAGGTTGGCCCGATGAACCAGGCAAGCTCCAGGACCAGAAGGGACAGAAGAGAACGCAGTTCCTCCTGGATGAAAAAATCTGATTGGGGCCCCGTGACCGTATCCGAGATTTTCTGCAGGGTATTGCTGATATTATCTGCAGAGCCTACATAGTAGGAGAAGGAAGAAAAGGGAAGCAGTATGGCGGCTGCTCTTTTATCCATATCCGCAGAAAAGGAGGGCAATTCGAAGCCGATGCACATTTTCTGAAGGTCGGCGGAGGTCTCCCGAATGGAGTGGTAACGGTTGGGGGCAAAGATACAGAACTGTCCGGCCTCCACATGCAGCTCTTCTCCTCCGGAGGTGAGGGTGCACGTACCTCTCTGGACATAGTGCAGCTCATAGTGATGGTGTAGATGGTGAAAATAGGAGGACTCCCCCGGAGCCTGGTACTCTGCGGAAAAAGTAATAAATTTTCCGCTCACGCCGGCAGTCTGGAATTCCAGCATGAAAATATGCTCCACATCTACAATTTCTACAGCAGCCATCAGATCAATCCTCCTGAGTATAAAATTTTACCTCGTTTCATCTTACGCAGAGGAAAGATGGTTGTCAATTAGTAAAAATGACGGAGAAAGAGAAAAAAAGAAGAAAAAAGTATACAAAATAACGATAAAATAAATTGACAGATTATTCAGGATCGCGTATAATAAGGCATAAAACACTGGAAAACTCAAAAAAGAGCGAAAAATCAGACAGCATATCAGGCATGAAAGGGAAAACCTGAGAAAAGGCCTGGAAAGGAACATACACTATGGAATACAAAAAAAATAAAGTGGTGGAGAAGCTTAAGAGGGATGAGCTGGTAACTTGCGTGAAGCTTAATATCACGGACAATATACCGGCAGAGCTGGCAGCTATGTGCGGCTTTGACTGTATCTGGGTGGATATGGAGCATGTGCCGGCGGATTACGGCCAGGTGAACCGGGCTATCCTGGGGGCCAAGGCCTACGGAGCGGAGATTATTGTCCGCACTCCCAGAGGCGCTTATTCCAATCTGGTCCGGCCTCTGGAGCTGGATGCCTCCGGAGTCATGGTTCCCCATGTGATGAGCTATGAGGATGCAAAGCAGGTGGTCTACTACACTAAATTCCATCCCATTGGCCGCAGACCCATTGACGGGGGAAACGCAGACGGAAAATATTGCCTGCTGGATACGGCGGATTATCTGCGCTACTCCAATGAGGAGAAGCTGACCATTATTCAGATTGAGGATGTGGAGGCCATGGATGATCTGGACGAGATCGCGGCGCTGCCGGGCATTGACATGCTGTTCTTCGGACCGGCAGACTTCTCTCAGTCCATTGGGAATCCGGTGAATATCTGGAATGAAAAGACTTTGGAGGCCCGGAAAAAGGTGGCGGAGGCTGCCAGGGCTCACCATAAATTTGCAGGAACTGTGGGCGGTACAGGAAATGTGAAAGAGCTCTATGATATGGGATTCCGCTTTGTGAATCTGGGAGCGGATGTGTGCTGGCTTACAGAGTGCTTTACAAAGACGATTTCCGACGTAAAAGCCATGGGGCTTTTGGGCTGAGACCGGGACAGGAATCCGGCACATGGAGGGCATAGCAGAACAATGTTATATTCAGAGATCAAGGCGACAGAGAAGCTGTCAAAGTTTACATTGGGTACCGTACAGCTGGGCATGCAGTACGGCATGGCAAATACCCACGGGCAGCCTTCCACAGAAGAAGCGTTTCAGATTCTGGACACTGCGGCGGAATGGGGCGTAAACTCCCTGGATACAGCGGTAGCCTACGGCACTTCAGAGCAGGTGATTGGGGAGTATCTGAAACAGAGCAAAAAGGCGTTTTTTGTGACCAGCAAGTTTAAGGTGGAGGGAGAAGATCCCCGAAAGGAGCTGGCGCAGCAGCAGGACCTGACCTGGGAGCACCTGGGGAAGGTGGATATGTACTTTTTCCACGATGCCAAGGAAATGTGCCAGTACGGAGATATTCTCCGGGAGCCTCTGGAGCAGATGCGGGAACAGGGAAGGACTCGTATGCTGGGAGCCTCTGTATACGAGGCGGATGAGGTGGAAGCCTTTCTGAAGCATGACTGGATGCAGGGAATTCAGATCCCCATGAGTATTTTGGATTCCCGGGTGATTGAACGGGGACTTTTGGAGGAGCTGGAAAAGAGAGGCACAGCGGTGTTTATCCGCAGCGTATTTTTCCAGGGACTTCTGTGTATGGATCATGTGCCGGAGAAATATGAATTCCTCACACCCTATGTGGAGGAGCTTCGGGACATTGCAAAAACAGAGAACATGACTCTGCAGGAGATGTCGGTGGCGTATATCCGGGATCTGCCGGGAATTACCTCTCTGGTACTTGGCTGCGAGACCTGGGAGCAGGTTCGGGACAACGCAAAGCTTTTGAGTATTCCGGCTCTGTCTCAAGGGGCTGTGGACGGGATTCGGGCAGTGGGCAGAAAAGTTCCCATTGCAGAGGCTATGGACCGGATTCTGGGTAAAAAAAGCTGAGCTTGAAGAAAAAACATTTAAATTTATGTGATTTATTTACATAGATTAACCACTCGGTTGAGAAGGTTGCAGAATCACTCAAAATCAAAAACAAAAGGAGGAAATGGAATGAAAAAGAGAATTCTCTCATTGCTTATGGCAAGTATTATGGTAGTCGGTCTGGCTGCATGCGGCAATAAGCAAGAGGCACAACAACCAGCGGCACCTGCGCCTGAGGCACCAGCGGCAGAGGCGGAGGAAAAGCCTGAGGCGGAGGCGCCTGCAGAGGCAGAACCCGCAAGCGGCGAGAAAATCCTGTATACGAATACAGGTCCCGTAGAGTTTTTCGAGGTTCCCTGGTGGAATCTGGGACAGTATGTACACTCAAAGCTGCTGTTTGAGACCCTGATCGGAATTGACAATGACATGAATCCCACCACAGAGACAGGTATGGCGGAGAGCTATGAGCTCAGCGAGGACGGCCTGCAGCTGACCATTACCCTGCGGGACGGCCTGAAATGGCATGACGGCCAGGATGTAACTCTGGATGATGTGGTATGGTGTATCGAGCAGACCACGCTTCCGGAAGCTGGAATGGTAAACAACACGGTAAAGGCTACCTTTGAGGGGATCGAAGGCGTTCAGGATTTCCTGGATGGCAAGACCGAGCATCCCTCCGGCATCGAGCTGAAGGATGACAAGACGATCATTCTGCATTTTGCAAGTGTGCAGCCCTCTGTTATGCTGGCAGCTTCCCTGTTCCCGATTCTGCCCAAGCACTGCCTGGAGAATGTAGACATGACACAGATCCAGCAGGATCCCTTCTGGCAGAAGCCTATTGGCTCCGGCCCGTTCATGGTAGATGAAGTGAAGATTGGCGAGTACGCCACCTTTGTTCCCTTTGAGGGATACTGGGACGGCGTGGCAGATTTCAAGATTCAGATGAATGCATCCTCTGCAGAGTCTGACGCAAATCTGGTAACCAATGCAAAGGCTGGTCTGGTTGACTATGCATACACCAAGATGTACAGCGATGTGCAGGCTCTGCGCGATGTAGAGGGACTGACCATTGATACGGTTCCCGTAAACTATACTCGGTGGTTCATGGTAAATCAGTATCCCAAGTCAGCAGGAGACGAGAATCCTCTGGCTGACAAGCGTGTGCGTCAGGCTATCGCTTACGCTATTGACAAGAAATCCATCTGCGAGCAGATTTTTGAAGGCGCAGCAATGCCTGGTACCGGTACTCTGACACCCACCGGATCCAACTGGAAGGTGGAGGGACTGGAGGAGTATGCATACAATCCGGAGAAGGCAAAAGAGCTTCTGGCTGAGGCTGGCTGGGACAGCAACAGAGAATTGGATCTGGCCTACTACTACACTGATCAGCAGACCGTAGACCTGATGGCAATCGTACAGCAGCAGCTGGCAGAGGTTGGAATTAAGGTGAAGCCCCGTCTTCTGGAAGGCGATGTTCCCGGACAGCTCAACGCAGTTCCCGAGAATGGTGTTGCAGGATGTAAATGGGATCTGGCCTATGGCGCACTGTCCGCAATTTCTCCGCTGGATTACTATTCCCGGTTTGCAGACGGCATGACAGGAACCTTCCACGCACCCTTGGATGAGACTCTGGATGGATTGGTAAACGAGATGCTTTCCACAGCTAATGTAGAGAAACAGATGGAAAAGTATGCGGAGATTGAAAACTACTATGCAGATGAGATTCCGTACATCGCATTGTACTATCAGCCGGTTTGGGTCATTACCAGCGACAAGGTAGCAGGTAATGTAAGCAAATGGGGTAATCCGCAGTTCTATATGCAGTGGGATATCCAGAACTGGACTCTGAAATAAGTTCTTTTGAAGATACCAATATGGTAATGTAAACACGCAGGGTGGAGCGGTCAGAATTAAATATGATTGCTTCACCCTGCTGGTTTAAGGGGAAGAAAGGGGTTTTGTATGGCGAAATACATTGGCAAACGAATTTTAATGTTTATCCCCATGGTATTGCTGATGAGCTTTCTGATCTTTGGCGGTATGGAGCTGACTCCCGGCGATTATGTTTCTAATATGATCTCTCCGGACATGGCGGCGAACATGACGCCGGAACAGCTGGATATGCTGCGGGAGGCCTACGGCCTCAATGATCCGTTTCTGGTTCGCTATGTGAAATGGCTGGGACAGATCCTGCAGGGTAACTGGGGCTACAGCCTGTCCAGTGGAGTTCCTGTAAGAGACATTATTATGCAGCGGCTTCCGGTGACTCTGGAGCTGGCGCTTAGCGGATTAATCATATCAGCGATACTGGGAAGTATTCTGGGAATTATCTCAGCCCTAAAGAGAGGTACGCTTCTGGATCATACACTGACTGTAGCGGGTGTAATCGGAATGTCTATCCCGCAGTTTTTCTTTGGCATGGTGGCGATTCTGCTGTTCGCTCTGAATAAGCCTATATTCCCGGTGGGGGGGCGTACCACGCCGGACATGGTCCACTGGTGGGAGCATCTCCGCTATCTGGTTCTGCCGGCCCTGGTGCTGGGAGTGACCCAGACAGCCTCTGTTATGCGCTATTCCCGGGCCAGCATGATGGACAGTATGCACAAGGATTTTGTAAAGGCAGCCAGAAGTAAGGGACTTCCGGAGTGGAGAGTGAATCTGGTTCATGGTTTCCGCGTATCTATGACGCCTGTAGTGGTGCTGCTGGCCTTACGTCTGCCTATGCTGATCAGCAGCTCCGTGGTTATCGAGAATGTATTCCAGTGGCCGGGAATCGGTATTACCTTTAAGGAGGCGGTGTCCGCCGGCAATTATCCTCTGGTTATGATGATTGCGCTGATTATTGTAATCATGGTACTGGTGATCAGTCTGGTTCTGGATATTCTGACCAGAGTGCTCGATCCGCGCGTAAGGCTTGAGTAGGAGGTGGAAGCATGACATTTGGAGAAAAACGGTTTAACAATAGACTGGATAAAATACGCCGCCTGGAGGAAGAGGGCGTATTGGCCAAAAAGAAAAAGGGAAATCGGGCACTCTCGAAATTTTTGAGCAACAAGCTGGCTGTGCTGGGACTGGTGATCTTTCTGATTATTTTCCTGGCTTGCCTATTTGCACCCTTGCTCACACCTTTTAGACCAGAGGCCGTGGATCTGACGAATCTGTTGAAATCCCCCTCTCTGGAGCATCCCTTTGGGACAGATAAGGTGGGAAGAGATTTATTTGCCCGTGTGCTTTACGGCGGCAGAGTTTCCATGCTGGTTGCGTGTGGAGGCGCTCTGGGAGGCGCGCTGATCGGCGTGCTTGTGGGATCCCTTGCCGGATATCGGGGCGGATGGCTGGATAAGATTACCATGCGTTTGTCAGAGGTTTTCATGTCCTTCCCGCAGCTGATTCTGGTATTGGTAATGGTAACCATTATGGGGCAGAGTACCCGAAATATTATTATCATTTTTGTGATTACCGGTTGGAGCGGCATTTACCGGCAGGCGAGAGCAGCCATGCTGTCCATCCGTGAGGAAGAGTATGTGCAGGCCTTACATGCCTTTGGCCTGAATGATGCGCTGATCTGCTTTAAGCATATGCTTCCCAACGCACTCAGCCCTATTATTGTAAACATAACCATCAATATTGCGGCGTTTATTCTGGAGGAAGCGTCTCTTAGCTTCCTGGGACTGGGCGTGCCCATGGAGGTTGCCACCTGGGGCAATATTCTGAATGCGTCTCAGGATATGTACACCCTGCAGAATGCCTGGTGGATATGGCTTCCCGTAGGTGTTGTGATTTCTCTGTTCGTTATGAGCATCAACTTTGTAGGCGACGGAGTCCGTGACACGACAGATTCTTCTATCCAGGGATAAAGGAGGCGGCATATGAGTGGAGAAAGTGTAATTTCTGTAAAAAATCTGAAAACATATTTTTATTCTGAAAACCGCTGCAACAAGGCGGTCAACGGAGTAAGCTTTGAAATAGAGCGGGGCCGCACCCTGTGCGTGGTGGGAGAATCCGGCTGCGGCAAGAGTGTGACAGCATCATCCATTATGCAGCTTTTGCCCAAGCTGTCCCGGATTGAAGAGGGAGAGATTGTCTATCACTCGGAAACCCAGGGAGATATTGTACTGAGTAAGCTTAAGAAGAACGGAAAGGAAATGCGCAGCCTGCGGGGAAAGGACATTGCCATGATTTTCCAGGATCCCATGACAGCCCTCAATCCGGTTTATAAAGTGGGATGGCAGATTATGGAAAATATCCGGCAGCATGAGGAGGTGTCCAAGGAGGAAGCCAGGAAACGCACTCTAGACCTGCTGATTCAGATGGGAATTCCGGAGCCGGAGAAGCGGATCGACCAGTATCCCCACGAGTATTCTGGCGGTATGCGCCAGAGAGCCGTCATTGCCATGGCTATGAGCTGCAATCCCAAGGTGCTGCTGGCGGATGAGCCAACCACGGCTTTGGATGTAACCATCCAGGCTCAGATCTTTGAGCTCATGGAGAAGCTTAAGAAGGAGCACAACACGGCAATCCTGCTGATTACTCACGATATGGGAGTGGTGAGCGAGATGGCGGACGACGTAATTGTCATGTACATGGGCAATGTGATTGAGAGCGGAACAGCACGGGAAGTGCTGAAGCATCCGGTCCATCCCTACACCCGGGCGTTGCTGGCGTCTATCCCCATTCTGGGAAAAGGCAAGGAGCAGCAGATTGAGCCTATTCGGGGAATGACGCCCAATCCTCACAACCGGCCCAAGGGCTGCCAGTTTGAGCCCCGCTGTGATTTCGCCTGCGATCAGTGCAGAGAGTCTATGCCGGAAGAAGAGATCCTGGAAGGAAACCATATGGTTCGCTGTCATTGCTGGAAGGAGGTGGCTGGAGAATGAGTGAAGAGAGAAAACCGATTCTGACCTTGAAGAATATGCAGGTGCATTTCCCTGTAAAAGGCAAAAAAGCCGTGGTCAAAGCCGTGGACGGCATTGATCTGGTGGTCTACGAGGGAGAAACCCTGGGACTGGTAGGAGAGTCTGGCTGTGGAAAGACTACTCTTGGGAAATCCACCCTGCAGCTGATCCGCCCCACAGGCGGCGAAGCCATCTTTGAGTTTGCCGACGGACCTCAGGACTTGCGTAAGATGTCCAGCAAGGAGCTGGATAAGGCCAGGAAGGAAATGCAGATTGTATTTCAGGATCCTCAGTCCTCCCTGAACCCCTCGTTTACCATTTTTCAGTCCATGTCGGATCCCCTGAAAAAATTTGGGGTGAAATCCAAGGAGGAGCGCCGCAAGATCGTTGGCGACCTGCTGGAGGAGGTAAACATGCGCCGGGAGTATATGGACCGGTATCCCACAGAGTTTTCCGGAGGCCAGAGACAGCGGATCGGCATTGCCCGGGCCTTGCTCATTAACCCCAGGCTCATCGTGTGCGACGAGGCGGTCAGCGCTCTGGACGTATCCATCCAGGCGCAGGTGCTGAACCTGCTGAATAAGCTTAAGGAGGAGCGGAAGCTTACCTATATTTTTATCTCCCATGACCTGAGCGTTATCGAATATATCAGCGACCGGGTTGCGGTTATGTATCTGGGAAAGATCATGGAGATCGCGGATGCGGACGCTCTTTATCGGGACGCTATGCATCCTTATACCAAGGCTTTGCTGTCCGCCATTCCTGTGGCGGATATCGATCATCACAAAAAGAGGATCCTGCTGGAGGGAGATGTGCCCAGCCCCATGAATATGCCGTCGGGCTGTCGGTTCCATACCCGGTGCAGCAAGTGCCAGAAGATCTGCTCGGAGAAGGAGCCTGAGATGAAGACCTATACCATAGGGGGAAGAGAACACATGGTGGCCTGTCACTTCTCCGACGAGGCTTTCCAGGAGATCGAGAAGCAGTGAAATACCCTGTAGCAGGCCGTGCATAGCTGGTTCTTTGGAGCATGACATTGACTTGCTGCAGGTAAAATAAAAATAAAAGAGCCGCCTGTGCAAAAGCTTGCAAAAGGCCGGGACAAACCGGCCCAAAGGGCAGCAGAAAAGAGGAGAACAGAACATGAAAAAAGGATTTTATCCGGCACTGGGAACACCGCTGGAGATGGACGGGACTTTTTGTGCAGACAGTATGACCACACAGATCGAGCAGCAGATAGGGGCGGAAGCCTCCGGGCTTCTGGTTATGGGCTCCATGGGAAACAGCCCCTATATCCGGGATTCTGAGTATAAAAAAGTGGCTCAGTGCAGCGTAAAGGCGGCAAAGGGTCAGGTTCCGGTGCTGGTGGGCGTGACGGACGTATCCATTGTCCGCGTTATGGACCGGGTACAGGCGCTGTCGGATATAGACGGCATTGACGGCGTGGTTTCCACCGTGCCCTATTATGCGGCAGTTACCCAGGAAGAAATCTACAACTTCTATTGGGCTTTGGCGGACCGTTCCAAGTTCCCGGTGTACCTGTATGACCTGCCGGGAGTGACCAAGGTTGCCACGGATGCCCAGACTGTAAAGCGGCTCTGGAAGCATCCCAATATCCGGGGCATCAAGTCGGGCAGCTTTATGACCCACCGGATTCTGAAGAGAAGTGAGGACAGACCTGAGGGCTTTTCTCAGTTCTACTCTGATCTGGAACTGTTTGACGCCGCATATCAGTACGGCATTGACTGTAACCTGGACGGCATGTTTGCCTGTACGCCCAAGACAGCCCGGGATATGTATCGGGCATTGGCTGCCGGGGATATGAGCACAGCCGGGGACAAGCTGGATGAAATTCTGGCCTTGAGAGTTTTGTTTATGGAGACCAACGGCCTTATGCAGGCATTCAGCCACGCGATGAATCTGCTTGGCTGCCCGGGATATTTTGCGAAGGATTACCAGACGGATATTTCCCAGGAAAAGAAGGAGCTGGTGACAGACTTTATGAAGAAACTGGGAGAGATTTAAGGAAAATCCCCGGGAAAGGCAGAAGCTAGGAGGGGAAAGCAGGCTGCCGAGAATGGTGGAAACTGTAGGGAAGGAGAGGAGGAAAAAGGTGACAAAACAGGACATTTTAGAGCGGATCAAGGGAGGACTGATCGTATCCTGCCAGGCGCTGCCGGATGAGCCGCTGCACAGCTCCTACATTATGTCGCGAATGGCTTTTGCAGCCTATGAGGGAGGGGCTGTGGGGATCCGGGCCAACACGGTGGCGGATATTACGGAGATCCGGAAAACCGTTAGCCTGCCGGTGATTGGAATTATCAAAGAGGTCTATGAGGGATGCGACGTGTACATCAGCCCCACCATGAAGGAGGTGGAGGCTCTGGTGGAAACGGGCGTGGAGATTATTGCCATGGACGCCACCAAACGGCCCCATCCCGACGGAAGAATGATTCAGGAGATTTTCCCGGAGATCCGGGAGCGATTTCCGGATCAGCTCTTCATGGCGGATTGCTCCTGTGTGGAGGAGGGACTTGAGGCGGATGCGCTGGGCTTTGACCTGCTGGGAACCACCATGGCAGGCTACACTCCCTATACCAAGGGAACCAAGCTGCCGGATGTGACCATGATCCGCACGCTGGTGGAGCAGAGTAAAAAGCCAGTGATTGCGGAGGGCGGAATCTGGTGTCCGGAGGATCTGAAAAAGGTGCTGGATACGGGAGCCTGGGCAGCGGTAGTGGGGACTGCTATCACAAGACCCCGGGATATTACCCGTCGGTATGTGGAGGCGATACGGTGAAAATAGCGGTGCTGGATATTGGCGGAACCTTTATAAAATCCGGGGTTTATGACGGTGGCGTCTTAAGCCGGGAGAAGGAGACGCCCACACCAGCTGCAGAGGGTGGAAGCGGTTTGATGGCGTGCGCCAAGGGCATTTTGGCAGAGTATCAGAAGTTTGACGCCATCGGAATCAGCACCGCAGGTCAGGTGGACACGGACCTGGGGGAGATTCGGTATGCAAATGAAAATCTTCCCGGATATACAGGGACAAAAGTCCGTGAAATCCTGGAGAATGCGTTTTCTGTTCCGGTGGCGGTGGACAATGATGTAAATATGGCGGCGCTGGGGGAGGCCTGTCTTGGTGCGGGAAAGGAGCAGACGGATTTTCTCTGTCTGACCTATGGGACAGGCATCGGCGGCGCGATTGTGCAAAATCGGCAGATTTACCGAGGGAGCTGCTTTTCTGCGGGGGAGTTTGGCTCTATGGTAACTCACGGGAACACGCAGAGAAAACAAGGAGGCTTTCCGGCAGGAATCTATGAACGGTATGCTTCTGCTACGGCTCTGGTAAAAAGGGCTATGGAGTATGATTCCGCCTGTAAGGACGGCAGGATTATTTTTTCGCGGCTGGAGGAACCGACTGTGCGGGAGATCGTGGACGCATGGATCGGGGAGATTCTGCTGGGGCTTTCCAGCCTGATTCATATTTTTAATCCCTCCTGTATTGTGTTGGGAGGGGGAATCATGAATCAGTCCTATATCCTGGAGGAACTTCGGAGAAGACTGGGCGATTATGTTATGCCAAGCTTTCTGAATGTACGCCTAGAGCGGGCGCAGCTGGGAAACCGGGCCGGGATGCTGGGTGCAGCCATTGCTGCCGGGGAGCTTTGCGCGCAGGTGGGGGAAGACCTGGGAAGGCAGAGGCAGGGGCAAAAGTCCCATAGCAATAACAAGACGGAGGCGCTATAGAAAATGCGGCAGAATACGAGAGGGGTAATCTGCACTTTGCTGGGAGGCTCTTGCTGGGGCTTTTCCGCTGCATGCGGGCAGTATTTATTTGCAAATTATCATTTGGACGCCAGCTGGATCACAGTGGTGCGTATGCTGGGAGCAGGGCTCATCCTGCTTTTCATCAATTTTTTCAGGCAGCGGGAGCAGTTTACGGGGATTTGGAAGGATTCTCACGACCGGATTCAGCTGGTGCTTTTTGCCATCTTTGGTCTGATGTTCAGCCAGTATACCTTTTTGACAGCGATTTCTTTCTCCAATGCGGGAACGGCTGCGGTGCTTCAGTACCTGGGGCCTGTGCTGGTCATGATCCTGGTGTGCTTCGGAGGGCGCAGGCTGCCCAATGGGATCGAAATCATTTCCATTGTCCTGGCAGTTCTGGGAACCTTTCTGCTGGCCACCCATGGGAATCCGGCTACCATGGTATTGTCCCGGAAGGGGTTGTTCTGGGGCCTGTTGTCGGCGGTAAGCCTGGCCATGTACACATTGTTGCCGGCTAAGCTTACGCCCCGCTGGGGCAGTATGGTAGTCACAGGGTTTGGCATGCTTATAGGAGGCGTCATTTTGGCCTGCTTGGTCCGTGTCTGGAATATTCCGGTGGCTCTGGATCTGAAGGGCTGGCTGGCTGTGGGAGGGATGGTGGTGATGGGTACGATTATGGCCTATACGCTGTATCTGCAAGGGGTAGCAGATATCGGTTCTGTCCGGGCCAGTATGCTGGCCAGCGTGGAGCCTGTGTCGGCCACCATTCTCTCTGTGATCTGGCTGCACACCCGGTTCCTGCTTATGGATCTCATAGGATTCGCGTGTATCCTGACCACGGTATTTTTGCTGGCGAAAAAGAAGGAAGAATAGATAGTATCATATATTATTGGGTAGAGAGATTATGATAGCGACTTTGGAAGTCAAAATATAACGTCCGTTCAGCACTCTATTTGGACCGTCTGCGGTCTGTCTGAACGGATTAGGGAAATAGTTGAGAACAGAGAGTGAAGCTTCATTATTTAGCAAATCATTTATGGGAGAGAGGAATCTATGGCGAATCATTTTCCGTTAGGTGACAAGGAACTGAAAATCGGTATCCTCGGCATGACCGAGGGCAATGCACATCCATTTTCCTGGAGTGCTATGTACAACAATTATAATAAGGAGGAGATGTATGAGCACACCCATGAGCTCTATCCCTCCATTCCGGTCTACCTGGGCAAGCAGCCTCCGGAGACCTTAGGGATTCCCGGCGCTCATATCACTCATGTGTGTTTTACCGGCTATGCAGACAGGGAGCTGGCCGAGGCCTGCGCCCGTGCCTCCAATATTCCCCATGTGGTGGATAAGCCGGAGGATTTGATCGGACAGGTGGACGCGGTGATCTGCGCCACGGATATCGGCGCGGAGCATGTGGAGCGCTGCCGTCCGTTTCTGGAGGCCGGACTGCCCATGTTCATCGACAAACCTCTGGTGGACAATGAGGAGGATCTGAAAACGTTTGTAAAATGGCGGGATGAGGGCGCTCACTTTATTTCCTCCTCCTCCATGCGCTACAGCAAGGCCATGGAGCCTCTGTACAAAAATCACTATGAGTTTGGCAAGCTTCGCTATATCTGCAGTCCCATGCCGAAAAAATGGGAAACCTACGGCATTCACGCGGTGGAGGGCATGTTTAACCTGCTGGGCCGGGGCTTTGACTCTGTGCAGAACACGGGAACCTTTGAGAGCACCATGGTTCATCTGCATCATGAGAGCGGATGCTATGTGGATATTCCCATGGGCATTGGTATGCGGGATCTGGGAATCATGATTTTGGGAGAGGCTCACTCCGCACTGATTACGGACAGCGATTCCTATTATGAATTTAAAAAGCAGATGGACACCTTTGTCCAGTATATCCGCACCGGCGTAGATCCCTACCCCTTTGAGGATACCATAGAGATGATGAAGATTATCATTGCAGGAATCCGCAGCCGGGAGGAGGGCGGCCGCAAGGTCATGCTTTCGGAAATCCACGAGCGTTGAGAGGAGAATCTATGAATATTTTGGAACAATTTTCATTAAAAGGGAAAAACGCCCTGATTACCTGTCCAGAATATCTGTACGGCAGGGAGATCGCCCTGGGATTAAGTTCTGCAGGCGCCGCCGTATATCTGGCGGGACCGGATGAAGCGGCTCTGGAGGAAATTTCCAAGGTCCTGGAGGAGGCCGGGGTTCCGGCTGCCGGGCGCTATGCCTACGTCCCGGGCACAGAAGAGGCTTCTGTGGCCTTGGCAGAGGCTGTGAAGAGGGACATGTCCTCCCTGGATATTCTGGTGGAAAACAGCACCGGTATGCGCCTAAAGGGCTGGAGCCATTCCTATGAAGAGATCTACAAGATCCTGGAATTTACCCAGCTGGGGGTTATGATGACCGTGCAGAAGCTGGGGGAGATTATGGCGTCTCAGGCACATGGCTCCGTGCTTTTGATCTCTGACTACGCGGCTCTGGCAGGCTGTGATCCTCAGAACTATGTGTCTTGTCAGGATTATGCAAGCGAAGATTTTTCTCTGGAATACGGCTACGTAAAAGGAAGCTTTGTAAACTATGCCCGCCAGGCGGCCGGTTACTTGGGCTCGGCCGGGTGCCGCTGCAACTGTATTGCCTACGGGCCCCTGGCCGGAAGCAAGCCGGAAGCTTTTGAGGAGGCGTTTATCCGTCATTCTCATTTGAAGCGTCTGGCTTCCCCGGAGGATGTGGCCGCTGCAGCTGTTTTCTTTGCCTCTGACGCCTCCCGCTTTATCACCGGCACTACGCTGGCTGTGGACGGCGGATACACGGCGAAATAAGGGAAGGGAGGATTTCCATGAATACATTTGACCTGTTTTCCCTGAAGGGGAAGACTGCACTGATTACCGGCGGACGGGCCATGTACGGCAAAGGAGCTACCTGCGCTCTGGCAGACGCAGGGGCGGATATTTTTCTGGCAAGCCACTCTTTAAAACCGGCGCAGGAATTTGCCGAGGAACTGAAGGCGGAGAAGGGCGTGAACGTGGAGGCCCTGTCCTTTGAGTTGGGAGACGTGGACAGTATCCGCGCCATGATCCAGACCGTGTTGGATAAAGCGGGACGCATTGACGTCTTTGTAAACAGCAGCCGCATTATCCCTCAGGGGGACGGCGGAAACGGCTGGTTCGAGGACGCCCGTCAGATGGAGGAGGGAGTGCGGGTAAACAGCGCAGCCTCCCTGTATATGACCTCTTTGGTGGGAGAGCAGATGATCAGGCAGGGAAGCGGCTCTATCGTTACCTTTGGCTCCATGATGGGCCTTATCGGCGTGGAGCAGCATAACTACGACGGCAATCCAGCCATGGCGGAGGGAGCCTTCGGCCACATCTATGCCTTGGATAAATCCGGACTCACCGCCTGGGTGCGCCACGCAGCCAGCTACTATGGCCAGTATGGAGTCCGCATTAACGCGGTCTGCCCGGGAGGACTGAAATCTGACCGGACCAATCCGGTATTTGAGAAAGAATACAGCAAGCATACCCAGCTGGGCCGCCTGGCAAACGGGGATGATATTAAGGGAATTATCGCGTTTCTAGCCTCGGACGCCTCGGCGTATCTGACGGGACTTAGCATTCCGGTGGATGGGGGGTATACCTGCATCTAGCTGTACAGCTTGGCCCTTGTGAAGAGGCGCGGGCGGAACGGAAGCTTAAGAAAAGAATTAGTTGGAATATGGAAGGATTGGCAAATCGAGGTAGATACTTTAGGGTATGCTCGAATTTGCCAGTCCTTTTATGCTTCGAAGAGGCGTTTATTGATAAAAATGCATTGTTATTGTACGTACATATTGATATCATAAATAAAGAGACAAATCCATAAAAAGCAATACTGGAAAGGAGTATGCTGCAATGGCAACAAAATCAGCCAACTTATATGTAAGAATAGAGCCTGATGTGAAAGAGCAGGCAGAAAGTATTTTGTCAATATTGGGCATTACGGCATCAAATGCAATTAATATGTTTTATAAACAGATTATTTTGAACAAAGGACTTCCGTTTGAAGTAAAGATTCCAAAATCAGATTCTATAAATGCAGCAGAGCTCACGGAAGAAGAATTAAATGAAGAGCTGGAGAAAGGGTATGCGGATATGGCTATGGGAAAAGTAAAACCAGTGAATCAGGTTTTTGCTGATATTCGCAAGGATTATGGGATATGATTTATGATGTTACTATCTCAGAACAGGCGGATGCTGATTTAAGAAGTGTTTATGAGTACATTGCCTTTGAATTGCTTTCACCGGAGCACGCAGCGTGACAGCTTGATCGGTTAGAGAAAAGTATTATAGGTCTGGGACAATTTCCGGAAAAATTCAGGCTCTATGAAAAGGAGCCGTGGCAGAGCAGAGGATTAAGGGTAATGCCAGTTGACAATTATCTGGTATTTTATATTCCAGATAAAAGTGCTGGGATTGTAACCATAATTCGCGTATTTATGGGGGTAGAGATATTGATAACCAGCTTAAAAAGCATACCATGAATGAATAATCTGTGGAAATCAAAAGCCCTAATCTCCTGGCTGGGGAGAGGCCTTTCTATCCTTTAAGGCCTCTCCCCCAATATTTCATTCATTCTCAGATTCCCGGTCACGCTCTATTTTTCCGGCGTCTTTCTAGGATATTCTATTTTATCAAGTGATTCCTTTTTTATTTATTGACCACATTTACCGGATTGCCCTCCACCACGGAACGCACATTTCCGGCGGTTATATCCATAATTCTCTGGCGGGAAGCCTGAGCAGCCCAGGAAATATGGGGGGTGATAAAGCAATTCTTTGCTTTCAGCAAAGGATTGTCGCCCTTGATGGGCTCTGTGGAAACCACATCCAGTCCGGCTGCGTAGACCTTGCCGCTGTTCAGGGCGTCTGCCAGATCCTGCTCCACAACCAGAGGCCCACGGCTGTTGTTGATGAGGATCACGCCGTCCTTCATCTTGGCGATATTGTCCTTGTTGATGATTCCTTCTGTCTCCGGGAACAGGGGGCAGTGCAGGAAGATCACATCAGACTGGGCCAGCAGGGTGTCCAGATCTACATACTGGGCCAGCTTCTTTCCGCTCTCGCTCTGGAAGGCGTCATAGGCCAGAACCTTCATATCCAGGGCGTTCAGGATCTTAGCTGTAGCCTGGCCGATGCGGCCCAGGCCAATGATACCGGCAGTCTTGCCGTACAGCTCGATCATAGGATAGTCCCAGTAGCACCAGTCCACGCAGTTCTCCCATTTTCCCTCTTTTACAGTCTGATCGTGATGTCCGTAATGGGAGCAGATTTCCAGAAGCAGTCCCACTGCGTACTGTCCCACAATCTGCGTTCCATAGGTAGGTACGTTTTGTACTGGGATGCCTTTTTCCTTTGCGTACACATAGTCTACCACGTTGTAGCCGGTGGCCAGCAGGGCAATGGCTTTCAGGTTGGGGCATTTGTCAATGGTCTCCCGGGAGATGGGTGTCTTGTTGGTGATGGCGATTTCTGCGTCGCCGATGCGCTCTGCAATAAGAGCCGGATCCTCTGCCGGCGTCCGGTCATAGACCGTAAGTTCACCCAGCTCCTCCAGGGGAGCCCAGCTTAAGTCGCCAGGGTTTTCCGTATAGCCGTCTAAGATTACGATTTTCATTTTTGTTCTCCTTGTTTACTTGTTCCGTTATTCTGTCCAGTTGTTTGAAAGCCATCCGGGTTTTTTTATTTTACAGGAAACTGCATCCTGTAAAGAAAAAAGCCCTTCGGGGGATGCGCACTCCGCGCCAAGGAAAATGGTTGCTGATGCAACCACGCTCCGGCGCGAGAATCCGGCTTGCCGGATTCTTATTAGATCTGCGGATCTTCCGGGTGCAGCATAGTAGCGATTACTTTGTCAAGCACCTCGTCCTTCCAGATTTCCTTCCAGTCGTCCCGGAGCACCAGGCGGTTACCAAGGCCGATAGCTACCTTGCAGGCGTCGGATACAGGGGGCTTTCCGGGGATATAGCCCAGGAAATTGGCGCAAAGGTTGTAAACATGGCCGGTGAGGAAGGATACGGCGGCATCCCGGTTGATGCCCCGGCGCTCCGCCTCGTCCACGGTTTCTGCCATAGCGTACAGGCAGGTGGCGCCCAAAAGTTCTACCAGGGTGGGCTCCAGGAAAGCGATCTGCTCAGAGGTCATAACATAGGCGTGCTCTGCGGCATACATATCCCGTGCAGCCTCCTGCATCAGGGCAAACACCTGATCCTGGCCGGAGATTTTGCTCATAACAATGTCCTGCTTGCCGCCGTCGCCGCCGAAACGGTCCATGCGGGCCTCCAAGGTATCCTGATCCAGGAAGAAGGAGGGGTGGCAGGGATGAGCCACGCCGAAGGTACAGTCATCCCGCAGGGAGAGCTCCTTGGCTACGGCAGCGGCGGGATCCAGGATCAGGAATCCGGTGCCGGGCTTTAACATGGGTACATAGATGGCGGACAGCTTCTTGATCAGGGTATCAGGTACGGCAAAGATCACCACCTGGGCCTTATCAATGGCTTCCTCGATAGGAGTAACCTCCAGGCCCCGCTCATGAATGCTCTCAATGCCCTTGGGTGCGTTCTCTACCAGCATAACATCATATTTATCAGCGTTTTTCACCAGGTTTCTGCTGGTGCGTGTTCCCATTTTTCCGCCTGCTCCGATGACGGCTACACGAATTTTGCTCATTTTCTTTTCCTTCTTTCTTATTATTTTAGGATTCTTTTTCTATCCGCTTCCAGGAGCTGATGGAAGAAAAGAATACCCGGTGACTTTTTCACGTCCCCTTCTTGTAAGGATATTCATATGTTTCTCCAGGCTCCTGAGGCGAAAGGTTTCAGGAGGGCAGGCACTGAGGCATGGCGTCCCCAGGCCTGCATCTATCATAGGGTTCATCCGCAGACCAATCCACAGGCTGATCTGCCGGAAGGTTCTCTCTTGGACGGTTTGACGTAAGGCTCTTCTTCAGAAGGCCTCCTGCAGCGTCTTATTTCAGACAGTCTGCCGTAGTCTTTGCGATTGCCTCCGGGGAGAAGCCGTAGTGGTCGGCCAGCTCCTTAGCGGGACCAGACTCTCCGAAGGTGGTCAGGCCGATGCGTTTCACCTTCTTGGGCTCATTCTCGCAGGCCAGCTTGCTGATGTAGGAGCCCAGGCCGCCGTTTACGCTGTGGTCCTCCACAGTAACGATCTGGGAAACCTTTGCCATCTCGGCCAGAATCTTTTCCGGATTGCTGCCATAGAGAATATTCACATCTGCCACGGTTACGTGAATTCCCTGCTCCTTTAAGAGCTCTGCGGCAGCCAGGACACGGTCCAGCACAAAGCCGCTGGACAGCAGCAGGGCGTCGGCGCCGTAGTTTTTCCATACGGTGATGCCATCGGGACTAAAGGGAGCGTCTTTGGCATACACATCTGTTTCCCGACCGCTTCCGGCTCTCACATAAACCGGGCCCGGGATGGAGGCGGCCATCTTTACTGCGTGATAGGTCTGGGGACCGTCAGCTGGTGTGAGAATGGTGAAGCCCGGCATGGTTGCCAGGATTCCGATATCCTCGTAGAACTGATGGGTAACGCCCTCCCGCTCGCCGCCTAAGAGACCGGCATTGATGCCCACAAATTTCACGTTCAGGTTGGGGTAAGCTACAAAAGTCCGCATCTGCTCGCAGGCCCGCATGGTCATAAAGCCGGCGTATGTACCCACAAAGGGAGTGAGCCCGCAGGCTGCCAGGCCGGAAGCCGCGTCCACAGCGCACTGCTCCGCGATTCCCACCTCCACATACTGATCCGGGTGCAGATCCGCAAATTTTGTGGCCCGCATTGCCTTCAGGGAGTCCGGGGAAACAAACATGATTTTATTATTATCCTCTGCCATATCCAGAAGTGCCTGTGCAAAGGCTTCTCTGGTACCTTTAAAATCTGCCATTATTCTGCACCTCCTGTTAATTCCTTGATGGTGATCTGATACTGTTCGTCAGTGGGAACGCCTTTGTGCCATGCGTTGTCATTCTCCATGTAGGAAAGGCCCTTGCCCTTTACACAATCGCAGACAATAACGCTGGGCTTGCCCTTGGCGTCCTTTGCAGCCTTGATGGCGGCCTTGATGGCGTCAATGTCATGGCCGTCGATTTCCTGTGCATGCCATCCGAAGGCTTCGAAGCGCTCCTTCAGGTTGTTGTCACCGATGGTGTCCTCCACAGAGCCGCCGCTCTGCCAGCCGTTCCGGTCCGCAAAGACGATCAGGTTGTCAAGCTTGCGGCCTGCAGCCATATTGATGCCTTCCCAGCAGATGCCCTCCTGCAGCTCGCCGTCTCCCACGATGACAAATACATTGTAATCCTTTTTCTGATGCTTGCCAGCCAGAGCCATGCCTGCACCGATGGCAATGCCGTTGCCAAGAGACCCGGAGGTCATATCCACGCCCTTGGTCTTATTCATCACAGGATGTCCCTGGAATTTGCTGCCCAGAGCACGGAGATGGAAGTCTTTTACCGTTTCCCCGAAATAGCCTTTCTCGCTGAGAACGGCGTAATAGATGGGGCAGGAATGTCCTTTGGACAGGATAAAACGGTCCCGATCCTCCCAATCTGGGTTGGAGGGGTCGATGCGCATTTCGTCAAAATACAGGGTGGTGATAATATCTGCGATGGACAGGGCCGGGCCCGGATGTCCGTCCTTTCCCTGATAGACCATGTCCACGGCCACAAAGCGGAGATGGTCGGCCATCTTTTTTAATTCTGCGGTGTTCATGTTGAAAACTCCTTTCGTTTTCCGGATGCCCTGGGGCAAAAGGCTGTCCCGGGCAAGGTTGACGGGTTACAGTGGGGCAAAGACCCTTCCGCAGGCAGCTGTCTGAGCTGCCGTCCGCGGAAAATGGGGCATGATTGGTACTATCTTACATGGACCCTGCCACAGAGGGAAGCCATGTGATAATCGCGGGAATAAAGGTCATAAGCAGCAGGGTCACAATTTCTACACCCAGGTAGACAAGAATCCGTTTGCTGATCTTGCCAATGCTGGTCTGCGCAATGCCTGCGGCCACAAACAGGTTCACGGCCATGGGAGGCGTAATCATGCCGATGGAGGTATTGATGATGATGATAATACCTAAGGCAATGGGCGACAGACCTAAGGAAGCCGCGATGGGAAGCAGGATAGGAGTTACCAGCAGGATAATGGACTGGGTCTCTAGGAAGCATCCCAGGAACAGCAGGATTACATTAATCATAAGCAGGAGCGCTACCTTGCTGCTGAACAGTCCCAGTACGCCAGAAGCAATGGTGGTGGGAATGTTCTGGTTAGTCATAAACCAGGCAAAGGGAGCGGACAGGCTCACCACAAAGAGCACTACCGCGGAGCTCACCGCTGATTTTTTGAAGATTTCATAAACCTGCTTGATATTTAGCTCCTTATACACAAATACGCTGATGATAAAGGCGTACACGCAGGCCACGGCAGCAGACTCCGTAGGAGTGAACAGGCCCCCGTAGATCCCGCCCAGGATGATCACCGGCATAAAGATGGCCAGGATGGCTTCCCGGAAGGAAACAAGCACCTGCTTTAAGGACACGGATCCGGTTTCTGCGGAGTCGTACTTCCGGCAGAGAAAAATGTTGGTGCCCACCAGTACCACGGCCAGCAGGATTCCGGGAACGATTCCTGCCAGGAACATGGTTCCCACAGAAACCGAAGCGGTGACTGCGTAGGTTACCATGGGGATACTGGGAGGAATCACAACGCCCAGGGTTCCCGAGGAGGCTGCCACGGCAGCAGCCACGTCGTCCGGATATCCCTTCTGCCGCATACGGGGAACCGTGATTCCTCCGATAGCAGCCACAGTTGCCGGATTGGAACCGGAGATGGCCCCAAAGAAGGCGGAGGCCACAACCGTGATACAGGAAAGGCGTCCGGGAAGCTTTCTCAGCAAAATCTCAATGAAATTAATGAGCTGTTCTGAGATTCCGCCCTTTTCCATAATATTTCCGGCCAGGATGAAAAAGGGAACTGCCATGAGGGTAAAGTTATCTGCCTGGGTAAACATTCTCTGTGCCACAGCCGGGAACAGGTTGTAGTTACCGCTGGCCGTAATTGCCACGCAGACTGCGATGCCCAGACAGATGGCGATGGGTACGCCAAGTATCAGCATCAGGAACAAGATTCCAAATAAAATTCCAATCATGGTTCGCTCACCTCCTCTTTGGTTTCCTCTGCTTTATCCGTAAGCTTCAGATAGGTATGGTATACATAGGATATGGCCATGAGGGTAAGACCCAGAGGAATAGCCAGGTAAATGATCCACATGGGCCAGTTCAGGCTGGGGGTGATCTGGCCACCTGCCATCTGGCGCTGGATAATGGTGATGCCAAAATATGCGGCTACTGCATTGAAGCCAACCACCAGGACTGCGTTAAGGATACTGATGATGTCCAACACCTTTTTGGGAAGGAACAGTCCCAGGGCCTCCACACAGAAATGCTCGCCGTTCTGGGCAGCCACGCCCACACCCAGGAAGATGATCCAGATCATACAGTACCTTGCCAGCTCTTCTGCCCAGCTGATGACAAATAGGTTGGTAAAGCGGGCCACAGTGGCCACAAAAATAATGACACACATGATGATCATAAGGGCCACCAGGAGAATTTCTTCCACTTTTTTAAGCCCGTCAAAAAATTTTTTCATATACGCTCATCCTTTCAGATGCAGGTGTTTAAAGGGGCGTTTATTTTACCAGCTGATCCAGGAGAGCCTGATCTACCTTCAGTCCGGATTTGCTGATAATATCGTCGTAGTTGATGGCAGACTTCCACACGCTCTTATCCACTTCTGTCACGGTCACGCCGGCGGCCTCCATGGTCTTGATGGCGTCTTCGTTGTAGCTCTGGCTGTACTCTCTCTGGAAGGTCTTTGCCTCGTCGGCAGCCTTGGTCAGAGCCTCCTTCTGGGTGTCGGACAGTCCGTCGTAAACGCTCTGGCTGATCATGAGCACGCAGGGAGAATAGAACAGGTCAATGAGGGAGCAGTATTTTTGAACCTCGTATACCTTTGCGGATTCGATGATGGCAATGGGATTCTCCTGCCCGTCTACGGTACCCTGCTGCAATGCGGTGAAGATCTCACCCCATGCCATAGGCGTTGCGGTAGCGCCCAAAGCCTCATAGGTGGCAATATGTACGTTGTTCTCCATAGTACGGATCTTCATGCCCTTCAGATCCTCAGGAGTAACAATTTCTCTGGTGTCATTGGTTACATCACGGAACCCGTTTTCCCAGAAGCCCAGTCCCACGATGCCCTGTGAGCTAAGCTGAGAGAGAAGATTGGTTCCGATCTCTCCGTCCAGTACGGCGTAGGCGTCGTCCGCGGTTTCAAACAGGTAGGGCAGGTCCAGTACGGCGAAGTCGGAAACAAAGTTGGGAATGGGGCCGGTGGACACCAGACACATTTCCTGCACGCCCATACCTACGTTTTCCATCATATCGCGCTCATTTCCCAGCTGAGAGTTGGGATAGATGTCCAGAGTCATTTCTCCGTTGCTGTACTCCTCCAACAGAGACTGCATTTCAATAAGGCCTTTTACATAATGTCCCTCCGGGGCGGTGGTAGTTCCCACCTTAAAACGAACGGTGGCGGAATCAGAGCCCATAAGCGTATCGGCATTTTCTGTTTCGTCAGAAGCTGCGGGAGCGGTTGCTGCCGGTGCGTCTGTGGTTCCCTGCTCTGCGGGCTGTTTGGAGCCGCATGCGGTCAGAGAAGCAATCAGGCTCAGGCCAAGTAGGATCGCTGTTACTTTTCTTTTCATAAATTTTCTCTCCTTTTTTAATGATTTAATTATCAATCATCTGATGTTTAATGTATATCATTTATTGTTTTTTTTGTCAATGGAATTTCGAAAAAAGAAGTAACTTTGTTGGTAATATCCAATTTTTAGGATTTATTTTTGTGCACATTGACGGCAAATATTTCGAAACAGAAAGCACTTGTTTTTAAAAGGTTTTTTGTCAAATGTTTGATATATGAATATTTTTATGGTATGATAAAATAAAAGGGAAAATATATCCTCTGTTTCTATATGATATACTTGTACCAGGCGAGGGATGAATCATGAGTAATTTATTTGAATTGAGCAAACGGGAATCCACAGTAGATATTGTGGTGAACAGCATCAAACAGCTGCTGATTGAACGGCGCTTAAAACCGGGAGATAAGCTGCCCACAGAGCTGGAGATCTCGGAGGGGCTGGGGGTGAGTCGGGGATCTGTACGGGAGGCCATGAAGATCCTGTCAGCTTTCGGGCTGGTGGACATTCGGGTGGGGAATGGCACCTATGTGTGCGAATCCCCGGGAAACGGCCTGCTGGATTCCTTTCTGTTCAGCTTTTTTATGCTGAATCCCGATGTGGCAAATCTGTACGAGTTTCGTTCCGTGCTGGAAGCGGATGTGCTGGAGCTGATCCTGAAACACTATGAGGAGAATTTATCAGAGAGGACGGCTCTTCGGAAGAATCTGGAGGAGCTGGAGGAGATGATGAACAGCCCCCAGCCCAATCAGAAACTGCTGCTGAAAAATGATCTGGAGTTTCACCAGCTCATGGGAAAGGCAACGAGAAATCTCCTGGTGGAGCGGGTATATAATTTTGTCATTGATTTTATGGAGCCTTCCATTAAAAATACCCATAAGAAACAAAAGGGGGAATATGTGTACCAGGTACACAAAAAGACCCTGGCAATCATTGAGGAGCAGGACTACGCCCATATTTCGGATGCCATAGCCGCTTCTGTGGATACCTGGTCCGTGCTGCAGACAGAGGAGCTGGAGGGGTAGGGTGACAGTCTTTCGGGCTGGCATGGATAACGATAAAAAAGTGGCGCAGAATTTTTCCTGACGCCACTTTTTAGTTCAACGGTTCATCCAGCCCACATCTGAAGTGCTTAAAAGAACAGCTTCCGATACCGATTCACACAGGCCAGAATCTCCTGCCTCCGGGGCCGGGCCAGGGAGGAACGCACATCGCCCCGGTCGAAGAGGCTTTCCAGTCCCTTTTCATTCAGCTGCTTTTCCAACAGATCTGCAAGCTGGGACAGGGTTTTCCGACCGTCCAGAAGCCGAAGCTCCACATATTTTAGCAGATAGGCCAGAGCCATAGTCTGCTCGCTGTCCCTAAGCTGCTCCAGATAGCGCAGCTCCACTGTGTCCTTAGCCAGAGAGAGCTCGCTGGTGCCCAGAGCCTTTTGTTTAAGCCGGTCCTCCTTTCGCAGGGCCATGTTGGGCTTGGGCGCCCGGTTGGACAGATACTCCGGAAACAGCTCCTGGTCGGAGGAGAAGACGGGAAAGGCCTTGGCGGCCTCCTTTGCCTTTTCCGTGATATCAAAGGGCACGTATTCCTTCATCTGAATAATAGTGTCAGCCACGTGGAAATAGGAGCCGGAGCTTCCCGCCACGATAATGGAGGAGATACCGAAATCCTGATACAGGCTTCGAACCCGCTCAATAAAGGGGGTGATGGGCTCCTCCTGGGGGGATACCACCTGCTGCATCAGCTTGTCCCGGATCATGAAGTTGGTGGCAGAGGTATCCTCGTCTATAAGCATGAGGGTGCTGCCGCTCTCCATGCTCTCAATAAGATTTGCCGCCTGGGAGGTGCTGCCGCTGGCGTCCTCTGTGGAAAAGTGGCGGGTATCCTTGCGGTTGGGCAGATGGCGGATAAAGGGGGAAATATCCACATTGGAAATGCTGCGTCCGTCCTCCGACCGAAGCTTCCAGGCGCTCTCATCCGCAATGACCAGCTCCCGGCCGTCTCCTACGATATGATTGTAGACTGCATTTTGCAGAGCCTGCAGTACCGTGGACTTGCCGTGATAACCGCCGCCTACAAAGAGGGTGATTCCCTTGGGAATCCCCATACCTGTGACAGCGCCCCGGTTGGGAAGGTCAAAGGAAACCTCCAGGGAGGCCGGAGAGACAAAGGGAACGCCATCCTTTAAGGGCAGGTCGGAAATGCCGCTCTGCCGGGGCAGAACAGAGCCGTTGGCGATAAAGGCGCAGAGCCCCTGCTCTGACAGATGATCCCGGATAAACTGCTGGTCTTCACAGAGCTCTATGGCGCTTTTCAGCTTGTCCTGCCGGATGTTCTTGTAAAACAGGCTGGCCCGGACACAGCCGGGCAGAATGTCAAAGAGCATTTTTTCCAGCTCCCTGGCGTCAATGGTGCGCCCACGGGCAGGAAAGCCGGCCTCAAACCGCAGGGTGACTTCGCCGTTCTGTATCCGGCAAGCCGTGCGCTCCAGCACCTCCTGGCCGCAGCGGGAGGCTGTGAGAAGTCCGCTTTTCCCCGAACCCTTGGCGGAGAAGCTTCCCGAGGACAGCTGGCGTGCAAAGAGACGGGTCAGATGATCCTGGAGGGTAATGCGTTTCCAAAAGGTATCGGAAAAGGCTGGCGGAAAAGCCGCCCGGCCCGCCGCCACCTTCACAGAAAGCCGGGAGGGAGCCGCAAAGGGGTCTCCCTGAACATGGTCGATAGACAGCACATAATCCCGGAAGTCATAGGCTCCCTGCAGGTCCTTGTAGGCCGGGTAGCTTCGGTGGTCGATGGATTTTAATTTTATTCTCAGATCTTCGGATGATTTCATAGTATTCTCCTTTTTTGCTTTTCTTTATCCTACAAAAATATCCGCTAAAATTCAAGACTTCCTATGGAAAAGGGACCATTTTTATGGTAAACTTTTAAAGGTGTCTTCGTACAATGCCAAAAACGAGTACATAAGAGAAGTCAGGAGGAAAAGATACATGATTGAGAAAATGGCGGATGCGGTAGGGGTGTCTCCCCAGGCATTTATAGTCACGATCGTGGTTATTGTGGTTTTTGTAATCATATTTTTGATCAAGATGCATTTTGACGAGAAAAAGGGTGTGGACAGTCAGGAGAGAGCCGACATCCGCAAGCTCATTGATAACCTGGTTCCGGAGGGAACGCAATACATGGCGGCCTATGCCCACAGCAAGGAGGTCTATGGGAGCCGGACCATGCGGCGGGAGGTGTATCACTACTATGCCGTGGGATTCCGCCCTACCCAGGCAGACCACATCTGGGTGATTCCTATCGGTGTGGAGAGCGGAAAGATCGTCTATACAAAGGCCACCCGCTATGACACGGTAAATCTGGCCTATGTGGGCGGAAACGAATTTTGCCTGCAGCTTCATTTTCCGGGCATGAAGGATGTGATCGGACTGCAGGTGGACGCCAGCAATACCAAATTTGGCAAGGAGTGTCAGGTGAATATTCAGCAGCCGGAGGAGGCGGAGGCATTCCGAGGCTTTGCCAGGAATTTTCAGGAGCGAATCAACGGAGCTCTTGGTGTAAACCATAAGGGAAAGCCCTTAAAGAAATAGAGATATGCGGAGGATAAAAGGAGATGGATTTTAAAAGATTACTGAAAACCATTCGTTTTGATGTGATTCTTCTTGTGGTGTTTACCGCGGAAATTCTGTATATGTCAGCAGGGGATTTTATTGTTTCCTTTAAGCCGGCTGTAAGCTTTGAGGAGATGCTGGACGGCAAGGAGGTAAAGGCGGGAACTCATGTGAAGGGGGATATTCCCTTTGTCATCGACTATTTTGCCACAGAGACCAGCTATACCCAGTACAAGGACGGCTCCCGCAGCGGCGGAAAGAAGAGCGGGCGCTATTATCTGATTCCCACGGCGGAAGGCTATATTGGCCTGAAGGGACGGGAGGCGGATGTAAGCGAGCTGGAAAAGCTGGCGGACGAGACCTATGATTATCTTATGGGGGGCGCAGAGCCTACCACCGTGAAGCACTTTGAGGGCTCTGTGGAGGTGATGGAAGCGCAGCTGGTCACATACTATCGGGAATATCTGGCGGACATGGGATATACTCAGGAGGAAATGGACGCTATGGGAGATCCCCTGGTAATTGAGTTTATGAGTATCGGAGGAGTGCGGGGAATTTTTGCCATTGGCCTGGTGTTGCTGGCCATTACCATATTCCTGATCCGCAGAAGGTATAAGAGGCTGGGGGAGGGCTCCGGCCTGAAAAAAGCGGAGGATCTGCCAGGCAGGGACCAGATGATTCCATAGTTCAGGAGCAAAAAGAGCTGTGTCTGCGGTCTGGCTGAACGGACAGTGAAGGATAAGTATTGAGATAAGGGTTACAAATAAATATAAGGAAATGGAGGAGATTGCTTATGAAACGGATTGGTATGCTGACCAGCGGAGGAGACTGCCAGGCCTTGAACGCCACCATGCGGGGAATCGTGAAGGGCGTGTGCAATGTGTATGACGAGGTGGAGCTGTACGGCTTTGAGGAAGGTTATAAGGGATTAATTTACGGAAACTACCGTATGCTGACAGGGCGGGATTTTTCCGGAATTCTGACCAAGGGCGGAACCATCCTGGGCAGCTCTCGTCAGGCCTTTAAGCAGATGCGGGTGCCGGACGAGAAGGGACTGGATAAGGTGGAGGCCATGAAGCAGACCTATCATAAGCTACGCTTGGACTGCCTGGTGATCCTGGGAGGAAACGGAACCCAGAAGACGGCCAATCTGCTGCGGGAGGAGGGGCTGAATATTCTCCATATGCCAAAGACCATTGACAATGATATTTATGGCACAGACATGACCTTCGGCTTCCAGAGTGCGGTGGATATTGCCACCAACTGCATTGACTGCATTCATACCACGGCTGCTTCCCATGGCCGGGTGTTTATCGTGGAGGTAATGGGGCACAAGGTGGGCCAGCTGACCCTCCATGCGGGGATTGCCGGAGGTGCGGATATTATTCTGATTCCGGAGATTCCCTATGATATTGACAAGATCTGTGAGGCCATTGACAAGCGCAACAAGCAGAAGAAGGGCTTTACCATTCTGGCTGTGGCTGAGGGCGCTATCCCTAAGAAGCGGGCGGATATGTCCAAGAAAGAGCTGAAGGAATTTATGAAGACCTATCCCTACCCGGCTGTGTCCTATGAGATTGCAGATGAGATTTCCAGGCATACGGGTACGGAGGTGCGGGTGACTGTGCCGGGACACACCCAGCGGGGCGGCAGTCCCTGTCCCTATGACCGGGTGCTTTCCACACGTCTGGGAGCGGCTGCGGCTCAGGCCATTGTGGAGGAGGATTACGGCTATATGATCGGCATTGTAAACGGGGAGACCACCCGGGTGCCCTTAGAGAAATCTGCAGGGAAGCTTAAATTTGTGGATCCCGACTCCTCAATTATTAAAGAGGCCAAGATGATCGGCATCAGCTTTGGAGACTAATCCGGGAAACAGGGGGTATCAGGTTTAAGGAGCAGCCGGGAAATGGCTCACAACAGAGTGGCAGCAGGAGAAAGAGGAACCGTCTATGTCTTATATGGCGCTTTACCGCAAGTTCCGTCCCGCCCAGTTTGGGGATGTAAAGGGGCAGGAGCATATTGTGACAACCTTAAAAAACCAGATCCGGGCAGAGCGTATCGGCCATGCGTATTTGTTCTGCGGCACTCGCGGAACAGGAAAGACAACCATTGCCAAAATTCTGGCCAAAGCGGTAAACTGCGAACATCCTGTGGAGGGCAATCCCTGCGGGGAGTGTCCTTCTTGCCGCGCCATTGCCGCAGGCGCTTCCATGAATGTGATTGAGATTGACGCGGCCTCCAACAACGGAGTGGATAATATTCGGGAAATCCGGGATGAGGTGGCCTATTCCCCCACAGAGGGGCGCTATAAGGTCTATATTATTGACGAGGTGCACATGCTTTCCACCGGCGCCTTTAACGCTCTTTTGAAAACCCTGGAGGAGCCGCCCTCCTATGTAATATTTATTCTGGCTACCACGGAGATCCATAAGATTCCCGTCACCATTTTGTCTCGGTGCCAGCGATATGATTTCCGGCGAATTACGGCGGATGTGATTGGGGATAGGCTTAAGGAACTGACCCAGGCAGAGCAGGTGGAGGCCGAGGACAAGGCTCTGCGCTATATTGCCAAGGCAGCCGACGGCTCCATGCGGGATGCCTTAAGTCTGCTGGATCAGTGCATTGCCTTTTATCTGGATCAGGCCCTGACCTATGACCATGTGCTGGAGGTGCTGGGGGCTGTGGACACGGACGTGTACAGCAGTCTGCTGCGCAAGGTTTTAAAGGGGGATCTGCCTGCCGTCATGGAGGATGTGGAACAGCTGGTAATCCAGGGCCGGGAGTTGTCCCAGTTTGTGGTGGATTTTACCTGGTATCTGCGGAACCTTCTGCTGCTAAAAAGCTCAGACCAGATGGAGGATGTGCTGGATGTGTCCACGGAGAATCTAAACCAGCTGCGCCAGGAGGCGGGGCTGGTGGAGACAGATACCCTCATGCGGTATATCCGCATTTTTTCGGAGTTAAGCGGCCAGATGAGATATGCCACCCAGAAGCGGATTCTGGTGGAGGTGGCCCTGATTAAGCTTTGTCGTCCGGCCATGGAGCCTTCCACAGACGGCCTGCTGGACCGGATTCGGGCCCTGGAGGAGCAGATGGAGGCCGCCGGAGCCGGACAGCTGACCCCGGCGGCTCTTCAGGCTTTAGCGGGCTCCTGGACAGGCGGCGCTGCCGGGGGCGGATATGAAGCGGCTGGGAGAAACAGCGGATACGGGGCGGATGGAATGGGCCAGGCTGTGCCGTCAGCTGTCGGTGGGGGAGGCGGATTTCCACAGGCAGAGCCCCCCATGGTTGACGCGGTGCCTGAGGATGTGGAGCTGGTAGTGATGAACTGGCATTCCATTGTAAATCAAGCCCATCCAAGCTTAAAGGTCATGCTGAAGGATGCCCGCCTGAAAGCCCTGGGGGAAAATAAGCTGGGGATCCTGGCCCGGAACAGCCTGGCGGAGGAGAGCCTAAAGCAGGCCGATCATGTGGCTCAGCTGGAAGAGCTGATTGAACGGCGCATTTCCCGGAAAATTCAGATTCAGGTGGCATCTGCCAGGACGGATCCGAATAAAGATATAGGGGTAATTGATATTGAGAAGGTTATCCACATGAAGATTGAGATCGAAGAGGATTGATCCAGGAAGAAATTGAAAAAGAGAGAGGGCGGAACCCGGCACGGAAGAGCTGCCCGAAAAACAGGAGGAAAAGAAAATGGCAAAGAGAGGCGGATTTCCCGGCGGCATGGGGATGCCCGGAAACATGAATAACCTGATGAAACAGGCGCAGCGCATGCAGCGCCAGATGGAGGAAAGCCAAAAGGAGCTGGAGACCAAGGAGTACACGGCTGCAGCGGGAGGCGGAGCGGTGGAGATCACCGTCAGCGGAAAGAAGGAGATTACCAAGGTAAAGCTTTCCCAGGAGGTGGTGGACCCTGATGACGTGGAGATGCTGGAGGATCTGATTATGGCCGCAGCCAATCAGGCTTTGCGCCAGATGGAGGAGGAGACCACCGCAGCCATGGCTAGGCTTACCGGAGGCATGGGCGGTTTGGGAGGCATGCCATTCTAATGGATTACTACAGCAGTCAGATCAGCCGGCTTATCGAGCAGCTGTCCGCCCTTCCGGGAATTGGCAGCAAAACTGCTCAGCGGCTGGCTTTTCATATTGTAAATATGCCCGTGGATCAGGCGGAAGCCCTGTCCACGGCCATTATAGAAGCCAAGAAAAATGTGCGTTACTGCAAGCAGTGCTGCACCATGACGGACGCGCCCTTATGTCCCATCTGCAGCAATCCCAAGCGGGATCAGCGCACTATAATGGTGGTGGAAAACACCCGGGATCTGGCGGCCTATGAGAAGACGGGCAAATATGAGGGAGTCTACCATGTGCTCCATGGGGCTATTTCCCCCATGCTTGGCATCGGCCCCTCAGACATTCGCCTGAAGGAGTTGATGCAGCGGCTCCAGGGAGAGGTGGACGAGGTGATTATCGCCACCAACTCCAGCCTGGAGGGGGAGACCACGGCTATGTATATCAGCAAACTTATTAAGCCTACAGGGATCCGGGTGACAAGGATTGCCAGCGGCGTGCCGGTAGGAGGGGATTTGGAATATATTGACGAGGTGACGCTGCTGCGGGCCCTGGAGGGCCGGGTGGAATTGTGAATGGACTGGAATTGTGAAATTACTTGACCTTCCTGTCTGAAATAGGTATACTATTTTTATAAAAAAGCTAAAATCATGATGGCGTGAAGGACACGTCATGAAAGGAGAAATCATGAACAAGTTAGAGCTTCAAAAGACTGCGAACGAGATTCGTAAGAGTATTGTTACATCCGTTCACAGTGCAAAAGCCGGACATCCGGGTGGTTCTCTTTCCGCGACAGAGGTGTTTACCTATCTGTACTTCGAGGAGATGAACATTGATCCCAAGGACCCCAAGAAAGCCGACAGAGACCGGTTTGTACTTTCCAAGGGTCACACGGCTCCCGGCATCTATGCCACTCTGGCAGAGCGGGGCTTCTTCCCCAAGGAGGATCTGCCCACCCTGCGTCACATTGGCTCCCATCTGCAGGGACATCCCTGTATGCAGCATACGCCGGGCCTTGACATGTCCAGCGGATCCTTGGGACAGGGTATTTCTGCGGCGGTAGGCATGGCTCTGGTGGGAAAGATTGACCAGGCGGATTACCGGGTGTACACCCTGCTGGGCGACGGTGAGATTCAGGAAGGCCAGGTGTGGGAGGCTTCCATGTTTGCCGGACACCGCAAGCTGGACAACCTGGTAGTGATCGTGGACAATAACGGCTTGCAGATCGACGGAAATATTGCGGATGTTTGCTCCCCCTATCCCATTGACAAGAAATTTGAGGCCTTTAATTTCCATGTAATCAACGTGGACGACGCTCATGATTTTGATAAGCTGAAGGCGGCCTTCGACGAGGCCCGGGCCACCAAGGGAATGCCCACTGCTATTATCGTGAAGAGCGTGAAGGGCAAGGGAGTTTCCTTTATGGAAAACAATGCAGGATGGCATGGAAAGGCCCCCAATGATGAGGAATACGCCATTGCAATGGCAGAACTGGAAAAGGCAGGTGAGACATTATGTCAGATGTAAAAAAAGTTGCAACGAGAGACAGCTATGGTCAGGCTCTGAAGGAACTGGGCGCAGTAAATCCGCAGGTCATCGTATTTGACGCAGACCTGGCAGGGGCAACCAAGACTGGTGTCTTTAAGAAGGAATTTCCGGATCGTTTCTTTGACTGCGGAATCGCAGAAGGAAATATGATGAGCATTGCTGCAGGCGCTGCCACCATGGGTAAGATTCCCTTTGCCAGCACCTTTGCCATGTTTGCAGCAGGACGCGCCTTTGAGCAGGTGCGCAATGCCATCGGATATACCCATTTGAATGTGAAGATCGGAGCTACCCATGCGGGTATTTCCGTAGGTGAGGACGGCGCTACCCATCAGTGCAATGAGGATATTGCCCTGATGCGCACCATTCCCGGCATGGTTGTGATCAATCCCTGTGACGACGTGGAGGCAAAGGCTGCGGTCTTCGCTGCCGCCGAGTATGTGGGCCCTGTGTATATGCGGTTCGGCCGTCTGGCTGTGCCGGTAGTCAACGATGAGGCTACATACAAATTTGAGATCGGCAAGGGCGTGACCTTACGGGAAGGCAAGGATGTGACCATTATCGCCACCGGACTCTGCGTAAGCAGCGCCCTGGAAGCAGCTGAGAAGCTGGCTGCAGACGGCGTGTCTGCAAAGGTGATTAATATTCATACCATTAAGCCTCTGGACGAGGAGCTGGTGGTGGCTGCCGCCAAGGAGACCGGAAAGGTTGTTACCGTGGAAGAGCATTCTATTATCGGAGGCTTGGGCGGCGCTGTCTGCGAGACGCTGTCTGCGAAGGCTCCCACCCCGGTGCTTCGCATCGGCGTACAGGATACCTTCGGCGAGTCCGGCCCTGCAGCTAAGCTTTTGGAGAAGTACAAGCTGGATGGCAACGGCGTGTACGAGCAGGTAAAGGCCTGGCTGTAAGAGACGGGAAAGGCCTGAAGGATCAATAGGTGAAAAACAGGAGCCAGGGGATGCTGCGGCGTTTCCTGGCTCCTGTTATGTTACAGGATTTTCTGTTCCTGGATTAGATGTAGCTTTGCTATTTAAGCAAGGTATATTTTGTATTTCGCGCTTTTCCGTTTTGGGCCAAAATACCATGATTTACCATCTGCCTGAGAATCCTGGAAGCGGTAGAAGCGCTTACCTTAAGAAGCTTTTCCACATCACTTCGGGTGATTTCCCCCTGTCTTTGGACAAGTCTTTGGATCTGATATTCAGGATTGCTGCTTCCTTCTTTATGACTGCTGCTTCCTCCCGCTTCTTTGATAAAAAGCATTTTTGGCGGAGTACTTCTGCAATCCCAAACACTCCCTTCTTCATATTTGAAATTGATGTTCGGCAGTGTGATTTTAAAGGCATTTTTGGTGGTTTCAATCAGAGGCTTTTCTTCTGTGTTTTCGTATGCGTTCATGATTTTTCTCATTCCGGTGCCGTAAACCTCAATCAGCTGCAAACGATAAAACACATTGGCCAGATTTTGATTTCTGCATATGGAAAGCCCAACCAGGACATCCTCCAGATCAATACCCGGCAGTAATCCGCCCACAGACACAAATTCCATTCGATCTGCATAGATACTGATCAGTGCACTGGCGCTAAAGGAATAATCGCGATGCACCAGCAGGTTCAGCAGGGATTCCCGGAGCGCTACCTCCGGGTAATCTCTCACATCGATTCTCAGTAATTTTTCTATGGTCGCACGGGTCTGATTGCGGAAATCAATGAAATCGTAAGCTTCATTCATCTGCTGCATCAGGGAACCGGTAAATTCCCGGCGGTCTTTGAAAACAGACTGATCTGTTCCCTGAAAAACAGCGATTTTTATGGTATGAACACACTGATCAGACAGGAGCAGAGCCAGGTTGCTGTAGATTCCGTCCTGGTCTATCAGCTTCAATGTCTGCATCTGCTGCAAACCAAAAGCAACGCCGCGCAGCGCAAATTCTTTTTTTGCAGCTTCAAAGGTAAGGGCCTGATTCAGGCTGCGCATGGCTTCAAAGCGGTCGCCGTCTGTCTCTTTAATCATGCGCCGTATCATGGTATCCGTAGCTGGAACAGAGGAATATCCTTGCCGCACATATACGCCTTCCGGGCGCAGCCCCTTTTTGGCAATATAATAAGGACGATCCGTTCCCCGCTGAATGTCAACAGCAATGATCTGCGTTCCATTCTCTTTTAATGTTTCATAGTGCAGGAACATGGTGAGATCCGGCTTGATAGAATCTCTGACCATATTGCTTATCTGCAGGGCTGTTTCATCCGGATTCTCAACTCCGACCACTGTCCCGTCATCTTCAACACCAATGTACAGCTTGCCGCCGTTACAGTTGGCAAAGGCAATGATTTCTTTCTTGATATCGTCCACAACAATTCTTTTTAGCTCTATGGTTTCGCTCTTCCGAAAAGCCATCCTGTCATCTCCTTTTGATTATCTGGTTCTATTATAACAAATCTCTTCAATCTCGTCAATGATGTGATTTGATAGTTTGTTGCATGACGAGATGACGAGATAAAACTTGATTCAGAGGGGAACAAATCCCATTCACACAGCGAGTTTTAAATGGATTTGCGGATGCGATTGGGAACAACGGGAACAGTAAAAGGCCGGCTTTGTCGGTTTCTGTCAAATTTTTTTGTATTCACGCCGACCTGATTCGATAAATTGTGCGGCTTTTCTATGATACCATCTTTCCAAAAGCATTTTGGAGAAAAACAGGACGAGCAGAGGAGATGGAGCAGAAGGGGATTCCCTCCATCCTTACATTTACAGCGCAGATGACGCGGGAGGTAGAGATGAGTATTACAATTCCGAAAAATATCCGCCAGATGGGGGAGCCGGAGGAGAAGCGGAAGATTTATGTGGAGGATTATGTTGTTACATATTTGAAGCAGTATGCCAAAGAGGAGATTCTGAATTCCAGGGGAGCAGTTCTCCTGGGAAACGCCCAGGAACAGGAGGGGATTTCTTATCTTTTCATCCGCAGCGCCCTGGAGCTGGCAGAGCATGCGGTGGCGGACGGCACGGTAGCATTTACAGAAGAGCTGTGGGTGCAGGTGTACGAGGAGGTAGAGAAATATTTCCAGGGACAGGAGATTCTGGGCTGGTTTCTTTCCACCCCTGGGTTTTCCCCGGAGATCAGCTATGAAATCCTCAGCACCCACCGGAATTTTTTTCCGGGACAGGACAAGGTACTGTTTATGGAGGATCCCACAGAGGGGGAGGAGACCTTTTTTGCCATGAATCAGGGAAGTCTGGTTCGGCAACGGGGATATATTATTTTTTATGAACGAAATATGCCTATGCAGCAGTATATGCTGGAAAAGCGTGGCGGAAAAAGCGTGGATAACCGGGAGGAGTTTACGGACCGGGCGGCCAGAAGCTTCCGCATGCTGGTGCAGGAGAGAAAAGAGCAGTCTGACCAGAAACGGATCATGGCTTTCCTCTATGGAGTCAGCACCTTCCTGGTTATGGTGGTGCTGGTTATCGGCATTACCATGATCAATAACTATGAAAAAATGGAGCAGGTGGAAATGGCGCTCACAAACCTGACAGAAAGCATGGAGACCCAGCAGGAGACGGCTCAGGCGGAGGACCTGTCCGATCTTCTGTCCGCAGAGCAGCCAGAAAGCCTGGAGGGACAACCCCTGGAAGCGGGAAGCGAAACCAATTCGCCACAAGAAGCAGGAAGCGAAGCTTTAGAGCCAGCTGGTCCTGAGGGCACACCGGAAGGCGCCGGGAATCCCGGGGATATACAAGCGAGTCCCAGCGAAGAGCCCCCGGCCCCTCCTGCTGAGGAACAGCCCACGGAAGCCCCGGAAAATCCCTCGTCAGAGGAGCAGCCCAATGAGATGCAGGAAACCTCGGCCCCAGTAACCCCGTCCAGTACATACATTGTACAAAAAGGAGACACCCTCCTGAGTATCAGCCGCAAAATATATGGAAACGACCGCCATATCAAAGAAATATGCCAGCTCAACAACATCGAGGACAGCGACAAAATCTACGCCGGGGAAAAAATTTTGCTTCCCTAAGCAAGGTGTGGTATAATGTCCACGAAAGCCATGAGCAGTGCGAAAAATGACATGCCTCCGCAGCGTCGTGCTAGCACGAAAGCAGCGGAGGCATGTCATTTTTCATAGGGCGAAGCCCGTGAACGAGACGAAGCGAAGCGAAGGCGAGTGCGCACTGCGTCCCAGCGGAAAGCGGGAAAAGGAAGCGTCGTGCTAGCACGAAAGCAGCGGAGGCATGTCATTTTTCATAGGGCGAAGCCCGTGAACGAGACGGAGTCCGTATTTTTAAAGGAGCATTATGTCAAAGATTACGCCTTTTCGGAAGAAGGATGAACTGCATGTCGATATGAAGGAATACACGCGGAAGCTGTTCCAGCATCGTGCCGGTGTGGCGGGGCGGATTGCGGCGTGTGTTGTGGCTGTTGCAGTTCTTGTGGGTGCTATGGTATGGCACTATGTCTATAGAAGTTATGAGAGCTATGAGGTATATAACAGTATCGATCATGCGGATACCATTAACACTAGATATGAGGAATACGGGGAATTTTTGCTTCGTTACAGCAAGGATGGAGTTTCCTGTATCCGGATGAATGGGGAGGCTGCCTGGAGCCAGCCTTTTAGCGCCCAGGATCCCATTGTGAATATCTGCGAATCCTCTGTGGTGGTGGCAGACCGGGGCGGAAATCAGATCTATATTTTTGACGAGACTGGTCTCAAGGGGCAGGTGAATACCCTGCTTCCCGTGCAGCAGGTCACGGTTTCACGGCAGGGAGTAATAGCTGTTCTGCTGGAGGATCACGGGGTCTCCTGGATTCACCTGTTTGATCAGGCGGGGGAGGAGCTGATTAAGGCCCGATGCAGCCTGGCGGAGACAGGCCAGCCTATGTCCCTTTCCCTAGCGCCTGATGGAAGCAAGATGGCTGTGTCCTATTTGCAGATTGAAAACGGAATGGCAAACTCCTGTATTGTATTTTACAATATGGGCGCAGTGGGAGATAATTTCGTGGATAAGATTGTATCTTCCAAATTTTATCAGGGACTTTTAGTGCCACGGGTGCAATACCTGGACACGGATACCTGCGTAGCCGTGGGGGAGACAGGCTTTTACGTGTATGAGGGTGCGGAGATTCCGGAGGAGATCAAGACAGAAGAGATGGAGACGGAGATTCGCAGCATTTGCTTCGGAGACCGGGAATTCGGTCTGATCTGTGAGCAGGAGGGAGAGGAGCCCTATGTACTCCGGGTCTATAATGAAAAGGGAGGTCTGGTGCTGGAACAGTCCTTTGCTCTGAAATACACCCAGGTAAAGCTGTCTGCGGACGACGTGATTATCTACAATGATTCAGAGTGTGCAATTTATGGAAAAAACGGTGTGCTGCGTTATGAGGGGACATTTTCGGATACCCTGATCAATGTGTATGCATTACAGAGACGCAGATATGTGGTGATTCATCCCCAGCGGACAGACCAGATTAAGTTGAAATAGGTCAATAAGGGAAGAAACCTGGGTAGAAACGGAAAGGATACAGAGGCGAGAGACATGAATGGTTTGACAATCGGGGTAATAGGAGTATTGCTTCTGCTGACGCTTGATGGATATCGAAAGGGATTGATCCGAAAGCTGGTGAAAATTGCCGCCTGGATTCTCACTTTGGTGCTGGTATCCATTGCCATGCCTTATATTGATGAATTTTTAAGGGAAAGTACGGAGCTTCATGGATTTTTGCAGGACCGCATATCCGGAGGCGACGCCCAGATCATGCAGGCGTTGCGGATGGTGGGCCTGGAGGAAGTGGCTGCAGGATTTGTGGCAGATCAGGTTTTGCAGCTGGCGGCTTTTGCCATTACCTTTATTCTGGTAAGCGTGGTGATCCATGGGGCGGCATGGGCCCTTCACATTGCGGCAAGCCTGCCCCTGCTCCATGGGATGAATCAGATCCTGGGAGCGGCGGCCGGATTCCTGGAGGGGATGCTGATAGTCTGGACCGGATTTTTAATCGTGGCTGCACTGGGCACCAGCAGTTTTGGAGGAAAGGTACTGGGAATGATTGTGGAAAGTGATTTTCTTACCTGGATATTTGTGAACAATCCGCTGCTGCATGTGTTTTTGGGGTAGAGGTTCCGGCTGAAGCAGATATGGAAATTATAATTGCGCACCCTGACGGGGTATGCTATGATAATAAAAAAACGGAGGATAACGCCATGAATAAGATCATAACCATTGGCCGGGAATACGGCGCAGGCGGCCATTCTATCGGATGCCAGGTGGCGGAAAAACTGGGGATTCCCTTTTATGACCGGGACATTGTGCTGGAGACTGCAAAGGCCAGCGGCTTTGAGCAGGAGTTGATTGAAAATGAGGGGGAGGATATCTCCAGAACGGATTCCATACTCAAGAGCATCTGTGCGGTTTCCAGCCTTTATTATCACGATACCCAGGAGGCTATTCATGATGTGCAGAACGCCATTATTCTCCGGTTTGCCCAGGCAGGGCCCTGTGTGATTCTGGGGCGCTGTGCGGATGAGATTCTGCGCCGGGCAGGGATTGAGAGCCTGAATGTGTTTATTCATGCGGACGATGTACACCGGGCAGTCCGTGTAAGTGAAATGATCGGAAGCAACAATGCTACGGAACTGCAGAAGCTTATGTCTAAAAAGGATAACAGCCGGCATACCTATTACAGCCATTTTACCGGAAAAAAATGGGGAGACAGCCGCAATTACCATATGACCTTGGACAGCGGTGTGCTGGGCTATGATCTGTGTGTCAAAATCATCACAGAGGCTGTTCAGGCCATGGATTAAGGGGCGGCTGGATTTCCTTTCCAGGGCGCTGACAGACCAGATGGTCACTGAAAGACAGCGATGACCTGGGCCTCTGGCTGAGTCAGCTGTACGCGGATTTCCGGATCGGTTAGGGATCCGCCCAGCAGAGAGGCGCCGGAGAGCTCCCACCGGACAAAGGTGGGGGCTTTTTCTGGTTCTACGGACAGTTCCATGGGATAGTCCGAGTAGTACATGCCAGACCAGCTTCCTTGAGAAAGGTCCGGGGAAATGGTGTTGAGCCGGATGTGGCCCGCTTCCCCTCCGGTCTGTTGCAGGGTGAGGGTGCAGAGCTGCCCCTTTAACCGGCAGCTCTTGGCCAGACAGGGGTAGATGAATTCCCGGCGCAGAGAAAAGAACTGACGTAGGGCTTCTGCCTGCTCTGTAAAGGTGGAATCCTGTTCCCGGGGAGTCCATCGGGAATTATGCAATGCGGCCCAGCTGCTCCCGTCTTTTAGGAGAGGCTCCAGCTGCTCCTCCACGTGCTCCGGGGAGAAGGTCTCATTCGCCATATCCTGGAAGGTAATGACAAATTGGCGGCGGAATGCAGGATTTCTTATGAGAGAGGCTGTGGGCGGCCATGAGAGATAATCCTTTAGCGAATCGTAGGCATAGCCAGGCCCCTTGGCCGGGTCCAGGGTAACGCCCAGGGAATCGTCCAGATCATAGAGCATCCAGCGCCATCTGCCGTCCATATACTCGTTTTCTTCCCCTTGGCCGGAAGGAGATGTGCTGGAATTTGGAATGGTGTTATCTGGCAGATATTTCCAGACATAAACGTTTCTGCCGAATACACCGGCGTCTGTATTGCAAATATATATATTTGTACAGAGCCAGTCTAAAAAGTTCTGCAGATCAATCTGCTCCAGAACCTGTGCATAGACGGCAGGGTCCGACAGATCCTGTTCCATAAGCTCCATCAGGGCTTCAAAGTGGGAGAAATCCTCCTCCTTTCCGTCCTGCACATCCCAAGAATCTTTAATCAGAAGAATGGACTCCTCCTCTAAGCCGTACCGCTTTCCCAGCAATTCTGCGGAATATTTTTCCATGAGAAAGTACATGCCCCAATATTCTCCGTTTAAAAATACCTGGCAGGGAGTATAGTGCTGGAAACTGGCAGCCCGGTCCTCCAGGAGAGAGAAGAAAAATACCTTATTCAGCTGACTGCTGTTATTCAAAATCAGATCCGAATAGGAAAGCTCCGGATCAAAGGGCACAGAAGTAAAGGAACTGGCGCCGTAGCGGTTCCTGGAAAACAGGGTAAAGCTTTTTTGGGGGAAAATACGGGTAGCGTTTCCGCGGATGCGAATCCCGCAGTCCTGTGCAAAGGCCAGCTGACGGTCCGCCTGAAAAAGCTCCACATGGGCTTTGCGCTCGGATTCTGGTCCATCCTTAAAATAATTGGTATAGGAAAAGAGATCAAACCAGTAAGAAGCCTCACTGATTTCCCCGCTGTGAAGTCCTTCTTCATAGGGGGTCCCCAGCACGTAAATGCCGTTATCCGGGCCGAAGAGAGAATCCGGATCGGCGATCAGGGAGACCACGACAGCATTTTCGTAGCCGTACTTGTCATGGTAATTGAGAAAGTAGGTAGCTGTTGCGGGATTACTGTAATTTCCATCCTCATCCACAGCCATGGCTCGAATGGTTACAGCCTTGTCCACAGGAGCTTCCGGGGCAGTATAGGGCTTGTCGCCTGCCGTAATATCCTCCCGGGATGCCAGCCGGTTTTCCAGGGGACTGGGATCGGAAAGCACCAGAGGCTCCGTGTAGAGCAGGGAATCACAAGTGGGCTCGCTTCCATCCAGAGTATAGTACAGAGCGGCATCCTCAGGCCCTGTCAGGGAAAGCGTAAGCTCACCCTGGTAGAAGCCTCCGGGAACCGAAAATACAGGGGAGGGCAGGACCTGGGCGCCGGCCTCATTGGGGGTCCCGGGAGAGGGACGCATGGACAAAAAACTCTCCTCCAGCCGGGCGTAGACAGCCCCTGCATCCAAAGCGGGAATAGTAACAGAGTCTGTAATTTCATACAGGGACTCTGCCTTGCAGCCCAGAAATACCGTATCCCCTGCCGACAGCCTAAAGGGAAGACTCATGCAGTTTTCGGGAGCAGAGCCCTCCGTTCCCACCGCATAGAGAACCAGGTATTCTCCGGGATTCATGGTGATATCTCCGGGAAGAGGATGCTCGTAAAGCTCCTCTGAGGAGTCATAGAGATAAAGCCCTTCCAGAGAAACAGACAAACTGGAGGGGTTATACAGCTCAATATAGTCCTCATAGACCACACAATCCCCAAGCGTAGTTCCAGGATTGGCATAACAGACCTCGCTGATCTGAAGAGAGGCCTGGGGAAAGTCTTCCTGCAGGAACACAGAGACGTCTTCCCGGGCCGCGGTGTGCTTCAGGGAGAAGAATCCTGCGAAGAGCAGAAGCTCTAGTCCAAAAAGCAGCGCCCAGGTACGGATGCGGATGGAAAGAAAGGTTTTCATGAAGATACTCCTTTCAAAATGTTGATTTCTGGTATGCAAGGGGTTCCCCATAATAATGGCGCAGTATGTAGTAGTACATGATCAGCAAAAGTCCTCCGGCCAGAATCCAGGCGGCAGGACTTGCCAGGCAGACGCCTAAATAGCTGCGGTAATGGGCAGAAATCATGGCGGTGACACCCCGGCCGATGAGCTCGGCGACGCCAGCCGTCATGGGAAGCAGGCCGAAGCCCATGCCCTGAATTCCATTTCGATATACGTTCACAACCGTGAGCGGAATAAAGAAAAGGGCCACACATTTCAAGTATAAGTCCACAGGGTCCATAATGTCCAGAACATTTTCCGACACAAACAGATAGGTCAGATATTTGCCTCCGGCCATAATCAAAAACGCCGCTGCCACCGAGTAGACGATTCCCATGCGGGTGGCAGCCCGAAAGCCCTGACGGACCCTTTTGATGTCTCCGGCTCCCACGTTCTGGGCGCAATAGGTGGACATGGTGGTGCCCATAGCCACATAGGCCTGGGTGACGATCTGTTCAATCTTGTTGGCGGCAGTAAAGGCAGCCACAGAAAGAGAACCCAGAAGGTTCAGGGAGGATTGCATCATCATAGCGCCGATGGCTGTAATAGAGTATTGGAGAGCCATGGGCAGACCAATGCTCAGCTGGATTTTGGCCAGATGTCCTTCCGGCTTCCAGTCATGGCGATTCAGGCGCAGCAGAGGCACCTTTTTTAAAATATAGAAAAGACACAACAGGCCGGAGACGCCCTGGGAGATCACCGTAGCCCAGGCAGCGCCCGCTACCCCCATGCGGAAGGTGATGATAAAGAGCAGGTCCAGTACAATATTCAGCCCGGCAGCCAGGATCAGAAAGTACAGGGGCGTTTGGCTGTTGCCAAGGGCCCGCAAAACACAGGACAGCAGATTATAGAGTACCTGGGCAAAGATGCCGGCGCAGATAATCATAACATAGGTATAAGCATTTGCAAAAATGTCCTCCGGTGTGTTCATAAACAGCAGCAAAGGACGCATACCAGCCATGCTGACAGCCGTGACCAAGACGGAAACAGCAGCGGAGAGAATGGCGGCGGAGCCCACGGTTTTTCGCATCCCCTCCATGTCCCCAGCCCCGAAGCGCTGAGCGGTGAGCACAGTAAATCCCACTGTCATGCCCATGAGAAAGCCCAGGATCAGAAAGGTTATAGTTCCGGTGGATCCTACGGCAGCCAGAGCCTTAGTTCCCACAAATTTTCCCACGATGATTGTGTCCACCATACTGTAAAATTGCTGGAAAACATTTCCAATAAAGATCGGTATGGTGAAGCCTAAAATAATTTTTGCCGGACTTCCGGTGGTCATATCCTTTTCCATAATAGATCTCCTCATTTTTGATAAACGACGCTATTATAATAAAAAGCAGAGGAACTTACAAGATGTATTTTGTAAAATTTAGAACGGGATTTGATGAGAAAATTGGGCGAAAAAGCAGTGGGTATAGTGGGACAATGGAGAAGAAATTGATAAGTTCATAACTTTTTTATGGAAGTTCCTTAAAAAATAAGTTTTCAACGCTGTCCAAGTGTGCTATAATACAGGGGTAAATAAAACCGCAGGCTTTTCAGAGGTACTGCGGAAAAGTGAATATTTGTGTAAAGGTACAAAAGTGCGACGCACGATTGTTTAAAAGGGAATGCAGTGTAATTCTGCAGCAGCCCGCTTTACTGTAATAATTTTGCTTCTGCCATAATGCCACTGGTTTCTTACTGGGAAGGCGGCAGAGGTTGTAGATTTGAGCCAGGAGACCTGCCTTTACACCAAGCTGCAATTTTCGGTGGGGAAAACAGCGTCTATATGTACTTAATTGTATAGTATATTGTAAATCAGGCGCATCACTGAAAAGTGATGCGTTTTTTTAACAGTATAGCCAGACTACAGAAAGCAGGCAAATGGAGATTGCTCGAATTTGACAGTTGATCTGTGGCCTGAGGGAGCGCCGCAGGCCCGGATTTTCAAAAGGGATATTGCATCATGCGAATGGCGTAAAATGGACGGACAGTAATTTTTCCCTGCCAACTTTGAGGAAAGGAAGAGATTATGAAAGCGAAACAAAAAAACAAGTATCTGTTGTCACTAGTTATAGTTTGGGCCTTGACCATGTCTGTGTTTCTTGGAGGATGCGGTAAGCAGGAAACGAATATGGATCCAGAAAACACGTCTGTAGCAAAAGAAGCTGGCCTAGAGCCAGCTGTGAATCCGAATGATGAGATTGTGCTGGCAGGATATCGGAATATTGCGCCGGGTGTGGATGATGCCTACTACTGCAGCGTAATTCTGTATGTCTGGGAACCATTGATTACCATGGATGCAGCTGGCCAACCGGCTGCAAAGCTGGCAGAGAGCTGGGAGGTGTCTGAAGATGCCAAAACCTGGACCTTTCATTTAAAAGAAGGGGTGGTATTTCATGATGGAACGCCCTTCAACGCAGATGCAGTTCTATACAATTTTGACCGTATGCGCTTTGAGGTGAAAACATCAGGATTCTACAACCTGAATATTGACAGCTTCTATCCCAATCTGGATCAGGTAAATAAGGTGGATGACTACACGGTGGAGCTGACCTTTACGGAGGCGTCTCCGACCCTTCTTTACACCATGACTAATTTTGGAAGCGCTGTGTTCAGCCCCAATTGTTTTGATGAAAATTATAATTTTACCGGAATTGCACAGGGAACAGGGCCGTTTAAGATTGTTGATAATGTAAAAGATGAATATGTCCTTTTGGAGAGAAACGAAGACTATTGGGGGGAGAAAGCGGCGGCAAAAACCATCCGAGTAAAAACGATTCCAGATGTGAATACTAGGTTCTCCGCCTTAAAGTCAGGAGAAATCATGGGTGTTATTGACTTGAAAGCTATTACTCCGGCGCTGGCTGTGGAGTTGGAAAAAGACGACAATTTTGCCATTACCACAACCAATTCTACAATGATTGATTTTCTCTGTATGAACGGGAAAAGGGCCCCTTTTGATGATGTCAGAATGAGACAAGCCATAAGCCTCCTAATAGACAGAAGCGCCATTACAGATAATATTTACCTGGGATATGCGTCTCCCACCTCGAATATTCTGAATTACAGCACTCCGTTTTATAAAGAGTTCCCTGTGGAATATGATGCGGAGAAGGCCAAAGAGCTGATCAAAAAAGTCTTAGGGGACGAAAAAACCACTCTTACATATCTGATACAGCAGGACAATACGGAGCAAAAGGCAGAGGCAGAGTTGATCGCGTCGTTGCTTCAGGGAGTGGGTATCGATGTCACCATAGAATCCTATGACTGGGCGACTATAAAAGAAATGATGGCGAATGGCGACTATGATCTTGCGCGGGCGCAGCAGGGGCTCTCTAACATGGAGGCAATTACTATTTTTAAGCGTTTTATGTATTCTACCGGAGATCAGAATGTAAATTACAGTCTTGGCGTAAATGACACAGAGATTGACAGCTTGATTGATCTGGCAGATGCAGAATTGGATTTGCAGAAGCGTCAGGATATTTACGATAAGCTTCAGGAAATCTCTGTAGAGCGTCAGCCGGTGCTTCCCCTGTATAATGAAAGAACACTGATGGTTTACAACAAGAAGTTAACCGGATATGAGGCTCAGATTTACGGACTGGATCTTGCCAAGGTAAGATGGGTTGACTAGTGTAATAGCATATGTACCTAAATATGTCGTTACACCAGATAAAAAGGAGTATGAAATGCTGAAATTTGTGGTAAAACGATGTGTTTCCGTGGTACCGATCCTGATGGGGGTGTCCCTTTTGGCCTTTGGACTGGGATTGTTAACGCCTGGTGATCCAGCGGCTATGGCGTTGAGCAGAGATGGGGTGTCAGAAGTGACGCCAGAGCTTCTGGAAGCTAAACGTGAAGAGCTGGGGCTAAATGATTCTGGATTTGTTCAGTACATACGTTGGGCCAGAAAAGCGGTATGCGGAGATTTAGGCAGATCATACAGCGACAATACACAGGTAAGCGGTGAATTTATGCGCCGCTTACCTGTAACCTTGCAGCTGGCATTTTGCTCATTATTTCTTGTAGGTATCTTCGGAACATTATTAGGCGTATTTTCCGCGGCTTTCGTGAACCGGATTCCGGATCACAGCATGAAGTTTTTCACAAATCTATTGATGGCAATCCCATCTTTCTGGCTGGCAATTCTTCTGATTATTATATTTGGAGAAAAACTAAAAATATTGCCTACCAATGGAGTGGGCGGATTTCGCTATTTGATTCTTCCGTCCGTATCGTTGGCCAGCGCAAACATTGCCATGACCCAGCGGCTGATGCGTTCTTCCATGCTTACAGAATTTGGAAAACAATATATATTAGCTGCAGACGCCAAGGGAATTAAGAAGAGTTGGCTGCTTTTCAACCATGCGTTTCCCAATGCTTTGCTGCCTGTTGTTACCATGCTTGGAAATTATCTGGGGGGAATCCTGGGAGGTTCCGTTATTATTGAGAATCTGTTTTCTCTTCCGGGAATCGGAAGTTATGTTCTGGATGCGATTCATGCCCGTGATTATCCGGTGATTCAAGGATATGTGCTTTTTACTGGTCTGATCTATACGGTGGTATCTCTGGCTGTGGATCTCATTTGCGCATGGTTGAATCCTAAAATACGTTTGGGAGGAATAAGATGAGAAAGAGTCAGCTAATACCAGGAATGTTTGGGATTTTTATCTTAACTGTTATCCTGTTGGCCAGTATTCTGGCTCCTGTTCTGGCGCCCTATGAACCTAATGCTATTCATATGGCCGGGACTTTAATGCCTCCATGTGCCTCTCATATCATGGGGACAGATCTTTTGGGCAGGGATATTTTCAGCAGAATTTTATACGGGGGAAGGAGCTCTATTTTGCTGGCCCTGGCGGCAACTATAGTATCCATGCTAGCGGGAATGACTGTGGGAACGTTTGCCGGATATTACGGTGGGGTTTTTGATGATATAGTACTTATTTTTATGAATGTCTTCCAGGGGCTGCCAGGGACAAGCCTGATGATCGCTATTGCTGGAATTCTGGGCCCAAGCTTCGAAAGTCTGATGATTGCACTTGTGCTTACCAGCTGGACAGGCTTTGCCAGGATTGTACGTACAGAGACACTGCGTCTCAAGGAAGAAAATTTTATACAGGGGTTGAAATGCCTGGGAGTTTCCAGTCAGGGAATTATCTGGAAACACATTGTACCCAATCTGAAAGGAAATACGATGGTTTTGTTTGCTACAAGAATCGGAAGAAGTATTCTTTCAATTTCCGGGCTCAGCTTTCTGGGGCTGGGAATCCAGCCGCCTGACCCAGACTGGAGCGTAATGTTGAACGATGCAAGAATGAATTTCCGCTCTGCCCCTTACCTGATTATGGCTCCTGGAATCTGTCTGGTTCTTCTGCTCCTTGGAATCAACCTGGTCGGAGATATGTTAAGGGACCTGACGGATAACAAAACAGGGGAGGCGGGAGGGTATTGACCGAAGCCTGAACAAAACAGAGGAGGGATATTGATGGATGCAGATTTGCGGATCGAGGACGCTGTGGTTCATTTTCAGGTAAAAAACGGTATTGTAAAGGCTGTAGATCATGTGACGGCAACATTTATTGCCGGGGAGATAACGGGGCTCATCGGAGAAAGCGGGTGTGGGAAATCTGTGCTTGGGATGGCCATTCTGGGTCTGCTTCCTTCTTATGCCCAAACAGAAGGAAGGATTTGGCTGGATGGAAAAAATCTTCTTGCGTTAAAACCAGGGCATCTTAGAAAGCTTAGAGGAAGAAAGATTGGTCTGATTCCCCAGAATCCTGCAGATTCTTTTAACCCGGTACGGAGAATAAAAGGGCAGATTATGGAAGGTATGCAGGTTGGAAAAAGGGAAAAGGCGGATACGACTTCAGTGAAAAAACTTTTGGAGCTATATGGGTTTTCGCCTATTGACGCAGACCGCGTCAGCTGTTCATACCCCTTTGAATTAAGCGGAGGCATGTTGCAAAGATCGGCTGCAGCCATGGGAACAGCCTCACAGCCAGAATGGATTCTGGCAGATGAGCCATCAAAGGGGTTGGATGAAGCGCTGCGGATCCAGCTTTATGACACTCTTGCCAGGGTAAAGGAGCGGGGAGTGAAAGGGATGATGATTATTACCCACGATCTGGAGCTTGCATCTGCACTTTGTGATAGTGTGGCTGTGATGTACAGTGGAGAAATTGTGGAAATGGGGAAGAAAATTCTGGCTTCTCCCAGACATCCTTACACCAAAGGGCTGCTTGCATCTCTGCCACAAAATGGGATGAACCCTATGAAAGGAAGCGCACCTGCGCCAGGAGATGGGATTTTGGGCTGCAAATTTGCATCCAGATGTCCAGAAGCAGAAACACGCTGCTTTCAGGAAAAACCGGATAATTATCCGCTGGATGACAGAACCGTGAGGTGTTTTCAATATGCTTGAGATGAGGAATGTCTGTAAAAGTTATCCGGGGAAAAAAACAGGGGGCCGGATAGAAGTTTTGAATCACATAAACCTTACCCTGGAACAGGGAAAGACGGTTGGTCTCATGGGGAAAAGTGGAAGTGGAAAAAGCACCATTGCCCGAATTTTGCTGATGCTGGAACCGGCAGACTCCGGGGAAGTTTATTTTCATGGAGAAATGATAGACAGAAAAAACAAATCGCAAATGAAAGATTTCCGCAGGAGAGTACAGTATATTTCCCAGCATCCGGAATCTTTTCTGGATCCCAACTGGCGGATTGGAAGAAGCGTAATGGAGGCTGCCAAAATCTATGGAAAGCAGGAGAAAGCGGAGTGGGAACTGGGGATACTCCTGGAACAGGTAAAGCTGAACCGGGCTGTTTTTGACCGCTATCCCCATCAGGTGAGCGGAGGAGAAATTCAACGGGCGGCGCTGCTAAGGGCCTTGATTTTGGAACCAGAGGTGGTAATTCTGGACGAAGCCACCTCTATGCTGGATGTTTCTGTGCAGGCGCAGATTCTGAATATTTTAAAAGAAATACAACAGAGGAAATCCATAGCATATCTTTTGATTTCACATGACAGAGGGGTTGTTTCCTGGTTTACAGATCATATCAAAGAGTTGAGATCAGGGCGATTGTTGGAAAGTCAATCAGGAGAACAGAATAAATTCTAACAAAAAGAGCTGAGAATAGAGCTGTTCAAGCAGAAGGGATTCTTTAGAAATAAGCTGCGTCTGGAGGAGGATGCTCTGTTTTGTGCATCCTGTGGCATAAGATATAGGAGAACCTACATGTTTTGTGGAAAACGCGGGAGTACATTGAAAGAGGGCGCAGCCTTTTGCCCGAAATGTGGGGGGAAGGTTCCAGGTTCTTCTTTGGAGAAAAAGATGCTGCTGAAAGTGGGCGGTATTGCTGCCGGTGTGTTGCTTCTCCTTCTGGTGATTTTTATACGAAGAGAGACAGGGAGGAGCTGGGCTGTGCACAGCGTCCATGATTATTGGAATTGTTGCGGATGCAGGCTGTTTCATAGGAATGATTATTGCAGGCACAGTCAGCGATAAAGAATTTGATAGAGTCAAATTTAGGGATAACGGATAAATTCAAAAGTATGAAGTGAAAGAAGGAGAACATGGGCCTGTGGAAGATAATGCAGTCAAGATGAGTGTCTTACATGAGGAGCTCAATACTAATTTCCGCATCTGGGGCCGATTCTATGAGGCAGAGGGCTTCTGCTACGACACATCCATTGCGGAAATTTGATCTCCAAAAGGGTGGAAAAATCCCAGGAAAAACAGCTTCCAAAAGGGAGAAAAAAATTTTAAAAAAATTAGGTAAAATTTTGAAAAAACATGTTGACAAACCGAAAATCATGTGGTAATCTAAATGAGCTGTCGCAGAGAACAGCACAGCGAACCTTGATAACTAAACAGTGT
>JAAWJI010000001.1 GCA_022796795.1 Lachnospiraceae bacterium | reverse complement strand
CAAAAAGAGCTGCGATAGCAGCGGGAAGCGCTGAAAGCGCGGTTTTTGCGAATGGCGCGGGCTGAACGGACGGATTTCACTTTTGTCAAACAGTTCAGCCAGCCCCAGACGCAAAAAGATCCTCCTCACCGACAGCTTATGACAAACTTTGCATCACTTTTTCTGTATACTCTTTTTGTACCTAAGCCCCCTTTGGGGCGGTCCAAAAAATAAAAAGGAGCAAAGAAGCATGAATCATTATCAATATATCCCTATCCGTGAAATCACCTGCACCCAGGGGGAAGGCCCTCTTCTGCATCTGCAATACTTCCTCACCTGTCTGGATCGGGGAAACAAAGCCGACACGCTCTACGGTATCCGGGTCCGGAAGTATACGGAGGACCAAACCCTGGCCGAGGAATCCGATACGCCTCCCATCTCCTACTCCGAGGCCTTTGTGCGCCAGCTGTTACAGCATTTGATTCACAATGCTGTAACGCCCATGTGCCTCCTGGAGGTGCTGGACGAGCTCATAAGCGCAGCTTAATCCGGACCAATCCCATTCCCCCGGACATTCCAAAATTAGCGTTGCCTAGTTTTTGCCTGGCTTTGCCTGGCTTTTTCCCAAATAGAATTGTCTTTCCCCTGGAAATCCGCTATAATACCTTTAAACAGATTACATACCGGAAAGGATTTCCCATGATTACAGCTTACAAAACCGTCTATCTGGGCGGTCAGGGAGAAATTACAGAAAAAAAATCCCGCTTTATCGCCACTGTAGAACCTGTGCACAGCGAGGAGGAGGCCGCAGCTTTCCTGGAACGCATGAAAAAGAAATATTGGGATGCCAGCCACAACTGCTCCGCCTATGTCATCGGCTTTGAAAACCAGCTTACCCGCTGCAGCGACGATGGGGAGCCTGGGGGAACCGCAGGCCGTCCCATGCTGGATGTGCTGCTGGGAGAAAAGCTTTGCGACACAGCCGTGGTGGTCACCCGCTATTTTGGCGGCACTTTACTTGGAACCGGCGGACTGGTGCGGGCCTACTCAAAATCCGTACAGGAAGGACTTTCCCATGCGTCTGTCATTGAAAAGCAGTATGCCCGAAAGCTGGAAATCCAAACCGACTATAACGGCATTGGAAAAATCCAGTATATTCTGGGACAGGCCGGCATTCCCATCCTCTCCTCCCATTACACGGATCAGGTCCGGGTGGAAGCCCTGATTCCTGTGGATCGGATCGCAGAGATCGAGAAAAAGCTTATCGAAGGCACAAACGGAAAGGCTGGCCTTCAGCTGCTGGATGCCTGCTGGTTTGCCCTCTTTGGAGGAGAGATCCTTTTGTTTCCGGAGGCGTGACGGGAATTGGACCATCTCTGGGATTTTTAAGAAATCCTGTAAACACCTTCCGATTTTGACGAATTTCAATTTTTTTTAAAATTTTCTTGACAAATGCAGGGGAGCTGTTTATAATTCATTTTAATTTCACAGACAAAACCGCTGAAGAAGAGGAGTAGTCGCAACGACGTTTTTCAGAGAGCTGCCGGATGGTGCGAGGCAGTAAAACAACTTGCGGTGAATGGACTTCTGAGGGCAGGACGAAAAGCCGCGGCTTAGTAGTGCCTGACGGGATCTCCACCCGTTATCCTGGGAGCATATATGATGGTATATGGAGTGAGTGGATCGTAAGATCAATTTGGGTGGTACCGCAGAAGCATATTTTGAGCTTTTGTCCCAGCAGCAGCTGAGACAAGGGCTCTTTCTTTTTTGTCTAACGTCCTTCTCTCAGCAAAATCTATCCCCGGATCATTTCCGCCGGCTTGTTTTCCAGCCTAGGCCCAAGCTCCGGAGAAATTCATATTTCAAAACAGGAGGACACGATTATGACCATGAAGAAAATCCCACACAGAATCTATTTGACAGAAGACCAGATGCCCAGACAATGGTATAATCTGCGGGCGGACATGAAGGAACAGCCGGATCCCATGCTGAATCCTGCTACTCTGAAACCGGCCACCCAGGAGGATCTGTACCCTGTTTTTTGTAAGGAGCTGGCCCGTCAGGAAATGGACGCCGCCACCCGTTACGTGGATATCCCGGAGGAGGTACAGGAATTTTATCACATGTACCGCCCCTCTCCCCTATGCCGGGCCTATAACCTGGAAAAAGCGCTGGACACTCCAGCTAAAATCTACTATAAGTTTGAGGGAAATAACACCTCGGGAAGCCATAAGCTAAACTCCGCTGTAGCCCAGGCCTACTATGCCAAAAAAGAAGGGCTCACCGGGCTTACCACCGAGACGGGAGCCGGACAGTGGGGAACGGCTCTGGCCGAGGCCTGCGCCTTTTTCGGGCTGCCCCTGACCGTGTTTATGGTGAAGGTTTCCTTTGAGCAGAAGCCCTTCCGCAAGGCGGTGATCCAGACCTTTGACGGAAACGTCATCGCCAGCCCCAGCAGCAGCACCGAAGCCGGCCGCAAAATTCTGGCAGAAAATCCAAATACCGGCGGAAGCTTAGGCTGCGCCATCTCGGAAGCCGTGGAGAAGGCCGTCTCCACCCCGGGCTGCCGCTATGTACTGGGCTCTGTGCTCAACCAGGTCTTGCTGCATCAGTCCATCATCGGCCTGGAAACCAAGCAAGCCATGGAGCTTATAGACGAATATCCGGATCTCATCATCGGATGCGCCGGCGGCGGCTCCAATCTGGGCGGCCTTATCGCTCCCTTTATGCAGGATAAGCTGACCGGAAAGGCCAATCCCCGGATCATTGCCGTGGAGCCCGCCTCCTGCCCCTCCCTGACCAGGGGCCGCTACGCCTATGATTTTTGCGACACAGCCAGGATCACACCCATGGCCCGCATGTACACCCTGGGCTCCGGCTTCATGCCCTCCCCCAATCATGCCGGCGGCCTGCGCTACCACGGCATGTCCCCCATCCTCTCCAAGCTTTATCACGATGGGTTCATGGAAGCCGTATCCGTAGAGCAGACCCGGGTCTTTGAGGCCGCCACCTTCTTTGCCAAGCAGGAGACCATACTCCCAGCGCCGGAATCCGCCCATGCCATCCGCACTGCTATTGACGAGGCCAAAAAGTGCAAAGAAACCGGAGAAGCCAAGACCATCCTCTTCGGCCTGACAGGCACCGGATATTTTGACATGACAGCCTATTCCTCTTATCTGGAGGGAAATATGAGCGATTATATCCCTACAGACGAGGATCTGAAGCCTGGCTTTGCCAGCCTGCCGGATATTCCGCAGAATCAGCGATAAGAAGCAGCCGGAATAAAACACAAGGGGAAAGCCTTCCTCAAGCCTGCCAATCTCCTCACAGCTCCCGCAGCTGGGGAATGCCCACCCCAAAGGAATACAGGGAAAGCACTGCCGTCACAGCCACCAGCACATTGAACCACCGCCGCCTGGTAAGCTTTTCATCCAGAGAAATCCCATGGGCCATTAAAATAAACACCGGCAATATATATCTTCCCTGGGCCTGGAAATCCTCGAAATAGCCATTGTACAGCACCAGCAGATAGGACGCCAGCGCCGACACGTGAAGCAGCAGCCAGGATTTTCTTCTCCCCTTAAATACTGCCTTTGCTGTCCCCGCGTACAGCAGCAGATAAAGAGCCCCCATAGCCAGATAATACCAGTCTCTCCCCTGCACCAGCATGCCGCCGTAGACGCCCACCGAAGAGCGGAACAGCATGTGATGCAGCCCGTATCCGGTAAGAAAGGTCCAGAAAGAAACGCCCTTGTTATACATGCGAAAATAGGGATCCTGTTCTGCCGGAGGCGTGGAGGGCCGCAGGGAATAAATGCCAAGCTTGTCCTGGAGCTCCAGAACTACCGCCCGCTTATGAATGCCGTAATATGCCACATCAAAGCCCAGCCGGATGCCAAAGATAGCCAGGGAAACCCCTGCAATCCAAAGATATGTACGAAGCAGGCGCTTTTTTTCCGCCGCTTCCGCCTGACACAAAGGCTCCAGAAGGACCAGAAAGGCGTAGATCAGGATCACATAAAAATTTGCTTTCGCCATCATCACATGGGCAAACAGCGTTCCCAAAAGCAGAAGACGCCATGTCTCCCTCCGGGATACCCCCCGGCGGATCAAACCGTTTAGCATACTGCAAGGAGCCGCCAGCTGATACAGTACGATCACAGAAACCAGGTAATCCAGGGCATCTGAGGTACAGTAGGCATACAGATACCAGATCTGGGGGCTCAGAAAACAGACTGCCAGAAGATACCTGTTTTTCCTGGCCTGAATCAAGACAAAGAGAAACAGGCCGATTCCCAAAAGAAGCCCAAACAGCCGTTCCACATGCTCCACAGAAACAAGGGCCGCCAGTTTTCCCCCATAGAAATAATAGGGATTCCACTCTGCCAGCCGGGTGGTTCCGTAGGTGCCCACTGTGGGTGCAACTTCCGGATCCCGGATGTCCGGAGGCAGACTATGCTCTGTATAGTACCGGATGGCATCCCGGCTCTCCCACTCGTCTGGATTTTTCCTGGTATCCCCGGTAAAGACAGCACAGACTAAAAGAGCTATAGCCCCCGCAGCCGCCAGCCATAAAACGGCGTCCGTCATATCCAGAATCCGCTCCTCTTGTAAGCTTTTCTGTATTCTTCCCAGGACAAGGCTAAGGAACAAAACGGCAGCCCCGCAAAGAACCAGGTACAAAACCCCTAGTCTGGCATACTGAAGAGCCGTTTCCCTGTAAAGGCTTTGAAAACCCTGGGTGGGAAACAGCTGAGAATCCCCTCCCAGAATCGAAACCTCCAACTGCCCCTCCTCATCCAGACGAATCTGCGCCTGTTCATTACACGTAAAGGCCTCATAGAGAGCCTGTCCGCTCCAGGCTCCCCCATACTTGCCATTGCAGTACACCTCTATGGACCGAATCCGCACTATGGGCTGGGCGTCTGAGTTCAGGGGATCCAGACGCCGCACATAGCAGCCCTTCCAATACAGGGGATCCAGGAAACGGATCCGGCTCTGTCCCCTTCTGGCACAGGTTACCTGAAGGCCGCTAGGAAGAATCCGATCCTCCCAGGGCGAAGTCAGCACCTCCAGCTTCGCTCCCTTTTCATACTCCATATCCGTATAATTTACCCGTAATTCCATACAAACAATAGGCGGAAACAAAAACAGCAAGAGACAAATCACTGCCAGCGCCGCTATCCATGGATGCTTTCGGATTCCCTGTAAAATCCGGTCTCTTCTCCTCTTATTGTTTCCTGCCAACCGGTCTCTTTCCTCCAACGCTTTCTTCCTCCAGTCCGGTTTTTCTCTTCAGGAGTTTTTCCACTCTCTGTACACTCTCTATCCTAAAAGTCTTTTCTGGTCCCTGTCCGGCCCATCTTTCCCAGATTCTCTTCCCACAGGCCTGCCAAAGACCCCTTTACTGCCTCTTATACTCTCGGCCCAGATAATACTGCAGCTTAAAAAAGACCAGCACCAGCCAGTAACAGCAGCCATAGCAGCGGTGACGCATAAGCCAGATATACAGCCGGATGGATAAGGAAAGCTGATCCATGGTATGATTTTCCAAGGCCTCCCGCACCATGGGGTCCTCGCAGATCCGCCGGACATGCTCCACCACAGTCTTGCGTCCCAGGCCGTACCCCCGGTAGATCTGGTTTTTCACAGCCAGCACCGAAAGACTTAAAAAATCGTTTTGAATCTGGGGTTTAAAATCATACACACCCTTGCTGTCGCTGATCCGACACAGCTGTTGGGCTGTTAGCTTGATTTTTTCCAGATAGGCGGGATCATGCTTTCCCGTCATGGATTCCTGGTTAATCCAGTAGTGATAGGGATAAAAGTCCTGGATCACACACATGCGCTGCACATCCAGCAGCACCGGAAGGGTAATCTGCATGTCCTCTCCCACGGACACCTGGTCGTTGCAGAGCCAAAGATTTTCTTCCAGGAGCTGCCTGCGGTAAAGCTTTGTCACCCGGGCCGGCTGTATGGCTCTGCCAAAAAATCGCCCGTCATTGATCAATTGGGGAAACAGCTCTAAAATCTCCTGGCGCTCATAGATTTCCCGTGGGAAACGGCAGCTCTCCCGGCGCTTTGGGATCCTGGGATCCTCAAAGTCAAATACCAGGCCGCAGACCACCAGATCCGCCTCGTCCTTTTTGGCCCTGTGATACAGCCGCTCATACATATCTTCATCAATCCAGTCGTCGCTGTCCACAAACCCCACATAGGGAGCGGAGGCCATCCCAAGCCCTGCCTTCCAGGCAGAGGTAAGACCGCCGTTGTCCTTATGAAGAACCCGGATCCTCTGATCCTTCCTGGCGTAAACGTCACAGAGGCTGCCGGAACCATCCGTGGAACCGTCATCCACCAGAATAATCTCCAGCTCCTTCAGGCTCTGCTTTAAAATACTGTCCACACACCGCTCCAACAGGCGCTCCACATTGTAGACTGGCACTACCACACTGACTGCTGCCTCCATGTCTCCTCCTTCTCTTCACTGTTTCCCGCTCTCACTTTTCACCTGATCCAGAAGCTTTCGATACATCCTAGGCATATGGATAAACAGCCAGTATCCCAGGGCTGTGCGGAAAGGAAATCTTCCATAGGGACGAACCCGTTTCCTACCCTGATCCACAAGCCTTTGGATTCGTTTTTGTTCCTCCCTGTTTTCCGGCTGAAAATCCACCAGCCCGAAGTAAATATCAATCATCCCATCCGCAAAGGCCTGCAATGCCCTGGGCATCAGGGTCTCATATCCATGGGCCTCAAAAAACTCCAGGCGGTCAGATACCCCCTTGATCCAGTCCAGACGCCTGGGGTTAAATCCCCGGGTAATGCTTTGGGGCGCCACAAAATACCCGTACAGGGCCCGGTCCACAAAGGCTCCCTGACCGGCCAGATGAAAAATCTGGTGGGTGGTTGCCTCATCCTCATGAATCTGCCCCAGGGGATAACGAATTTTTGCAAAGAGCTCCCGCTGGTAAAGCTTATTCCAGGCCACCACAAAATAGGCGCCGTCCGGCTCATAGAGCTGTTCCATCAGCTCCCTGCGGCCGTAAACCACAGGCTCCACACAGCCAGGTCTTCCTTTTTCCCACAATAGAGAGGCCTGCCCGTTTTCCGGCCCTGTAAGAGGGCTCCCTTGGCCAAGCTTTGGCAGCGCTTCCCCATGCACATAGGCCCACCGGCACAGACTCAAAGGACTTCCTGTGCGGATACAGGCCTCATAGAGGCTTTGGATAAAATCCGCCGCCACATAATCATCAGAGTCAATAAAGGAAAGCCAGGTACCTTTGGCCTCCTGAATCCCCGTATTGCGGGCCCCGGATAATCCCAGATTCTGCTGATGAATCACCCGCACCCTTGGATCCCTGGCCTCATATTGGTCACAGAGAGCCGGACAGCCGTCAGGGGAACCGTCGTCCACCAGGAGAATCTCCAGATTTTCATAGGTCTGGGCCAGCACGGAATCCACACAGCGCTCCAGATATTCCTCCACCTTATAAACCGGGATAATCACCGATATCAGTTCTCTCGTCTTATCTGCCTCCTGGTCCAAGGCCCGCCTCCTTTCCCGAAACATTTTCGTCTCGCCTGTCCTGACGATTTACCGCCTCTGCCCGCCCTCTTGCTTCTTTTCTCACAAAACAACTAGAGGCACTGCCGGCTTCCCCTTTTACCTTCCTGCAAGCCAGCGCTTTCCCCGCACTGCCAGGCTTCGAAGCACGCTAAGCCCATAGGTGCTTCCCACCAGGCCGCGCCCCAAGGTCCACTGAAGGATCTGGTAATCCAAAGGTCCGGGAGCTCCAAAGCAGCAGGCCTCCCGCACCTGAGGATCCTGACACAGGCCCCGGATCACCGCACGCTTCTCTCTTCCCGTCTTCTGGTGGTCAAAGGGCAGCCTTTCAATGTCATCCAAGCACTCACACAGAAACCGGGTATCCACCACCTTGCGCACTCGTTCCACCCAGGCTTTCTCTCCTTGGTAACTCCCGGACTCTTCCTGTGACTGGAAGTTTTCTTCCTCAAGCTTTTCCATGTTTCCCTTATCCGCGTCTTCCCTTACGCTTCCCCCACACTTTTGTGTTTCCTCCAGGAAAAACCGCTTTGACTCATGCCGGATCCGTTTTGCCAGAATAAGCTTATCCGCCCGCTTCTGGCTGGACAAGGTCTGCCCGCTCTCCTCCTGCATATAGTGGTGAAGGGGCTTTTCCACTAGGAGCAGCCAGGAAGGCTTTTTCCCGCCCCCTGCCTCTCCCAGGCACCACCGCAGATATTCCAGGTTGAATAAGAGATCCTCTCCCAGGCTTAGATCCTCCGGGAAAAGCCCCAGGCCCTCCCGCAGAAACAGCTTGTTCCAGGGCATATTTAAAAATCCGCCTCCATACAGATCCAGCAGATCCATTTCCCGTACTGGCAGCTTCTCCACATCCGCTCCCACATAGTGGTGGTGGTATCCACACACCGCAAGCCTTCCTCCCCCTTGCTCCAGGGCTTCCCGCATACTGCGGCAATATGCCGGATCCACATAATCATCGCTGTCCACAAACTGTACATAGTCTCCCTGGGCCTTACGAATCCCCGCGTTTCGCGCCGAGGACACGCCGTTGTTTTCTTTATGGATCACCTGAATTCTCTTATCCGCCTGGGCAAAAGCGTCGCAAAGATCCCCAGAGCCATCCGTGGATCCGTCGTCCACCAGAAGGATCTCCAGCTCTGTCTCCGTCTGCGCCTGCAGGCTTTCCACACACCGGCTCAGGGTTTTTTCACTATTATAAACGGGTACAATTATACTAATCATTCCTGCTCTACTCCCCGGACTTTAAGGGTCGCTGCCCTTTGGAAATCCCCAGATACAGGCTGTGAGGCTGAACCTCTCCCCGGACCACGCTGCCAGCCGCAATAACGGCCCCGTCTCCGATTCTGCTTCCCTTTAAGATAACCGCATTGGCCCCGATCCATACATCATTTCCAATGACCACAGGTTCTGTACAATAGGCTCCCCAGCCGGCCCGGTAGTCGTGATCATGATCCACGATGACCACGTTGTTGGCAACCTGACAGCGGCTGCCCATGACAATCCGCTCCATGCAGGTAATGCTGACCTGGGTGTTGAAAAAGCATTTCTCTCCAATCGCCAGGCTGCCGCCCTCCACCCGCACAAATAATCCGAAGCGGGAAACCGTCTCCTTTCCAAAGGACGCCTTTGCCCTTGCATCCAGATGAAGCTCCGTATGTTTCCCCAAGGCCTGAACCAGGGGCATATTAAGCTTTCCCCCATACCTTAACTTCCACCACAATATTCTGGGCAGGGAACACGCCGCCCGTATCATCAGCTCATTCATGCGCCCCTCCTGCTCCTGCTCCTCCTCCCAGCTTCTCCTTAAGCTTCCTAAAAATCATTTCCCGTTCGCCCTTTCGCAGCACAATCCAAAAATTCACCCCCAGGGCCACAACGCCGGTGCCGCATCCCACCAAAAACAGTCTGGTCCAGCTGTCAATGGGAAACAAAAGCTGAGAAATCACGCCCAAGGCCCAGATACAGACAATAGAAAAAAGTCCCATGGCAATATCCCGATAAAAATAATTCCATTTAAGCTGCAGACACCTGGCCGCATAAATGGGGGTGAAGGTAAGGTTTCGCACCAGGCCAATGACCGTGCTGACTCCCGCAATAGCATACAAACCCAGATCCGTGGTTTTTAACAGCACAAACACAATAGCTGTAGTCAGGGCTCCGCTTCCCACCATGACCAAAGAATTCACCCGCACTTTTTTGGTAATGATAAACACATGGTACAGCACCTGGATACTGGCGCTGACAAACAGCACTGCCATGGACAGCACTGCCAGACGATACAAAAGCTCCTGATCCTGCCGCCAGCTCATCCACAGAGAAAAAAATGCTCTTCCATAAGCCACCACAAAGCTAATGGGGATGCTCATCATAAAAATCATGATCCGGTTGGAGCTTTGAATCACATCCAACAGCTCCTGCCGATCCTCCCTGGCATAGGCAATGGTAATGCTGGGAGTAAACACTCCCACCACAGTGCCCATGAGAGAAGACAGCATGGTGGGAATCTGCTTGGCAATGGCCAGAGAGTTCATGGCAGCCGCGTCAATGAGCACATTGGCGATCACCGTATCCAGGCCGTCCAGCAGCACCTGTCCCAGGCGGGTCACCGAGTTCCAGGCCCCCAGAGAAATAAGCTCCCACACCTTTTTCCAGCGAAAAAAGCTTTTTCGGATCCGCACCTGGGGCAAAAGCCGTCTGGTATATCCAAAGTTGGCAGCCGCCACAATCCCTGTGGCCGCCACGGAACCCAAGCCCACATACCACAGATAGGCGGGAAAAAAGCGGTACGTGATAAACAAGATGGATACCCGGGCCAGCTCTGAGACAATGGTGGCAAAGGAGGTGAGCTCCAGCCGATTCAGGCTGTAGGTGGTCACTCCGAATACCGAGGTAATAATACTGACAAAAAAGTTCAGGAACACAAAGCTCCACAATAGCTGCACATCTCGCAAAATCTCTCCCGGCACCTGAAACAGCTGGTTTAAAAATAACACCACGCACACAGCCGGAAGGAGAAAGATTCCCGCCATCATCAGATTTGCATAGAATACGGAAGAAAAGTATTCGTTTGCGCCCTCATGGTCCTTCTTATGAAGCTGTATGGTAATAAACCGGCTGGCCATGGTGTTCAGGGCCGACACTACAATCTGGGCCCAGATCACAATGTCATTGGCTGTCTTGACGAACCCATATCCGTCGTCAATGCTGCTGTCAATCACTCCAGTCAACACAAAGCTAATTCCAAGATTGATCACAAACACCAGCAGCTGAGCCGACATATTAATCGCCAAACGCTTTTTATCCATCCTGTTCCTCCAAACTTCTGTTTCACATCTTCTGCCCCTGCAGCCCGGATCTTTCCCGGAAAAACACAGTCCCACCCAAAAGGATGCCCCTAGCGAATCACCAGCACTGCCTTAATCAGGTACATCACGGCAAAAAGCTGCCCCACAAAGGCGGCATAGGCCAGACCCCGCTCCGGATTGCGCTCATACATAAGCAGCCGGTTCCTTCCCACCAGGGCAAAGGCAGGCAAAAGCGGCAGAAGATACCGTCCCTGAACGCCCTCAATAGACACATTGCCCATGGGAGTCCAGGTTAAAAGCATACCCACCAAAATGATGCCGAAGCTGGCTCCGCACACCAGGGTCACCCACCATTTCTGCCAGGTTTTCACATAAAGGGGCTCTTCCCGGGTCTTACACAGGGACAGAGCCAAAAGAATCAAAAAGAATATAGGAATCGCCTCGGAAATCTCAATCTCCACCCACCCCATCTTCTGTCCCACCAGGGATTGAAGATAAAAGCCCAGCTTGTCCGTCAGGGTACTCAGCATCATGGACACAAAGGCCATAGGATCCTGGAGAAAATATCCCACCGTGTATCCCGCCGTCATGGAAGATCCCACGGTGCTGGTGGCCTCTGTGGTGGTCACAATCTGGCTCACCGTGGCGGTATTCCGGTTCAAAAAGCTTAGCACAGGAAGACCGAAAAGCCCGGCCACGCAGAACAGCTGCACCCGCCGGTTCCGGAAGCGCTTTGCCGGAATCAAGAGAGCCAGGAAGCAGACAGGCAGATACACCCCGCTCTTTCCATAGATCAGGACCACGGCCAGAACGGCCAGCACCAGCATATCCCCTGGCTTCACCTGCTCCTCTCCATAAGCCAGGGACAGGCAATAGCAGGTATAAAGAATAATCACGCCGCTGATCACCGCGTCATAGGAAAAGGAAGTACACTGCTGCAGATTCATGGGCAGCACAGCAAGCAAAAACAGAGTGATCTTTCCAAAGGGAAGCTTACGCATCCCCCAGTAGGTAAGGAGGGCAAAGCACAGCAGGCTGCACCATCGGGCCAGCAGGTACATAGGCACTGTCCCCAGATGCAGAACCCGCGCCAGGGTCATCCCCAGCACCGCGGGAAGATATACCACTATAGGCGCCTGGGTGTCTGAGGTAGCGGCCGTCTCCACCAGACGATTGTCATTCACCATAGTAAACAGCCCGTCGTAAACAGCCTTGTAATTGGTCAGGGTAGGCTCTGAGGTAAAGGTCAGCTCTGCGTCGTCCGCCCGTTTATAACACTTATTCTCTCCCGCTGACGCAATGCCCAAAAGCCTGTTGGAATGGCGGTAGCTCATATCTATATGATATTTCTCATCCGGAGTCATATAGGGCACAAGCAGGAAATTGTACACCACGCCCAGACAGAGAATAGTCAGGAGGAACACCCGCTCAATCCGCCACCTTTTTATAAACAAGGCCCAATATAAGACTCCTGCCATAAGCTCAAAAAATACAAACATGGCAAAGAAATACTTTTTCAGAAACAGATTGAAATACTGATGCGCATTCATGCTGAGCCGGCGGTCACTTTCCTCCCCGCCTACCAGCAGCGTATTTTCCTCATAATAACCCTTCGGAGTCACAAAAACACTGAGGCCGCTGTCATAGAGCTCCGGGGAAAAGGTAAGCTCCACCACATATTCATGACCCTGGATCCCCCTCTGGGAATCCGTAAAAATCAATCCCAAATACTGTCCGTCCAGAAGCTGCCCTGCAGGCACCTCTGTGGAGCACAGCAAAGTCCCGGTAGTCTCATCGGTCACGGAAGCAGTCACAGTACCTGCAGGCACAAAGTCCTCAGAAAGATCCATGCGCACGCCCAATCCTACCAGAGTATCCTCCTCTGTCACATAATGCTGCTCCAGATGGGCGCTTTCCCGGGTAATGGGCAGCATTTCCTGATTATCCCGCATAACCGCCACCCGATGCGTAGTGTTCATGGCCTTTCGGATCTGCACGTCATAGACATGATAAAAGACCAGGGCAACCAGGAGAAATAGTGCCCCCAGCCCCAGCAGCAGCCGGTACTTCTCATACAGCGCCCAAAGCCCCTGTCTCTTCTTCCCGGAAACAGCCTGTCCTTCCTGAAAGGAATCCTGTCCTTCTTGGGACAGCGTCTCCTCTTTCCCGGAAGCTTGTTCTCCCAACAGGACGTTCTCTTCTCCATGGGGCTCCTTGGCATCCCCCCAAACGGCATACAGCATAAGCCCCAGGAGCACCAGCATGGCAAAGCGCAATACATTTTGCTTGATATTATGCACCTGGGTCAGATAAATGGCATTGTAAATCAGATTATGCTCCAGAGTCTGTCCGTTCTCCAGGCTCACCCCAGGCGTGTCCACCTCTGTATTCAACCAGATATAGGGGCCTTCCTGCACGTTCTCTCCCCGGATCTCCACCTGGATGCTGCGGGTAGCCACAGGCTCATCCAGGGAGACGCCCCAGAAGGCTTCCACCTTCAGGTCCTCCAGCAAATGACGCTGTGTACCCAGCGTCTCTCCCGTATCCCTGTCCTGGACTTCCAGAATAAGAGTTCCTTGGGTAAAGGTGCGCTCCCCCGCCGTAAAATAAAAGGAGATATCCTGAAGCTCTTCCTCCCCTGTGTCATAGCAAAAGGTCAGAACCGTCTCGTCTGTAATCTCCTGTGTTTTCTGGGCCAGGGAAGGCTTTCCCACCCCCTCCAGTCCCCGGGTTATAAGCTTGTCATGGGGAATCGCTATGCTGACTGCCAGATAAAGAAACGTCAGGATCAAATACCCTGACAGACACTTTTTCCGGTTCCTGCACAGCCACAGCTTCCATGCCTTTCCTTTCTCCATTCCAACCTCCATTGCCGCTGGTATGCGGTTTCTTTTCTGCTCTGTCTGTTTTTTCACAGACCGGTAACAGGCAGGCCGGATCCTCTCCGGTCTGCCTGTGCCTCTCTCTCATCATTCCGGTACGTTCCTCTGATGCTCCAACTAAAAACGCCTATTCTCCCAGACCATTATCAATGGCGTCCACCAGAGTCTTCAGTGCCAGCTCTTCGTCCACTCCGCTGCAAATCAACTCGATCTCATCCCCGGACTTGACGCATGCTCCCAGTACGCTGAGCACGCTTTTTGCATTGGATGTGGTAGCCCCAAAGGTAAATGTAATCAGGGACTTAAACTGCATGGCAGTCTTACACAAAATTCCTGCCGGACGCAGGTGCAGACCTGTCGGGTTTTTGATGACCACTTTTTTGCTTACCATAGTAAAACCTCCCATTCCTCCAGCTCTTCTTCTGCTGTAATTTTCTCATGCTGCAGACCTGTCAGGATGCTCCTTCTCCGTCTCTTCCCGGCTGTCTGCCGCTGGTTCCGGCCGTTTCCCCCAAACCGGCTCCTGTTGTTCCCGTTTAGCTTTCCTGGTTTTCGGACGTCCCTGTCCCGCTGGCATCCGGTGTTCCCCCGCTGCCTGTTCCAGTCCCTTCGGTTCCCGAGGCGCCGGATTCATCCATGCCAGGATCTCCGGTTCCATTGCTTCCCGGCGTACCAGTTCCAGAACTGCCCGTTCCACCGGCTCCTGCTGTACTGTCGTCATCGGAAGAGCCTGGATTTGGCTCCTGGGAATCCCCGGCTCCTAAAATATCATCCGGCAGCTCCGAGTTGCCCAAGCCGCTGGCTCCTTTCAAAAGCTCATATTCCACCTGGATCTCAGATCCCACCTCAAGATCTCCTGGAATATGTACGGCCAGGGTGCCTGTATATTCGCCGGCTTTCCTGTGCTCCGACACGTCCAGAACCAGGACTATCTCGTCCGGATTCAGCTCCTCCAAATCCTCCGCCAAACCGGATACCGGGATTACAACCTGTTCCAGGTCCCCAAAGCTTACGCTGTAGCCCCTGGGAATTCCTGTCAACGCCACACGGGATATGGGCAGTGTCACCTCTTTGATCTGACGCTGCTCAATCTCCACAGTTACCACAGCCAGACCGTCCGCCGCCTCGTCCACCAGACGAAGGTTCTGGGGCAGATACTGGGCCAGGCTTACCTCCACAGTCTGTGTCTCCGTCAATCCGTCAATATTCACAGCCTCCCCTGGAATATCAATGGCGTACAACCCCTGGAGATCATTGACCGTACCGGCCACCTCTATCACCTCAGGCTTATAGGTAAGTCCCCGATACACAGCTCCGCTTCCCGGGGTCCCGCTGACTCCAAACCGCAGCGCCACTTCCTTTGTCTTCAGCATATTAATCTTCACGGAAATACCGGTAGTCTTGCCATTGTACTGCAGGTATGTGGTATCCAGCTGGTCTCCGTCGCTGTTCAGCATATTGAGACCGCAGATCACCGTATCGTCCGCCGTCCTTCCGGTCACATCCACCTCTGCCTCAATGCGCTTGATTCGGGCAATAATGGAAGCAGGTCCAGTAACGGCTATCACTCGCTGCTCCGGAATCATCTCACCTACCACATAACCGCTTCCCGGGGTCCCCCGGGATTTCACCACCACATTAAACTCTTCGGTGGCTGAATCTTCAATGCTTACCTTTACATTGTTCCGGCTCTTCTTAATGTCCTCGTTTTTCACATTCTTATTCGTGCAGGTCACATTGATAGCAATGAGATTATCATATTGAATATCCTTTTCCATATCAGCGGTAGCCACAAAGTCTGCGCTGGTCAAATATTTATGCACGGACCGTTTGGCGCTTACGGACACGGAAATTACATCGCTGTCATCCTCAATCTTATATACCTTTCCCTTGCTGGTAATGGCATTTTCATTGAGCATAGACACCCGGATTCCTGTGTAGGTCTCTGTTTTGACCGGATCATCCACATTTACCACCACCAGCCAGAGCAGGATTGCCCCAAATACGGAAAGAATCTTCAGGGCAAGGTTATTCATCAACCTTTTCTTCATGCTTACCCCTTCCTTTCCATAATCTGAACTTCCGGGTATCCTGGCTCTTATCCTGCAGAGCGGACAAATGGTTTCTCAGCCCATGAGCGTCTACATTACGGAATAGCTCTCCTTCCATGGCCACAGATACATACCCGGTCTCCTCCGACACCACCACGGTCAGGGAATCCGTTACCTCGCTGATTCCCACTGCCGCCCGGTGCCGGGTGCCCAGCTCCTTGCTCAGCAGCAAATTATCCGACAACGGCAGATAACAGGTGGCCGATACAATTCGGTTTCCCCGAATCAAAACCGCCCCGTCATGGAGCGGGGTATTGTGTTCGAAAATATTGATGAGTAATTGACTGGACAGGACCGCATCCACATGAATTCCCGTCCGCTCATACTCTCCCAAAGGCGTATTTCTCTCAATCACCATGAGAGCCCCTGTCTTTACCTTCCCCATCTCAAAGGACGCCTTTACAATCTCGTTGATGGTCCGGTCCGTAAATCTGGGCTCTGCGCCCCTGGAGCTGTCGAAGCTGAACATGGAGCTGATCAGATTGCGCCTTCCCAGCTGTTCCAGCGCCTTTCGAAGCTCAGGCTGAAATACAATTACCAGAGCTGTGATTCCAATGCTGAACACATTGCGGAACAGCCACAGAATCGTGCTCATCTCAAAAATCCAGGCAAAGAATACAATAATGCCCACCACAACAAAGCCCTTCAGAAGACTCCAGGTTCTGGTCCGCTTAATCCATACCATCACCTGATAAATCATAAAGGAAAGAATAATGATTTCTACAATATCAGTTCTAGTAATCTCCGGAATGGAATCCAGATTCACATACTGCTGCATAAATTTACTGATATTCATTCCGTGTATCTATCCTTTCATAAATCATAAAAAACGATTATTTTGCTCTGTCCTGGCTTTCCCGCCTGGTTCTATCTTCCCTGTCTGGCAGTCTTACTGCTTCCCTGCACATGAGCCCCCGTCTTGGAGGAGGACTTGGAGCTTCCCTTTACCTGACTCTTTTTCTGGGTGTTAATCTTCTTTACCTTTTTGTCAGAGACAGCAATGGTGACTTTGGGAACAGCCTTTACATAGTAATAGTATTCGTCGTCCTCAAACTGTACATACTCTGTCCGGGAATAATCCACACTGAACAAGAAAAACTGTAGCACAATGGCAATGCCCACGGCCACCAGGCTTCCAAGTGTCAGAGGCAGCAGATCAATGCTGGTGTGCATCGCCATGCCTCCTACCAAAATAAGTAGAAAATCTGTGATGGCGCCTACAATAATCGCCGCATACCAGGCATAATCCACGGACATCCGACGGATCATATATACCAGCAGCAGCGTCAAGGCAAAGGCCAGAATTACCAGCATCATTTCCTTGTTGTTAATCACATTCTCAATGAGATAGATGATCTTTTGCTGCATGGTTTCCGATTCCGACTCGCTGAGTATGGTGGTATTTAGCTTCATATATTTGAGAAGATAATAAACCACAGTGCCGCAGGCAATGGGAACCGCAGCTACCGGCGTTCCCACCAGTCCCATAATCAGAGGCAGGGCATAGGGAATCTTTAAGGCAAACAAAACCGGCGACAGCACCAGAAGATAGCCGTGTCCGGGTGCCATACGGAAATACAGCAGCAGCATAATCAGGATTAATACGGCTGCAATGGCAAAGACCTCCAGGGACAGGGCGTAAGCGTGTGCCAGGATCATGAGTCCTGCAAATACCGCAATCATATTTACCGGTAAAAAGGAGCACAACAATGCCAGAATCAAAATAATCGCCGGATTTTTCAGCCTGCTCATGAACCCCACATTCTGGTTAATCATGAAAAACGCCAGAAATGCCAGCATAAATTTCAGCATAGGCGTCACATAAATGTCCGCCTTTGCATAAAATAATTTTAATTTTTCCCTAAACTCCAGTAAAGTCGTCATCTCGTTTCGTTCCTCCTGCGGTATGATTGCCAGACCCCGCCTTTCCCTCTGCATCGTAAATGGCGGAGATATGCTTTAGAATCTGGTAGTAACCGGCAAGACTTTTCCGGTTTTTCATATACCTCCAGCTGTAAACAATATAGGTGATGATCAGATAAACCGCCAGCCCCACCACATATATCGTAACTACCTGCTTTGCAAATGCCGCCAGGTCCATTTTATGAAGATTGCCCATCAGGTATTCCATCTCATAAACGCCCCAAAGCCCTGCACAGAGGGCAAAAGCCAGCGTATAGGAAACCCAGCTCCAGATCAGGTTCAGGCTGATATAATCCCCGCGGAAATAATTGTTTATGGGGATGGTTCTCTTTCCCTCATGAACCTCATAGGCCGCTGCCTTTGTCATGAGTCTGATTTTTTCCTCATTTAACATAAGCCACTCCTTTATCCTTTTAGTATAACACATTTAACGGCCGCTTCCAATACTAATACACAAAAAATACACCTTTCTCACACCCTTTTCTTTCAGGGCCCGGGCAGCCGCATCCATGGTGCTGCCTGTTGTGTAGATATCGTCAATCAGAACAACCGTATTATATTTTACATCATCCCCGGAAATTTTGAAAGCAGTTTTCAGGTTTTCCCTGCGCTGCCGCTCATTCAGATCCTTTTGGGGCGCGGTTCTTTTACACCGCAAAAGCACCTTTGTATCCACGGGAATCCTTAACATCCGTCCAAGCTCTCTGGCTGTGAGCTCCGCCTGGTTGTATCCTCTCTTACGCCTCCGGCTTTTGTGAAGGGGAATGGGAATCAGGGCCTGGGGCTGCCAGCAGCTGATCTGGCTTTCAAAAGCATGGGCCATTTCCCTGGCGTAATAGATGCTGTACTCCCGGCGGCCATGGTATTTGAAGGCGGCCAAGGAGGCGCGCATATGGTCGTCATAGCGAAACAATCCCCGTCCCCTGTCAAAAGCGTGGGAATGTTTTTGGCATCTTTTGCAGTATTCCAGACTTTCATCCTCCAGAGGCTTTCCGCACTTCATGCAAAAAGGCTCCTGCACCCGCACCGGCAGAGAACGACAGGAGGCGCAAATCAGTCCCTGTCCCAGAGGAACCGCATCATGACACATGGGGCATCTGGGCGGATAGATAAGATCGAATAGTCTCGGAAAGACCGGAATAACGCTTTTGTTCGCTTTCATTGTTCACCATATTTTCAAAGGAGGCTGCGCTTCCCACCAATGTCACACAGGATCTGGCCCGGGTCACAGCCGTATACAGAAGGTTTCGGTTCATGAGCATGCGTGGCCCTCCCAAAAGAGGAATCACCACCGCAGGATATTCGCTTCCCTGGGATTTATGTATGGTAATAGCATAGGCCAGCTCCAGCTCCTCCAGCTGTTTAAAATCATAGGTCACCATACGGCCCTCGTCAAATTCCACCTGCATGTTCTCCGCAAAATGATTGATCTGCCGGATTATTCCCATATCGCCATTGAAGATTCCCATTCCTCTGTCTACCGCAATACCGTACCGGTTGCGGACCTCCCATTCCAGCTGGTAGTCATTGCGGATCTGCATGACCTTGTCTCCCTCCCGGAACAGTCCCCTTTTTCCTTCCTTTTCCTCTTTTCCCTCTTCTCTGGGATTCAGATATTCCTGCAGAATTTCATTGAGCTGCTCTACGCCCAGAGCCCCTTTCCGCATAGGGGTCAGCACCTGGATGTCAAAGGGTTTGGCGTCCACATACCGGGGCAGCTTTTCCTGCACCAGAGCCAACACCACCCGGGCTACCACCCGTGGATCCTGGCGCTCCAGGAAAAAGAAGTCCCGGCTCTTATTGTCAAGCTTCACCGGCTCCCCCCGGTTGATCTTATGGGCATTGACAATAATATCGCTCTTTGCAGCCTGACGGAAAATGCGGTTCAGCCGCACCACCGGAAAAACTCCAGAATCTATCATATCTCGCAGCACATTTCCCGGCCCCACGCTGGGAAGCTGATTTACGTCTCCCACCAGAATGAGCCGGGTACCCGGCAGCACCGCCTTTAAAAGGGCCTGCATAAGATACAGATCCACCATGGACATCTCATCAATAATAATCACATCCGCCTCCAGAGGATTCTCCGAATCCCGCTGAAAGACCGCCCGGCCCGGACTCTGCTCCGGGCCGCCGCTCAGCTCCAGCATGCGGTGAATGGTCCGCGCCTCATATCCCGTGGCCTCTGTCATACGCTTGGCTGCCCGGCCGGTGGGGGCTGCCAGCAGGATTTCCAGATTCTCTGCCTCAAAATAACGGATAATCGTATTAATGGTCGTTGTTTTTCCCGTGCCGGGGCCTCCTGTAACAATCAGCAGGCCATTTTCCACAGCCTGGGCCACGGCCCTTCTCTGCTGGTCCTCAAGGTTAATCTCCGACGCCTGCTCGATCTGCCGCAGCCGCCGGGCCGTCCCTTCGTCTGCCTTCAGGGGCTGATTCAGAGCGCAGAGCATGGAGGCCACGCTAAGCTCCATATGATAGTAGGACGCCGCGTAGAAAAAGGGGATCTCTTCCGGTTCCGGCAGCCCCCCGGGCCCTCTGTCCGGATCCGGCAGCATGCGCTGTACAAGCTTCCGCTCTATGAAAAGATCTGTCAGATGCTTTTCCACGGTCTCCTGGGGAACCTGCAAAATCTCTACCGCCTGCCGGATCAGCTGTTCCCGGGGAAGGCAGGTATGTCCCTCTCCGGAGGCCTGCAAAAGGGTATAGAGGATCCCGCTTCGCACCCGGTAGTCGGAATCCTTATGAATTCCCACCCGCTGTGCGATCTCATCTGCGGTGCGAAATCCCACGCCCTCAATGTCATCCGCCAGCTGATAAGGATTTTTTTTCATTTTATCATACATTTCCGCCCCGTATTTCTGGTAAATCTTCACAGCCAGGGCAACGGAAATCCCATATTGCTGCAGGAAAAGCATAGCCTGACGCAGCTCCCGCTTCTCCTCTACCTGAACGGCAATTTCCCGGGCCTTTTTCTCACTGATTCCCTTGATCTCCGCAAGGCGCTCCGGCTCCTCCTCAATGATGCGAAACGTATCCGCTCCAAAGCGCCGCACGATCCGGGCCGCAAGGGCTGCTCCCACTCCCCGGATGGCGCCGCTTCCCAGATACCGCTCCATGGCCAGGGCATCCCTGGGAGCCACGCTGGTAAAGCTCTCCACCTGGAACTGATCTCCGTACATGGGGTGAACCTTATAGGTTCCGGTCAGCTCCAGGTATTCCCCCTCGCTTAGACTGGAAAAGCTTCCCACACAGGTAATTTCCTCCCCTTCGCTTACCAGAACAAACACCGTATATCCATTTTCACTGTGATAAATCACATGCTCAATATAGCCTTCCAGCTTTTCGGAAACAAGCTCCATGGTACATTCTCCTATGCCATTCCCCACGATTTACCAGCCCTTCTCCGGTCTTGCTGAAGGGTTAATCTATAAGAAGGGCATGACGAATAAACGTCATGCCCCTCCATATGCTTTATTTTACTCGGCGTCTCTGTGCCCAGACATAAACTCCACAAATTTTCCGGTTCCGATTGCCACGCACTTCATGGAGTCCTCGGCCGTCATGGTATTGATACCGGTCTTCTCCTCCAAAAGCTCCTCCAGGCCCCGCAGCAAAGCGCCGCCGCCGGTAAGTACAATGCCCCGGTCTGCAATATCTGCTGCCAGCTCAGGCGGCGTCTTCTCCAGCACGCTGTGAACGGTCTCCACGATCTGCAGAGTGGTTTCCCGCAAAGCTTCTTCCGTATCCTCTGAGGTTACGGACACAGTCTTGGGAAGTCCGGTCACCAGGTTCCGTCCTCTCACATCCATGGTGTCCACCTCTGCCCGGGGATAGCAGCTGCCCACCTTAATCTTAATATCCTCTGCCGTCCGTTCTCCGATCAGCAGATTATGCTTCTTTCTCATATAGCGGACAATGGCCTCGTCAAAGTCGTCTCCCGCAATCTTCACGGAGCTGCTGACCACAGTGCCGCCCAGGGAGATAACCGCCACATCCGTGGTGCCGCCTCCAATATCCACAATCATGTTTCCGCAGGGACGGGAAATATCAATGCCTGCGCCGATGGCCGCTGCAATAGGCTCCTCAATAATCAGCACCTCCCGGGCTCCTGCCTGGTAGGTTGCATCCTCCACAGCCTTCTTCTCCACCTCGGTCACACCGCTGGGTACACAGACAGCGATACGGGGCTTGCGCATATACCGTTTTCCCAGTGATTTTTCTATGAAATAACGGAGCATTTTCTCCGTCACCGTATAATCAGAAATCACGCCCTGGCGCAGAGGGCGCACCGCCACAATATTTCCAGGCGTCCTTCCCAGCATGAGCCGGGCCTCCTCACCGATAGCGCGGATCTTGTTGGTATCCCTGTCAAAGGCAACCACAGACGGCTCCTTTAACACCACGCCTTTTCCCTTTATATAAACCAATATACTGGCAGTTCCCAAATCAATTCCGATATCTGTGCCGTTCCCCATCAAAACTCCTGTCCCCTTTCCTTCCACTTATCTATATATGTATTGCCATTTTACCGGCGAATATACGAATACACCTTATTATAAACAATTCTTCCCGATTTGCAAAGGGTTTTTCTTAAAACTTTTCTTAATGTTTCCTGAACCGTTATCGGAAGATCCCCTTGGGCGCCCGGGTAAGCGCTGTGAGAAGAATCATTCCCAGGACTCCGCAGCCAATGATCTCTCCAAGCCCCACGGTTCCCACCAAAAGAGGAATGGGCAGAGGAACCCCATATCCATAGCGCAGCACAAAGGGCACGATCAGGGCGTTGGCCAAAATAGGCGGCACAGGAGCCAGAAAACGGTTCTGATCCCGCAGGGCGTAAGTGCCCGCCGCACCTATCAGAGTGGCGATACTGCCCAGAACCACGTCCAGCACAATGCCTCCTCCCAGCATATTGGCGATGATACAGCCGATAAACAGGCCTGGCACTGCCGCAGGCGTGAAAAACGGCAGGATGGTCAAAGCTTCCGCCACCCGGATCTGCACCTCCCCATAGCTGATAGGGGCAAACACGAGGCAAAGCGCCACATAGATAGCGGCAATCATAGCCGCCTGGGTAATAAAGGTTACGTTCTTCTCTTTCATGTTTTGTTTTCTCCTTTAGTTTTGTTTTACGTGTGGAAGGTCTCGAACACACGGGGATTTGGAAAGCCTTTCCGGCTTTTCAACTTGTCCAGTATAGCATGCAAATGGGATTTGTCAAGGTTTTCTATATAATCAAAGAAAAAAAGAAAGGATGGTTTTATTATTATGGAAAGAAAGGATCTATTTATCACAAGTGTTTTGCAACAGTTTCAGACTGGCAAAGGGAGAAAGGACAAGAAATCTACCTTCCGCTTTATGGCGGAGCAGTGGCTCTCGGGCATGCGGCTTCATGTAAAGGAGTCTACCTATGTGAAGTATTTTAATGTGCTGCACAATCATCTTCTTCCGGAGCTTGGGGATCTCTCTGCAGAGCAGCTGACCACGGGAACTGTGGAGCGGTTTATCCAGGGGAAGCTGGAACACGGACGGCTTAATGGCTCCGGGGGGCTTTCCGAAAAGTCGGTGCGGGATATGCTGGCTATTCTGCGGGAGATCTGTTTATATACCGCCCATTGGGATCTGGAGATTCCCTGTCATTTTGAACTGGTCCGGGTGCGCAGGAAAGAAGCGGAAATCCGGGTTTTGACCAGGCAGAAGCAACTGGAACTGGCTCAGTTTCTCACCAGCGATGACAGCCTCATCAAGCTTGGAATCCTCATGAGCCTGTATATGGGCCTGCGCCTTGGCGAGGTCTGCGCCCTGCAGCGACAGTACATATTATATAATGAAGGAATACTCTGTGTCCGCCGCACCATGCAGCGGATTCAAAGACTCAGGGATGAAGAGCCTCTGCCTTTACATCCCCATCCGAAAACGAAGATCATCATTACAGAGCCCAAAAGCAACAGCTCCATCCGGGACATCCCCATTCCCCCATTTCTCTTAAAGCGTCTGGAAATCCTGCGGGACCTTCCAGGCGACGCCTATATTCTTACCGGCACTTCCCTGCGTTTTATGGAACCCAGATGCCTGGAAAACAAACTGCAGAAATATCTTAAGGATTGTAATCTTACAGGCGTCACCTACCATGTGCTGCGCCATACCTTTGCCACCCGCTGCGTGGAGGATGGCTTTGATGTGAAGTCCTTAAGCGAAATCCTGGGACACGCCAGTGTAAATATCACCCTGAACCGCTATGTTCATTCTTCCATGGATCAGAAACGCCGGTTCATGGAGCAGCTAGATATGCTCTGCTAACTTTCTCCTGGCGGCTCCTTTGCCGCCAGAATCCGGACCCGAAAGGTGCTTCCGCCTCCTTCTGTGTCTGCCGCCTCCAGCTCTATGCCCATTTGCATAGCCAAGGAGGCGGCCAGGCTCAATCCCAGGCCAAAATGTTCCTTGTCCCTCCGGGAGGCATCCATCCGGCTGAAGCGCTCAAAAATCCGCTCCTTCCAGATATCCGGGATTCCGGGACCATAGTCCTGCACCAAAAGCACTACCCTCTTTCCCTGCTGCTCTGCTTTCAGGAGAATCTCTTTCTTTCCGCCGCTGTCCTCCGGACAGCCGTAGGCCATGGCGTTGTCCACCAGCACCGCCAGAATTTGATACAGCCATTTTTCACTCCCCCGGACAATGGGCAGGGGTTCCTCCGGAAGCTGCAGACAGAGGCGGATTCCCCGGGCATGGCACAATGGCTCATAGGCCTCCAAAAGCTCCAGCAGCACCTGGTCCGCCTCCGCCGTCTCCTCCCCGGCATCTTTGTCTTCCCCTGCATCCAGGGAGGCCAGCTGCAAAAGCCCTTTCACCAGCTTTCCGGTTCGGGCGCACTCTCTTTGGATCACCTCTGCCATATGCTCGGACTGCTCCGGCACTGCGGTGATTGCGGAAGCACAGGTCTGAATTACGGCCAGAGGAGAGCGAAGCTCATGGGAGGCAGCCGCCACAAACTCTGTCTGCCGCCGGTGGTATTCCTCCACAGGCTTTACGGCCCGCCCCACCACCTTACGGCTCACCAGCCACAGAGACAACACCCCCAGAAGCTCCAGGCCCAGAAACAACACTCTCTGCCAGCGGCGGGCCATGGTTAAATCTGTGGTATCCTGAAGCAGGGTCAGAGTGCGGAAACTGTCTCTTGCCAGAACCACCACACAGCCCAGATAGGTATCTCCATGATCCCCTTTCATGGGAAACACAGAGGATTCCCGGCTGGTGTAGGACACAGGGGCCTGGCTGGTGTCCACATGCTCCAGCAGGGCCTTTCCCTTTGCCCGGGCAATCAGAGTCTCCCGGTCTGTCCGGGGCTCCCAGGCCCCGCGAAAGGACAAAGGCCTTCCATTATCTTCGATATGAATAATCAGTCCTCCGTCTCCCTCCATCTGAGAGAGCCAGTGATCAGAAATCTTGGATTCCAGCTCTAGGCGGCTTCGGATATCCAAAAGCCTGCTCTGAAAGGAGCTTCCTGTACGGGAATCCAGCTGATTGTCCTGATAGAGGAAGGCAATGCACAGCAAAACCGTAAGGATCAAGCTGGTGCTTCCGGCAAACAACAAATGAAGCTTTCGGGATAAACTCTGTATCATAGCGTTTTCTCCAGCTTATAGCCTACTCCGTGAACCGTGGATATCTGTACCTGGCTTTCCAGGGTCCGCAGATGCTTGCGCAGATAATAGATGTAGGTATCCAGATTACCGTCCTCCACCTGTCCATCCGGTCCCCACACCCGGCCAAAAAGCAGGGTGCGCGACAGGGTTTTCTCCGGATTCTGCATAAAATATTCCATGAGAAGCGCTTCCCGCCTGGACAGCTGCAGCTTCTCTCCCCCTGCTAAAAGCTCATGGTTTTGCAGGTTGTATGTCAGGTCCCCATACTGCAGACTGTCCGACCGCTCCATGGACGCCGGGCGTCGGATCAAAGCCCGAATCCTGGCCAAAAGCTCTTCCACGTCATAAGGCTTCCCAATATAATCATCCGCGCCTCCGTCCAGCCCGGCAATGCGCTCCGACACGGAATCCACTGCCGTAGCCAGAATCACCGGCGTCTGAATCTGATTTTCCCGGATCAGGCGAAGCAGGGACAGGCCGTCCAGACCCGGCAGCATACGATCCAAAATCATCAGGTCATACACAGGCTGAAGGGCATAGTATACTGCATCCGTTCCGTGGTAGACGCAGTCCACCTGATACCCGGCCCGCTCCAGCTGTAGCTTTAGGGCCTCGCAGAGCTGCTGGTCATCCTCAATTAATAAAATCCGCATAGATGTGCCTCCATTCTATGATGTAAAGCTTCATTTAGCCTTGCCCCTAAGTATATCATCCAATTCTCAAAAAAATCTTTAAGGTTTTATAAGGATTTGCAGGATTTTCTGAACTTTCCTATGCTAGGATGTTGTTACATTCACAGAAAATCATTTTCACCCAAGCGCTCTGTCACTTCCGCCGCCTCCTTGATAAGAGGCGCAGATAAACAGATCCGCATCATAGAAAGGAGTATACCTTAAATGAAATGTAAAAAGCTTATGTGTTTTGCCCTGTCACTGGTCCTGTCCGCCGGACTATTTTCCGGCTGCGGCAAAGGCGGATCAGATCCGGATTCCCCGGATTCTCCTGCCAGCTCCAGTGAGGGCAGCAAGGTTCAGGAGGGCGCCACAGGGCGCTATGGAGAAACCGATATTCCCCTGCCCGAAGGAGCCGACAATCCCTTCGGTATCTTATGGGAGGAAGACGCGCTGACTCTCTATACCTCTGGCAGCAGTGAAGATCAAAATTATCTCCGGTACCGCCTGGAAAATCAGACTTGGTCAGAGCCGGAGCCTGTGGCCTGGATGAATGACGCCGCGGACCGCCTGGGGCTGGCCGTCTCCTATCTCTACCCGGGAGCGGACGGAAAAATCTATGCCATGGCCTTCCCCTGTAAGGATGGCATTCCCTATGGACAGCACATTCTGGTTTCAGAGGATGGCTCCACAGCCCTGGATTTGACTCCCGATTCCTTGAAGGAGCCAGATGAGCAAGGCTATCGGCCCTATATCCTGGATTTGGCCGTCCTGTCGGACGGCACGCTGGCTCTGGGTCTTGCGTCCAGCGTAGCGTTTTACAAGGATGGAAAACAGATCTCCCAGATGGACAGTATTCCCATTTGCATGGATCATCAAACCATGCTGGCCGCCTCTCCCACAACTGTGGCCGTCTACAATCCGGACGGAACCAGCGTGGATCTCTACCAGACTCAGGATCTGAAAAAGCTGCAAAATGTTCCTGTTGACCAGGATCTCATAGAGTCTTTCATCCTTCCCGGCACAGAGGGAGACTGGTATTTGATTGCCAGTGGCGGGATTATGCGTTTTACGGAAAACGGAAGTATCCTGGAGACTCTCATGGAGGGCTCTTATGGACTCATGGGCTCCTCAGCCGCATCCATGAAACAATTTCTCTGCGGACCAGAGAAGGATTTCTACGGCCTTTACCTGTCCCATTCCGGGGACCGGTCCGGCCTTTTAAAGCACTATGTCTATGAGGATGGGCTGCCCGCTTCCACATCTGCTTCTTTAAGCATTTATGGCCTGAAGGAAAGCGAGACGGTTAAGCAGGCTGTCTTTGAGTTCCAGCAGCTGCATCCGGAGGTACAGGTACAGTACAATTTTGCCGCCGGAAGCTTTGAGACTCCCTCCCCGGATGCCATTCGATCCCTGAATGCGGAACTGCTCAACGGAGGAGGCGCCGATGTGCTTTTGTTGGATGGGCTGCCTCTGGACTCTTATATGGAAAAAGGCGTCCTGTGTGATCTCTCTGATCTGGCCGACCGTCTGAAAGAGGAAGACGTGCTCATGGAGGTTATCGGAACCACGGCCCAGAAAGACGGAAAAACCTATGCGCTTCCTGCCCGTGTGGGAATCCCTCTGGTGTTTGGCACCTCGGAAAACATGGCAGCCCTGGAAAGCCTAGATGCCCTGCACAGCTATATACAATCCCATTCCGGGGAGTCCCTCTTCGGAAAAACCAGCCATGACCTGTTGGGCATGACCCTGTTTCACACCATGTATGAGGAGCTTTTGCTGGAGGATGGCAGCCTGGATGAAAAAAATCTGGCGGCTCTTCTGTCAGACTGGATGCAGATCTGTCAGGATTCCCAGATCCCTCAGTTTGAGGAAGCCTTTGATATCTCTCCTTTCTGGGATTCCTCAAGCTTCAGCTTTCAAACCGGCGGCATGTATCCTTCCGGCAAAGACTTTGCAGCCGTGGAGGAAATGAGAGGCCTTAGCTCCACCATGATCTCCTTTACCAAAATCCGCGAGGAACAGCTGGAGCTCAAGGGCTTGCGGGATTATTATATCCCTCATGTTATCGCAGGGGTCAACAGCTCCTCCCCTCAGCAGGAGCTGGCAAAGGAATTTATAGAAGCCCTGTATTCTGATTCCGTACAAAGCCTGGATTCCTATGAGGGCTTTTCCGTCACAAATCATACCCTAGACGCACTGGCCGACTTTGTGGAGACCGATGCGGCCAAGGAAGTATCTGTGTCCTCCTCCTATTTGGATCCTGACACCGGAGAAATGTCTTCTTTAAACGGTGCGTATCCCACCCGGGAACAGGTGGAGGAGCTGACGGGGCTGATCCGGCAGACACGCACGCCCTTCCGCATGGATTCCTCACTCTCTGACACGGTGCTGGCAGAACTGGAAAGCTGTTATCAGAACCTGCAGACCCCTGAGGAGACAGCCGCCTCCATCTGCCAGAAAGTCCGCCTTTATCTGGCGGAGTAATTCTTTCACAGCCTCCCGGCCCGCTTCTGCCCAACGATCCGGGGAAGCGGCCGGCCCATGGATACCGCAGATCTACTACAGAAAGGAAACAGCATGAAGCATCAGACAAGAACCGCATACCTGTTATTGCTGCCCAGCCTTTTGGGCACAGCCGTCTTTGTGCTGCTGCCCTTTCTGGACGTGATCCGCCGCTCCTTTTATCAGGCAGTAGGCGGAGCCTTTGTGGGGCTTTCCAATTACCGGCAGGTGCTGGAGAATGAGGCTTTCCGGCAGGCCCTCTCCCACACGGCCCGGTTCCTGGCCGTCTGCCTTCCTCTCCTTTTGATCCTCTCCTTTCTCCTGGCTGTCCTGGTCTATCACCTTCCCAAGGCCCGCTCCTTCTTTGAAGCCGTGTTTCTGCTGCCCATGGCAATTCCCGTGGCATCCGTAGTAGTATTCTGGCGGCTCACCTTTCACAGCCAGGGCATTTTGAATCAGCTTTTGGCCCTGGCGGGAATAGGCGGACAGGATTGGATGAATACGGAGGCCTCATTCTGGGTGCTGGTCTTTTCCTATATCTGGAAAAATCTAGGATACGACATGGTTCTCTGGATTGCAGGCCTGTCCCAGATCCCAAAGGAGCAATATGAGGCGGCCCAGGTCAGCGGCGCAGGCCCCCTCCGGTGTTTTCTTTCTATTACGCTGCCTCAGATGAAAAGCAGCGTCAGCATGATCAGCGTTCTCTCCTTTGTCAATGCGTTTCGGGTATTCCGGGAGGCCTACCTCATTGCCGGAAGCTACCCTCACAACAGCATTTACATGCTCCAGCATCTCTTTAACAACTGGTTTACCAAGCTGGACATTCAGAAAATGACCGCGGCCGCCGTCATGCTGGCAGCAGTTATCAGCCTGCTGCTCCTGGCTCTGGTGCTGCATCCCGGAAGCAGCCAGGAATAGCAGGATTGATATTCTGTCTGGACAAGACCGAAAAGCGAAAACAGAAAAAAGGAAAGGAACAGCGAACACAATGAAAAACACCTCTGTCAAACACCCCTTCCCATATCTCCCCCGGCTTTTTAGATGGCTCCTCCTGAGCCTTCTGGCAGGCCTCCTGGTGTTCCCGGTGCTGATGATGACCGCCAACTCCCTTATGGGCGCCAGGGAACTAAAGGAGGCCTACGGAGTGATCCTGGAAAACCAGACGGGATCCATCTCTGTGCGCCTCCTGCCCAGGTATCCCACCCTGCAGCCCTATGTGGAACTGCTTTTGGATTCCCCGGATTTTTTTGTCATGTTCTGGAATTCCTGCCGGCAGGTGCTGCCCATCCTCCTAGGCCAGGTTCTCATGGGTATGCCGGCTGCCTGGGCCTTTGCCCGCTATGAATTTCCCGGCCGCAAGCCCCTGTTTTTACTCTATATGGTCCTGATGGTCATGCCCTTCCAGGTAACCATGGTTTCCACCTACCTGGTCTTAAGCCGCCTGTCCATCCTGGACACCCACCAGGCGATCTGGCTGCCCGCTGTTTTTTCTACCTTTCCGGTATTTATTATGGAAAAATTTTTTCGCTCCATTCCGGAATCCCTGATAGAAGCGGCCCGGGTGGACGGTGCAGGCGCCTTAAAGCTATTCTGGTACATGGGTCTTCCCTTAGGAGCTCCCGGAGTCATGTCCTCCCTGATCCTGAATTTCCTGGAATACTGGAATTCCATGGAGGCGCCTATGACTTTCCTGAAAACCAAATCTCTGCTGCCGCTGTCCTTGTACCTGCCGGAAATCACCACGGACCAGGTAAGCGTATCCTTTGCCGCCTCCGTGATCATGATGCTGCCTGCAGTCCTGGGCTTTCTCTGGGGCCAGGAATACCTGCAGCAAGGTATAGTGGCCTCCGGCCTGAAGGAATAAAACTAAAAAGGAGACTCATTCCCATGAAAGAAAAAATCGGCAGAGCGCTGCTCTCTTTTTTCATCCTGATGATCTGCTGCACCCTGGTGGCCCGGGGCGCGGATTCCGTCACTCTGGCCCAGGTACAGACCTCGGCCTGGAAAAGCGGAACCCTGTCCCATAGCTTTTCCGGCACCGGAACCCTTCTTGCCAGGAGCCGCACCTATCAGTTTCTGCCCGTCGGCCAGAAGGTATCCCTGGTTCTGGCAAAGCCAGGCACCCAGGTGGAGGAAGGAACCCCATTGATCCAGCTGGATCCCGACTATCTAAACGATCAGATCCGGGATCAGAAACGAAACATTCAAAAGCTTAAGCTAACCATGGAGCAGCAAAAACTAAACGGCCAGACGCCCGCCCGCCTTCCCGCCACCGCCCAGGCAGAGCTGTCCCTGGACAGCGCAAGGAATGCCCGGAACAAAGCCCGGGAGGACCTGCGGCAGGCCCAGGAGGCCTACCAACGGTTCCTGGAGGAGCAAAAGGCAAACCCCGGGACAGATGACAAAAAGCCGGAGGGACCTGGATCGGAGACACAGACGCCAGGGACGCCCGACTCTAACCCGGGAACTCAGACGCCGGGGGCATCCGGTTCTGACCCGGGGACACAAACGCCGGGGGCATCCGGTTCTAATCCAGGGACTCAGACGCCGGCAACACCCGATTCTAACCCGGGAACTCAGACACCGGATGCGTCCGGTTCTAATCCGGGAACTCAGGCACCTACGACACCCGGCTCTAACCCAGGGACTCAGACGCCGGCAACACCCGACCCTAACCCAGGAACTCAGACGCCGGCAACACCCGGCTCGGACTCCCCGGACACAGAGACCTCCGGGGACGCTCCGGAAACGCAGACGCCAGATGTGTCCGATTCGGACCTGGGGACACAAACGCCGGATGAAAAGGACTCTGGAGCGGATTTACAAAATGCAGAACCGGAGGCTTCTTTTTCCCGCTCTTCAACCCGTATGGACGCAAAGACTGCCATACCTTACACAGCCGTACAAGAGATGCCTGCTCTTGGCGCACAGGCCCCAAAGCAAGACACGGCCCCGGATCAGCCGGCGCCAGATCAAGAACAGCAAAAGGAAGCGCTGGAACAGCAAAAGCTGGCTTTAGAGCAAGAAATCCACGCCGCCCAGGCTCAGCTGGACAGCGCCCAGAGTCTCTACGATCAGGCCAAAGACAGCTACCGCCTGGCCGAACAGGAGGAAGCCAACGCCCAGAGCAATGAATCTGTGCAGGAAAGATCCTCCCGCCTGACCCTTCAGGGCATGGAGCTGGATCTGGAGGAAGCGCAAGAAGAACTGGAAGAGCTGGAAACCATTCAAAACGCCGGGGGCTTGGTATCTGCAAAGTCTTCCGGCATCCTGGAGGCTCTGGGGGTCTCAGAGGGAACCCTGACCTCCGGGACGGAAACCATCATCCTGGCCTCCCCGGAGCTGGAAGCCTGCGGCGTTATCCCTGCCCAGGAAATCGGCCGTATTTCCGCCGGGGATACGGTAGATGTTCTTTTTTCCGGGGCAGCCAAACCCACGTCTCTCACGGTGGAGCGTCTGGAGACAGACGCAGAGGGCAACCTGGTCTGGTATGCCCTCTATACAGGAACCAACGGCCGGAGCAGCCAGCCCTTCTCCTATGAATTTGAACAGACCTCAGACACAATCTACGAGCAGCTGATCCCCCTGACCGCCCTGTATGAATCCTCCGGAAACACCTTTGTGCTGACCGTGGAAATGCGTACAGGAATTCTGGGAGATTCCTATACGGCAGTACCCATAAGCGTTACGGTTCTGGAAAAGGACGCAAATCATGCTGCCATTCAATCCTCCCTGCCCCGGGACGCACAGATCATCACGTCCTCCAACAAATATGTGAAAGGCGGTGACCGCATACGACTGGACGATTAAAACAACTGACACCCTGGTTTTCCAGGCTGCTGCCCTGGGCCCTGGCAGGTTGTCTCTTAGGCATGAGCCTGCATTTCTATCACAATCTGGAGCAAGCCTCCGGCCTTATGGGCTTTTACCAGCTGGAAGAAAGCGTCACCAGAGAGCAGCTCCATGACTTCTGGGCTCACAGCGACCCGGAGGCAGGACCTGTCCTGGAACAGCTGACGCTCTTTGCCAGCTTCCCGGACACCCTGCTGGAAAATCCGGATCTGAACCGCCACGCTGCCGCAGAGCTGATCGTAGCTGCAGGAGAGTTGAATCTGATTGCCCCAAACGCTCTGACGCTGGGAAGCCTGCCCTATGCCGGAGACAGCTCTGGATGTGTCATCAGCCGCAAAACCGCCGAGACCCTGTACTCCTCCCGGGAAGCCCTGGGCCAGATTCTTTACTATGAGGATACCCCCTATGTCATCCGGGGAATTCTGGATCTGAACCAGGAGCTCTGCGTGATCCAGGGGAATTCGCAGCAGTCCTACTCCAATCTTTTGGCTCTGGCCCCTGGACTTCCCCTTTCTGTGGTCAGGCAAAAGCTTACCGCCCTGCTTCCCGGGGGACAGACAGCGATTCTGGAGGGCGGCCTGTACTACAGTCTGGGCAGCATCTTTCTCTGGTTTCCCTGCTGGATCCTGCTGTATTTCCTGCTGAAGACTGCCCGGTCAGGCCTTCAGACCCTGCAGCATCGGCTTCCCCAAGCTCCCTTAACGCCTCTTTTGCGGGAGCTACTGAGAGATCTTCCCATTTTGCTGGGATTTACCGGAGCCTGTCTCATCCTTCTGGCCTGCCTGCACTTTTCCGACGACTATATTCCAACAGCCTGGTCCGACTTCTCCTTCTGGACAGGGCTTCTGACACAAAAAACAGAGCAGTTCTTAGGTCTCACAAAAACAGCTCTGTCCTTTCGCGATCTGCGTATCCTGGGAAGCCTCTTAGGTCTTCTGGTCTCCTCCATCCTGCAGTGCCTGCTGCTTTTGCAGGCAGGCGCTGCAAGGAGCAGTGACCTGTATCCCCCCTCCTCTCCTGAGGGGAAAAGTTATGTTCTGCCTGTCCGGATGCTTTAGTTCAGATCCCTGGTCTGCGCTCCCCACAGAGAGAGAAAGGCAAATACCAGTGAGATTCCCATGCAAACCACCGGAACGATTGCCTTGTCCGCCAGAGTAAAGTCTCCCACAGTTCCCTGGGTCAAAAAAATCAGCAGGAAAGAAGAGACAATGGTTGCTTTTGAGGATTTCATGGCCAGGCCAATAAACAAGGCGATAAAGCCCATGGTAACAATGACAGCGGATTTTGCCAAAAGCTGCACATAAAAGCCTGCGCTTCCCATATCAAAGTCCAAGGGAAATGAGGATTGCTGAAACCGGGAGCCTGCCAGGATACAGCCGTAGATCAGAAGCTTTGTCAGCGTCAGGGCTGTGAAATTGAAAATCCAGACTGCCAGCATCTGAGACAGCAGGATTTTCTGCCGCCGGATGGGATAGGAAAACATCAGGTTCATGGTCTTGTTTTTATATGCGCTGACAATAAAGGCTGCCAACATGACCCCGGTAAAGATCAGGAAGGACATGCTGGTAAACAACTCCACAGGCGCGGATATGGTTCCGTTTCCGGGAGCCGCGTCCGGCGCCCCTGTTTCCGGATCGTTGGCAATCCCCAAATAGGCCAGAGCGTAGAGAAACAGGCACAGCACAGCCGCCAGAATCACGGCATTTCTTATATAAGCTCCAATCCTATGCTTCTTCCATTCCAATTTAATAAGCTTCCCCATTACGCCTTTTCCTCCCCTGTTATTTTCAAGAAATAGTCCTCCAGCGTCTCCGCTTTCTTCCCAAGAGCCGTCACCGGAACGTCACTTAGGGCTAATTCCCTGGACAGCTCCTGGGGCGAAATCCGGCTGTCATAAATACGGATCTCCTTCTCCCCCATGACTTTAAAATTGGTCAGTCCCAGCTTTTCAGAGAGTACCCAGGCCGCTTTTTTCTGATTCTCTACGGACAGCTCCGTATAGGCCAGGCTTTCCTCCCGGATCTTGCTCATGCCAATCTCCTTTTGCAGCCTGCCGTGATGGATAATCCCCACCGTATCCGCAATGCTCTCGATTTCCGTGAGAATATGGCTGGATATGAAAACGGTAATCTGGTACTCGGTACAGAGGCTTCTCAACAGGTCCCGAATCTGCTTCATACCCGCAGGATCCAGACCGTTTGTGGGCTCATCCAGGATCAGCAGCTCCGGCTTGCACAGGATAGCCCGGGCAATGCCAAGGCGTTCCCTCATGCCCAGAGAGTAATTCTTCACCTGTTTTCCCCCAGCTGACCCAAGATCCAGAAGCTCCAGGGCATTTTCGATGCTTCCGTGATGATAATATCCCATGTATTCCGCATGAAGCTTTAAATTTTCATAGCCTGTGAGGGAGTCGTAAAAGGTGGGAAATTCAATGATGCTTCCCATACGCTTCAGTACTTCGTAGGACCATGGCGTCAGGGTCTCCCCAAAAAGCTCTACCTGGCCCTCTGTGGGTTTCCACAGGTTTGTGAGCATCTTCATGACTGTGGTCTTGCCCGCCCCGTTGGGGCCTAAGAATCCGTAAACCTCCCCCTCTTTCACATGCAGGTTCACATCCTTCACCAATTCCCTGCCGCCAATGGTTTTTGTCAGGCGGTCTGTCTGTATAATATATGACATTTTCCTGCCTCCTTTCATGCTCTCATTGTAGCAGGGGCGATTTTCAAAACTCTTGCGCAATTCTTACAAATTTCTTTCTTCCCTAATTAATAGGGCAGCCCTTTCAGATGGAGCGTAAAAACAGTGCGCACATGGGGCGTACTGTCCAGGCTAAGATCCCCGCCCAGCTGCAGGGCCAGATTTTTGGCAATGGTAAGTCCCAGGCCGTTTCCCTGAATGCTGCGGCTGCGAGAGTCCTCCATGGTGAACAGCCGGTCAAACACCCGGTCCGCAAAGGCCTTCTCAATGCCCTTCCCCCTGTCAACCACATCCACATACACTTCTCTCTCCTCCGCCCGCAAAAACAGCCCCAGGTATTTCCCCTGAGAGCCATACCGGACCACGTTGGAAATAAGGTTAAACAAAATGCGCTTCAGGGCCTCTTGATTTCCCTGAACATAAACCGCCTGCTCTGGAAGCATAATCTCAACCTGAAATCCTGCCTCCGATAAAATTTCGTAGAAGTCCAGAATACTCTCCCTACAGATTTCGCATACATCCATTCTGGAAAGCTCTGTCACCAGATCCCCTGCCTCTATCTTTGCCAGGGTAAAAAACTGATTGATGAGCTCCAGCACGCTTTGGGCCTTCTGCTCCGTCTTCTCCAGCATTTCCGGAGCCGCCTGCCCATTGAGCCGCATAATCTCCAGATATCCCAGAACAACAGTCATAGGGGTTTTCATATCATGAGAAATGTTGGACAACATTCTCTTGGAGGCCAGCTCTGAGCGTCTGTAATCTGCCTGGATCTTCCGCTGTCTCTCCAACAGACGGTTGATCTGGGCCGCCAGCTCTTTAAGCTTTGGGTTCTCCGTAAAGACCATGACCTGCTCCCTGCTGTCCCCATCCAGGATTTTCCCAAGCGTATGGTGGAGCTCCCCCAGTCTGGCCTGGGTTCCCTGATGAAACGTATACTGCTGGTACAGGATAATCCCCAAAAGGACCGCAATGGTAAAGCAGAAAAAAAACAGGAGTCCGCCGTTCATCCTAATCCCTCCCCCAGCTTATAGCCAATGCCCCAGACTGTGACCACATACCGGGGATTTCGCGAATCCTCCTCGATCTTGTTCCGCAGCCTGCTCATATGTACGTTTACCGCATTTTCATCCCCCAGGTAGGCGTCCTTCCACACCAGGGAATAAAGCTGCTCTTTGGTATAAACCCGTTTGGGATTTTGCAGAAAAAGCTTTAAAATCTCAAATTCCTTTGCAGTCAGCTCCACAGGCTTCCCCTTCCGTGTCACGGTATGGTCTTCCAGATTCATGACCAGATCTCCCGCTGTGAGAATCTCTCCGGCAGGCGCGGCACAGGAGGCGTTGGCATATTGGGTGTTCCTGCGAATGGCTGCCTTAATCCGTGCCAGAACCTCCACCACGGAAAAAGGCTTTGTGATATAATCGTCGGCCCCCAGCCCAAGGCCCAGGGCCTTATCGCTCTCTGTATCTTTGGCGGAGATAATGAGAATAGGCACAAAACTGTCCCTTCGGATATGCCGCATCACCTCCAGGCCGCTGATCTTAGGGATCATTAAGTCCAGCAGCACAAGCTGCACGGTCTCAGAGTCAAATCTTTTGCATGCTTCCTGTCCGTCAAAGGCGCAGATCACCTCATAGTTTTCCGTTTCCAGATAATTCTTCAGCATTTCGCTGATCTCCGGTTCATCCTCCACCAGCAGGATTTTGTATGTTTCCATGGCTGCTCTTCCTCTCTCTTTCCAACAAGATTTCCTGATTTTCTCATTTGCTCAAATGGCAAACAGCAGGCCTTAAGACCTGCTGCTTTCTTGCTTCTTTTATTATACTGTAACCCTTGGCACATTTCAACGAATTATTTCTAAGGTAAACCTATAACCCGATCTCTGTGCCATTTACAATAATGCCTTCAATATCCTCCAGATCCACCACGCTCTTCCAGAGTACCCGGCAGGATTTTGTATCTTCTCTCTCGGCGTCCCAGCCAATCGCATTCCATTTCACCTGGTTTCCGTTCTTAAGCTTCAGGGAAATATCGTCAAACTCTACAATGTCATCCGACAATATGTCGAATTCTATCACAGCAGACACGGGAGAAATCTGAACTTTTTTGATTTCCATATTTCCGGCTACAGCCTTTTCCTGCAATTCCCAGGTTTTCATCGTGTCCTCATAGTCCACTCGGAAACTTAACGTCCACTCGCCGCCAAACAATTCATCGTAGGAGCCGTCGCCGCCCAGGGCAAAGACTGCATTTTTCGCCTGGCTCTCACTGATGTCATTATAACAATAACGACAGGAAACGTAATCTTCCCCCACAATATCCGCCTGGCCCTCCATGCCCGGAAAATAATCTTCCTCGGCTCCGTTTCCGATAGCCATAGCTCCGGAGCTTTCATTGATCACCTGTCCAGTACGGCGATCCATTACAATCAGAGACTTCTGATCCAGAAGATCCCAGTCAAACTCTCCCCCAAAATCCAGATTAACAATCAGATTATCCTCATACTGCCCCTTAACGATCCCCATGTTAGAAATACGCGCTTCCGGGTATCTGGAGGAAAATGCAATCCGCTTCTTTGTTTTTTCTACCATAAAGCTCTCATGCCTATCCATATTGCCATCTGCATCCATTTCTTCTGTATACATTTCCATCCCTAAACTTTCGTTGCTCCCTTCACAGATCTCCAAAGGTTCAAACTCCTGCATCAAATCCCAGATGGTTTTATCCATGCCCATGTCAATAATCTCATTGCTCTCTGTCATCAGATTCCGCAAGGAAATCTTAATCTCTTTCCCTTTCAAATCATTCTCAAAAGTCTCGGACAACAAAAAGGTGGCTTTCCCCGGCACGCTGCCATCGTCAATCCGTTCCAGGCCACAGTAACACCGATCAAGTCCCTGGCCGCCAATGCCCTCGCTCTCAAGCATAACCTCCTCAAACCGGTAGGACTGCACACTGTTCTCCTGCTCTACGCTAAAAGGGCTTCCGTCCTCAGTCTCCACATCAAGAGCCGCGTAAAGAGCATTGCCGTCTCCCACTGTTCCCCGAAGCGTCAGCTTAAGGCCGTTTCCCACCGTCTCCTCCTGGATCACATTTCCCGCGCTTGCAAGAAAATCATCTCCTGCCTCCAGGGGCACCTCCGAAACCTCACTTTTCCCCTCTTTTTCCACTATGGTTTCCTTTTTAAAGAAGCCCTGGAAAATTTCATTAAAATCAAATGCTGCCACTGCTGTCATAGATACACCAAGAATCATCACCGCCGCACAGGCCGCAATCAGCCTGGACCTTACACGCCTGCTTCGTTTCATCCGTTTCCCTCCTCTATCTTCCATTTTCCTTTCGTTCTCCTCGTTTAAAACTGCATGAAGCAAAGAGTCGTGCAGTTCCTTAGAAGGCTCAATACCCCAAAATGCATTCTTATATCCTTTTATACTCATGCCTACACTCCTCCTTTTCTAAAATCTAATATAAGTTTCCTTCTGTCCCACCACTGATAAATTTCCCGTACTCTTAGGGCTCTGACTTCTGTTTCCCGCTCCTTGGGCGCCGGCCCGTTTTTTGCGAGCCATGTTCCCATGTCCCTTAGACTCCCTGGCCGCCTCCGCATCCAGCACCTCCCGAAGCTGCTCCCGTCCTCTGCTAAGCCTGGTCGTAATAGTCGTCACCTTTTCCTCCAGAAGCTCGGCAATCTCCCTTACCGTGTACCTCTCATAGTAAAAAAGATGAATCACCGTCCGATACTTCACAGGGAGCTCCATGACCGCATAAAACAGGTCGCTGCGTTCCTCCATCTCATAGCTGTCCTCCCGGCCCATGGTCTGTTCCTCCAGAGCCATGGTCCGTTTCACCCAACCAGACAAAAAATAACTCTTACAGCAATTTATTGTAGTTCGAATGAACCACGCCTTCTCATGCTCCTCACTTTCAAACTCCGGTTTCTTCCGGAAAAACCGCAGGAAGACCTCCTGATAAATGTCGTCGGTATCCTGCCTATTCCTCATATAAGAATAAGCCAGCTTGTATACCGTTTTCTCATATTTCAAAATCAGAGCTTCAATCTGCTGTTTCCGTTCCATGTCCCGATTCATATGCTCCTCCTTCCAGGCCTGTACCTATTATACTTTTGAAAGAAGAGATATGTCACAGAAAAAAGAAATTTCATAAAAAACCATTTCCCCACCCAATCTATGATAAAAACTGAGCCACTACCAACAATAACAGTAGTGGCTCAGTTTTTTCGCTTTGCTTAACAGAAAGTTTCTACTTCTCCTCCTGGCTCTTCACTTCATGATATTCCTTTTCCGTGTTCACGCTCCACACATTCTCCTTCCCGCTCTTTCCGCTCAGCAGGTTGTCCACCGCCTCAAAGGAGGTGGCCATGGAGTGATCCATGTTGTTGTACCGGTGCTGGCCGTTTCGGCCCACGCAGTAAAGATTTTCAAACTGGTTCAGATAGCCGATCAGCTGGTCGATCTCTGCGTAGGTGTCGAAATAGGCCGGATACGCCTTCTTCACCCGCTCCCGATGAGAATCCAGCACCTGCTTCTCGTCGGAGATTACGCCCATTTTGATCAGCTCGTGAACACCCAGCTTCACCCATTTCTCCTGGCTCAGCTTCCAGTATTTGTCGCCCTCGTCGCAAAAATACTCCAGGCCGATCCATACCGTATGCTCCGGATCCTGCACCATATAAGGAGACCAGTTGTTGAAAATCTGGATCCGGCCAAGCTTAACGCCCACATCCTGCACATAGATCCAGCAGTCCGGCACAATATTGCTCAGGGTCTTAAGTTCCGTTTCATTTTTCAGGTTAAGCTTGTCCACCAAAAGGCCTACGGTGACAAAATCCCGGTAGGGAAGCCCGGCGGCGATTTTCGCCTCTTTCTCCGGCACCTCCGGCATTCCGGCCACCAAATCCTTGAGAGGCATGGAGGAGAAGAATACGTCTCCCTCTACCGTACAGGCCTGTCCATCGCTCTGGTACTCCAGGCCAGTGACCCGGTTCCCTTCTGTCTGCACCCGGGTTACCCGGCAGCCCTTGCGGATCTCTCCTCCCATCTTTACGATCTCGTCCGCCGCTGTCTCCCACAGCTGTCCCGGACCATATTTGGGATAGTTAAACTCCTCGATCAGGGAGGTCTGTACCTTGTGCTTGTCCTTCTTTCCCGGAAGCATCTTGGACACCATGTCCTTTAGTATGCCTATAATGGACAGGCCCTTGGTCCGCTGAGCGCCCCAGTCCGCGGAAATCTGGCTGGGATGACGGCCCCACAGCTTCTCCGTGTAGCCCTCAAAAAACATGGAGTAGAGCTTGCGCCCAAAGCTGTTGATATAGAAATTTTCCAGGGAGTCCTCGGGCTTTTTATGCACCACAGAAGCAAGATAGCTGAATCCAGCCTTCATAAGGGTGATGAAATCCAGCTGAAAGATAATCTTTCCGCTGATAGGGTATTCAAAAAACTTCTTCTGATAGTAAATCCGGGACACCCGGTTTCGGGTCAGCATAACCCGGTCCTCCTTCTCCGGATCCGGCCCTCCCTTTTTCAGGAGAACCTTCCGGCCCAGCACCCGGTCGTCGTAGGAGGGTTTTCCCTGCCGGGGCATGATTTTATCCCACCAGGCAGTCACCCGGTCATCCTTGGAAAAGAAGCGATGGCCGCCAATGTCCATGCGGTTGCCATGGTAACGGACCGTACGGGAAATTCCGCCGATCTCCTGGCTCTCCTCCAGAATCAGCACCTCATACTCATCCGAACGCTTTAAAAGCTCATAGGCTGCCGTAAGCCCTGCCGGGCCAGCTCCAATAATCACTGCTCTTTTCATTTTAAACCTCTCTGCCTCCTGCCTTCCCGCCTTTTCCCTAAAAATTGAGGAAAACAGTTCTCTACTTACCAAAAGTAACCATTCTTCCGTTTATTCTACACGAATCTTTCCCAATAGTCAACGCAGACGCCCATAAGTTTCCTTTTGTTATCCAGGGAGACCCCTTCAGCCTTGCCCTTTTGTTCCCCGGGAACCCGGATGATCTACTGACACAAGATGAAACAGCCTGCTGGTATAATCTCCCTTCATAGGATCTACCAGGATACCGCCCCGCATCAAAAGCCTGCCGCTGTACACACCCCCATTTTGAGGCTGGGCCAGACCTTCTCCATACTCTCCCATGCGCAGGTCCTCTGTCTCCAGACGGTACCATCCATCCTCCCTAAGCCCCTTGAGCCGAATCCTCCGGCTATGGTAGTTGGGCCTGGCTAATACCTGCACATAGGTTACCAGGGCTTGTCTTTGATCCTTGGAGACCACCTCCCAGCAGTCATAGAGATGATTTTCCGAGTAGGAGGCGATCCGAAAGTAATCTCCTTCCCGCACTAAGGGCTGGAACTGATGATACTGCTTCACCTGTTCCTCAATCTCCTTTTGATCCTCCCTGGATATACGGGTAATGTCCAGCTCATAGCCAAAGGTTCCGGCCATGGCCACATGCCCCCGGGTGGTAAAGGGCGTCACCCGCCCAGTGACATGGTTGGGACAGTCGCTGACATGAGCTCCCATGGTACTTAAGGGATACAATAAGGCCGTACCCTCCTGAATCGCCAGTCTCTCTATAGCATCCGTGTCATCAGAGCACCAGATCTGGGGGCTGTAGTAGAGCATTCCCGGATCAAACCTGGCTCCCCCTGCGGAGCAATTCTCCAGCAAAAGCCCCGGAAACTCTGTCACCAGCCGCTCCTGCAGCTCGTAAACTCCCAGCACGTACCGATGAAACAGCTCTCCTTGGCGCTCCGCTCCCATGCACAAGCCGCCTACATCGGTCAGCTGCCGGTTCATGTCCCATTTCACATAGGAAATATCCGCGCTCCGCAAAATATTTGCCACCGCCTCAAATACATAATCCCGCACCTCAGGCCTGGACAGATCCAGCACATACTGAGCCCGAATCTGCACCGGATCCCGTCCCGGCACAGCAAATGCCCAGTCTGGATGCTGCCGATACAGAAGGGAGTTAGGGGAAACCATCTCCGGCTCAAACCAGATACCGAACAAAAGGCCTTCCTCCCGGACCCGGTCCACCAGCTCCTTTAAGGTTCCCTGGAGCTTTTCCTCGTTTACAAACCAATCCCCCAAGGAGCTGTTGTCAGAATCCCGACATCCAAACCAGCCGTCGTCCATGACCAGCATTTCAATGCCCCGCTTCCCGGCCTCCCTTGCAATCGCAATAAGCTTGTCTGAATTAAAGTCAAAATAGGTGGCCTCCCAGTTATTGAGGAGAACAGGGCGCTTCTCATGGAGATAAGGACTGCGGATCAGATGGTTCCGATACAGATCATGGAAGGTACGTGTCATTTTGCCCAGTCCCTCATCCGAATATACAAGAACCGCCTCGGGAGCTGTAAAATGTTCTCCCGGCTTCAGCATCCAGGAAAATCCCTCGGGATGGATGCCTATTGTCATGCGCAGGCTGTCATACTGACTCTTTTCCACCTGAGCCGCAAAGTTTCCGGAGTATATGAGATGCATGGCGTAGACCTCTCCATGATCCTGATCTGCATTTTGATCCAGAACCGCCATAAATGGCTGCTCCTGATGGCTGGTCTCTCCCCGCACAGAGGATACCTGCTGCTTTCCATAAGCCAAGTCCCTTCTCTCCATATGCCGCTCTCTGCCCCAGGAACCATTTAAGGTCAGCACCTGCTCATGGCCGCTGTCCATATCCAGGCAGGCGCTAAGCACCTTCTCCAGGCAAACCCTTTTGTCTCCCTCATTGACCAGCTCCACGCTTCTAAGAAGAGCCTCACTGTCCGCAAAAATACTGTACCGCAGGATCACACGAAGCCCCAAAACCTTATCCTTGCAGTACAGCTCCAATGTTTTTCCGTCCCCTCCCTCCGGGTCCTTGCAGAAGGTAGCGGGAAGACCAGAAAGCCTGGGTTTTCCATCCAGGATTCGGTAGCCCTCATACCACAGCTCACATCCTCGGTACCCTTCCGGACTTTTCACCATCAGACAGCTCTCCCGGTAGTCTCCCCTTCCCCAGACAGAATATTCAAAGGGAAAGGAATCCATAAAGGCCCCTGTCTCCCTCTTGTTGGCGGAAGGCGTATACGGAGCCTCCCCGGTCCGCATCAGATACGTGTATCCGTCATCCTCAATCCTTTTTCCAAAATACACATGTCCCACATACTGGCCGTCCACAATGCCGATTCCATACTCCATGTTGCCAGAGGTCAGGCGAAACAGCCCCTGCTCTTCTCTATAAACAATTTCCATTTTCAATTCCTCTCTTCCTTCTATAGTATTTCCGCAAAGTCCTCCACCTTCCGGGGATACCGCCCCTCATCCGGTAGTTTTCCCCTCTCCACCAAAAGATCATACATATCCAGCAGGGTAGGACGCCGTAGATGGGCTCGCAAAAGCACCTCCATGTCCTTAAACACAGCCACCGGATCTCCGTCCGCAAGGATGCTTCCTTCCGCAAACACCAGCACCCGGTCTGCCCAGCGGTAGGCAAAATCAATGTCGTGAGTGGAGATCAGCATGGTCATGCCCTGCTTCTCCAGCCTGGAAATGGTGTGCTCCAGCCTGCCTGCGTTTAGGGGATCCAGGGCTGCCGTGGGTTCATCAAAGATAATCAGTTCTGGCTTCATAGCGATAATATCTGCAATGCTGACCCGCTTTTTCTCCCCACCGCTTAAATAGTGAGGCGGGCGGTCCCGAAATTCCGTGATATTCATATAGGCCAAAGCCTCCTCCACCCGTTCCCTCACTTCCTCCCTGGAAAGCTTTAGATTCATGGGACCAAAGGAAACCTCCCCCATGACCGTGGAGGCTATGATCTGATTGTCCGCATCCTGAAACACAATGCCGATATTTTTTCGCAGCTCATTTAGCTCCTTCTTGCTCCTGCCCATAACCCTTCCCCGATAGAGAATCTCCCCGGAGCTGGGCGTCAGCACCCCATTTAGATTCAGGAAAAAGGTGGATTTCCCGGCTCCGTTGGACCCTACCACCGCCACCTTTTCTCCCTGGCGGATTCCCACGCTGATCCCCTTCAGCGCGTCATGATCATCCGAATATGTATAGTACAGGTCCCGTACCTCCACCAATATATCTCCCATGTCTGCCTCCTCTTTCCTGTGTCATCCCTCAAATACCTGGTTATCCCCCCAGGTTCCCCATTTTTCGGGCAAAACTCATCCCAGCCTTGTCCAGATCCACACCGCCAGCAAAACCGCCGCAAATCCCGTGGCAGGCGCCACCTGCGCCGCCCGCAGAGGCTTTTCCTCCTCCAGAAAACAAAGCTCCCCATCATAGCACCGGGACTCCAGCGCATCATAATAAGCATTAGCTCTGCGCATGGACACTACCAAAAGATTGCTTAAGGTATGTCCAAAGGACAGGTAGGAGGTCTTCAGATCCCGGTAGCCCAGCCGGGATTTTGCCGCTATGGTCATCTTATTCTGCACCTCCAGCAAAATAAAAATATAACGGTAAATCATATGCATCAGCTCTGTGATCAAAGCCGGCATATGAGCCCTCCCCAGCACATTTACAATCTCCGTCACAGGAGTGGACAAGGACATCATATACATACAGCTCACCGCCCCCAGGGCTTTCATCACAATCCGGCCTGTCTGCTCCAGTCCCTCCACCGTAGTATATACATAAAAAAATCCCAGATGCAGGCGGTAGTCTCCCTGGGCTGTAAAGGAAAAATTGCAGGCAATGGCCGCACTGCTCATGAGGATAAACACCAGCGGCACGGTCAGGAAGCTTATATACCGGGAAAGCTTAAGCCCTCCTTTTCCCACGGTAAGCCAGGCCATACCCAGGAAAATCAAAAGCGATACCCATACCGAGTCCGCCGCAATACCGAAAATCAAAAGCCCCAGGGCAAAACCCACCTTAAAGCCTGGATTCCAGCCCCTGATTTTAGATGCATAGGCATAATAATCAATGGAAAGCATGCCATCCCTATGTTGATGTGCTGCATGCCGGCGCCCCACATGGGCCTTCTTATTTTTTACACGCAATCAAATCTCCTCTTTCCCGGCAATGATTTTCAGACGCCCTGGAAGGCAGCTGATCACAAGCTCCCTGTGATATTTACAGAATTCCCCATCCGCGTGCACAGGCAGCGGCGTCTGGGCCTTTAGACGAATCACTGGCCCCCGGTTCATATGTACACACCAGAAATGGGTATGCTTTCCAAAAAAAGCCGTGGGGAGAACCAGGGATAGGAAAAGTTTATTCACTGACTCCACCACGCAGGTATCCAATCGTCCGTCAAAGGGCTGCGCTTGGGGACACATTTTCAATCCGCCTCCCTCATAGGCGCAGTTCATCACCGACACAAAAAAGGTCTTGGGAAACATCCGCTTTCCAGAACCCTCCGCCGTCATACTGATGGCATGTCCCTTTAGGAGAATCATCTGGCGCAGGGCAATGCCCACATAGGTCAGCTTTCCCAGCTTGATCCGGTTTAAAAGCCGTTTCATTTTGGAGTGGAGAGCCTCATAACAGACGGCAGCGTCAAAGCCCATTCCGCAGCTCACGGCAAACAGTCTCTGCCTGTTTCCATACTCCATCCTTCCCAGATCAATTCTGCGATAATACTTGGGATGCAGAATATTGGCGAGAGCCTCCAAAGGCTCCCCCGGAAGCTTAAGGCTCCTGGCAAAATCATTGCTGGATCCGGTGGGAATATAGGCAAAGGTCACCCGGTCAAAATCCTGGATTCCATTGATCACCTCATTCACCGTTCCGTCGCCGCCCAAAGCCACCAGGGTATGAGATCCATCCCGGCTGGTAATCTCCCGGGAAAGCTTTATAGCATGTCCCTGTCCAGAGGTAAAAAAGACCCGGTATTCCACAGAAAGCCGCTCTAGCTCCACTTCCACCTGCTGCCAGACCTTCCTGCCTCTTCCCGAACGGGAGCTTGGATTCACAATAAAATAGTACATGACCATTTTCCTCCATCTTTAGGCATCTTACTTTATGGCAGGACACAGCCCCTGGAACGGACCACCCACTGCCTTCGCGTACATTGTACCACGAAGGGGCCCGGAAGTCCATGGAAAGCTGCCAGTCCTCCCTCTTATTTGGCTACAGCTTAAAAGCAGCTTAAAAACAAAAAGAAATGGAAGAAAAGTAGAAGAAGCAGGTATGATTTCTGAATTATTTCTTAAAATATTAGAAAGTGCATTGTACTTTAAAAAACCCTGTGCTATACTCCGGATAGTTCAAAAACGCAAGAAGGATGTCAATGTTATGAAGGAATTTTTTCGGACTCACAAACACATCTGGGTCGCAAGCTACGCGCTCATTTATATGCCCTGGTTCCTGTGGCTGGAGAGCCGGGCCAATCAGCCCTATCATGTAATACACATGGCTCTGGACGATATGCTTCCCTTTGTGGAATACTTCATCGTCCCCTATTTTCTCTGGTTTTTATATGTTCCAGCTGTTTTTATCTATCTGTTTTTGAAGAATAAAAAGGAATTTTATCAATACACCATTTTTTCCTTTACGGGTATGACTTTGTTTCTCATAATATCCACCATCTATCCCAACGGCCATCTGCTGCGGCCCACGGAATTTGAACGGCAAAATATTTTTACCGTCTGCGTACAGTTTTTATACCAGGCAGACACCTCCACCAATATCTTTCCCAGCCTTCACGTATTTAACTCTGTGGCTGCTCATATGGCGGTGGTGAACAATGACAAGCTTAGACGAAATCTCCTCATTAGGGGGGGCTCCCTGGTCCTGATGATCGCCATTATCCTGGCCACCATGTTTTTAAAGCAGCACTCCTCTCTGGATGTAATCGCAGGGATCCTGCTGGGCATCGTCATGGATCAGCTGGTATACCATACGGACTTTGCCGCTCTGGGAGAGCAGAGAAGACAGCGGAAAAACCGGCGCAAGCGGGTGGTTGTGCAGTAAAATTGTTTGAAAACATTTTTGTGATGGCAGGAGCTTGTCATCATGAAAAATTTATAAAGGCCCAAATAAGGGACTGCTGATTTTTCGGCAGTCCCTTATTGCAGCTCTTGCGTTTTTTCTATTTCACCAGCTCCATTGCCTCCAGCACCCCATCGGTCAGGGCCCTCTGGGCTCCCCTGGCAAAGGTGGAGCACTGGGCCTCATAGCAGAACCTGTCATAGGCCTCGTCGGTGCAGACATAACCCATGGTATTTCCGTTGGTCACAGAAGACATCATGGTTACCTGAAAGGGGGACGCGGCCTTTGCCGCCTGACTGATAGCCACGAAGTTTTCGCAGCCGATTCCCACAATGCAGCACTCTCCCAGACGGAATGCATGACACTCAATGGGCAGCTGATGCTCCAAAAGCTCCTTCACTGTGGTCTTTCCCAGAGAGCGGGTAAAGCCCTCCATGAACACAGAGCCCTCCATAATAGACTGGGCTGCCCGGATCTTGGCATAGGGGGCGTCCTCCGCCACCAGATCATCGTAGGTCTTCTGAGAGCCTGCCAGAATCCTCACCGCCTCCTCATGGGGCGGGAAATCCTTGATGGGAGGCGTTACAAATACGGAGGCGCTTTTAAGCTTGGCCTCTGTCACGTACTCCATGTTCTCCAGCACCTTCAAAGCTTCTCTTCCGATGGCGCTTCCGATCCTTCTGGCCTCGTCAAAATCCTGGCCCTGACGGAAGAACCGGCTGGACTGGTCTCCGGAGGATCCCATCTGGAAGCCAAACACCATAAAGGGGTATTTCTGATTCAGGGTCTCCCGGATATAGCAGGGATAATCCGCCGTATAGAAGAAATTCTCCGCATGGAGCACCGTGGGATGCAAGGAATAATTCACCATACAGCCCCGAAGCTGATCCTTGTCATCCTTGATTCCGATCACGCTTACACTGGGATCACAGGGCCCATTCTCCGGATCGTGGCGGTTTCCCCCCACCCCCTGTTCTTTCCCGCAGACGCCGGTACCCCAGCCCAGCTTTGCGTCAAAAGCCGTAGCCACAGCCTCCTTGGCCGCTGCCAGCATCAGATCCCGGATCCTGTCGTTGTTCTCCGGGTTTACCTCTCCCAACTCATCAAATCGCTCCCACTCATGACCAGCCGTAATGGGGCCGGAATGCGTATGGGTACAGGAAACCGCCACATTTCTGCGGGAGATTCCCGTATGCTGTTCAATCAGTATCCGCACCTCATTTGCCCGGTCCCGGCTCATGCTGATGATATCCGAGGTAAGGAAGAGCATCTGCTCTGATTCGTTGGCAAAATAGTACGCTGAGGCATAGAGCGGGTCATGAGCCATCAGCGCGCTGCGGCCCACGGGGTCTGGATACCCTCCCGTCTCCAGACGGCAGACAGGGGTAATGTCGCGGATCGCGACACCTGCTTTTAACATTTGTACACATCCTTTCTTAAAAATAGTTTTTAGTAGCTAGATTCTCCGCGCCTCAATTCCCATGAAAGCAGCAAATAGTGCAAGCTCCTCCGACCAGTCGCCATAAGCTACGGCAAAATGCTGGCCGGCATATTCTTCACACAGCTTCATTATATCACCATCCAGCTCCACATTCAATGCCGGCATGTGTCCTCCTCTCGGTTCTGTCTCCACCCCTGTTCCCGTGCCGTAGAGCAGGTGATAGGAGCCCACATCCTCCACCAGCCGGGCCCAGGTAATCCGCTCTGGCCGCAAAACACCGCAGACCTGCAGCCCATGAAAACCAGGCAGGTTTTGGAAAGCCAGAATTTTGGTCTCTCCTAGCGCCAGGGAAAAGGGAAGAAAGCCGCAGGGTGAAAACTGAAGGGTATTTCCCCAGTGAGTGAGAGAATCTCCATACCAAACCATCTGACGGCTCACAGCGGACAGCAATAGCATGGTTACCGTAACGGGAATGTCCCCCTCGCAGGAAGTTATCACCCCGTCTTCAGCCAGCAGGGATAATGCCACACAGGGAACTGCCTGGTACTCCTTGGACAGCTCATACTGACACTTCACATTCACCGCAGCCCAGCCCCGCTGCCGGCAAAAACTGCGCAGGGCCACATAAAGTCCCATGGTCTTTCTCATAAGCTCGGGGGGAAGATTCGGACCACAGCAGGCCAGGGCCTGAAGCCTCTCTATCGCCTCTTGTCTTTCCTGGTCTGAAGCCGCCTCTGCGGCGCAAATCAGGGAGTAACTGTCCATCTGTTCAATTTCCGGCCCGATTTTATAGCGCATGAGCACGTGATCAAAGGTTCCCGTGTAAATGCTCATGGAGGTATAGCCAAACAATCCGATTTTTGCGTAAAACAGCGCGTCCACGGCAGAGGCTGCCCGGGCAAACCCGGCGATTTTCTTTCCCGCCTCCGGATCCTTCCAACTGGCAAACAAGGTGGGGCAGGGAAGTCCCAGCCGCTTTACCACCCCGGCAAACATGGTGGCCGACACATAGGCTCCTGTGCTCTGTTTTCTCCCCTCCACCTCCTCCAGGGGAAATCCCCAGAACATACAGGGAAGCCCTCTTAGCTCTTTTAAGGCCGCCATCACCACATGACACTCCACCCAAGTAGCCAGGACAATCAGGGCTCCACAGCAGTCCTCCTCCCGCAAAAGCCTGCGGACCTGGGATACGGCCTGGGACTCTGTAGTGCCAATGGTTCCCGCCTCCACACGGAGCAGCGGCAGCTCCTGCACGGAACTTACAATGGCTCTCTGAATGGCCTCTGTGTTTTCACCCAGATAATCATCATGTCCCAGCCATACAACACCTACACTTCTCATTCTCTTCTACCTCGCTTTTCCTATTTTTGTGGTATATATTCCGAGGGCATACAGCCCACCACCTTCTTAAACACTCGGGCAAAATACTGCTGGTCGCCAAAGCCTACCCGCTCCGCAATCTGTCCAATCCGATATCCTCCCTCCAACAGCATTCTCTTGGCCTTCTGAATCCGTACCTGATTGATGTATTCATTTACGGACATTCCCGTCTCCGCCTTAAAAAGCTGTCCGAAATAATTGGGAGAATAGTGGAGCTCCTTGGCAATTTTTTCTATGCTCAGATCCGTGGCATACCGCCCCTCAATAATCTGCCTGGCAATGTGAATGGTCTTTTTCCGGTCATTTTTCCGGGACGCCCCGATCTGTGCGCATATCTCCGTCACAAATTGGCGGAAAAACTGCTCCACGTCATCTATGGAATAGTTCTGAAAGTTGGTAGCCAAAAGCCGGCTTCCCTTCTGTCCGAACCAGTCGCCGCACTCCCGCTCCAGAATCATCAGGCAGTCAATCAGAAGCTTCTGACATAGCAGCCAAATGGAGGTGAGACGGTACTTCCCCTGAGACAGGCGGATCCGGTTTACAAAATTGGAGATCAAAAGCTGGGCGTGCTCCGGCTTGTTAAGCCAGATGCTCTCTATGATTTCATTGGTGTCAAACTGAAATTCCTGATCCACATTATCATTTCCCAAAAGCTCCGCCGCAAAGATTTGCCCGGAGCCGTACAGCAGCTTATAGTGAATCGCCTCCCGGGCAGACAAATCCGCCCTCCCCGCATCAAATGGAGACTCTACCGGCTCGGAAATCCCAATATTCAGCACCACCTTGTACAATTCCGCCAACTCGCTTGCCAAAAGCTCCAGTCGGACCACCATCTGCCCGGTTTCCTGAACATCCTTCCAGGGACACCAGACAATGGCGGCCATATTGCTGGACAGAGAAAAGAAATCGCAGTCCTGATACTCCGCCACAAGGGATTCCATGATTTCCGTAAGCGTATACAAAGACAGGCTCTCCTCATTGCTGCCGGAAGTCAAACCTGATTCATACTCATCAATCTCCAGCACAATAATACGGATAGGCGCATTTCGCATTTTTAACCCCAGAAAGGGGCGAATCCCCTCAAAGGCATTCTCTGTAATGCGCCCTCCAATCAAATCAAAATAATACCGCTGTCGAATATACGGGCGGATTTCGTCCAGACGATTCATGGTATCCGCCAGCTCCCGCTCCAGAGACTCCCTGCTTTTCAGCTGCCGCAGCATTTTATAGTAAATCTTTACAATCTGGGAATGTTCCACCGGCTTTAAAATATAGTCCATAGCCCCGTAGGATAAGGCAGCCTGGACATATTCAAATTCGTCATAGCCTGATAAAATCGCCACCAGAGTCCTGGATCTCTGCTTATACAGGGTTTTGATCAGAGAAATGCCATCCTTTATGGGCATCATAATGTCTGTGATCACCCCGTGGATTTCCCTGCTCTCCATGAGCCGCAGAGCTTCCAGGCCATTCTCCGCGCTGTATACGCCGCCCTCTCCATTCAGCTCCCTTAAGACAGAAACCACCGCATCCCGCACATGCTTTTCGTCCTCCACTACAAGGAAATGATACATTTTCCTTTCTCTCCTTCCCCACAGAGAAATTATACAACGATTGCCAGGATCCTCACCACAAAAATTTATACCTTTTTTCTATATCTCCTCCACCACCGGCAGATTCATACAGGCAACGGTCAGGTTCCCCTGCTTTTGATATCGCAGCCCATATCCGTTCTGATAAAAATAGCAGATTCGGTTGTGAACATTCAGCATGCCGATTCCCATATTTTCCCTGGAATCTGGATTTCGCAGCGCTTCATTCATCCAGTCAATCCGGGACTGGGGGATATTTCCATTGTCCATGACAGAAAGCCAAATGTTCTTTCCCTCACGTCTTCCCTCAATGCGGATGATACCATCCTGGATTCCGTTTTCCCGGATTCCATGATACAGCGCATTTTCCACCAATGGCTGCAGAATGATTTTAATGGTATAAAAGCTTAAGATTTCCGGCTCCACATCAATCTGGTAGATAAATTCTCCCTGATGTCGGAGCATCTGAATATCCAGATAGCAGCGGACATGGTTCAGCTCCTCCACAATATGCAGCATTTCCTGTCCGTGGTTTACGCTGATTCGAAAAAGCGTGGACAGGGATTCCGCAACCCGTTTTACATTTTCCGGCTGGCTTTTGTCTGCAAACCAGCAGATGGAGGACAGAGTATTGTAGAGAAAATGGGGATTGATCTGAAGCTGGATGGCCCGGTATTCTGCCAGGCGCCGTTCCTGGGAAATCCGCACAATCTCCTCTTTGGAAGCCGCCAGGCGCCGCATCATATTGTTAATGCTGGATATTAACATCCCAATCTCATCATTGGAATTCACCGGCATATCCGAGGGAGGCGTATCGATTTTCAGCCTGTCCACCATCTCCGTTACATTTTTCAATGGCTTTGTAATCCTCACAGACAGCAGGGCAGACAGCAAAATACACAGCAAGACACACAGCGCCAGGGTCAACAGAGCGGATCCCAGCGTCTCCATCACCACGGTCCAGATGGAGGTTTGGGGCAAAAGCTCTATCATTCCGAAATGGTATACTTCGTCCCGGTAAAGCACCGCAATATAGTGAATTCCCTCATGGGTGACGGAAAAGCTGCTTCCCGACTTCATTCCCCGCAGGTCTACCCCATAAGCCTCCTTAAACAGGTCTCCCAGACTTTCCTTGTCCCGGGAAGACACCACCCGGTCCTTCTCGTCGATGAGCACCAGATTTCCGTAGGAATTCCAGCAGCTCTGAAAAGCCCGCTCTGAAATATTGAGTACGCTTACTCCAATTATTTCCCCATCCTCCATAATTTTTCTCATATAGGGAACCACAGACGTCCCCTCTAAGACATAGGTCTGTCCCCACTCATAGGTCCGGGGGCTGTGATACCACTGGGCAAACCAGGGCATTTCCATCATCTTTTCCAAAGACATTTCAGAGCTTCGGGAATAGGTGGTGATGGTATGTTCCTGGCCGAAAAAGAACAGAGAATGAATGTCCACGATTGCCCTGGTGGAGTTGAGCCTCATGACAAGCTGAAACTGATTTTCATAAGCTGTATTCCCCAAGGTGAGTAAATCCACGATCGCCCTGTGCTCTCTGGGATTTGACATAGGCCGAATGGATTCGTTGCGCAGCTCCAAAGCCATATCCAGCGTTTTGTCCAGAGCGCTTTTCAGGTTACTGCTGCTGGTCCTCTCCACTTCCCGTCTGGAAAAGGAATAGGTATGATACGCAAAAAGCATCCCGATTGTCACCACTGCCAGGGAAACCACCAGCAGAAAGGATGCCATCAGTTTTGTTCTAAGCTTAAACGATGTCTTTTTCATATCTGTTGCACACCCATGAAGGTCAAAGCCCCGCTGCAAGCAGGCGCCTGGCTCCTTGCCTGCGGGAATATTCCAACGATCTAAAACGGGGATAAGACCGCCATTCCAGCGGCCTTCCCCCTATTTCCTGTTTTCAACCTCTAATACTTTCTTGCGTCGATGATTCCCTTCCAGTCCAGATCTCCGATCGTCTCTGCAGTATAGGTCACTGCGCTCATGGCCTGGGTCTGCTCCACATCCTTTCCCTCCAGGGCTTCCAAAAGAGACGCCACGGCCGCATCCGCCTGAGCCCAGGGATCCATCAGAGTAAAGGCCTTATACTGGGGGTGATCCTGCGCCAAAAATTCGATGGCCTCCTGTCCCCAGGAGCCGGAGGCTACGCAGATGGTATCTGTCTTTCCGATGGCGTCAAGAGCCGCATAGAAGCCGGCAATGGTATCAAAATTGATTCCATAGGCAACCTTGATATCGGGATTTGCCTGGAGAATGGTTTCCGCCGCAGCCATGGAGTCCGCCCGGGAGGCCTTGCCGTCCTGCTGGGCCACAATCTTTACGTTGGGAATGGTTTCCATGACAGAAATAAAGCCATTGGTACGTCCCACGCAGATTTCCGCAGATGCGGGGAAATCCAGGATAGCCACTTCCACAGTCTCTTCCTCCGCCCAGTGATCCTCAATATACTGTTTTACATAATTTCCGACCTGAACGCCATCCTCTATAGGATCATACGTTACATTGGCCGTAATGTTCTCACTGTTGCAGGAGCCGTCAAAGCAAACCACAGGAATCCCCTGGGCAACCGCCTCATCTACGGCTGAAGCGATGAGTTCCGATCCTGAGCAGATAATTCCATCATAGCCCTTTGCCGTAAAATCTTCAATGGCAGAAACCATTTTTGCGGAATCTGAATCCGTATCAATCACCTGAGTCTCGTAACCTGCCTCCTCCAGGGCTGTAACCAGTCTGGTAGCCACATCAATATAATACTCGTCCCGAAGATAAAAGAGGCCGATTCCAATGGTTCCCCTGGACTCTCCCTGCTGCGCTTCCTGCTCTGCCTGCGCCTTCGGCTCCCCTGGTTCCTCTTCGGACTTCTCCTCCGGCCTGGCCTGGCCTTCCACTGGCTTTGCGGTGGGATCCTTGGTTGCATTTGCGCAACCCCAAAGGCCTGCAGTCATAGCTGCTGCAAGAAACAACGCTAATACTCTCTTCATTCTAGTTCCTCCTTCTTTTTATGAATTTATTAGTCCGGATTGCCATTATTGAATGGCTACGTCCAGAATCTTCTCCTGCGTTACCTCATCCCGGGAAAACTCTCCCATGATCTCTCCGTCCCGAAATACCAGCACCCGGTCGCACATGCCGATAATCTCCGGCATTTCCGAGGAAATCATAATTACCGCCTTGCCTGCCTTCACAAAGGTATTGAGAAGCTTATAGATCTCCGCCTTGGCCCCCACGTCAACGCCTCGGGTAGGTTCATCCAGGATCAGAATCTCCGAGTCTGCTGCCAGCCATTTAGCGATTACCACCTTCTGCTGATTTCCCCCGGAGAGATTACGCACCTGCCTGTTTTCATCCGGAGTGGCAATGCGAAGGGCCTCTATGTATTCCCTGGCCAGCTTCACTTCCTCCGCCTTATTCAGAAATCCATGTTTCATGATGCGGGTAATATGGGCCATGCTCACATTTTCCTTTACCCCCATATCCAGCACAAGCCCCTGGGTTTTCCGATCCTCAGGAATCAGGGCAATACCCTGATTTGTTGCATGACGTACCTTGTGTATCTCTGCCTTCATCCCCTTCACCCGGATCTCCCCGGTAATGCCGCTGTGATAATCCGCGCCGAATATGGTGCGGGCAAGCTCTGTCCTGCCGGAGCCCACCAAACCGGCAAAGCCCAGCACTTCCCCTTTGTACAGGGTAAAGCTTATGTCCTTCAGCACTCCCGGACGATTCAGATGAGACACCTGCAAAATGGGCTCTCCCCTGGGCATCAGCTCCTTGGGGTACTCGTTTTCCAGCTCCCGTCCCACCATCATGGAAATGAGTCTCTGTCTGTCCACCTCCGCCACATTTCCTGTATGAATGTGCTGCCCGTCCCGTAAAACTGTAAATCGGTCTGCAATAGCAAAGATTTCCTCCAGCCGATGGGAGATATAGATGACTGTAATTCCCATGGCTTTCAGTTTTTCCAGTGTCTGAAACAGCAGCGTCAGCTCCTTGTTGGTCAGGGTAGCCGAGGGCTCGTCCATAATAATAATTTCCGACTCATAGGACAGGGCCTTGCAGATTTCCACCATCTGCTGCTCCGCAATGGACAGGCGGCTCACAATGGTTTTCTCATCAATAATATCCGCTCCAATCCTGTCAAGAAGCGCTCTGGCTTCCCGGTTCATCTGCCTCCGGTTCAGCATGCCGAACCGATTCATAGGGGGCCTGCCAATAAAAATGTTTTCCGCTACCGAAAGGGTATTCACCAGCTTTATCTCCTGATGTACCACGGATATTCCCTTCTCAATGGCCTCCACTGGCTTTGCAAATTTCACCTGCCGCCCCGACAGGTACAGCGCTCCCTCCTCCAGAGAATTGACTCCTGAGAGAATCTTGATCAGGGTGGATTTTCCCGCCCCGTTTTCCCCCACAAGAGCGTGGACCTCTCCCCTGTAAACCTCAAAGCTTACATCCTTCAGAGCAACCACGCCGGGAAAGCGCTTTGTCACATGTTCTATTTTCAGAATCGTCTCTGTCATAAATCACACCTCAGGTCCGGTTGAGTTTCTTGTTCCGATAGGTATCAATTCCCACTGCGATCACTAAAACAATCCCTTTCACAATGGTCTGTACATTGGAATTAATATTTAAAAGCGTCATTCCATTTGCAAGCATGCCTACAAACAGGGCTCCCAAAAACGCACCTGCAATCTTTCCCTTTCCGCCTACCATAGAGGTACCGCCCAGCACGCAGGCGGTAATGGCGTCAAATCCCCAGTTGGCTCCATTCGCCGGCTGAGCCGAGTCCAGCCGTCCGCACAGAATTATGGAAGAAACCGCCACCAGCGCCGAGCACACCACATAGCTGATCAGACACACTGCCTTTACGTTAATGCCGGACAGATAAGCAGCCTCCATGTTTCCCCCTGTGGCAAAGAGAAATCTGCCGTATTTGGTCTTCTCCGTAATGATAATGGCAACAATATACACCAGCAATACAAGGTACAGGGGAAAGGGAATCCCAAACAGCCAGCCCCGTCCGATGAATTCAATGCTTTCAGGCAAGTCCAAAACAGGATAAGAATTTGTCCATAATAGTCCAAGCCCCTGGGCCACAGACATGGTTCCCACCGTAGCGATAAAGGGAATCAGGTTCACATAGGTCACCAGAACCCCATTAATCAAACCAATCAGGGCGCCTACCAGAATCCCCAATACAATGGCCGCATAGGGGTTCACCCCCTTATTCACGATCAGATCTGAAAAAAAGATGCCCACAAAGCCCACGGTAGCCCCTGCAGACAAGTCGATTCCTCCGCCTACCATGGTAAAAAACATACCTACCGTTAAAATGGATACCATGGAAACCTGCCGCAGCACATTGAAAATGTTGGTGGCAGACAAAAAAGTCTTCCCCTCTGTCAGTATCAAAATGAGAATCAGGCCGATCAATACGTAGAGAATGTTATAGTCCGCATTGATTACATGAATCACTCGCCAAAATGCAGGATCCTGTTTTTTCTTCGCCGTAGATGTTTCCATTTGTATCACTCCTCCTATCTCAATGCTGTAATTCATCCTCTGTTTTATACATATTGCATAAAATATAGGTTTGCTTTACATTATACATGTTTTATTTGTATAGAAAAGTGATTAATCCTCTCTGTTTTTGTAAATATTTTTCTAAATTTTATCTTTTTCAACGGTTAATTTGTAGAAATCAACGAAAAAGCTGACATCACGTCTTTTGGACGGATATCAGCTTTCCTTTTTCTCATGTTCCAATATTTTAAAAACCTAATTAAATCCCACAAACCTCTGGGCCAATTTATACGCCATCACGGAAATCTTCCGACCGCCCCGGCCCGGCAGGTTCATGGTCCGGCCCAACACGCCCCATTTCAGCTCATAATACACCTTGGGATCCTTCTTTTTCAAATATTTCCACAGCTCATATTTCTTCTGCAGGTTTTCCTTGTCCCCGGAACGTATAGCAATGATGGAGGAAACCACCATGATGATCTCCAGATCATTTTTCATATAATGGCGCAGCTTCCGGCTGGGGATCTGCTTTTTATCCGACAGCTTATAGTAGTCGATCATAAGCTTGTTTACCTTCAGCTGCTGATCCAGACGACCGATCATCACCTGCTCGTTGACAGACTGATCCTCCCGGCCAATATAGTAGCGGTAGAAATTCACATCCAGATAATACAGGGTTTTCACATAGGGCAGGGGATAATACACGAAAATATTATCCACATAAAAGGTGTGGGCAGGCAGCTCCAGATTACATTCCCGCAGAAGCTTGGTTCGGTAAATCACAGAATGCATGAGGATATATTGACCCTTGTGCAAAAAGCGCACGTCGTCCCAGGTAAAGACCTGCTTTTGTGGAAAGGCGCTGCTGTAGCGCATCACCTTCTTGCGCTTCTGACCTTCCTTTTCATAGACAAAGTTGCTGATGAACATATCCACCATCTGAGGTCCTCCGGCCAGATCCTGAAGGGTCTCCAAAATCTCCCTGTAGGCCTCTGCGTTTACCCAGTCGTCACTGTCCACCACCTTAAAATACAGTCCTGTGGCGTTTCGAAGGCCTGTATTCACCGCCTCTCCGTGGCCGCCGTTCTCCTGGTGGATCGCCTTTACAATGCCCGGATAACGGGCCGCGTACTCGTCTGCAATGGCTCCTGTCCCATCCTTGGAACCATCGTCCACAATGATAATCTCCACCTCATCGCCGCCCGGAAGCAGGGACTCAATACAGTTCTCCATATAGTCCTGTGAATTGTAGCATGGAATCGCAACTGATAGCAGTTTCATTTTTTCTCCTCATTTCTGTCTCTGTTTTCTGTCATGAGGCGCTCCCCATTTTTCCTGCCGGGGCGCTCCCCATCTTTTCCCGGCCTGCAGACGTATCCTGCCCCGGGTCATCTGTTTTTCCGCTCAGGTCAGACCTCTGGCAAGCTTCAGGGCCCGGGCGGCTATAGCGTCCATATTGTAATACTTATACTCTGCCAGGCGTCCCAGCAAATGGAAATTGGAAATCCCCTCCGCCAGGGCCGCATATCGCTCATAGAGGGCCTGGTTTTCCGGATTCTGAATGGCATAGTAGGGAATTTCCCCTTCCGCCCCTGTGTATGCAAAGGGATATTCCTTTACAATGGTGGTATCCTCCGCCTGCTGCCCGGTCAAATACTTAAACTCCGTAATCCGGGTAAACTCCTCACTGACCGTATAATTGACCACGCTGTGTCCCTGATAATCCGGCTGATCATAGTGCTCAAAATCAAACCGCAGACTCCGGTAGGGCAATCTCCCATAGCAGCAGTCAAAAAGCTCATCCACAGGTCCCGTATAGATCACGGCGCCAAAGAAGGGACGGCCCTCCAGCAGAACCTGAGTCTCTCCCGGCCTGATCTCCAAAAGCTTAGAGGCTTCCGTACCTGTTTTCACTGTAATATTGGGATGATCCAGAATTTTCTGGAACATAGGCGTGTATCCTGTCAGAGGCATACCCTGGTAGGGATCCCCGAAATACCGGTTGTCATAGGAAATCACCACCGGCACACGGCCTGTCACCCCAGGATCGATTTCCTCTGGCTTTTGCCCCCACTGCTTCATGGTATAGCGAAGGAAAATATTTTCATATACAAAATCCGCAATCCCCTGGATCTCCGGATCCTGGGACTGACGAAGCTTGAGGATCGGCACACGGCTTCCCATGCCGTAGGCGTTTACCAGCTTTTCGGTCAGCTCCTCCCCCTTTTCCTCTCCATACACCTGCTTCAGGGTATTCAGGTTAAAAGGCACCGGAAGCAGCCGGTCTCCCACCCGTGCTACCACCTCATGTCCAAAGGCATACCATTCTGTAAACCGGGACAGCCAGTCATACACCTGCTGGTCATTGGTATGAAAAATATGAGGCCCGTATTTATGAATCAAGATTCCATAGGCATCCTTCTCATCATAGCAGTTTCCGCCCACATGCTCCTTTTTTTCCAGCACCAGCACCTGCTTTCCCTGCTCCTCCGCCAGACATCTGGCCGCCACCGCTCCGGCAATGCCGGCGCCGATTACAATCACATCCATGCTTTTCTCCTTCTATCTTCTTCCCTGTAAGGACCTTGCGTTCCCTTCGCCCTCTCACAGAGTTTCTTTTAGATAATTCACGTAATACTCAAAGGCCGACGGGATGGAATACCTGCGCTCCATCTCCTCTTTCTCCACAAACACCAATCCCTCCTCCGGCTTAAGAGACTCGTTCATTTCCGGCTCCTCAATGCGCACCAGATATCCGCACATCTGCCACTCCACATGGCTGAAAATGTGCTTTGCCTCCCCCAGCCGTCGGATCCGAAGAGGAGACAGCCCCTGGCTTCGCACATAGGAAACAGCCTGCTCCTCTGTCCAGGTTCCCTTTTCATTAGGAAGCTCATACAAGCCCGCTAGAAGCCCCTTAGGCGGCCTTTTCCGAAGCACAATCTTGTTGTCTGACACCAGCGCCAAAACCGTGCGCTTCTCCTGTTTCCGGGCCTTTGGCGGAGTCTTTTTGGGCAGCTCCAGCTGGATCCCCTTCTTCCTGGCCTCACACAGGCCGGACAGGGGACAGCTCTGGCATTTAGGCGCGCCGTTTGGCACGCACACCAGGGCCCCCAGCTCAATAAGGGACTGGTTAAAATCCCCTGGTCTCTCCCGGGGAATGATCCGCTCCACCTGCTCCTCCATGCGGCGCTTTACCGACTGCTTCAAAATATCCTCATAGCTTGCCAGCAGGCGGGAGAGCACCCGCAGAACGTTGCCGTCCACCGCAGGCTTGGGAATCTGAAAAGCAATGGAGGCAATAGCTCCTGCCGTATAGCTTCCGATTCCCGGCAGCGCCCGGATTTTGTCATAATCCGCCGGCATTTCTCCCCCATACTTCTCTGCAATTACCTGGGCGGCCTTCTGCATATTGCGCACCCGGCTGTAATAGCCTAAGCCCTCCCAAAGCTTCAAAATCTGATCCTCCGAGGCCTCCGCCAGGTCCGATATCCCGGGAAGCTCCTGAAGAAACCGGGCGAAATACGGTTTTACCGCCTCCACTCTGGTCTGCTGCAGCATGATCTCAGACACCCATACCCGGTAAGGCGTGGGCTCCTGCCGCCAGGGAAGAACCCGTGCATTAGCGTCATACCAGAGAAGCAGCGGCTCTGGGATCTTCGTCCACTCCATATCTAGTTTACTCCTATTTTCTGCTCTGATACATGGATCCTTTAGGATCTCTTACATGATTCTATTAGTCTAACATATGTTCTTGGAGAATTCTACAAAATTACGGATTTCTTAATCACCAGCTACGGAAATTTTAAGAATTTTTGTGAAAGTCGTCTAAAATTCGGGAAAGCCCCTTCCTGTATGGAAATAGTTCTCACAGTCGCACTGGCACCGGATCCTCCAGGACAAGCAAATTCCTTTCCACCCGGCAGTCATAGGCCAATACCCGAACTCCGGCCCTATGCGCCTCCCGCAGCGCTTCCCCAAAAGCGGGGTGAGTCTTGTCGTTGGGCTCCATATACTCCACATTCTTCATCTGGATCACAAAAAAGAGACAGGCCTTATACCCTGCCTGCAGGCCGGCGGTAAGCTCCCGAATATGCTTTACCCCCCGCTCCGTAGGCGCATCGGGAAACCGGACGATTCCGTTTTCCTCCAGGGTCACACCCTTCACCTCCATGAGAAGCTTTTCCTCTCCTCTTTGCAGGAAGAAATCAAACCGGGAATCCCCATAGGAATACTCCTGCCGAATCCGCAGTCCTTCTGTCTCTCTCCCTGGCTGCCCTTCCAGCCCGTTAGCTCCTCCCTGGCCTTCCAGGACCCCCTCCTGTTTCTGCGCCCGGGAGAAACCAAGGTTCTCCAGCAAGGTCTCATCCTCCCTGTGCGCTCTAAGCCACTCCTCCACCACCTGATTGGGAGCCTGGGAATCCATATTGATAAGCCGCTGTCCTTTTTTCACCGCTATTAAATCCAAAGGTGTTTTCCTCTTGGGATTCTCATTGCGCTCCACAAATAAGGCCGTGCCCGGGAGCAGCAGCTCCCGGCAACGGCCGGTATTTTTCACATGACAGATCTCTTTTCCCCGTTCTGTCCGAACCCAGGCGATAAACCGGTTGGGCCGTTCCAGAAATACGGCAGGCTCTATATGCTCGTACCTCACAAATCCCTTCCTCCTGTTACTCTCACCAGACGGCTCCTCATACGCCTTCCAGCACACGGTTCCATAAAAAAGCCACCCCCATGCTTTCCTTTCCCTAACACAGCTGTCCCTGCTTATACTCCTTTGCCAGCTTTTCAAAGGCTGGCATGGCGCCTACAATGGTCTTTTCCGCCACGCAGTAGGCAATGCGCACATAGCCCGGGCAGCCGAAATCATCGCTGGGCACCAGCAGAAGATCATAGTTCTTTGCCCGCTGGCAAAAGGCATAGGCATCCTCCTCCAAAGACTGCACAAAAAGGTAGAAAGCTCCCTGGGGCTTCACACAGGTATATCCAAGCCTGGTAAGGCCTTCATAAAGAAGATCCCGGTTCCGCTTGTAGGCGTTTATGTCCCCGGTCTCCTCCACGCACCGGCCAACCACCTGCTGAAACAGGCTGGGAGCGCACACAAAGCCCAGCATCCGGGCAGCTCCCCCTATGGCCGCCATGAGCCGCTTATAATCCTGAACCCGCCCTGGTACCGCAATATAGCCGATCCGTTCTCCCGGCAGGGACAAGGATTTGCTGTAAGAGTAGCAAACCATAGTATTTCTATAATATCTGGTCACAAAGGGCACCTGAATCCCATCATACACAATCTCCCGGTAAGGCTCATCGGTAATCAGGTAGATGGGGCTCCCATACTCCTTCGACTTTTTTTCCAACATTCCGGCCAGACGCCGGATGGTCTCCTCGGAATACACCACACCGGAAGGATTGTTGGGAGAATTCACAATCACAGCTTTTGTCTTGGGACTTAACAACTGTTCCAGATTCTGAAAATCAATCTGAAACCCGCAAGCCTCCGGCCTGGATACCTTTAAAATTGCTCCTGCTCCCTCCACCCAGCAGCGATATTCCGGAAAGAATGGAGCAAAGACAATAAACTCATCCCCTTCATTGGCCAAAGCGCGGATACTGATATTTAAGGAGGCAGCGGCCCCGCAGGTCATAAAAATTCCCTCTTCTGTGAACTCCTCGGAAAACCGACGATTCAGGGACTCTGCCACGGTTCGTCTCACCTGAAGATCCCCGGAGGCAGCCGTGTAAGCGTGCACCTCCTCCGCCGGGGTATCCATTAGCTCCATTACCGCCTGCTTTACCGAAGGCGGAGCCGGAATACTGGGATTTCCCAGGCTGAAATCATACACCTGGTCTGGGCCTACCTGAGCTTTTCGCATCTGTCCAAAAGCAAATATTTCACGGATAATGGAGCTTTTACTCCCCAATTCATAACATTTCTCTGATAACATGATTGTCCTCCCTGGGAGCCCTGGGTACAGCTGCTTTGCTTCTGTATCCCTGTCAAAAGCTCTCTGTCCTGTATTTTACACGTTTCCCCCGGGATGTGCAACCAAAATCTATCTTCTCTTTTTCCCCGTTCAATGCTCCTTCACTGCCAGCAGAGAAATACAGGCCGTATAGACCCCTTCCTCCTGTCTTGTCCAGAATTCTCCCTCATAAATACTGGCAATCTCCCGCAGTATCACATGTCCATACCGCTTCTCTTTCTCCGGAAATGTCTGCGCCCCTTCCGGCATGGGATTCTCCGCCTTGACATGGAGATAATCCCCTTTCCGGGAAGCCCACACCCGCAAATAGCGATTCTTTGGAGCACATTCCTTTGCCGCCTGTATGCCGTTATCCAGCAGATTGGAGAACACGCTGCAAAGATGAGCCGGTTCAATGTTTTGCTCCTCATAAATCTCCAGCTCCAGGGAAAGGGGAATATGCCATTCCCGGCAGACTGCCTCCTTCTCTATAATCACCGCATCCACAATGGCATTTCCGCAATACTGATATTCCCTGTTGGCAGAAATGCGGTCCCGCATGTGATCCAGGAGCCCCCGGGCCGAATCTCTTTCTCCCTGCTCGATCAAGCGGTAGGCTGCGGCCAGCTGATTGTTAAAGTCATGGCGGATCTTTGCCAGCTCCTCCCGCTTCTCCTCCATGAGACCGCTTTGAAGCTCTTCTATCCTCTGAAATCTTCTCCGCTCCTGCAGTTCTCTCTTTTTTCTTCTTCTCTCTCTTACTCCTGCCGCCCCATAGTAAACGAGGATCCCCGTTGTAATTCCCAGTACAAAAAAAGCTGCTGCAATGAATCCCTTCTCCATAGTCTCCTCCTCCTGACGCTCCCCACGCGTCATCCTGGCAAATTGAAAAACTCACTTCCAATCGTCTTTCCTGAAGGCAATACTCTGAACAGTGGAATATTTTGGGCCGCTGAGCCGTCTCCCTTAAAGCGGCTCAACCGTTGCTTTTTAAAGGGTTTCCCCTGCATAACGGAAATAGGCACTCCTGGTCTGCGCGTATCTCGACTTGCTGATCGGCACTTCCTCTTCATTTTTCAGAATCATCCGATTTCTCTCAATCCTCCGCACATTGTCCAGATTCACCAGATAGCTCTTGTGGCATTGAAGAAAATTCTCCGGCAACCGCTCCTTCATGCTCTCCAGCCGGTCATAGCAGAGAGTCCGCTCCTCCAAGGTATGTACGGTAATCTGATGCCCCCGGCTCTCCAGATAATAAATTTTCCGCAGAGGAATGGCATGGAGAACGCCTTTTTGCTGTATCAGAAGCTTTTGCTCCTCCCACTCCTCTGCCGTCTTCCAGGCCTTGGACAACAGCTGGGACAACAATTCCTCCTGCACTGGCTTTACCAAATATCCGCAAATATTGGCTGGTTTCAAAAAAATTTTTTGAGAAAACCGGTCATTATATCCAGTCACATAAATCACCTGTGTATTAGGCGTCACTGGGAAAAGCTTGGACGCAAAATCTATCCCATTGTGGGGCAGGTTCCACTCAATATCCAGCATCACCAGATCAAAATGCGTCCCAAACTCTATGGCATCCCACAGCTTTTCCAGGGACAGAAAGCCATGTACCTGATTGGCAAACCGGCTTGTCTCCACCATGGCACGAAGAGAATCCAAAGCTCCCTTCTCATCATCGCAAATTGCAATTCGCATCTGTCTCCTCCCTTCCAGGCTGTAAAAATTTCCTATTTTTATTTTACTACAGGATTTACAATACGGCAAGAGTGAAGCGGCCCATATGTAAAGCGGCCTCATAGCTTTCCTGCGCTGCAAAAAATCGGCCGGAAGCCTTCAAACATTTTACTCAGGATCAGGGGTGTTTCAGAAGTCTGGGCAATAGCAAGGAAACCTAATCACGTTCCAAAACTCTGGCCTGAGCAATAAGTCAAAGTGATCCGACCGATTACTGTCATTATAATAGAAAACAGATGCCCAAAAACACAAATTCAAAATTGACCGCTTTTTGGGCAAAATTGGATAGAAAAAAGACCGTTCTCCTTGAGGGATAACGGCCTTTTGTCCTTTTCTCTTATACCAGCTCCAGCAGCACTTCCATAGCCGCATCACCTTTACGCTGACCGATCTTGACGATCCGGGTATAACCACCATTGCGGTTCACGTACTTGGGTGCGATCTCGTCAAAGAGCTTTGCAACCATATCCACTTTTTTAGCTTTCTTCTTGCCTTCCGGAATTTCCTTTACCGGATACAATACCTTCAGCATCTGGCGTCTAGCATGCAGACGGCTGGGCTGATCCTTTTTGATGGACTTCTCCACCTCATCAAAGACCGTTACCTTCTTGCCATCCACAACCTCTTTTACTCTCTTGCCATCCTTATCCTTCCGCGGCACCTTTGCGGTCACTGTAACGGTGTCAAAGTTATCCTTCTCCTTTACAGCCAGAGCGATCAGACCCTCCGCAATCTTGCGTACTTCCTTTGCCTTAGCCTCTGTGGTAACAATCTTGCCGTTCTGCAGCAGCGCTGTCACCTGGCCTCTCAGCAGGGCCTTTCTCTGATTGGATGTTCTGCTTAACTTTCTATATTTTGCCATTTTTCATTTCCTCCATTTGTGGAACCATATTGCCATGCTTCTTCGGGCTTACTGACAAATGGCTGCTCTGGGGTAACCGGAGCTTCCATAATTAATCGGGTAGCTTTACTCATCACTGGGATTTAACTGTAGGCCCAGCTCTTTCAGCTTCGCAAGCACCTCTTCCAGGGACTTCCGTCCCAGGTTACGAACCTTCATCATATCCTCAGAGGTGCGGTTGCACAGCTCTTCCACAGTATTGATGCCGGCTCTCTTCAGACAGTTGTAGGAACGGACGGAAAGCTCCAGTTCGTCGATGTTCATCTCCAGAACCTTCTCCTTCTCGTTGTCCTCCTTCTCGATCATAATCTCGGCTGTCTTTGCGTTTTCCGAGAGATCAATGAACAGGCTCAAGTGCTCGCTGAGCACCTTTGCAGCCAGACTCACTGCCTCATCCGGTACCAGAGTACCGTTTGTATATACATCCAGCGTCAGCTTATCAAAATCGGTGATCTGACCCACACGGGTATCCTGTACGGTTAAGTTCACACGCTCCACAGGGGTATAGATGGAGTCTATGGCGATCACACCAATGGGAAGCTCATCGCTCTTATTCTTGTCAGCGCTCACATAACCTCTGCCCTTGGTAATCGTCAGCTCCATATATAGCTTGCTGTCGGCGCCGCCGTTGAGATGGGCGATTACCAGATCCGGGTTCAAGATTTCAATATCCGGATCCGCCTGAATATCCGCAGCCGTCACAACGCCCTCGCCCTCAAACTCAATATAGGCTACCTTGGCTTCATTGGTGTCGCTGTTGTTCTTAATTGCCAGCTCCTTGATATTCATGATGATTTCCGTCACGTCTTCCTTCACGCCGGGAATCGAACTGAATTCATGGAGCACACCCTCGATCTTTACCTGGCTCACTGCTGCGCCGGGAAGGGACGAAAGCATAATTCTTCTCAAAGAGTTGCCCAGAGTCGTACCATATCCTCTTTCCAGAGGTTCTACCACAAATCTTCCATACTTCTTATCATTTGAAATCTCTGCGATTTCGATTTTTGGTTTGTTAAAATCGAACACTATTCAGCCCCCTTATTGTTTTGTTGGGTTTTGTGTTACCTTAGCCTATATGTTCTACTTCGAGTACAACTCCACGATAAGCATCTCATCTACCGGTACATCAATCATCTCTCTGGTGGGAAGCTGCTTGATGGTTCCCTTCAGTGCCTCCAGATCCACGTCCATCCACTCCGGTACCAGTCTTCCGCCTGTTACCTCCACGATGTCCTTATATCTCTGATATCCTCTGCACTTCTCTTTAATCTCAATCACATCGCCGGTCTTTACCTGGAAGGAGGGAATATTCACCTGCTTGCCGTTTACCAGCACATGCTTATGGTCTACCACCTGTCTGGCCTCTCTTCTGGTCCGGGCCATTCCCATACGGAACACCACGTTGTCCAGACGGCACTCCAGCATAGTCATCAGGTTCTCACCTGTCATGCCTTTCATGCGGTCAGCCTTTACATAATAATTGCGGAAGGGCTTCTCCAGAACGCCGTAGATAAATTTAGCCTTCTGCTTCTCCCGCAACTGCAGGCCATACTCGGACACCTTTCTGTTAGCTCTCTTTAACTCTCTTCTTGACTTCTTGTCAATTCCCAGTACCATAGGCTCCAGGCCAAGGGAACGACATCTTTTCAGAACAGGAACTCTATTTATCGCCATTTCAACTGTACCTCCTAATTAGACTCTTCTACGTTTTGGCGGACGGCATCCATTATGGGGAACGGGTGTCACGTCTCTGATGCTGGTTACTTCCAGACCGCATGCCTGAAGGGCACGGATTGCTGCCTCCCGGCCGGAACCAGGTCCTTTTACCATTACGTCCACAGTCTTAAGTCCATGTACCAGCGCTGCCTTTGTAGCAGTCTCTGCTGCCATCTGTGCAGCATAGGGAGTAGATTTCCTTGAACCTCTAAAGCCCAGACCACCGGCACTTGCCCAGGATAACGCATTTCCTTCTGTATCCGTCAGGGTTACAATCGTATTGTTAAAGGACGACTGAATATGTGCCTGTCCGCGTTCAACGTTTTTCTTTACGCGCTTTTTTGTCACTTTTTTCGTAACTTTCGCCATGTCTAAACTAACCTACTTTCTTTTATACTCTTTGCTTGCTCCATTTATTCTTGCCTTTTTCAAGCTTACTACACCTGCTTCCCTCGACTAACATGCTGCTCTCGCCTGCAGCTCGGCATCATGAAGGCTCGGGAAGGACTTTCACACTAAACTCAAGCTGCGCTTTCAGCTTGCTTTCGTTAAGTGTTCAATGTCACTTCTTCTTATTCGCCACTGTTCTCTTGGGTCCCTTGCGGGTTCTGGCATTAGTCTTGGTCTTCTGTCCACGAACCGGCAGGCCCTTACGATGACGGATTCCTCTGTAGCATCCGATCTCCTGCAGTCTCTTGATGTTCATTGCGATCTCACGTCTCAGATCACCCTCTACCTGGTAATCCGCCTCGATCACTTCGCTGATTCTCTTGACCTCCTCGTCCGTCAGATCTCTGACGCGGGTGTCGGGATTTACCTTTGCTGTCTCAAGAATCTTATTGGCGCTGGCACGGCCAATACCGTACACATAGGTCAAGCCGATCTCCACACGTTTTTCTCTCGGTAAGTCTACACCAGAAATACGAGCCATTTGATTATTCCTCCATTTTCCATAAATAAATTGGTTGCGGACTTTTTTTACCTTGAAAGTCCCGCCGAACAGGCGGCATGCATTCAGGGATTCCAAATGCGCCCTCAAGATTTTCCTGTTTAGCGCCGCACTCGCTTCCGGGCGCATGCAGGTTTAATAGGTGTCCGCCTGACACTTTCCTAAATGGGGCGCGAATACTTTTAACCGCACCCAGCCAGGCATAAACCTGGCCTTTCAATTACTCTGCTCACGCATTTCACCGTTTTAAGCAATATCATTGTGAATAATCCTGGTTTTATATATTTGTATCATTGCTTGGGATTTCTGCCCCGCCGTCCCTTCCGCCGGTATGATGCAGATCCTGGGCCGGCGCCTCAAAACGCCTGAAATCACAGCAATGCAGCCGCACAAGAATATAATCCAAGAATCACACCAAAAGCAGGATCGCTTAACCCTGTCTCTGTTTGTGCTTTGGATTTTCACAAATTACTCTGATACTACCTTTTCTTTTGATGATTTTGCATTTTTCGCAGATAGGTTTTACTGAAGAACGTACCTTCACAGCAAACCCTCCTTTCTCTCTAATACAAAACTTCGCATTACATGCGGATATTAGTATACCACTAATTTCCTTTGATTGCAAGCAGTTTTTTCCCTATTTTAAGCCTATTTTAAGCCATTTCCGCAATGCTGGATTTCCATCTCCCAAAGGTTTTTACATTACAGGACAAGATTTCCTAAATGTAAAAGACCCCCGTTCCCTCGGAGGCCTTTTGCTCTAAATTTTAAGATCCTGTCCCTGATCTTTTAAAACATTCATTTTAAAACATTCATATGTGGAGTTACTCTTCCATTCCCTTCACCTGCTTCTGGAACCGCTCCAGCAGGTTGTCGATCACATGCACCAGATGTCCGATCTCCGGCTTGGTGAGCTGTTCATCCGCACCAAGGGCCTCGCCCTTAATCCGCATCTGATCGTCGATGAGTGAGGAGAATATAACAACCGGAATCTTCTGCAGCCTCGGATCATCCTTGACAAGCTTGGTAAGCCGGTGTCCGTCCATCTCCGGCATCTCAATATCGGTAATAATCAGGTTTACCTTATCATAGAGATCCGAATCATTGCGCAGGTTCTTCAGATAATTCCAGGCTTCCTGGCCGTTGTTGAAATTCTTCACATCCATGAATCCCGCCCGCTCCAGAGAATCATCGATCATTTTCTGCAGCAAAATGGAGTCCTCGGCAATGACCAGCGGACACTTATTCAGGGGACGGTCTCCCATCTGCTCCACCTCGGAAATCTGAATAGTAGTCTCCGGCGCGATCTCCGCCACAATCTTTTCAAAATCCAGAATGGTCACCAGCTCGCCGTTGCACTGAGCGATACCTGTGGCTACTCCCTCTTCCCCGTGACTTAAGGTTTTATCCGGCTTCTGAATATCCTTCCAGGAAATACGGCTGATGCCCTCAATGCTCTGCACGCGGAAAGCGACTGTCATTTTGTTAAAGTTCGTCACGATAAACAGATCCCGGGACTTGTGCTCCAGATTTTCATTGGTCAGATAATATCCCAGATCAATGACCGTAATCAGGATATCCCGGGGCTTAAAGATTCCTTCCACCGCAGGATGGGCGTGAGGCATGCCCTTCACCTTTTCGCTCATCATGATTTCTTTGACCTTTGCCACATTGATGCCATAGAACTCGCCCTGAATGGTGAATTTCATGATCTCAATTTCATTGGTACCTGACTCGAGAAGAATACCCTCTTTTTCTTTTTCCACGTGTCTTTGCTCCCTTCCTTATAGATGCTTCTCTGGCTTCCCTGCCGAACGGATAATCACATCCCCATTTCCTACGTTCAGCAGCATGGTCCTCGCCGAGTTCCCTCCTGTGTCCTCTGCGGAGATACGCATCCGTTCTTCCATCAGTATTTTCTTTACCATTGCCGCGTTTCTCTGTCCGATATTTCCGAAATCCGAGTTTCCGCGAATTTCAAACATCTTTGCTCCCCCTGCAATCTTTACGATAGTCCGGCTCTTCACCATGCCAAACGCAGAGAGCTTGCGGATCATCTCGTGGAGTCCGCTGTCCGCATACTTGTAGATCTTCGGATCATTGGGATCCGTCCGGGCCGGCAGCATAATATGCAGAAGTCCTCCCAGCCTTATGGCCGGATCATACAGTGTGATTCCGATGCAGGAGCCAAGGGCATATGTAATAATAATTCCGTCTCCCCTGGCAAACTTCATGTCTCCAATTCCTACTTTTAAATCCATTCCCATTAATTCAAAACACCCAGTTTCTCTAATATACTGTTCAAGGACTGAATATCAGGAAGCATCAAAAGCCCATCCGAAAGCCTGACGCCGTCCATGATAAACTCCGCATTGATATACATCAGCTTATCCGTCTCATACCCATATTCCGCAATGGGTACCGTCAGTATTCCACCCAGCATATTCACCGTTGAACTGGGCACAGACAGGCTGATATCCACCCCCACCAGCTGCGCAAATGCATTCACATAAGAACAGATGATGATATTTCCCACTTCCTCCAGGGCCGAATAGGCCAGCTCATCCATCTCTTCGAAGGAACCGTAGCGCTTTCCTATAAGCTTCTCCAGAACCGCGTTGGCCATATCCATTTTGAATATGAAAAGAATCAGGCCGTTTACATCCTGGGACATCTGCACCAGGGTGGCTGTCACCAGCTCCTCCATCTCTCCGATCCGGTCCACAGCCTCCTCATAGCCCAGCACGCTTACCTCCGGGATGCTGATCCGGATCTCTCTCTGCAGAAGCTTGGAAAGGGATGTGGCAGCATGGCTGGTACCAATGCTGCTGATCTCCTTCATTACATCCAATTCCTGGAGGTTCATATCTTCATAGCTTTTTAACTTCATAGCCACCTCACCCTATTTTGATTATCCCCGCAGGGAGTTAATCGTAGATTCTATCTCGTCCGCTGTGGTCACCACCTTCAGCGCATAGGAGAACGCTCTCTGGCACTGGATCACCTTCACCATCTCGTCCGCCATGTCCGTATCGGACCGCTCCAGGGCTCCGGTAGCCAGGGACGGATTCTCAATGAGAATGGGATCGGCCCCTTCATCTGCCGGCACAAATTCATTGTCCCCCACATGCATCAAGCGGCTGGGATTGTTAAAGGTGTAGAGAGCCACCCGCTCCCGAATGGCCGCCAGATCCTCGCCCTCCGCCTGGCCTACCTCAATGGGCTGCTGGTTTCTGTCCAGCACCAGCCGGTTGGAATCCGTCATGAGATAAAAGCGGCCGTCCAGCTCTCCCCGATGGAAATGACCGTTTCTGGTGTAGCTGATCTCATCGGTTCCCACATCCTGCAGCATAAAAAACGCGTTATCCTGGAGAATGGCAAAATCCAGGATGCCATTGGTCTGAGTCACAGCCGCCGTGCCAAAATTGCTGTAGGTCCGCTGTACCCGCATGCCGTTTCCGCCCATAAGCTCTGTGACAGCATCCTCAGAATCATTCAGGTTCTGCTGCATTAACCGGGAAAACTCCACATTCTCCGCCTTAAATCCACTGTTGTTGATATTGGCAAGGTTGTTGGAAATCACGCTGAGTTTTGTCAGGAAGCTGCCGGCGCCCAGAGCTCCTGTATAAAATGACTGATACATGTTCTACCTCCTTACAATCTTCCCACATCCGTAGCGGATTTGCTCATAATCTGGTCATACATCTTCAGCACCTGTGCCGCGCTCTGCAAAGCCCTCTGGGCGGACATCATGGCTGTCATCTCCTCCACCATATCCACATTGGAGCGCTCCACCATTTTCCACAGCACCTTGGTCTCTCCGTCCTCCACCTGACGTGGACCCTGACCGGTGGAATAGAGACCGTTATCTTCCTTGTGCATCTGGTCGTAGTCCTCAAAATCCACCACCCGCAGTTTCCCATACTCCCGGGCATTACCGGCCTCATCCACAGCCGTAATGGTTCCGTCTGCTCCCACCGCCAGATTTTCATTGTCAATCTGGATGGGCTGGCCGCCTTCTCCCTGGACGCGTCCCAGATTATCCAGCATCAAATACCCCTCTTCATCCACATGGAAAGAACCGTTTCTTGTATAGCGGACCCCATCCTCCGTATTGATACAGAAGAATCCGTTGCCGCTGAGGGCAAAATCATAAATTCCGCCGGTTGAGTCAAAGCTGCCCTGCCCATAATTTACATAGGTCTGCTGCGCAGTCTTGATTTTGGATGTGACGCCCAGATCCTCACGAATGTCCTTGTTGGTTCTTCCGGTCCGGTAGAGCATCTCCTCCTCAAAGGTAGTGCTGACCATTTTGTCCCGCTTGTAGCCTGGTGTCTGAATATTCACCATATTATTGCCGATGACATTCAGGTTCCGGTTTTGTGTCAGCATACCGGATGTCAGGTTATAAAATCCCTGATACATATCCTGTCTCCTCCTTCTTTTTCTGCTGCGATCCCTTAACAATTCCCCAAGGGCAAGAGCCCTTGGTTCTTATATATAATTACTCATATAAGCTTTTAATCTGCGTATGGCGTTGCTGTGAATCTGAGAAATCCGCGGTTCGCTGACTCCCAGGATCCCCGCAATCTGTCCCATGTTCAGCTCCTCCACATAGTAGAGGGAAATCACCATCTGCTCTTTCTCCTTCAGACTGCTCACCGCCTCCGCCAGAATCTGGCGGGATTCCTCCCGGAGAAATGCTTTCTCCGGCTGAGAGCTTAAGTCCTTACTGGAAATCTGAAGGGACTGATGTTCTTCCTCGTCATCCACCAGCATATCCAAAGACAATACATTCATAATTACGCTCATGCTCTGGATCTTCCGGTACTTCTTCACATCCATTCCGATATGTTCAGCGATCTCCTCGTCTGTGGCGTCGCTGCCCATCTTAAGCCGGGTCTCCTCCATAAGCCTTACCTGCTTGCGAAAGTCCCGGGGCATCCAGTCATTCTTGCGTACCAGGTCAATGATCATCCCCCGGATGCGCCGCGATATAAAAGTCTCAAACTTATTATCCCGCTCCGGATCGTATCTGTCAATCCCTTTCATGATGGCAATTACGCCTTCATTGATAATATCCTCCATCTGCAGTGATCCCGCATAAACGCCCCGCATCTGAGAAGCAATGGTTTTGACAATATAGAGGTAGCGCATAACCAGCTCCTGCTTGATGTCAAGCCTTTTGCTCTCCTGATACAGCTCCAGAAGCTCTTCATTTGTCTTGTCTTTTAATTTTTCTGTCTGAGCTATCATAACGTCAACCCCTTGCAGATCAGGCTCCCCTTCTCTCCGTATTCTCAAGAGTCAGACTCCCGATGGATTGTATCTGAATATTGTTGGAAATCTCATTAAAGGACAGCACCCGCACATTGGGATAAAACTGATCAATCAACCGGTAGAAATGGACACGCATCACCTGGGAGGTGAGAATCACCGGGGTCTGTGACAGACTGTTGAACTTTTTCAGCTGTACAGTCAGCTGATTGATCAGGCTCTGGAGCACATCCGGACTCAAAGCCAGATAATAGCCCCGCTCTCCCTTTGACAGGCAGCTCACCATGGTGCGCTCCAGCTCAGAGTCCATGGTAATCACCTTCATGCTTCCGTCCTCACAATACAGACGGGTAATGGTGCGTTTTAGCGCTGTGCGGATATGCTCGATCAGATTATCCACATCCTTAACAGGAAGCCCTGTCTCCGAGATACTCTCCAGGGTGGTCTCAATGATCGTCTCCATATCCTTAATGGGTACGCCCTCCTTCAGAAGACTTGTGAGCAGCTTCTGAAACAAGCTGTAATTAATGAAATTGGGAAATGCCTCCTCAATCAGCTCCGGAGAAATCTTCTTGGCATTTTCCACCAAATGAATAATCTCCTGTCTGGTCAGCAGCTCATGGGCGTGTTGCTTCACTACCTCCGACAGGTGAGTTACCAGCACGGACAGAGGATCAATCACGGTATACCCGTAAATCTCCGCCATCTCCCGGTCCTCTGGGCGGATCCAGCGGCTGGGAATTCCGTAAGCCGGCTCAATGGTCTCGATCCCGTCGATCTCCTTCTCCGGATTCTCCGGATCCAAAGCCAGAAAATAGTCTACCAGAAGCTCTCCTTTGGCAACCTCTTCTCCCTTGATCTTAATGCTGTACTGGTTGGTATTCAGTCCCGAGCTGTCACGCAGGCGGATAGAGGGAATGACAAATCCCATATCCTGGGCATACTGCCGCCGGAAAATAACAATGCGGTTAATCAGCTTGCCGCCTACCGACTCATCTACAAGAGGAATCAGGCTGTAGCCAAACTCCATCTCAATGGGTTCCACGGTGAGAAGATTATAGACATTATTTACATCCTTATAATATTCCTCTTCCGTAACCTGCCGCAGGCTTTCTCCGCCTTCCTCCGCTGCCGGCTCCTCCAGACCTGCTCCGGCACCAGCGGGACCAGCGCCGCCGGAAAAGGCGCTTCCTGTGGCAAGACCAGGTTCTGCCTGAATCCTGCGGGAGAGGAAATATCCTCCTGAAATCAGTCCTGCGGATACGATCAGAAGCTGAATCACCGGCATGCCCGGAATCACAGTCAGGATCGCAACCACAATGCCGCTGATCATAATGGCCGTGGGCTGAGCTGTAAACTGCTTGGAAATATCCTCGTTTAAACTTCCCTCTGCCACGGCGCGGGTTACAATCATGCCCGTTGCGGTAGAGATCAAAAGAGAGGGAATCTGGCCTACCAGACCGTCGCCTACAGTGGCGATAGAATAGGTTACGGCCACCTCGCCAATGGAAGCTCCGCCCTGTACCAGACCAATGATGATACCTCCGATCAGGTTCACGCCCGTGGTAATCAGGGACATGACAGAATCTCCCTTTACGATCTTGGTGGCACCATCCATGGATCCATAGAAATCCGCCTCTCGCTGAATCTTCTCCCGGCGTTCCTTGGCCTGCTGCTCTGTGATCAGACCGGAGTTCAGGTCCGCATCAATAGCCATCTGTTTACCAGGCATAGCATCCAGGGTAAATCTGGCCGCCACCTCGGCTACACGCTCGGCTCCCTTGGTAATAACCAGGAACTGCATCAACACGATAATCAGGTAGATGACCAGACCTACCACCACATTCCCCTGGAGGATAAAGTCACCAAAGGCCTTGATGATCTGTCCCGAGGATCCAGAGTTTGTCAGAATGTTCCGGGTGGTGGAAACGTTAATTCCAAGGCGGAACAAAGTGGTGATCAACAGAAGCGACGGGAATATGGCAAATTCCAGGGGCTCCCGAATGGTCATGGTAATGACCAGGATCATCAGGGACAAGGACATATTTAAGATAATTGCCACATCCACGATGCCAGCAGGCAAAGGGATAATCAGCAGCAATATAACGGTAAGTACAAACAGTACTACGGAATAGCTTAATAGTTTTTTCATGAAAGACTCCATCCATCTATATAAAATATGCGGACGCCCTTTGGACCATTCCGGGCAGAGTGTCTGCCCTTAACGAAGCATATCGTCTCTGTGATTGAGACGGTAAACATACACCAGAAGCTCGGCTACCGCACCATAGTATTCTGCGGGAATCTCCCTGTCCAGTTCACAGGAAGCGAACAACGCCCTTGCCAGGGGCCTGTTTTCTACGATGGTCACATTATGCTCCGTGCCCACCTTTATAATACGAAGCGCCATGTAATCCTGCCCCTTTGCCAGCACCACAGGAGCCCCATGTTTCTGGGGATCATACTTTAGGGCCACCGCAAAATGGGTGGGGTTTCTCACGATTACATCCGCGTCCGGAACGCTCTGCATCATCCTGCTTAAGGCCATCTGCCGCTGAATCCGGCGGATTCTGCCTTTAATCTCAGGATTTCCCTCTGTCATCTTGTACTCGTCCTTAACCTCCTGCTTGGTCATTTTCAGATTTTTCTCATAATCCCATCTCTGGTAGAGAAAATCAAAAAAGGCCACTACCGCAAAGGCGATACAGACCTTTACCACAAGGTCATATACCAGCTGGAGGGTAAAGGCAGCGGAATGAAATACCTGCATATCAATCATCCGCGTAATCGGACTTAAGTCGCTGGACAAAATATTGTAGAGCAGCACCAACAGTATGGAAATCTTAATCAGATTTTTTACAAGGTCAACAACCTTTTTCATGCTAAACAGCTTCTGAATACCCTTTATAGGATTCAGCTTGCTGAATTTGGGCTTCAGGGGCTTAAACGTAACCAAAAATCTGGTCTGTATCCCATGACCAAGAATTCCCAGCGCCATGGCTACCAGAAGCAACGGCATGGAACACTTTACCAGTGTAATCACCGTATAAATATAAATATTCGGCGATCCCTCCAGCGGATTATCACTACCCACGGCGGAAAAAAAGAACTCCATATACTCCCGCACATTTCCATAAATGGAAGGGAGCAGAATTTTCATGGTAGCAAATACGCCCATGAGCATAACCACAGTGACGATATCCTTGCTCTGGAAAATATTTCCGTCCTTTCGGGCATCTCTTCGTCGCTTACTGGTTGGTTGTTCTGTCTTCTCCTGTCCGTTTGACTCCGCCAAGCTCACCACTCCCTTCGCTCTGCAGGGTTTTGTCTTCTTCTAAGACAGCCGGCTCTTATGTCAATAACATAAGCGCCTCCTCTATATATACAAACATATTACCGATAATCTCATATACCTTACTTGCCATAGGATTAAAGAGATATACCAGCAAAAATAGTCCCACCATAATTTTCACCTGAAAATTTACAGAGAACACATTGATCTGGGGAATCACACGCATCAGGATTCCCACCGCCGCCTCTGTCACCAGCTCCATGGCAATCAATGGAAATGCCAGCTGCAGTCCCATGGCAATACTGCTTTGAAAAATATCCAGCATCAGCTGTGAAAGCTGAGGGGTTATGGCTACCTGTCCAAAAGGAACCAGATTCGCCGAGGAATAAATCAAAGCCAAAAGCCTTACGTGGCCGTCTCCTGCCAGAAATAATAGCGCCAGAAACGTATAATACATTCCTGAGGTAATGGTCATCTGGGTGTTGTACTGGGGATCATATACCTGAGCCATGGAAAGTCCCATGGTATAATCCATAATCGCCGAGGCAAAACGCACAACCGCGAAACACAGCTCCATGGAAAATCCAATGGCAAATCCCACCATAAGCTCCTTGAGCAGCATAACCAGAAATTCCAGCATTACCGCCGGCTCCTGTACCAGAACACCATTGGTTCCTCCATATACCAGCACAGACATGGACAGAATAATTGCTCCTTTTACCGCCGTGGGTATATTGGAACGTCCCAAAATGGGATTCAGCGCAATGGCGCCGGTCATCCGCATAAACACCAGCGAAAAAAGGATAAACATGATATCAGCCTCCCGCGCCTAAGGAAACCATTTGCCGCAGAAAATCCTGCAGCATATTCAAAATTGTGGTGCCCAGCAGTCCCATAACTGCCAAAATAGCAAGAAATTTCGGTACGAAGGTCAGCGTTTGCTCATTAATCTGCGTGGCAGCCTGAAAAATCGAGATAATCACACCCACAATCATACTGACCAGCAAAAAAGGCATAGCCAGCCGCAGGGCTGTCATAAACGCCTGATAAATAATGTCCATAATTTCTATTTCTGTCATAGGCCTCTCCTCCCTTAGCGGAATCCTCTCACAATATTCGAGAACAAAAGCTCCCAGCCATCCACTGTCACAAAAAGCAAAAGCTTAAAGGGCAGAGAAACCATGGCCGGCGGCAGCATAACCATACCCATAGACATAAGCGTGGTAGATACAATAATATCCACCAGAAGGAAGGGTAGGTATATACAAAAACCTGCAATAAATCCTTTTTTCAGCTCACAGGTCATAAAGGCCGGAACCACTACGGTGAGAGGATAATCCATAGGATCCTCCACAACTTCCGTTCCCGACATGCCGATAAAATTGTCCAGTGTATCTGCCTCCATATTGCGGAGCATAAACTCTTTCAGCGGCACAACCATCCGCTGGGCAGCCTCTTCCTGACTGATCTCCTGACGGATATAGGGTTGATACGCCTGTTCATTGATCTCGCCGATCACCGGACTCATAATATATAAGGTTAAAAACAGTGAAATGCCTACCAGGACCATATTCGGCGGCGCCTGCTGAACTCCCATTGCGTTTCTGGTAAAGGATAAAATGATAATCGTCCTGGTAAAGGAGGTCATCATCACAACCAGAGAAGGTAGAAGCGCTGCAAGCGTAAGTAAAAAAAACAAATCCAGGGTGGGAACGCTCCCGCCATTTAATTGTGTCAGTAGATCGTTCATCTGTTAACTCCATCTATCTTTCTCGTCGCGGCGCTTTCTGTATTTCTCCAGAAGCTCCGGAAAGGAAGGAAACTCTGGGCCGCCAGGCTGTCCCTGCATGTCCGTCTCGAAATCACCTTCCACCTCTGTCAGAAGCTGGATTCCTGCCTGACTTACGCCAACCAGATAATAATGCTCGCCCAACTCCAATAAAAGGATCTGTCGGTCCTGCCCCACCTGAAGCTGTCCTACCACCTTGATGTTGCCGGAGCAGGAACTGTTTCCCCATTTTTTGCCCAGCATACGGCTGCACCAATAGGCCAGCAGCAGTATACCTAAAATGCCTACTACTGTATTAAATACAGATAAAGCTCCCATAACTACAGACTTTCCGGATTCAGTTCCTTGGTCACAATCTCCGTAATACGGATACCAAAGTTATCCTCAACCACAACGATATCGCCTCTGGCAATACACTGTCCATTTACAAACAGATCCACCTGTTCGCCTGCCATCTTATCCAAAACCACAAGCGTACCCTGGGTAAATTCCAGAATATCCCGCACCAGTCTCTTGGTACGGCCAATCTCCACGGAAATTTCCAAGGGTACCTTCATGAGCATTTCCTGATTGGCCTTTTCTTCCATTCCCTCGCCAGCCTCGTCGCTGATTTGCTCGGAAGACAAAGGCCGGATAATCGAGCTCTCCTTCTTGGAAGGCTCCGCGCTCTTGGTTCCCTTCATCATTTCCATCATTTGCAGCTGCGTCTGCTGCATCTGATTCATAAGCTGCAGCATCATAGGATCCATACCCGCAGAAGGATAGGGATAATACGGCTGCTGCATGGCTGCCCCAGGCTGCATACCTGCTGCCGGCGTCATGGTCATTGCAGGCTGAGGCGCAGCTTGCGCCGGCTGAGGCGCCGCCTCCGCTGCAGAACCACCGCTCATGGAGGACATCAGCGCATCCATCTCCTCCTGGGACATGCTTCCGCCTCCTGTGGATGCTGGCTGCGGCTCTGCTGCTGCAGGACCACCGCTCATAGAAGACATCAATGCATCCATCTCCTCCTGGGACATGCTTCCGCCTCCCGTGGATGTGGGCTGAGGAGCAGGCTCTGCTGCAGGACCACCGCTCATGGAGGACATCAGCGCATCCATTTCCTCCTGGGACATGCTTCCGCCTCCTGTGGATGCTGGCTGCGGCTCTGGTTCTGCTACAGGCTGTACCTCTTCTTTCTCCAGGTCTCCTCCCAAGCCAAAAGGAGTCAGCAGCCGCTTTGCCAATTTGGTGGACATGATATTCATGAACTCGCTGCTCAGCTTCTCCTCAATCTCCAAGCGGAAACGGACGACTACCATTCCCTCCTCTTCCGGGAAATATTTATCCTTAAATTCCTCAGGCTCTCCCACATCAAAAGACTTCGGCGTGGAAATATTCACCGTGAATCCAAGAAACTCAGACAATGCCGTGGCCGAAGCCCCCATCATCTGATTCATGATCTCACAGATCGCACTGATGTAAATTTCATCCATTTCGAAAGCTTCGTCCGAAGGTACCTCGCCCATGAGAGTGCCCACAATAATCCGCACATCCTCTTTGCGGAAAATCATGACGTTTTTGCCCTCCAGGCCCTCTACATAGGCAATCTCCACCCCGATTGCCGGCTCCAGCTTTTTGAATTCAAATTCTTCACGGTTCTGGACCCGTACTACTGGTGTGGTGATATCAACCTTTGTGCCCAGCAATGTGGAAACTGCGGTTGCCGACGCGCCGAGACTGATGTTCATAATCTCGCCTATGGCATCTATTTCCATTTCATTAAAGCCCTTAGCGCCCATCTTTAAATCTCCTTTTGTCCAACATTATTTCCCGATCTCCAGCGCTTTTTGCGCCATCAGCTTCATTGCGTTCAATGCCGTGACATTCGCGTCATAGGACCTGGTGGCTGACATAGAGTCCACAGTCTCCTTTAAAAGATCCACATTGGGCATCTCGACAAAACCGCTCTCGTCCGCATCCGGATGTCCCGGATTATAGACCATTTTCATCTCGCGGTCATCCTCCACAATACCGGCAACCCGTACTCCGGCTCCCCGGCTTCTGATTCCTTTTCCCTCGGAAGCCTCCCGCATAACCTCCCGGAAGCTTTTCGAGCCATAGCTCTCAAACACCACATCTTTCCTGCGGTAAGCGCCTCCGGCCTCGGTTCTCGTAGTATCAATATTCGAAATATTCTCTGCAGCAATATCCATTCTCAACCGCTGTGCGCTGAGACCGGATGCGCAGATATCAAAGGAACTTAAAAAAGCCATTCTTTTCTGTCCTCCCGCCTGAAGCTGTTATCCCAAAATCGTCTTCACTGTCTCCACAATACGGTCCTGATTAAAGGGCTTTACAATAAAGTCCTTGGCACCGGACTTGATCGCATCCACTACCATGCTCTCCTGGCCCATTGCGGTACACATTACAATCTTGGCGTCAGCATGGTTCTCCCGGATCTTCTTCAGGGCCTGGAGTCCGTCCATGTTTGGCATGGTAATGTCCATGATTACCATATCCGGGCTCTCTTCATCATACTTCTTTACAGCCTCTGCACCGTCCTGGGCCTCCACAAAATTGTCATATCCAGCCTTTGTCAGCGCATTCTTAACCATCATCCGCATAAATGCTGCGTCATCAACCAACATAATCTTTGCCATTGTCTTTTCCTCACTCTCATGAAAATATTATATGTAGTATTTTATTCCGATGCTGCTGTTTCCAGCTCCAGCTCATCCCCCACGTTTTCTTCCTCATAGAGACGCTGGTTAATTCGCACCGCCACATTCTTCTTATATATGCCCATCTTCCCGGTAAACCATGCCTGCCTGCCCACAAACAGCCTTACATCGTGATCCTTAGGTTTATTCATGTCGATCACGTCTCCTTCTCTCAGATGATAAATATCATCCAAATCCAGAGAAATGGTACCCAGCTGTCCGGTAAGGGGAAGCAGCGAATCCCGGATATTCTCCAAAATGGTATCCCGGTTATCCTCATAGGCATAACCTCTGGCCAGATGCTTGCGGCTGTCTATTACCTGGAAGATGGCTTCCAGAAGCGTACCCGGCATACAAATCCGAACCGTCTCTGATGCCAGACCAGCCAAATCCACATTCAGATGAATAATGGCTACCGTCTCATCCAGTCCCACATCCTGCATCATGCTGGGATTATCTTCAATCCGCTGCGCCTTAAATTCCATGGCTATATAATTTGCAAAGCCATCCTTCAGCGCCTGAATCAGGTAGGACAGGATTCTGCGGTACAGAGCAAGCTCCACATCGGAATACCGGTATCCCGGCTTCACCTTTATGACATCCTCACCACCGCCCAGCATATGGTCAACCAACGTAATTACCATACTAGGCGAGACATATATCATCAACGGGACCAGATTTTTTCCCTGATCCTGTATCGTGGCCTCCACCAGGGTAACTGCATCATTTTCACCCAGAGAGTTAACAAATTCATAATAGCGGCGCTCCTGTACCTCCCGCACCGTAATGTCAGTCATGACACGGAATACGCCGTTAATCTGAGAAGTGATGATCCGCGCGTAATTTTCAAATACGCTGGTGAGGATCTTCATCTTATCCTTTGTAAATTTCCTGGGACTGTAGAAGTCATACTTACTGTAATTGACTTCTTCTTTCACAGGCTTTGCCTTTTCTTTTTGTTCCACTTTCTCAGGCTCCTGCTCGCCTCCCGGCTGCATGGACTTCAAAAGCGCGTCGATCTGACTTTGGGACAATACGTCTGCCATCTAAAAAGCCACCTTTTCTCAATTAGTTATCACGCTGCTGCTGTTTAAAACGCCGTTACTCGGGAGGATTGATCTCCTCCTGGGGGAGTGCGCTGGCAGCCCCTTCCGAGCTCCCTCCGGTCTCCTGGAATACATCCTCTCCGCCTGTAACTAAAACGGAACCAGCATTGATACTGTTGGTCAGTTCATCATAGTAATCGTTCATGGACTTAATGTCCGCTCCGCTGTCTATGATCACAAACTCTACCCGCCGGTTTTTTGCCCGGCCCTCGCTGCTGTCATTCTCGCTTACAGAGCGATACTGACCATAGCTTAAGCCCACCAGCTTACTGGGATCTATAATATCCTTATTCTGAATATAGGCAGCTACCTCTGCAGACCGCATGGCAGAGAGAATCCGGTCCGTCCGGGGATTATTCTCCCGGTTGGGATCCGCCTGAGCCGTATGGCCCATAATATCAATCTGAGCGATCTGTTCATCATAGCCTGCGATCACATCACACAGCACATCCAGAATCACCTTTGCTTCATCTGTCAAATCAGAACGATCTCCCTCAAAGAACGCCTGGTTGTCAAACACCAAAAAGGTATATCCATCCTCCCTGGAAATACTCACCCCATCCACACCACTGGAGGAAAGGGCCTCCATAAGAGCCACATACAGCTCCTCCACATTCTCTGGATCTGAGATCGCCTCGTCAAACTCCAGATTTCCGGACACATCATACTCTCCGTCCGCCACCTGTTCATTCACCGCGATCTGTGAGGTCTCACTGGAGCTGGGGAAAATACTTTTCACAAATATTTCCCACTTCTGCTGATTCAAGTCTGACATGGCATACAGCATAACGAAAAAGCACAGAAGAAGTGTTACCATGTCGCCATATGTGTCCATCCAGCTTCCGCAGTCCTCTCCGCCTCCGCCTTTCTTTCGTTTGCTCATTAGCCTTCTTCACCGCCTCCCTGCTGACGTCCCTCAGCCTTGAGCAAAAGCTTCTTCTGCTGGGACTGCTTCATACAGGATAATAAATGTTCCCTAAGGAATTTAGGATTCTCCCCGGCTTGAATTCCCATGATCCCCTCAATGACAGTCATGCAGTACAACTCCTCCTCTGCCTGACGCACGCGAAGCTTTTTCGCGATGGGCTGGAAAAACAGGTTTGCAAACAAGCTGCCGTAGAAGGTGGTGATCAACGCCACGGACATATCCTCTCCCAGGCTGCTGGCTCCGCCGCCTCCGTCCAGGTTCAGACCCTTCAACATGTTAATCAGACCTACCAGCGTACCAACCATACCAAAGGCCGGCGCATAGGAGGAAGCCTTCTCATAGAGGCCTGCCGCCTCATCATGTCTGGCCATCATGTCATCCAGCTGCTGCTCCAGCATGGAACGAACCTTGTCCGGATCATTTGCATCCACGATCATGAGCACGCTCTGCTTCAAAAAGGGATCCTTGATCTCCTCTGCTTTCTCCTCCAAAGCCAGCAGACCATTCTGTCTTGCCAGCATGGCCAGATCCACCATCTGATCCACCAATTTGGGGATATTAAATTTCTTTCCCCGGGTCAATACCATCAGATGCTTGGGAATATCTGCCAGAATTCGGAAGGGATAGCTGGCCACCACTGCTGCCACTGTTCCACCCAATACCATGGCAAGACTTTTAGGGTCCCAGAAGTTCCCAAGCTTATCCATGCCAATACCTACAATTACTACCAGCACCATGCCCAGCGCCATGCCGATCAGTGTTGTCAAATCCATTGTCTTATCACCTCTTTGCCCTTATACAGGCAATTTGTTATTTATTCTCATCCTCATGTACGATACAGCTGCGGTAAAATTTCCGAACCTGCTCCATGACAGATTCCGCCGTATCCTTCACCAGGTAATAGTCTCCGTTCATCATTTTAATCTTTGTTTCCGGTATACTCTCCATGGTCTCGATCTGAAGGATATTCAGAAAGAGAAGCTCCCCATTCAATCGTGTCACTCGAATCATATTTCTTCCTCCACTCTGCGCCCTGCGATTGGGGCGGGCCCCGGAGGCCGAGCCGTGATGGCCCGCCTCCCGAATTCCCGTCATATGCCGTTCGCGGACTCTGTCCATCATTTTCTGGTCAGCGCTGGACCTCCTCCGCCCGAACATTAACGCTTCATATTGATGAGGTCAGACAGAATCTCATCGCTTACTGTGATGATCTTGGAGTTAGCCTGGAATCCGCGCTCCGTAGTGATCATTTCCGAAAACTCCGTTGCCAGATCTACGTTGGAAGCCTCCAGGTAGCCGGGCATCAGGGTTGCACGACCGTCGCCAGGAATAGCCGCGCTACAAATACCCGTATTGTCGCTGGGGCTGGCTGTATAGTAGCCGTTACCGTTCTTGGTCAAACCTTCCTGGTTCTGGAAGGTGGCGATGGCAACCTGGCCCATGGTCAATGTAAAGGTACCCTCTTTCTTAACTGGATTACCCTGATCGTCCACACTATCATATTCTTTCTTTATTGTCACCTGGATATCACCCATCTTATTGATCTGGATTTCGATAGCCTCAAGAGCAGGGCCACCGGCAGGCAGAGCTTCATCAACGTCTCCTATGCCTGCAACACTGGCAACACCATCCTGAGTAACCGTCACGCTTCCATCTGTAGGAACACGCAGCGCCTGCAGAGTATCCGGTTCTCCGGCACGAAATCCGTACACAAAATTACCGTTTCCGTCTACAATATAACCGTTGCTGTCCACGGTAAACTGTCCCACTCTGGTAAATTCCAGGTCATTTCCCTTCAGGGCCTCCTGGTCGTCCTTGCCTGTAACTGTCATTCCAGTCCTGGCATTTTTTGTAATAAAGAATCCATCTCCATCAATCGTGGCATTAAATCCGCCCTTATAGCTAGGCGTACTGGCTGTCATATCCATAGAGATCACGCCCATCAATGCACCATAACCATACTGAGCCGCATTTACACCACCGGCCGTATTGGTACCGTTAGTGGAAGCTGTTGAGGTCTGATACATGGTATCCTTAAAGGTATAGCTCTGGGATTTAAAACCATAGGTATTTACGTTTGCTATATTATGTCCGATTACATCCAGCTTGTTCTGGTGAGCCCGAAGGCCTGACACCGCTGAGTCCATTGCTCTTAACATCTCTTCATTTTCCTTTCTGCTATGCCATCCATCCGTCCGCCTGTCAATCCGGCAGGGGGACCTAGCATCCTCACACGAGGTCCTGCTACATCAGGACGGCGCTGTCAATATTTGTGAACACACGCTCCTTCATGTCGCTTTGAGACATGGTAGTAACAACCGTGTTGTTAGGTACGTTGACAATAAACACGCCCTGGGCGCTGATTACAGCCACATCCTTGGCTCCCTTTTTCCGGGCTCCCTCCACGGCTGTCTCCAGATCGTTCATCATCTGGCTGTCAACGGCAATCCCCCGTTCATTCATACGTCTTGCGGCATGTTTGGAAAAATTCAGGCCCTCCTTGGCACGCTGCTGGAGCAGGTCTTCAAATACAGGCTGATCCCCAGAAGCGCCGGCTGATCCTGTGGTCTGGCCGCCCGCCCCAATATGCCCATGTTCTAAACGTTGTACTCCATTCATCTCCATCTGCATCCTTTCTTCCAAAAAGCCACGGCAAGCAAATTTCTACGCCTGCTCTGACTCTGTGATCCCTGCTGCGGCTGCGGCACCCTCCTGGGCTCCATCCGTGCTTTCCGGCACCTTCGGGGTTTCCGGACTCTCCTCCGGGATTACCGGAGTCTGTTCTGTTCCGGCTCCCTCCTGGGTTCCATCCGTTACTCCGTCTGTTCCATCAGTAGGTTTATCCCCTTCTTCAGGAGGCAGATCGCCTACGCCGTCTGTCTCGCCTTCGCCCTCTACCTTATCGGTATCAGAGCCGTCGCCTTCTTCATCCGGCTTTGCGAAGGGATCCGGGATTCTGCCCACACCCACCAGATAGGACATGGTATACTCTTTACTGTCGCCCTCCAGCTTGAATTTCGGAGTGCCATTTACGAAGCTTACATACTCCACCTTTGCGTACTTGACGCCGACGGGTACCTCCACATCCTCGTACTTGGTCTCCTCTGTAACCATGACCGTCACTTCCTGGCCGATGAGGCTGGCCGCATAGGTCTGGGTGGTAACAGCTGTGGAAGCTTCCATGGAATCCGTCATGGCTGTAATGGCCTGCATCATACCCATCTGCACCATCTGAGCCATCATCTGGCTGTTGTCCATGGGATTGGTCACATCCTGATTCTGCAGCTGTGCTGCCAGAAGCTTGAAGTAATCCACCATAGTCAGCGTGTTCTTATCGTTGGCCTCTACCGAAGAATAGTTCTGGTAGAGATACGGATTCGATGTTCCGCTGATCTTCATATCGTCCATCTTGTCTCTCTCCTGTTCCTCTGTCTCCCCTACACCAGTCCAAGCCGCAGCTGCTGCATAAAGGACTCTGCATGCTCCTGCTTCTCTTCCCTGGGCTGCTGTCTCTCCTGCTGTCCGCCCTGGCCGCTGTTTTGCTGCTGGGCTTCCTCCTCCGGCTGGCGCTGTGTCTCCTGTGTGTAAATCACAGTATCCTCACCGGTGCGCTCCTTGAGAATGGCCGCAATTTCTGTAGCCTTTTCATTTAACAGCTCTAGTGTCCTGGGGTTTGTCGCCATAACGGATACCGCTGTCCTGCCGGCGTTGTACACCAGCTGAATGGTCAGCTTTCCAAGAGAGGCCGGTTCCAGCTCTACCGTCAAGGTATTGCTTTCTCCAAGACCGTTTCTGCTTAAAGCCTTGCCCAGCTCCTGAGGCAGCTTCTCCATGGTGCTCTGCACCGTGTTCTCCTCCGGCCGGTATCCATGCTGCAATACATCCTCTGTTCTGGGCGCGTGTACAGGGCTTTCCGCCTGGGCCATGGGCTGTTGCGCCATCCCGGCATCGGCTCTTGTCATCTCCGGCGTAAAGGTCTGCTCTCTTTCCACAGGAGCCTTCTCCGGCATTTTCACAGTCGTTTCCTTTGGCGCGCTGTCCAGCGCTGTCTGCTCCTGCCGACTGCTCTTTTCAGGCTGTACAATCTCTGTCTCCGGTTTCACGGGATTCTCTGTTGCTGCTATCTGGACCTTTGCTTCCTCTGCGACTGCAGGCATCGTCTGAGGCTTTGCTTCCCTTACAGACTCCGCCTCCTGGATTACTGCCTCCGGCTTCGCTTGCACCACTGCTTCTGTCAATACCGGCTCCACTGTCTCCGGCTGCATGTTCTGTCCTGTAAGCTCTGTCTCTGGCTCTGCCATTTGTACAGCTGTCTGCTGTAGCAGGACCTGCAAAAGCTCCATCTGCTGCAGCTCCTCCTGGGGAGTAAGCTCTTCCTCTGTCTCCGGCTTCACTTCCTCCACCGGCTCCGTTGTCTCCTCCGGGACCTTCACAGACTCTTTGTCATCCTTGGTCTTTTTTGTCTCCGGCTGTGCAGGGGATTCCGTTTTTTGCTGCATGAGACGGATGAAGTCATCCTTTGGCTCCGCAGCCGTACTCTGACGCTGGCTCTTCTTTGCCGGCATGTTTCCCGGAATCTGCACATTTGCAAGTTTCTCCACCTTATCCCTCCTTTCTCTTTTTTCTTCCCCTCCTGGGTTTCACATTCCATATGTCCGGGTCTTCTCTCACAAACATTTGCTTGCAGACATACCCACCCACTAACATATGCGCTTCCCTTCTTGAGGGTGTATATAATCATCAGTCTCTTTTGGAAACTGCGATTACCCAGTTTTTAGTCAGCCGCGATGCTGACGTCTCATACGGAGATTCGTGCCCATAACAAACTCCTCCACAAAGGTCTCATCCGCCTTGGCCACCGCCCTCTGGTATTCCTGAAGCTTGCGCTCCTTCAGCTTCTCATAGCGGGAGGTATCCACCTTTGCCTCGATGACCTCCTGCTTTTTGGCATCCTCCTGCTCCCGCAGATGGTACAAGCGCTGCTTTTCCTCGTCAATGCGCTTCTCCATATGTCCTATGTACATATCAAATAACAGATAATTTTCTATGGTAGAACCAGATTCTTTCACCTGGTCAAATCCGTCCTCGTAGCCGTACAATTCCCGCTTGAGTCCCCGGATCTCTTCCTGCTTTCTATTTACATTCTGAATAATAACCGCATGCTCTGTCTTCAGGTTGTCGAGAACCTGTGTCTTATAATCCAGCACTGTCTCCAGTCTATACGAAAACTTTTTCAAGTGCTATCCCTCCGCTGTCTCTCAACTATCCGCAATGGTTTTCATCACCTGCAGGGTATCCTCATAGGTAAAGCTCTCTGTGGTACTCTGCATTAAAAAGGAATTTATAGCATTAATTTTCTCTACCGCTTCATCTAGGGCCGGATTGGTGCCCTTCTTGTATGCCCCGATAGAAATCAAGTCGGAATTCTTCTGATAAATTCCCAACAGGTTCCTCACCCGGGAGGCAATCCTATGGTGCTCCTTGGACACAATTTCCACCATAAGACGGGAAATGCTTGCCCCGATATCAATGGCCGGAAAATGATTCTCATTGGCCAACTGCCTGCTCAGCACAATATGGCCGTCCAGAATACCCCGGACTGTATCTGCAATGGGCTCATTGGTGTCGTCGCCCTCTACCAGTACTGTGTAGACTCCTGTAATGGAGCCCTTATCAAAATTCCCGCTGCGCTCCAAGAGCTTGGGAAACTCCGCATAAATAGAAGGCGTATAGCCTCTGGCAATGGGAGGCTCGCCAATGGCAAGACCGATTTCCCGCTGGGCCATGGCATAACGGGTCAGGGAATCCATCATCAACAGCACATCATATCCCTGATCCTTGAAATATTCCGCTATGGTGGTGGCCACCAGGGGACATTTCATGCGCAGCATAGCCGGCTGATCTGAGGTGGCTACTACCAGCACAGAGCGGCGCATGCCCTCCTCACCCAGATCCTTTTCTATAAATTCCAAAACCTCACGGCCACGCTCTCCCACCAGGGCGATAACGTTAATGTCTGCCTTCACATTCTTGGCAATCATTCCCATGAGCGTACTCTTTCCCACACCGGAGCCTGCGAATATTCCAATTCTCTGGCCCTTTCCAATGGTATTCAGACCGTCAATGGCTTTGACGCCAAACTCCAGCCTTTCCCGAATGGGCGGACGGTCCAGGGGATTGATATAGGGGCTGTTCACCGTATAATACCGAACCGCCTGAAAATCCTCCTTGCCGTCAATGGGTTCTCCCAGGGCATTGATAATCCTTCCCCGCAGGAAATCCCCCACAGGCACCTTCAGCCTTCGTCTGGTATTCCGAACGAAGCTGCCGGATGCGATTCCGCTGGTGGCCTCATAAGTCATCAGCTGGATCTTTCCATCCTTGAAGCCTACCACCTCTGCCGGCATCTGCCGGTTCTGCTCCTCGTTGTATATCATGACGATATCTCCGATACTGGAGCGGCCGCCTGAGGCTTCCATGGACATGCCCACCACATTTTCAATTTTTCCGATGTGACTGACTGTCTCAGCCTTGCTGATCAGCTGTGGTATCTTTTCAAACATATGTTATACTCTCACATTACCCAGGATATCCCGAATGTTCTCCATTTGTGCATTGACGCTCACATCCACGATTTCCTCCGGCATTTCTATAATGCAGTTTCCGTTGTCCTCCTTATCCATGACAATAAATTTAATATTGTCCGACAGGTGGGATAACTCATCCACGATGTCCGCATCTGCTTCCATCATCATGTCATAATCGCATTTATCTATATAAATCTTGACCCAGGCAGTTTTCTTAAGCTTTTCTGTAGCCCCTATGATCATCTGCTTGATGACTTCTCCGCTGGATCTGAGACTGATCTGGATCACCTTTTCCCCTATAGCAATGGCACATTCCTTCAATTCATCCAGGTAATTGCGCAGACATCTCTCCTTGGCAGTCTCCACGGACTGAATAGCCTGCTCCATATCCTGTTGAAACTCAGCCAGGCGTTTCTCGAACTCCATGTGGCATTCCCCGCTTGCACGGTTTCTTCCCTCCTGGAAGCCTGCCTCATACCCGGCGCGGTAGCCTGCCTCTCTGGCGGCCTCAAACTCTTTTTGCGCCCGACGGTGCACATCATTCAATATTTCCTTGGCCTCCCGCTGTGCTTCTAAGCGGGCTGCCTGCAGAATCTCTTCCGCCTCATCCACAGCGTTCTCTAAGGCTTGGGCCTCCCTTTCAGCCTCCTGCTGAAAGGGATCCTGATCCTCCAAAAGGCCCTGGTCCAGGCTCCCTTCTAAAGGAAGGCCTTCCTTGGTAAGCCGGGGAAATACTGCCTTTTCCGGAGCTCTCCGGCGGCTGCTCGCTGTCATTTCCACAGGCGGCAGGTATGGTTCTATGGTACTTGCTACGGGCGCGCCGGAACGCTTAATCACCCGGTTAGAGGATGATATCGTCGTCATCGTCTCCACCCTTCTTTATAAATACCTCTCCCTGGTCTTCCAGCTTGCGGATAATATTAACAATACGCTGCTGCGCCTCTTCCACATCCTTCAACCTTACGTTGGATGTAATCTCCAAATCTGCTTTGACAGAGTCTGCCATACGTTTGGACATATTGCTGAAGAACACGGACCGCATCTCCTCGGATGCATTTTTCAGGGCAAACACCACATCCTTGGTATCACAGTCACGCACAAAGCGCTGTACGGATCTGTCGTCCATATCCAGAATATTCTCGAACACGAACATCTTGTTCCGAATGTCCTGAGCCAGATCCGGGTTGGATTTGGTCAGCTGATCGAATACCTTTCGCTCCGTACTGCGGTCGATATTGTTCATCATGTCGGCAACAAAATCGATACCGCCCAGGCTCATGTTGTCCTCGCTGGTGATGATGGTGGCAAACTTCCGCTTCATCTCCTCTTCCACAATAGCAATGGCCTCCGGGGAAACCCGGTCCATGCTTGCCATGCCCTCGATAACAGCAATGCGCTTCTCATCTGTCAGCTGTTCCAGAATCTTTGCCGCCTGCTCCGGCTCCATATAAGCCATAATCAGGGCAATAACCTGAGGACGCTCGTTTTGCAGAATGGATAAGAGAGCCTGGGGATCCCCCTTCATAAAGAAGTTAAAGGGCTTGGACTGCAAGGTCTTGGAAACCTTTTCCAGCAGGTTCCGCGCCGTTGACTCTCCAAATGCCTTTTCCAACACGTTTCTGGCATAATCCAGGCCACCGTCCGTCATCATCTTATGTGTCAGGCAGAGCTTATAGAACTCGTCCAGAGTTGTCTCTACCTGGCTGTTGCTGATTTTGCCAAGCTTAGCAACCTCATAGGTAAGGTCCTCGATGTCCTGCTCATTCAAATATTTATAGATCTGAGAAGCCCTGTCAGCTCCCAGAGATACCACCACAAGAGCCGCCTTGCTGCTGGTATCCAGGTCTACTTCTTCTTCTGTCTTATTTACTTCTTCGGTTATTGGCGCCTTGGTTTCTCTTGCTGCCATTCAGATCCTCCTCTCCCCTGAGCCAGCTCTGTACCAGTTTTGCAGCAATCTGCGGATTTTGCTCCACAAATTCTGCAATATTCTGCTTCAGACGCATACTGCGCTGCATACGCATATTCAGGATCTCTTCGCTATGGGCCAGGTCATCATCCTCATCAGGCTGTGCCGCAACCAGGGTATCTCCTCCCAAATCGTTGCTGTCAATGCCAAGGTCAATGGCTGACAGCTGATCGCCTGCGTCAATATCATCCTCCTGAGCCTCTGCCTCGCTTCTCTTCTTTCTGCCGCGAAGAAGCAGGAAAATAAGAAGCAGCAATACAAGCAGAATACCGGCAATAATGGCAACCAGAATGGGCCAGGGAATCTGATTGGTAATAGAGGTCCAGAGGCCTTCCGGAGCCTGCTGAGGCGCCTGCTCGGTAGGTGTCCCCTCCGACCGGATAATGGTAATCTTATCATTGGCCTCCGTCACATCAATTCCGGCGGAATTGGCCACCAATCGATACAACTCGGTCTCGTCCACGCTGGTGTCCTTGGTAAGGATAATCACACCAATGGATGTATCCTCCAGGATCCCCGGGTCAACCTGTCTTTGTTCCTTTAATACATTAAACAGCCAACGGCGGGACGCCGTGCTATTGGTATAGCTGTCTGTCTCATCCTCGCCCTCATCTTCTGTGGTGTACCTGGGCGGATCCGCATTAGCGTCAGCTCCTACCACGCCTCCTGCCTCCTGCGTATAAGCCAGGGAATCCTCGTTTGTCAGATCCTCCTGCTCCAGGAGTCCCGTTTTATCCTGTTCATCAATCTTCTCTGGGGTAGAGTACTGCGTGCTCTCCTGGATCAGCTTCTCCATGTTGATGGTACCCTTCACCGATACCGCCACATTTCCCACTCCATAAAGCTTCTCCAGCACATTGCGCACATTTGCCGCAATGTTGCTCTCTACCATGGAGGTCAGACTCATCAAATCTGTGGCTGTGGAACTGTCCCCACCAGAATCAGCGCCTACCTCAAGCATAGTAGACGCATCAAATACAGTTACCTTTGTAAAATCCATACCGCGCACGGCATGGGCAATCAGATTCTTCACCGCCTGTGCCTTGTCCCCGGTGAGGGCAACACCGTTTTTCATGGTAATAATGACTGACGCAGAAGCCTCCTGCTGACTGTCATCATCCAGCACATACCGCCTCTCGGACGCCTCCACAATGGTAACATTTGCATCCTTTACACCGTCGAAAGCCCGAATGGTGGCTCCCAGGCGATTCTGCAGTTCATAGAGCGTAAGCTGCTTCTTATCAGACTCTGTTGTCAAAAGTCCTGTATTATCCAGATAAATATCATAGGCGAACCCGCTCTTTGGATAGCCGCTGGCCAACAGCTGACCTCTGGTTGTCTCCACTACCGCATCAGGAACCCGAATGGTTCCGTCCGCAGCGTTGTATTTGTAATCAATATCCTGATCCTGGAGAACATTCGCAATTTCCTGGGCTTCTTCCTGACTCAGACCCGTAAAAAGGACGCTGTAATCACCGTTTTTCCCCAATGTCAGAACCAAAACCGCAATAATAATAATTGCCAGAGTAACACCTACAATGACCATTAAGAGCTTTTGGGTTTTTTCCGACAAATTTTTCCAGGTTTCCTTAAATTTCTGCACGTTTCTATCCAACTTTCTGCATAGTTTTAAACCGGCAATCCCCACGCCCAGCATGCGGTCCGCCAGCTGTCTCTAAATTAAACGTTAATTTTAATGAGCTCATTATATGCTTCCAGTGCCTTATTGCGCAATGTAAGTAATACATCCACTGCCAATCCAGCCTTCGCCTCTGCAATCGGCAGCGTGTGCGCATCATCGAGCTGTCCGGTAGACAGGAGATACTGCTTTGTCTCCACATCTGCCTGGGTATCCTTCACCTGATTGATTGCTGTCCGGAACACATCGCCAAAAAGCGACAGAGACTCATTGGACTGCGTCTTCTCCTTCTGGCCGCTAAAGCCATTGATATTCCCAATATCTCCCCAAATCTGCATGGGTGAAATAAAATCTGTTTCCATAACTGTCTCCTTATCCTCTCTTCTCTCAACTGCCACGCCAACATACGCTCCCAAAATGACATCTCAGGAGCTTCACAACTTATTGGCAAGAATCCTCACAAGAAAAATCAGAATGTACGCGCCACACTCTTCAGGCGGCTGATATCGTTGGATATGGAATTCAGTATGTATTGATATTCATAGGCATTGCGCACCAGGCTCACCTGCTCCTGATCCATATCCACATTGTTTCCATCCAGACGGTTACTCTCAGAACTGGTTGTATGAATCCCCAGCCTGGAGGAGTCAATGGCCTCTGCCACTGCTTTTCCCGGAGCGACAGAACGAGCGCTGGCTTCAGACAACATCTGAGCCATAACTTCCTCAAAAGTAACATATTGCGACTTAAATCCTGGAGTATCCACATTGGCAATATTATTCAGCGTTACTTCCTGCCGGCCCCAGAGATAATCCAGGACTCTTTCTGTCAGAGCCACGCCGTTTCCATATATTCCTGACATCTTTATCCCTCCTGACCTGTTACTACACCCCTGTATTCTGCATCTCAGGCTTTTCCTTTTCCTCTCAACTTCAATAAGCCCAGCATGCATTACGAATCTAATCTATCATACCACATACTACGCTATAAAATCAAGGCAGGTAGCCCATTTTGTGACACTTTTTTTGCTTTTTCAACGTCACACACCCAAGATTTGACAAGATTTTAACATTCTTCCAAGGAACTCTTTCCAGGCTCTTCCTGTTCTCCCATAATACCTTCAAATAAATTCTAAGATCTTCCAAGGACTCAGTCAGCAAACTCCCCCAGGCTCTCAGTCCTGAGGGAGTTTTCTTTTGTTAAAATCTTCTGTATATCCTATCTTTCCAGAAGGTTCTTTACCCTCTCTTCAGCTGGAAGTTTCCAATCAGGTTCTTCAGAATCTGTGCCTGGCTGGCCAGCTCCTCGCTTGCAGCTGCACTTTCCTCTGAGGTGGCGGAGTTGGACTGCACTACAGTGGAAATCTGATAAATACTGTCCTTAATGGTGTTAATTGCCCTCTCCTGCTCATTGGAGGCTTCAGAAATCTCCTTAATATGTGCAGTTACATTCTCAGCCCCCTCCACAACGGAGTTCAGGGATTCCTGTGTCTTACCTGTCAGAAGGGAACCATTCTCCACCACCCGCAGTGTCTTTTCAATGAGTTCTGTGGTATTCTTGGCTGCGTCTGCACTCTTGGCCGCCAGATTGCGAACCTCGTCAGCAACAACCGCAAAGCCTTTGCCTGCACTTCCGGCTCTGGCTGCCTCCACAGCCGCATTCAGGGCCAAAATATTGGTCTGGAATGCAATGTCCTCAATGGTCTTGATAATATGCTGAATCTCTCCGGAGCAGGAACTGATCTGGCTCATGGCCTCGCTCATCTCCTGCATCTGCTCGCTGCATACGCTGATACTCTCGCCTACCTGGTCTGCTTCCCTAGTAGTTTCATTTGCATTTGCAGCATTGCTGTTGATCTGCTCTGTCACACGCTCCACCATCTGAAGAAGGTTATCCACCTCGGAAGCCTGCTCGGTAGCGCCTTGCGCCAGGCTCTGTGCTCCCACAGACACCTGATTGGCACCGGAATCCACCTGATTGGCAGCCGTATTGATCTGCTCCAGGGTCTGACTCAGCTTTTCGCTGATAGTGCTGATGGCTGTCTGGATCTGTACAAAATCTCCGATATACGTGATCTGGCTCTCGCTTGCCATATTCCCATCTGCCATGCCATCCAGCACATCACTGATATCCGTAATGTAATGCTTCAGGGTCTTCACTGCAGAATTCAGACTGCCGGCCAGCTGTCCCAGCTCGTTCTCGCTGTGGATGTCAATCTCAAAGCCAAGATTTCCTTCTGACAGCTGTATACTGGACTCCTTAATAGTCTCAATGGGACCAAGAATTCTCTTCACCACAAAGGTAAACAGCATACCGCATACAATCAGGATCAGCACCACAGTAGCGGTGGTAACACCTTCCGTAAGATAAATGGAGTTTTGCTGCTCTACCTGAATATCCTTCACTTGCTTATCCGCAATGGCTTCCACCTCATCCAGCAGAGCAACCAGGCTGTCTACATTTGCCTTGGTGGTATTCAAATAAGTTTCCTTTGCCTGCTCCGGGCTGGTTTCGTTCAAATCAAGAACAGTTTGAGCAGACTCATGGATTGCCTGATGGATAGGCTTCATCTTCTCAATCAGCTCCAGTATTTCTTTATCCACACCGGACAAATCCGAGCTGTAGAACCATTTTCCCAGCACACAGCCTTTATAATCTTTACTGCCCGTAAACTCGGTTCCCATGGAAATGGCGGAGGAAAGGTTTTCCACCCAGCCATAATGTGCTTTTTCCGCACTCAACACCAGTGTTTGAATTTCTACGGCCTGAACCTGTCTCTTACTGTCGATCCTGATCTGGCGCATACTCAGGGTAGTTGCCGCACCGCTGAGAATCACAACCAAAAACATCAGGGCTACTCGTAACATAACTTCCTGTTTGATTGTACGCTTCATGTCCTCTCCTTTATTCCACTAAATTTTACAATCCGCCAACTGCCAAAAACAGAACGCTGCTTAATATTTGTCGTCCCCACCGTAAGAAATCCCCGGCATCACATCATCATATCCCCCGGAATAGGAGGGCGAGGGCTGGTACTGCACTGTGCTGTTGTCTCCCTCCAGTTTAAATTTCCGTACCAGATCCTTCAGAATCTGAGCTTGGCCGGACAGCTCCTCGCTGGCTGCAGCGCTCTCCTCCGCTGTAGCGGAGTTGGTCTGTACCACACTGGAAATCTGGTCAATTCCCACGGTAATCTGAGAAATAGCCTCAGCCTGCTCCCGGGAAGCCTTGGCAATGGTATCCATCATGCTGCTGGCCTCCTGGATGTCGCTGATTACCACCTCCAGAGACTGAGCGGTCTCATCGGCGATCTTCTTTCCGTTCTCCACAGCCTGAAGTGAATTTTCAATCAGAGCCGCAGTATTCTTGGAAGCCTCCGCAGATTTGCTGGCCAGATTGCGGACCTCATCAGCCACTACAGCAAAGCCCTTGCCGGCTGCGCCTGCTCTCGCCGCCTCCACGGCTGCGTTCAGAGCCAGTATATTCGTCTGGAATGCGATGTCCTCAATAGTCTTGATAATCTTTCCGATCTCTCCGGAGGAATCGTTGATGTCGCCCATGGCCTTCAGCATATCCTGCATGCGCTCGTTGCTCTCTCCAGCCTTCATACCCACCTGTGTGGACTTGGTGCTGGCTTCCAGCGCGCTCTGAGAATTCTGGTTAATATGTGTAGAAATCTCATTGATAGAAGCTGCCAGCTCTTCCACAGAGGATGCCTGCTCTGTAGCTCCCTGGGACAGAGCCTGAGCGCCGGAGGATACCTGGTCGGAACCAGAGGATACCTGATCCGCAGAACGGTTCAGTGTGGACAGCGTCTCGTTAAAGTTATCCTTGATCATCTTCATAGCATGGAAGATCTTCTGATAATCACCCTTATAAAGCTCTGATGCAGAGGAGGTAACCGTAAAGTCTCCGTCCGCCATACCGCACAGTATGGTCTCAATATCCTTGATAATCGTACTGATCTCACTGGTTACACGGCGCATACTGTCAGCCATAGAGCCAAACTCGTCTGCCGCCTCATAATCCACAGTAACGGAAAGGTTCCCCTTGACAACCTCTTTCATGGAATCTTCAATCAGTCTTACCGGAAGGGCAATATTTTTGCTCAGACGTACGGCGATAAACAGCGTGATAAGGAAGGCAATTGCTGCGATTGCAATACCGATAGCCAGTAATGCATTCAGATTAAACAGTTGCTGTTCGTACCCGGCTGCCGTCTCTGCTGTCAGAGAAGAGAATCCCTGCTCAAGAACTCCCATATACTGCTCTACCACAGGTCCATAGTCGTTCATAATCAGCTGGATCGCCTGCTCATCTCCAGCCTCTGTGCCTAAGCTGCAGGCATCCATAACAGACTGACGCACGCTCTTGTTTGCCAGCATATCCGATTCAAACTGACGAAACAGGGTCAGATCCCCTTCATAATTTGTATAAAGCCAGTTCAGTCCATCTTCCAGGTCTGTCATATATGTATTTACTCTGTCTAACCGTGTTGCACGCTCCTGCTGATTTTCCGTGTTTGCGGCCATCATCAGTTCTCTCAGCGCAGTCTGCAGATTCAGCTGAATCTCATACACCTTAGTCACTGACTGGATTTCCTCCGTGTACATTCTCTGGTACCCTTTTTTAGACAAACTAATGCCTGTACACGTGGCGATTACTGATACCAAAAACAGAATCAGTATGGTGCCGAAAGTCACCACAAATTTTTTCACTAGCTTCAGATTCTTCATCAAACTTGCCCTCCTTAAAATTCGCTCCTATAGGCTTTTCAAGATCCATATGCCTCTATAGAGAGCCTTACACCTCTAAATCTATTTCGACGTGTTTTTCTTTTTTATAACACATCTTAAGAAAAATTTCAACAAATATCCGGTACTAAGAACAGAACCTCCACGAAATTTATTGTAGGAATAAAAAAAGTTGTTTCTTTCTCTTAATCTTTTCTCATTCGGGACGATATATAGAATAATGTAGTATGCCCTGCCATACTTTTATCTGTGAGGCAGGCCTCTTTATTTCTTATGCAGTAGATTCAGAAACTATATCAAAAGATAGGTGGTGTTATAATGGATAATGGTATGGAGGGTATTCTCGATACCTACCTCTTTGAAACAAATTCCCTGCTTGACCAGCTGGATGAGATGCTGGTAAAGGACGAGAAAATCGGTGAGTTTTCTTCCGATGACGTCAATGAGATTTTCCGCATCATGCACACGATCAAGGGCTCTTCCGCCATGATGGAATTTGGTTCTCTGGCCAGTATTGCGCACCATATAGAAGACCTGTTCTTCTATATTCGCGACAAGGGCATTGATTCTCTGGACCCAGAGCATAAAAAAGAGCTGTTTAATCTCATGTTCCGCTCAGAAGATTGTCTGAGAGGCGAGGTGGAGAAGGTGGAGAACGGAGAGCCCCTGGACACAGAGGCTGAAATGGAAGGCTTCGCCAAGGAAATAAACGATTTTCTAAAGAAGATCAGTGGAGCTGCTCCGGAAGAACCGGCTGAAAAATCGGCTTCTGCTCCTGCGGCTGACAGCGCTCCCGCCCCGGCTCCCGAGGCAGCCGGTATAGAAAATCTTCCTGCTGATCCCAAGGCAGTGTGCTTTTTGCATGTCTTCCTGGACGAGGGCATCGGTATGGAGAATCTTCGTGCTTTCATGATTATCAATACGCTGAAGGAATGCGAAGTGGAATTCCGCTATTATCCCTCAGATATGGAGTCCAATCCTGATACCTGTTCTGTGATTATTGAGGACGGCTTCTATCTGGCCTTTGAGAACGTAGAAATGTCTGCCAAGGCAGAAGATATCCTAAAATCCCAGGGACATATCCATTCCTATGAGCTTGTTATGGTTCCGGAACCTGAGCCGGAGCAGCCTAAGACTGCTTCTGAACCCGGCTCAAGCGCTGCAAAACCGGCTTCTCCTGCTCCGGATCAGAAGGCCAGCGCTCCCAAGGCTGCTGCGTCGGCCCCGGTAAAGCAGAATCTGATCAGTGTGAATCTGACAAAGCTTAACGATTTGCTGGATATTGTGGGCGAGATCGTAATCACGGAATCCATGGTTACCTCCTCCCCGGAATTAAGCCAGTTGAGCCGGGACAGCTATGATAATTTTATGAAATCCGCACGCCAGCTGCGCAAGCTGACGGATGACCTGCAGGATCTGTCCATGTCTTTGCGGATGGTTCCTATTTCCGGCGTCTTCCAGAAGATGAATCGTATTGTCCGGGATATGAAGCAGAAGCTTGGAAAGGATGTTCATCTTACTCTTATCGGTGAGGATACGGAGGTTGACAAGACCATTGTGGACAGCATTCAGGATCCCATTATGCATATGGTCCGCAATTCCATGGACCACGGCATTGAGGATACGGAGGAAGAGCGTGTTGCCGCAGGCAAGAAGGCCCAGGGCGAGATCGTCCTGTCCGCTTCCCACACCAGCAATGAGGTGGTGATCTCCATTGCCGACGACGGAAAGGGCATGAATCCGGATAAGATTTTAGCCAAGGCCAAGGAGAAAGGCATTCTCACCAAGCCTGAGAGCGAGTATACGAAAAAGGAAGCCCTTGGGCTGATTATGCTTCCCGGATTTTCCACCAACCAGACTGTCACGGAGTTTTCCGGACGTGGCGTGGGCATGGATGTGGTGAAAAAGAACGTGGAAAGCGTAGGAGGCGTGGTCTCCCTTACCAGCGAGGAGGGAAAAGGAACCACTTTCTCCATTAAAATTCCTCTCACTCTCTCCATTGTAGACGGCATGAAGGTAACTGTGGGAAATTCCATCTTTACCATTCCCATTGCCAATATCCGCCAATCCTTCAAGATTTCGGCAGATGAGATAATCTATGATGAGAGTGGCAGCGAGATGGTGGAGCGTATCGGCGGTTTTTATCCTATCGTCCGTCTGCATCAGTTTTACGATATTGAGACAGAGGTAACAAATGTGGAAGAGGGAATCCTCATCTGGGTGGAAACCAGCGATCATTCCTTCTGTCTGTTTGTAGATGATCTCATCGGCGAGCAGCAGGTGGTGGTGAAACCATTCCCCACATTCCTGAACTGCTATGAATTGAAAAATTCCGGTATCGGCGGCTGCACGATTCTGGGAGACGGCAATATCAGTATTATTTTGGATATTACCACCCTGCATATGGCCGCATTGGAAAACATATAGAAAGGAGGCATCGAAATGTCTGAACAAATGACTTCCCATCAGGAGTTCCCGGATACTATGGATACTATGGATACGGAGGAAAATTCCACAGTGGAGCGCTGCCTGACCTTTGAATCCGGCAACCTGATTTTGTATATCAGTACCAAATATGTAATAGAAGCAATTCATAACATCAGCAATCATTCCATCACCAGACTGCCTCTGGTTCCTCCCTACATTAAGGGCATCATTAACCTGAGAGGACAGATCCTCCCTGTGGTGGATATTAAGATGCGTATGGGGAAATCAGAAACCGAGTACACCAGTACCACCTGTATCATTGTTTTGGATATCAATTCTGTTTCCCTGGGAATTATTGTGGATTCCGTGCGTCAGGTCATGGATATTGACCTGAAGGATGTGCGTCCGATTCCGGTTAAGCGCCAGCAGAAGCTTCTGGATGGAATGGTGACCATGGCAGATGGAAGCGTCTTTATGTCTGTAGACTGTCAGGCGCTGGCCCAAAATTCAACACTAAATGATATGGGAGTGATTTGATGCTGACACTGACTGATCAGGACTTTCAGCGCCTCTACAGGTACATTAAACAACACTACGGGATCGACCTGAGCAAGAAAAAGCAGCTGATCGTAAGCCGTCTTTCTCATACTCTCAGCGCTCAGGGATATCCGGACTTTTCATCCTATGTGGATGATATTTTAAGCGGCCGGGACCCGGATATGGTTACGGCCATGCTGAACAAGCTTACAACCAATTATACATACTTTCTCAGAGAGGAGGCCCATTTTACTTATTTTCAGGATGTGGTGCTTCCTGACCTGGCAAAAAAACATGCCCGGGATAAGTCCCTGTCCATCTGGAGCGCTGGCTGTTCCTCCGGACAGGAGCCCTACACCATTTCCATGTATCTGCTGGAGTATTTTGGGGCTCAGGCTTCCCAGTGGGATACCAGGATTCTGGCCACGGATATCTCCAACAAAATTCTGGATGAAGCTATCCGGGCCGTGTACCCGGAGGACAGCATGTCTCCTCTGCCTGCCACCTGGAAGCAGAAGTACTTTGTGAAAACGGGAAATGGGAAATGCACCGTATCTCCCGCCCTTAAAAAGAATGTAATCTTTAAACCTTTTAATCTCATGGATCAGATTACCTTCAAGAAAAAATTTGACCTGATCTTCTGCCGCAACGTAATGATCTATTTCGACCAGGATACAAAGGATGCGCTGGTAAACCGCTTCTACAACGCTACAGTTCCGGGAGGGCATTTGTTTATCGGCCATTCGGAGGGACTCACCAAGAATACATGTCCTTACGAGTATGTGCAGCCGGCGATCTACAGGAAGAAAGCATAGGAAACAAGAAAGAAGGAAATCTGCAATGGCACAGAAAATTCGTGTAATGGTAGTGGATGACTCCATTGTATTTCGGAGCTTTCTGATCAAGGGAATCAGCGAGGATCCCCGGTTTGAGGTAGTGGGCTTTGCCGTCAACGCTCTGGATGCCAAGGGGAAGCTTCCTACATTGAAGCCTGATATTATGACTCTGGATATTGAGATGCCGGGCATGACCGGGCTGGAGTTTTTGAAGGAGGTACTTCCCTCCCATCCGGTTCCTGTAATCCTGGTATCTTCCCTGAATGTTCGGGTATTTGACGCCTTGGCTGCAGGAGCCGTGGACTTTGTGCGAAAGCCAGGCACAGAAAACGGTGCAAGAGAACAATTTATGGCCTCTCTTCGGGCAAAGCTGGCCATTGGCGCCAATGCAAAGCCCAGACTTCCCGTTTCTTCCGTTGCCGGGCATGCTCCTGCTCAAACTGTAAATACAGCTATGGCCCCACGGGCTGCAGGTTCCGCCCATTCCCCCATCATCTCTGCCACCGGTATGCATCCCAGTGTGGATGTCATAGCCATTGGCGCTTCCACAGGCGGAACCGAAGCCATCCTGGAGGTGGTGCGGCAATTTCCGGCGCGTATGCCTGGTATTGTTATCACACAGCATATGCCCTCCGGTTTTACATCCATGTATGCGGAACGTCTGAATAAAATCTGTAAACTGGAGGTCCGTGAAGCCAAGCATGGAGATAAAGTCCAGCCCGGTCTGATTCTTTTAGCTCCGGGAGGTCTGCAAATGCGGGTGGTCCGTATGGGCTCTGGTTATGCAGTCAGCTGTACTGAGGAGGAAAAGGTCAGCGGCCATCGGCCGTCAGTGGATGTGCTCTTTGACTCGGTTGCCACCCATGTGCGCAGCCGCGCCATTGGTGTAATTCTCACCGGCATGGGGGCGGACGGTGCTGCAGGCATGTTGCGCATGCGGCGGGCTGGCGCTTACACCATTGGACAGGACCGGGAAAGCTGCGTGGTTTACGGCATGCCCATGGAGGCCTTCAAAATTGGCGCTGTCTGTATGCAGGCTCCCTTAGGCTCCATACACAATGCCGTGCTGGCACGTCTGGCCAAGGGATAATTCATGGACAATAGGTTCCATCATAAAAAAGAGAGCCAACAGGCGGGATTCCTTTGATCCCATCCCTTTGGCTCTTTTTTCTTGGACTTTACATTTCCTCTTCTATATAGATTCTATCCCCTTCTGTCAAGGTTTGCTGAAACATACCTGGTCTTCCGTTTACTGTCAGATTTACTCTTCCCTTTGGATTTTTCAGGTCAATTCCAGAATACTCGATCAAATCCATCAGATAATACCGCTCTCCATCAGGCCTTCTGGGCAAGCGGATAGGCATATCATTTAAGTAGAAGAAAACCGGCGGCTCCTCCCGCTTAGAGGCCTCCTCCTCCCTTATGGCTGCCGCTTTCAGAAGGGCTTCTGCCTCTTCCTTGGCCGCTTCTTCCCTGGAGGCTGTCTCTCTTTCTTCCTCTGCTCTCTGGGCCGTCTCTGCCTCCACTGCCTTCCTGGCCGCCTCCAGCTCCGCAGCCCTCTGGGCCGCCTCTGCTTCCGCAGCCTTCTGGGCCGCTTCCAGCTCCGCTACTCTCTTTGCAGTTTCTGACACGGGGCCTTTTAACACCGCATCTGATGAGATTTCCGTCTCTGAAACACCTTTCTCTTCTCTTAATTCTGACGCTATCTCAAGGTCTGATCCCTGACCGCCTTTCTCCTCTGTGGTGCTCTGTTCCGTCTCTTTCTCCGTCTCCTTTGCCGCTTCCTCCTTCCTGGGAAGCCCTGTCTGTATCACATCACCGTTTCTCAGCACAGTCTGAAGGGATGCAGGCGCGCCGTTCAGGGTAAGCTCCGTGCTCTCCTTTGCTCCCTCGATCTCTCCAAGGCTCACCCTGGCAGGAATTCCATGAATGGCAGGAATAAAGTCAATATTGTCCCCTGCATGAATCACGTCCGACAGCTTGCCCTCCTTCTGATTGATCAGCAGGGACGCTGGCTGAGCTGTGGTGCCGTAAAATACCTTCCGCTGTCCATCTATCCAGACAGTGAGATTTGCCCCGGAACGTCCAATCATATCCCGGAAGTTAAACCCGTTCATCATGAGTAGATTCAGGGCCGTAAAGCTTCCGCTGCGGAACAGCTTAGCCGGACGACCGTTCAGAATGACCCGGAACCCGTCATTAATCATATTAAGACCGGAAGAGATGGCGATTCCCAATGGCGTGGCATACTCCGGATTATCCAGATCATATTCCTCAGAATATGCATTTGCCTGAAAATAATTTCCCGCCACAGCCACCCGGCTAGCCTCCATTTCCAGGGCCTCCGTAAGTCCTTCCTTCAGGCCTGCCAGCTTACTGCCGCCGCCTGCCAGGAACAGAGCCGAGGGCGGTCCTCCGTTAATTTCCAAAATCTTGTCCGCGATCTCCCGGCACAGCAGACGAGAAGTTCCCTGAATGCTCTGCAAAAGCTCTGTGCGGGTAACCTTCTGCTCGATTCCCAGAATATTGGAGAATACAATCTCCTCTTTTTGCCCCACCTGAGCCTTGATCCTGTCCGCTGTTCCAAAATCCACCAGATATTCCTTCATAATGGCCTCGGTGATCTCGTCCCCGGCCACCGTAGCCATAGTATATCCTGTGACGCTTCCCGCAGTGCAGACTGCAATGTCCGAGGTTCCCGCTCCGATATCCGCCAGGGCCAGATTCAAAAGACGAATATTTTCCGGTATGGCCGCATTGATGGCTGCAATGGGCTCCAGGGTAATGCTGGACACCTCCAGACCAATTTTATTCATGGTGGTGTACAGGCTCTCCACTACCTCGCTGGGAAGAAAAGTGGCGATCAGGTCCACCTTGATATCCCTTCCCCTGTGATCCTTCAGGTCTGAAATGCTGTACTGATCCAGAAAATACTGGCAGATGGTATATCCTACCAGATAGAAGCGCCGGTTGTCCTGCTCCGCCGCATTTTCCGCGTCAAATGCCTCCTCCGCCTTGCTGATTGCCCCGGCCTCCAGCTTACTGATAATCTCATCGTCAATGAGCTGGGTTCCCGGCAGCTCCATCTCAAAGTCCGCCCGCTTGGTCCGAAGGGCCCGGCCTGCAGCCGCCACAGAAACTCTGCGCAGCTGAAACTTCACCTTATCCTCCAGGCGCTTTTTCACCTTGTCCGCCACAGCAGCTACCTTCTCAATATTCTCGATCTGTCCATCAATCATGGCCCGCTCTGTATGCTCTTCTTTCTCAATGGCAATGATCTTTACCTTATCTTCCTCAACGGTTCCCACCATGCCGATAATACTGCGCGTACCGATATCCAGTGCAAAAATCACATTGCCCGCCTGCTCCTGCACTTTCTTGACTCTTCCTCTGGCCATATCCGTCCTCCTGTATCCTCTTTGTGATGACAAATAGATGCATCACCGTTCAGATATCATTATAATAAACTTAGCGCCCAATGTAAATCCTTTTGTCCCCGGAAGAGAAAATACAATAAAAAAACGGCCCCATAACTGTATTGACTCCACGCCAATCAGCGGAGTGATTGGCGTGGATGTGAAAAGTAACAAAAAACAGCAGATGCATCCAGCCTGTACCCTGTCCGGGCCTGCTGAATCTCATCTGCCGTCTCGTATTCCGCCCCGTCATCCATTCCTTCAGGGACAAGAGCGCTTTTTACTGATGGCTTGCGTAGTAGTCGTCAAAGAGCTTGCCCACTGCCGTATGGGTGTCACCGCAGATAGAGGGAAGATCCCCGCCCCAAGCCTGACCAGCCTGCTGGAAGCCTTTCTCCACAGCTGCCTGCATTTCCTTCATCTTCTCTACGTCATCTCCTGCCACTGCCGCTGCAAAATCGAAAATACGCTGAGAGGTCTGAGAAACGCCCCAGTATCCATCCTCAGAGATCGCAGCCTGGGCTTCTGCCTTTGTCTTGGCATCTACCGTGAAATTGCCGCTGGCAATGGTTCTCCAGAACTCATCACTGCCTGCAGCAGCAGTAATACCCTGTTTCTGGAAGGTCTGCACCATCATATTGGTGAACCGGTTCATCTGATTGTCCAGATCTGCTTTCAGACTGTTTACCAGAGAGGCCCGCTCAGAATCACTCATCTTGGATGTTACCTTAGTATCGCTGCTGAGCTCTACCCGGTCTTTATCCGGAGTCTGATTCTTCTGTGCAGCTGCCTGTTTCTCACTCTGTACAGCTTCTGTCGCAGCCGTTCCCTCGGCCGCTTTTGTCTTTTGAGCCGTCTGCGCGTATTGCCGGATGACCATATCCTGATTACTTACTTGCATAATGCTCCTCCTTTATCAATTTCCATTGCTACTTGTAGAATATTCATATCCTATATGGTATATCGGCATTTTGTGGAAAAAGTAAAGAAAAAAATAAAAAAATCGCCGGAAAACTGTATGCACAGTATTTCCGGCTCTTCCAGCAGGGGATGAGAGAATCGAACTCCCACTAAGGGTTTTGGAGACCCCTGTCATGCCATTTGACCAATCCCCTACATCAAACGTACTTAATATTTATACCATAATTCGACGTAAATGTCAACTATTTTTTTGCCTTTACAAGGAAGCCCTTTACAAGGAAAACCCTTTGCGAGGAAATTCTTTACGAAAGCTGCCCTACAAAAGACGCACCGCATCCTTTACGCTCCGCACGCCCAGCAGACGTACCCCCGGCGCCTCCGGCACCTGCTCCAGACAAACCTCAGGTAAGATCACCGTGTCAAAGCCCAGCTTTCCCGCCTCCTGCACCCGCTGTCCGGCCTGGCTTACAGCCCGTACCTCACCGCTTAAGCCCACCTCCCCAAAGGCCAGGGTATGATCCGGAATCACCCGGTCCTGATAACTGGATATGAGGGCCAGCACAATGCCCAGATCCAGGGCGGGCTCGCTGATCCGGATACCACCTGCAATATTTACATAGGCGTCACAGCCGGACAGAGGCAGATTCAGGCGCTTTTCCAACACAGCCAGCAGCAGATTCACCCGGTTGTAATCCGTACCCGCCGCCGTGCGCCTGGGCACTCCCAGATTACTTCTGCACACCAATGCCTGTATCTCAACCAGAATGGGACGGGTTCCCTCCAGGGAACAGGCTACAATGGAACCAGAGGCTCCCTCCGGCTTTCCGCTCAGCATAAACTCTGAGGGATTGGCAACCTGACACAAGCCCTTTTCCTTCATCTCGAAAACCCCGATTTCATTGGTGGAGCCAAAACGATTTTTCACGCTGCGCAGAATCCGGTAGGAGGCATGCCGGTCTCCCTCAAAATACAGCACTGTATCCACCATATGCTCCAGCACCCGGGGGCCTGCCACAGTCCCCTCCTTTGTCACGTGTCCCACAATAAAGATGGTAATATTCAACCCCTTGGCCAGCTGCATGAGCACATGAGTGGACTCCCGCACCTGAGATACGCTGCCCGGTGCAGAGGAGATTTCTTCGTCATACATGGTCTGTATGGAGTCAATGATTACCACCTGCGGCTGTTCTCTCCGGATAGTCTCCTCCACAACAGACAAGCTGGTTTCGCACAACAGCCGCAAATGCTCAGAAAAACTGCCGATTCGGGCAGCCCGCAGTTTAATCTGGCGCAGGGATTCTTCCCCGGAAATATAGAGAACCCGTTTCCTGTCTGCGGTCAGCTGCTGACATACCTGCAAAAGCAGGGTGGATTTTCCGATTCCCGGATCTCCGCCCACCAGAATCAGGGAGCCGGACACAATGCCTCCTCCCAGAACCCGGTCCAGCTCCTCCATATGGGTGGTCTGCCGCTCCTCTTCCTTCAAATCAATAGAAGCAAGGCAAACGGGTTCTCCGCCTGCCCTGCTTCGTCCTGCCAGCCCTGTCTTTGTTCCTGCCTTGGGCGCCGTCTCCTCCACAAAGGTGTTCCATTCCCGGCATCCCGGGCACTGTCCCATCCATTTTGCAGATTCATACCCACAGCTCTGACAGTAGAATACGGTATTCTTTCCTTTTGCCATAAAACCTATGCCTTTACAATCTTTACACTCACTGCATCCTTGGTACCCAGCTCCACGCTCAGGGGAAGCTTGCCTCCCAGATTCGTCCTCATGGTCCCCATATCCGCATCGTCTACCTGTACCACGTATTCTGTGTCATTTTCCAGTCCAAGGGTGATCTGGGCATCCTCCGGCCCTTCTACCTGGAAGGTGACGCCGCTGTCTGTTGCCTGAAAATGCTGAACAGCCGTCCCCGGAACCGACTCATAGACAAACATCTCGTTGCGCTCCAGCTTGGTGATCTCCTGGAATGTCTTTACTTTATAGAGGTCTCCCTGGTGATTAAAATCTGCCAGCTTTGTCTTCTTACTCAACTCATAGTCTCCAAAGCTCAATGTGCCGTCTGCCTCTGTTCTCAACAATTCCTTAATCGCTGCCATCTCTTTTGTCCTCCTGGCAATTTTGTGGTCTGCATCCCCGGGCCAGTTCCTCTGGCCTTGACATGCATGCTTCCTAAACGTTTTATATCGTCCATTTACAGGAAACAGCCCCTCTCTCATGGACTTTGTCGTATCTTGATTATAAACGATTTTGGACGGGATTACCAGCATTTTTTATACCTTCTGCCGCTGCCTTCTCATGCCATCCCCATTTGTCCAAGCTATGCATATTCCAAAAATGACACGCTCTGTCCCGGCAGCTGTAAAAAGGACAGGGCCATGGATGATCCACAGCTCTGTCCCTTTATCACAGATTTTTTACCTGCTTCTCTTTCTCTTCACATAAAGACCAATCAGGATGCCGCATGCCGCTCCTGCTATCAGCAGTATATACAGCATAACCGGAGAGGTATCACCTGTGGCTGCAGCGCCTACCCGGTCCGCAGAAGACGTGGGGCCGCCACTGCTTCCGCCTCCGTTGTAGCCGTTGTTCTCCACATCCTTCCAGCCCACAGACACAGGAGACAGGCCGTTTACCTTGAAGGTAATACCATTCTCTGTCTTGGTCACTGCCGGGTATTCCACATCTCCTGCCCGGAACCCATTCATGTCTGCTGTAAACATATGGGCAACCACAAAATCATGGGTGTCTCTTCCGGTTCCAGAAGGATAGGGCAGTGTGACGGTCAGGCCCGTTGAGGGGAAATTATCCTTCGTGGCCTTCTGCCATCCAGTTCCGTTAATATTTACCAGCAGCTCCACATCGTATACCACAATGTTTGCGTTCGGCACCTTCACGGAGCTTTCCTTAATTTTCAATCTCATGTGGTTTTCAATCTTGCCAGGGGTATTCAGATGCTCTATATTCTGGAAAGCATCCGGCACCTTGGAAATGCCGTTCTCCACCTGTACCTTAAAGTCCTTTCCCTCCGTGGACTCCGGAAGAGAGGGAAGGGAGGTATCCACCACGCTGATCTTACCCATCAGCTGGGGCAAGCCGGAGGGCATGGTATAATTGCCGCTCTTGCTTCCCTGAAGCCCGGGAATATCCTGGGCATTCTTCCAGGACAGGGTCACCTTCTGGCTTCCTGCAGCCACTGCGGCATAAACGCCGCTCAGCTTATCTGCCGGACAAACAAATTTCACATCTGCCTTATCTTTTTCCAGGATACCGGCAAGCTTCAGCTCTCCGTACAGGGTAGCTGCCCCATTTTTAATCAGGTCCAGCCTGTCTTTTGCCTCCAGGGCGCTTATATCCCAGGCCAGGGCCTTGGGTGCAACGGTGAGGGTGTATGTACTTTGCGCCTCCAAATAGTCTTTGGTCTCAGAAGCCGTGGCAGTAATCACAGCGCTTCCGGCTCCCAGGATCTTCACTGCTCCCGTCACCGGATCCACTGCTGCCACGGAAGTGTTGGAGCTGCTGTAACGAACCGTGGACCCTGCCACTGCTCCCTGGGCTGCCAGGGTGAAATCCGGGTCTCCGTAGGTCACAGTCTTCGCACTTGCCGGGAAGGCAAAATTCTTCTGCTCCTCCTGGCCTGTGACGGTTATGATGATCTCGGCTGACACGGTTCTGCCGCCCAGAGTTGCCGTTACTCTATATCCATAGCTGCCAATCGGCAGTCCGGTCTCAACAGTATAGCTCCCTCCCTGCGCTCCGTTAATTACAGACCAGCTACCATCTGCGTTCTGCTTTGACCAGGTAGCTCCTGTAGCCATAGAATTACTCATGGTCAAAACCGGAGCCGTTGTATAACCAACCTTTACCTCCGTCTCGCTGGCATTCAAAGAAAAAATAGGCACTTCTATTTTTTCTTCTATCATTCCTGCCTGACTGGAAATTTCCAGAGTCATTTGACCTGCAGTCACCACAAGACCCGTTACGATCCGATTCTGGTCGTCCTTGTACTGATAGATTTTCTCCGGTGCTGCATTTCCATCGGAAGGATCAAACGCGTAAACTGTATTTCCCACATTAAAATACAGGACCCCCTTTGAGCTGGAAAGTCTGGAAAAGCACATGTTAAACATATATGGAGTCCAATTATTTTCTATCAAAAAGCTCCCAACTTCACTTGTTCCGTTGCTGTCTTTTTTCATCAATGTCGCGCCAGCGCATACAGTTGTACTGCCTACAGCCAACCTATTCACAAGATAATAAGAAGTACCTTGAACACTGTAAATAGACGACCCATTTAATGGATCTGTCTTATGCCAGAAATTATCATAGGTTTGATCATTGCATCGTACATTATTTGAGTCCCAGTTATGCGGTTTATCTGCTGGTATTTTGCTCATGGCATCGTCGCTAAGCAAGAAATAAGTATGACTTACATATCCGGTCTCTCCCGTCTGACTGGCAGCAGCGGAGTCATCATAGGTCAGATCCACATGATACCAGTTTCCCTCCAACTCTACATAATTCCATATGTGGTTCATATTCTTACTCTTACAGTAATCAACGTTTATTCCCACCTCTTCCAGCAAGGCTGCATAAGCAAGAGTGTACCCCTGACAAACACCAATTCCGTTTACCAGAGCCTCATAGGCATTCCGCTTTTCTATTCCCTGGTTGTTATTTGCGTTCTGGTCATATACCATATGCTGAACCAGATAATCGTGCAGTGCAAGAGCCTTTTCTACATCAGTCATATTATTGTCAATAACCTCAGCAATCGCCTTGGATTTGGCAGCTTCATACTCTGCAACGCTATTCCTGTCATACTGGGGATTGTACGTAAACTGACAGCTTTGAACAATTCCATCACTTGAGGTGGTATAATAAATCATCAATACATAAAACAGATCCGGATTATCCTGGGCTACATCCGGCCAGATCGTTTCCATATCTGCTTTCGTAAGGTTATAACTGGATAAATCCACTTCTTTATCCCATTTAAGCATAGCAGTCGTCATTGCTTCCTCTGCTGCTTTTATCTGCTCGGCTGTGGCCGGCGCCACCGTGATCAGCTCCGTGAAATATTCCAGCAGCTCTCTTAACTGCTCCTGGGCTCCCGGGAGCTGGGCCTTCTGTTCCTCTGTCAGGCCTTCATAGGACTCATAGGCCTTCTGTACCTGTTCATAGACCTCGGCCTGTCCCTCCTGATCCAGGGCTTTCAACTCTTCCAGAGAAGGAAGCGTCTGGATCAGCTCCTTCACGGCAGCTGCAGCCGGATCCAAAGCCTGCTCTTCTGTTTCCTTGTCCGCCTCCGGATCCTCCTCTAACGCCTTGCCGCTGCATTTGGAGGCATCCTCCTGGCACACCTGACAATCCGCTTCCGCTGGATCAGTCTCCCCACAGAGAACCGTGCAGACGCACACGATCTGCTCTGGATTCTCCTCTGGCTCATGGTTGACCTCTGGCGCCTGGCTGTCTCCCGCCTCCGGTGTCTTGGTTTCTTCTTCCGGACTGCCTGTCTCCTCCGAAGTCTTATCCCCCTCCGTTTCCAGACTGTCCTTTGCCTCCGGCGCCTGGGGTTCTTCCGTTTCCGGGTCTTTCCCTGCCTCTGGCGCCTGGGGTTCTTCCGTTTCCGGATCTTCCCCTGTCTCTGGCGCCTCCGGCGCCTGGGAGCCTTTCACTCCTGTTTCCACGTCTCCCTCTTCTGCCGGATTTTCCTTTTCCTCCGAAGCCTTCGCTTCTTCCGGAAGCACATCCGTCTTCTCGATTTCTCCCTCTACATCCGAGGCCATCACTGTGACCCACGAATGTTCCATCATCCCACTGATGATCGCTGAGGTAAGAAGAAGCACCAGTAGCCTTTTACTAACTTTCTTCCAGTTGCTCATGTTTCTTCTCTCCTGTTTTTCCGGAAAATTCTCGGGTTCTTAGTGACTCTCCCAGTATCTCCCTATTATTTGCCTCCAGAAAAATTATCCTCTATTTTCCTGGTATATACTGGTCCGGCTCAAGTTGCAAATGATAGCAGGACCAGTATATACATACTAACAGATTCTTTGTAAGATGAAAAGGCTTAACTTCCGTTTTTTCGCCTATTTACAAAATTTCCAGGATTTTACTTGCTGGCTTCTACCTGAAAGGCTATGGATCCCTTTTTTACAGTCACAGTTACCGTATCCCCGGCCTTGATTTTCCCTGCCAGCAGTTCGTCTGCCAGGGCGTCCTCCACCCGTGTCTGTATGGCGCGTTTCAGGGGACGGGCGCCGTATTTTTCATCATAACCCACATCTACGATATATTTCCTGGCGCTGTCTCGCACAAGGAGCTTGATTCCCAGCTGTTTCTCACAGCGAGTGGAAAGTTCCTGGAACAATATCCCGGCGATCTTCTTCATGTGCTCCCGGTTCAGGGCGTGAAATACCATGATCTCGTCAATTCGATTCAGGAATTCCGGGCGGAACATGCGCTTGACCTCTTCCATGACGCTGTTCTTCATGTAGTCGTAATTCTTCTTTTCATCCTCTTTTACAGAAAATCCCAGTTTCTTGGGAGAAATAATAGCGCCGGCTCCTGCATTGGAGGTCATGATGATGACTGTATTTTTAAAGTCTACCACCCGGCCCTGGGAATCTGTGATGCGGCCGTCGTCAAGTACCTGCAGCAGTATATTGAACACATCTGGATGAGCCTTTTCGATCTCGTCAAACAGGATCACCGAGTAAGGATTCCTGCGTACCTTTTCCGACAGCTGTCCCCCGTCGTCGTGTCCTACATATCCCGGAGGCGCTCCGATTAATTTGGAGACGCTGTGTTTTTCCATATACTCGGACATGTCTACCCGAATCATGGCCTGTTCCCTTCCGAACAGTACCTCTGCCAATGCCTTGGACAGCTCTGTCTTTCCCACTCCTGTGGGGCCCAAAAACAAAAAGGAACCAATGGGACGGCCAGGATCCTGCAGGCCTACCCGTCCTCTGCGCACTGCCCGGGACACAGCCTGTACCGCCTCATCCTGAGCGATCACCCGCTTGTGCAGAATCCGCTCCAGCCTCCGCAGGCGCTGGGTCTCTGTCTCAGCCAGGCGCTGCAGGGGAATTTTGGTCCACTCGGACACTACCTGAGTAACCTGATTTTCATCCACGCGCACGGTCCGCTTTCCCTGAGCGCGCTTTTTTTCTTCCCGCAGCTGCTGCTTTTTCAGCTGTTCCTCCCTTTCTCTGCAGGCCAGGGCAGCTTCCATATCTCCTCTGCGCAGCGCATCCTCCAGATCTTCCCTTGCTCTTCTGTTCTCCTCTGCCAGGCTGTCCTGCCGGGAACCTGAGGAAAGCTCTCCCAGACGAACCCGGGCTGCTGCCTCATCCATGAGGTCAATAGCCTTGTCCGGAAGAAAGCGGTCGCTGATATAGCGGTTGGACAGCTTTGCCGCAGCTTCCAGGGCTCCATCTGTGATCTCTACCCCATGGTGACGCTCATAGCGCTCCCGCAAACCCTTTAAGATTTCCACTGTCTGTTCCTCGCTGGGCTCCTCCACAGTCACAGGCTGGAACCTGCGCTCCAGCGCCGCATCCCGCTCAATATACCGACGGTACTCTTCCACTGTGGTGGCGCCGATAAGCTGCAGCTCTCCCCGGGCCAGGGAGGGCTTCAAAATATTGGAGGCGTCCAGGGTTCCCTCTGCGCTTCCCGCTCCGATAACGGTATGCAGCTCATCCAGAAACAACAGCACGTCTCCACTTTGTAAAACCTCCTCCAGTATCCGCTTAATGCGCTCCTCAAACTCTCCCCGGTATTTGGAACCCGCCACAATTCCCGAGAGATCCAGCGCCAGAAGTCTCTTTCCTCTCATGTTTTCCGGCACATTTCCTCTGACCAGGCGCTCTGCCAGCCCCTCCACAATAGCTGTCTTTCCCACGCCCGGTTCCCCCATAAGACAGGGATTATTTTTGGTCCTGCGGCTTAAAATCTGCAAGACCCGATTCATTTCCGTTTCCCGTCCCACACAGGGATCAAGCTTTCCTTCCCTGGCCATGCGGGTCAGATCCCGGCTGTACTGCTCCAGAGCGCTGTTTCCCCGGTCCTGGCTTTTATTCCGGCGAATAGCCTCCTCCTGGTAAGCTCTTCCTTTGGGTCCCATGGACTCCAACACTCCCACGTAAAGCTCCCTTGCGCTCACGTTCAGGGTATTCAGCAGGCGGCTGGCCACACATTCCACGTCCTTTAACATAGCGATAAACAAATGCTCTGTACTCACCCGCTCTTCCTCAAATCGGTCTGCCTCCTCCTCTGCCTGTTCCAGCACCCTGCGGGCCCGAGGCGTATAATCCCTCCTCTCTATGGTCGGACTGTCTGTGCCTGGCGCAATTAGATCTGAGATCATCTGCAACAGCTTTTCCTTTTGGACTCCCTTTTGCGCCAGGAGCTGGCTGGGCACGCAGGATTCCTCCTGCAAAAGCCCCACCAGCAAATGCTCTGTTCCCACATAGCTGTGCCCCAGCTTCCTGGAAATCTTTCTGGCGCTCTGAATCACCCGCTCCGCCTTTTCTGTGTATGAATAAAACATAATACTTGACTCCTCTTTTCTCTGAAACAGATTCCTTTCGCTGCAATGGGCGAGGTAAATACCCCGCCCACCTTGGTTTCCTCATGTAGTCCTTACACATCCAGATCGTCCAGATCTACGATCTCGATATCGTAATCCTCTTCATAGTCCTCGTTAGCCCCCAAGCTCTTGGGTGCTGTCATAGCCTTCCCCTGAGCTTGTACAGCCTTTACAGCCGCTTTTTCCGTCTTTTCATTTCCTGTTTTCCCAGCTGTTCCTTCTCTTTGAGTTCCAGAAGAGCGGACGGCCTCACCTGACGCCCCATGTGCTCCCGGCGCCGGGCTTGGACGGCCTGCTCCTCCTTGCACCGGACGAGCCCCCGGCGCTCCTACGGGACGGCCTGTCCCTCCCTGCGTCGCACGGGCTCCCGGCGCTCCTGCGGGACGGCCCGCTCCTCCTTGCACTGGACGGGCTCCCGGCGCTCCTACGGGACGGCCTGTCCCTCCCTGCGTGGGGCGGGCTCCCGGCGCTGGGCTTGGGCGGCCTGTTCCCCCTTGTGAGGGTCGGCCAGCTTCCCCCTGCGTCGGGCGGGCTCCCGGCGCTCCTACGGGACGACCTGTTCCTCCCTGCACCGGACGAGCCCCCGGCGTTCTGCCGGGACGACCGGCTTCCCTCTGCGTCGGACGTGCTTCCGGCGCTCCTACGGGGCGGCCTGTCCCTCCTGGCGCCGGGCGTGTCTCAGACGCTCCCACTGCTCCACTGGGACGCGGGCCTGCCGTGCGTGGACCCGGCGCTCCTACGGGGCGGCCTGTTCCTCCTGGCGCCGGACGCGCTCCCGACACTGGGCTTGGGTGGCCTGTCCCCCCCTGTGAGGGCCGGCTTCCCGGTGCTCCACTGGGGCGGCCCGCTCCTCCAGGCACTGACTGAGCTCCCGGCGCTAGGCTTGGACGGCCTGCTCCTCCCTCAGACGAAGCTGCTCCTGCCGCTCCCAAAACTGCTCCTCCGGACATGGGACGTGTTCCGGAAGCTCTGCCGCCAGGGCCAGCGTCCGTTGCTCTGCCTTTTCCCCGGGCACTCTTCTGCACTCCCACAGAAGGCTCCTCCTCCAATTCCTCCATGTCCTCTAAATCCTCCGGCTCTCCCTGGCTTCGCATCACTGCAGCCAGCACAGCCTCTGCTCCCATATCCTCCAGGGATTCCTCCAAGTCATCCTCGTCATCCTCATCCCTTTTGCGATCAGCATCTCTCTTTGCCCGGAACGCTCCCATCCAGATAGGCTCGTCATCGTCATCCTCCGAATCATCCTCATCCCCATCTGCGTCGTCGTCATCCACATATTCCACCTGGCTCAGCTTGATAGCCAGCACAACTACCAGAATAAACAGGATCAGGCAGGCAATCCCCAGCCCTATCATAATTCGGTTCCGGAAAGCCAGCGCATCGTCATGTCCCTGTTTCAGCTCCTCATTTTCCTCCTGCAAAGCCTTCAAAAGAGCCCCTGCCTCTGAGGAAAACTGTCCCACATCCCGCTGAAGGGTTCCCTGCACCGCATCATAGAAATACCAGCTGCCGCTTCCTGCTTCGTCCACTCCATATAAAAGATAAAAATCCGCCTGACCCGTCAGCTCTGGGTTTACCGACATGGCAGAATATGTCCGCTCTCCAATCACAACCTGGGCAGCCGTCAGGCTGTCCGAGCTCTCCGGCAGGCTGTCCGGCTCCTGAAGGGTAATCCCGCCGATCACCACGTCTCCGCTCTGGATTTCTCCTTCCACCGGCTCCTGACCTTCTCCGCCTTCCGGCTCCTCAGGCACATCCTCCGCCGTGATCTCCACCATGTCAGCGCGAACCCAGCCTGTCTTCTGCGCGCCATCCACGGTAAATACCGCATGATACCAGGTAGACCCGTTGGCGTCTGCAGTTTCCTCTGTCACCGTAAAGGTACTGCCTGCAGGAAGCTGTGCCACGCGTTCCGAATTCTGATTCGCCTCGCCGCGCACATTGGCCATCTCCACCTTGATCCGCCCCTCCCTGGCAGCCAGGCTCTCATTCCCCGCAAAAAATGTCAGCATCAATGCCAGACAAACTGCGACGCCTGCGCCCCAGACTGACCATAAAGGACCCCTCTTCTTTTCCCTCATGTTTCATTCCTCCATCTTTCTAACCGTTTCCCAGTTTTTCATTCCCGCTGTCCGCAGAATCTCTGCCCTTTTGGGCCTTTCCCCTGCCGGCTCCCGTCTTCTCCCCAGTGCAGTCCTATTTCCAACGGATTTGTCCGTAAAATGCTATGCAACTCCTCTAATTATAGTCGGAAACACAAGGCTTGTCAAATAAAAGAGCGCTCAGCTCCGGGGAGCTTATCTGCAAATTTTCTTGCTAAACAGAGGGAATTAATGGTAAAATGTTATTATGAGCATGCACGGATACCTGGTAAATTATACTGGTGTCTCAGCGATTCTTTCAACGAACAGAACAGGAGGTTCCCTATGACAAATTTAGAAAATGCAATCCCCAAGCTTGGTTTTGGCCTCATGCGTCTGCCCATGCTGGGGGACGAAGTAGATCTGGAGCAGACCAAACAGATGGTGGATCTGTTTTTGGAAAAAGGCTTCACCTATTTTGACACAGCCTACGGCTATCTGGACGGAAAGTCTGAGGCCGCCGCCAAGGCTGCCCTGGTGGACCGGTACCCCAGAGACCGCTTCCAGCTGGCTACAAAGCTTCCGGCCTGGGCAGGCGCTAAGACAGCAGAGGAGGCGCAGAATATGTTCTGGACTTCTCTGAAACGCACAGGCGTAGAATATTTTGATTTTTATCTGCTTCACAACCTGGGCGCGGACCGGACAGAGTATTTTGACCGCTATGGCATCTGGGAATTCCTTATGGAACAGAAAAAGGCAGGACGGATCCGCCATCTGGGGTTTTCCTTCCATGATAAGGCTGAAATTCTGGACGATCTTCTCACCAGACATCCGGAAATTGAATTTGTCCAGCTGCAGATTAATTATGCCGACTGGGAGAGTCCTGTCGTCCAGTCCCGCAAGTGCTACGAAGTGGCGCGCAAGCATGAAAAACCGGTGATTATCATGGAACCCGTAAAGGGAGGTTCCCTGGCCAGACTTCCGGAATCCGTGTCACAGATCCTGCAGGATGCGGATTCTGCCGCCTCTCTTCCCTCCTGGGCTATTCGTTATGCAGCCTCCCTGGATGGCATTATTACCGTGCTCAGCGGCATGTCCACCCTGGAGCAGATGCAGGACAATCTCTCCTATATGGAGCATTTTCAGCCCCTGTCGGAGGAAGAGCGCAAGACCATTGCCCTGGCACAGGCAGAGCTGGAAAAGATTCCTCAGATTCCCTGTACCGGCTGTGACTACTGCCGCAAGGGCTGTCCCCAGCAGGTGCTGATCCCCAATATGTTCCGTTCCATGAACAACTATCTGGTCTACAACAACTTAGAGGGAGCAAGGGGCAATTATGCCTTTGAAACCCGCAATGGCGGAAAGGCTTCTCTGTGCGTGGAGTGCGGACAGTGTGAGGCGGTTTGTCCTCAGCATATTGGGATCATTGAGGAATTGAAGCGGATTGCTTCAGTGCTGGAGTAGCTGAAATATCTGCAGGAAATAAGGCAGAAAGTAAAGCAATAATATAAGGAAGGAAAAATGGCTGGATACTTCTTGCACTGACAACAGTATCCAGCCATTTACTGTTTTTATTCCTATTCTCCCAAAAGCTTCTCTGCGATAAGCTCGCTATCATAATCCGACGCAAACTCCTGAGCCGCCTGACAGATCCTCTCAATCGCTTCCGGCTCTTCCTCCAGCTCCTCTGCAATAGCCTTGACTCCCTTTCCCTTTCGAAGCTTCCGACAGATCAGATCAACCAGCTTTCTCTCCATTCCAGTATTTATTCCCTGCGCAATTCCTTCCTTTCTCCCCTCTTCCCGGGCCTCCTTTCGCAGGTATCTCCTGACCTTCTTCTCGTCATACTCCTCCAGCAATTCTAAGGTTCCCCCACAGCTCTTAGCCCTGTTCTCTCACATAGATCTGATACAGCTTGGCAAAGTAAATCAGGCCCCGCAAAGGCATGTTAGGGTTCCAGGTGCTCTGATGCTCATAGAGGCTCATGACAGCATCTACCATAAAGGACAAATCATTTTTCATCCCCATGTAGATAACACCCTCCAGTGTCGTGATGGTCAGCTCCCTCTCATTCTCATAATCCGTGCCGTTCAGAGCATTGTACAGCTCCAGCAGATGAGCGGTAAATAAACAGGAGCCGCAACTGCATAGGAAGTAAGAAAAAACGGACGACTGGCAATAACTCTTTTAAAAATTCAGCCAGCCGTCTGGGGTCTGGCTGAACTGAGATGTAATATTTCCTATTTATTCTCAGCATACCCTCCGTAGACAAGGGAACACCAGACAGGCTTCCGGCCCTCAAGGAAACACACAGGAACATATGCTTTTTAAATATTTGCCTGTCCCTTTTATATAGGATATAATGAGCATGAATCAAATTTCAAAGGAGGTTGTTTTATGGCTATGAATCCGTATATCGGCCACAGCAGCCAGCTCTACGGCGCAGAGGAGGTCCGCCTGGTAGGCGGGAAAGGAGACGGCATGCGTCTCTTTCAGGTACACAACGCTGCGGGTCTGTCCTTTACAGTCTCGGCGGACCGCTGCGCAGATCTGTCACGGGTAAGCTTTCAGGGAGCAAATATGGGCTTCTTTTCTCCCTGCGGCTATGTAGCTCCCAGCTACTACGACGATCAGGGAGCCGGTTTCCTGAAAAGCTTCACCGCCGGCTTCCTCACCACCTGCGGTCTCACGGCAGTGGGTTCTCCCTGTGAGGATGCAGGGGAAACTCTTCCCCTTCACGGCACCATTGGCAATACGCCCTGCGAGCAAATCTGGTGGAAGGAGGATGAAAAACAGCTCTATATTCATGCCCTTATCAATGACAGCCGCATTTTCTCCCGAAAGCTTATGCTGAAGCGCACCATTGCCTGCGCCAAGGAGGAAAATGTCTTAACTCTTACAGATACAGTAGAAAACCAGGGGGACACGGTTTCTCCCCTGATGCTCCTGTACCATATTAATATGGGCTATCCCCTGCTCTCCGAGCATGCCATCCTGGATATTCCCTCCAAAACCGTGACGCCCAGAAACCACCATGCAGCCCAGGATCTGAACACCTGGAATCAGATGCTGACGCCCACCCCCGGCTTTGAGGAGCAGTGCTATTATCACTCCTTTGAGGGGCAGGCCAGGGCCGCCATCTACAATCCGGATATCCGAAAGGGCCTGGAAATCAGCTTTGATCCCACCACTCTTCCCTGTCTGACAGAGTGGAAAATGATGGGGGTACGGGATTATGTGTTGGGATTGGAGCCCGGAAACTGTACACCTGACGGGCGGGATGTACTGCGCCGGGAGAATAAACTTCAATTCCTGGAGCCTGGGGAACAGGCCAAGTTTCAGGTTCGATTCCGATTTTTTGAAGAAGTGTTGTCGCACTGACAAGCTTAAGCCAAATACCCCTCCCCAAGGGGCGGGGTATTCGACCCACGCGGCAGTCGCCAAATGGACATGCCGGCATGTCCGCTTGGCTCGTTGCTCGCGGGAATAGCAGAGGACTCCACCTGTTTTTTATCAGGCGGAGTCCTCGTCACTCTATATTTTCTTGTTGAGCCACGCAATCAGGATTCCGCTATACGGCACTCTGTTCTCGCTTGGAGCAGTATAATGGGCAAGCAGCTTCTGTAAATATTTCTTTGGCGCTGTTTTATTGGGATATTTATCATTAATGATTTTTTGTAATGCTTGAAGCGCTTGGTGTCTACATTCTTTGAGACTTAACGCTTCACAATTCAGATTCAATCTTTTATTTAAATCCTCATCCACATCAGAATGATCAGAAAAAATAGTGCCATCTGTCCTATATTGAATATCCGCTAATGTTCTGCCGTCAAAAACATTCAGCATTTTCATGTTCTGCTGTTCTAAGGGGAGACTTCCTCTTTTGGCGTCGCAGCTTTTATCAGCGTTGGAGTGTGCGTCACGATTCCCCCAGCAAACAGCCACCATATTCTTATAATTCAATCGTTCTTTCTCGGCAGAGGCTGCCTGGGGAATACAATGCTCAATCGTAGCCCTATGCTCCTTATCTCCGGTTCCAGTTCCAATACTTTTCATACAATACGCACATAAATGGCCTTGTTCCAACAGCAGACTTTCCAGTACTTTTTTCTTTACCTCTGGTGGCATCCCTGTATAGGATGCAAAATCCTGCCGGCGATATTGTAATAACTCCTTTGGTTCCTTTCCTTTTTTTATCTCTATCATTTTGTGTATTACCTCAAAGCTGCTCCAAGTCAAGCTGCACACGCATAGAAGCAAGTTCCGGATCTTCACCCACATCATTCTCAAGACCATTTAGAATCTCTTCTGCCTTCGCATAATCTTCATGGTCTAGTGCACTGTAAAATGCGTCAAATCTTTGCATAACAGACTGCGGCCGTTCTTTCACACGCATAATCGAACGAAGAATTCCATTTGCATCCTTCCCAAATGTTTCTACAGGCACAGGAGTTGCTGCATTATTTTCAATTACAATTACATTCTCCTTCCATACAGAATTAATAACTTCCGGTGCATGCGTGGTCACTATAAACTGCACGTTAGGAAAAATAGAAGTCAAATCATTTAAAATACGCTGCTGCCATGCCGGATGCAGATGCAGATCAACCTCATCAATCAAAACAATGCCATTGGTTTTACTGCATACATTTTCCAAGCACTGGGGATTCAAGACAGCCATACGATAGGCAATATCTGCCACCAGGCTGATGGTGCTCTTATATCCATCGCTCAACTGATTTATCGAAATGCGCATTCGTTTCCCCAGCTCATCCGTATAAACCACATCTAATTCTCTGGTTCCAATATTATATTGGATTTTTGCATGATTGAAGCCTGCCATTTGATTGTAACATTTTTCCATTGCAGCAAATACAGCCTCCAATTCCGGAACCGGGCCAAGACCATTCTCTTGATTCTGGTATTTCTGAATGGTCATTTTGGCAAACCAGTTCATCATAAGCTTAATATTTGCAGTTCCGTCCGCACAGTCAATGTAGCCATTTGTTCTTGTGTTTGTCTCAAAAATGTCAGTCTGCTTCTGACGATGATAATCCCAAAGGCGTCCTGTTCCATAATAAGCAAGAACAGGCAGAATTAATGTGGCGTCTCCGTACCGAAGTCTTTCCTGATATTCAGCTGCAACGGAAATCATTTCCTTTGCTTCTTTGATTGTCGTCTGCCCCTTAGCCGCATTCAAGCATCGCTCCCAATGAACCTCTTTTTCATCTATCATGGCAACTGCAGAAACCTTTACCGGATATTGCGGCTGTACATCCTTTGTGCTTCCCATATCATATGCCTTCAGATGGGCCTGGCTTTTATCAATTCCAATCCCTTTGGGACCATCCATGGGCGCAAACATGGTACTGAAGGCAATAGCAATGGCCTCCAGAAGAGAGGTTTTTCCAGTGCCATTGCCTCCTATTATTACGGTTAGATTTTTATGAAACTCCAGTTCGAATTTTTCAAAGCATTTGAAATTTTCCAAACATATTTTTTTTAAATACATCGTTGCTTCTACCTACGCCTCATCAATGGCCTTCCCAATATCATTTCTGCAGAACATATCCTGAAAGCTGACCCACCTGGCCGCCTCATAGGCATTGGCCCGGGCCTGCTGCAAGGTATCACCCACAGCCGTGACGCCCAGCACCCGGCCGCCGCTTGTGACCACCTGGTCTTCCTTCCTGGCTGTGCCGGCGTGGAACACATAATACCCTTGCGCATGTTCGAACTGCTCCAGACCCTGGATGGGGTATCCCTTTTTGTAGGAAACGGGATAACCGCCGGAGGCCAGCACCACGCAGACTGCCGCATTGTCCGCAAATTCCAGCTCCAGCTTATCCAAGGTTCCGTCTATGCAGGCCTCAAATACATCCACAATATCGTTCTTCATCCTTGGAAGCACCACCTGGGTCTCCGGATCCCCGAAACGGGCATTGTATTCCAACACCCGGGGTCCCTCCTCTGTCAGCATGAGGCCGAAGAAGATCACGCCCTTAAACTCCCGGCCTTCTGCGGCCATGGCGTCCACTGTGGGCTGATAAATATATTTCTGGCAGAAATCATCCACCTCTTTGGTGTAGAAGGGACTGGGAGAAAAGGTTCCCATGCCGCCGGTATTGAGCCCCTGATCCCCATCGAGAGCACGCTTGTGATCCTGGGCAGAGGTCATGCAGCGGATGGTCTTCCCATCCACAAAGGACAGCACCGACACCTCCCGGCCTGTGAGAAATTCCTCAACCACCATACGGTTTCCCGCAGCGCCGAACTGTTTGTCCTCCATAATGGATCGCACGCCTTTCCGGGCCTCCTCCAGGGTATTACAGATCAAAACGCCCTTTCCCAGGGCCAGGCCGTCCGCCTTCAGCACAAGGGGAAATTTGGCTGTCTCCAGATAGGCAAGGGCCTTCCTGGGATCATCAAAATTCTCATAGGCCGCCGTGGGAATCTGATATTTTTTCATAAGATCCTTGGAAAACGCCTTGGAGCCCTCCAGGATCGCCGCATTTTTCCTGGGCCCAAAGACCCTAAGGCCTCTCTCCTCAAATACATCCACAATGCCGCCTACCAGCGGGTCATCCATGCCGATAACCGTCAGATCAATCTGGTTTTCCTTAGCAAAGTCCGCCAGCTTTTCAAATTCCATGGCTCCATAGGGCACGCACTGAGCCACCTGGCTGATGCCTGCGTTTCCCGGAGCGCAGTAAATCTTCTCCACTCTTGGGCTCTGGGCGATCTTCCAGCACAGGGCGTGCTCCCGTCCGCCGGAGCCTACTACCAATACTTTCATGCTAGTCCCTCACATTCTCCGTTTGCGATCATATCTATGGCCTGGGGCAGTATTACCCATTCGGCCTGCTCCATGACCCGCCGCTGTAAAATTTCCGGCGTGTCTCCTTTTTGCACCTCCACTGCCTTCTGCAGGAGAATGGGGCCTGTATCCGTCCCCTCATCCACAAAATGCACCGTGGCTCCCGTAACCTTTACTCCCCGCTTCAGGGCTTCTTCATGGACCTTGAGCCCGTAAAATCCCGTTCCGCAAAAGGCGGGAATCAAAGAGGGGTGGATATTAATCATACGGCCCCGGTATGTTCGGATCATACATTCCGGAATCACCACCAGGCAGCCTGCCAGCACCACCAGATCCGCCTGACTCTCCTCCACAGCGGCCAGAAGCGCCTCATGAAAGGCATCCCGGCTCTCATACTGGCGGGGAGAAATGCAGACAGCAGGAATCCCATGTTTCCTGGCCCGCTCCAGGGCATAGGCTCCCGGATTGTTGCTGATCACAGCGCCCACCCGGGCATTGCGGATCTTTCCCTCCTCTATGGCGTCCAGAATAGCCTGCAGGTTGGTACCTCCTCCGGATACCAGAACCGTCACATTCAGCATATGTCCACTCCCTTTTCTCCGGCTACAGTTCGTCCTACCACATAAGGCGTTTCCCCGGCTGCCCGGATGGCCTCCATGGCCTTGTCCACATCTGCCGGGTCCACGGCCAGCATCATGCCGATTCCCATGTTATAGGTATTGTACATCATGGTCTCCTCAATCTTGCCCTCCTCTGCCAGCATGCGGAAGATGGGGGGCACCGGATAACTATCCTTTTGTACCTGGGCGCGGACTCCCTTGGGCAGCATCCGGGGAATGTTCTCGTAGAAGCCGCCGCCGGTAATATGACTGCAGCCCTTAATGGTCACGCCGGCATCCCGGACGCTTCGCAATGCCTTCACATAAATCTTGGTGGGAGCGATCAGCGCCTCCCCCAGTGTCATGCCCAGACAGTCAAAATATGTATTCAGATATTCCTCTTTCATGGTAAACACCTTGCGCACCAGAGAGAAGCCATTGCTATGCACTCCGGAGGAAGCCATTCCGATGAGCACGTCCCCTTCCTTAATGTTCTCCCCGGTAATCAGGTTTTTCCGGTCCACCACACCCACGGCAAATCCTGCCAGATCATACTCATCCTCCGGATAAAAACCCGGCATCTCCGCCGTCTCTCCGCCGATGAGGGCAGCTCCGGCCTGGTGGCAGCCCTCGGCCACGCCGCTTACAATGGTAGCTATTTTCTCGGGATAATTCTTTCCGCAGGCAATATAGTCCAGGAAAAACAGGGGCTCTCCTCCTGCGCAGGCAATGTCGTTGACACACATAGCCACACAGTCAATACCCACCGTATCATGACGGTTCATGAGAAAAGCCAGCTTCAGCTTGGTTCCCACGCCGTCCGTTCCGGATACCAGGGTAGGCTCCTCCATCTCCTTAAAGGCCTCCATGGAAAACGCTCCGGAAAAGCCGCCGATGCCTGTCAGCACCTCCGGCCGCATGGTCCGCCGGATATGCTCCTTCATAAGCTCCACAGACCGGTATCCCGCCTCAATATCTACTCCCGCATGTTTGTAATCCATTCTTGCAATCCCTCCATCTTCTGATTCATTGTCCTGCAAATAGCCGGACCAATCAGGCAGAATACTACAACTATTTGCAAAACCAGGTTCTACCCATCAATAATTTTTATAGCCTGTCTCGGCCAGCCTCTCCGCCTTTTTCTCCACCTGCTGCTTCATCTTCTCCGAGTAGGCCTTGAGCCTGTCCAAAAGCTCCGGATCAGAGGTGGCCAAAATCTTGGCAGCCAGAATCCCCGCATTGGCTCCGCCGTTGATAGCTACCGTAGCCACCGGGATCCCAGAGGGCATCTGTACAATGGAATACAGAGAATCCCTTCCTCCCAGGGATGTGGTATGCATGGGGACTCCAATGACCGGCATGGGAAAAATCGCCGCGCACATACCCGGCAGATGAGCGGCCATACCCGCTCCGGCTATAATAACCTTGAAGCCTCTGCTCTCGGCGCTCTTCGCATATTCAAAGAATACATCCGGCTCCCGGTGTGCCGAAATAATTGTCATCTCATATTCGACTCCCAGCTCCTCCAGGATATCGGCTGCCTTTCCCATGACCGGCAGATCTGAATCACTGCCCATTACAATGCCTACTTTTGCCATTTTTTCTTCCTCCTCTGGTATCCGGCGCTGCCCCTTGGCTGCGTCCTCCACACGTGGTATTGTTTCCTGTTACGATAAATGATGTGAACAGTAACGTTTCCTCACAACTGCAAGTTTACCTGTTCTCCGGAAGGTTGTCAACCAATCCCGAAATTTTTTGTTATCCCAAACTTTTTCCAGAGAACAGATCCCATTTATATGGAAAACCTGCATTAACTATGCCTCATCTAAGGGAATGTTTAGCTCTTCTGTGCCGGGAAGCACGAAGCGGCCGTTTTCTATGATGGGAATAATACTGCCGTCCGGACGGTGTACCTGGATACAGGCCAGCTCGTCGTAGGGAATGGTAATGTCTGTGTGGCAGTTGAAGTATGCCTCTCCCGGATTCTCCCGGCGTTTCCGGGAACACTCGTTTTCTTTGGCCTTCATTTCCTTGCCATCAGGATTCCAGGTAGGAACGTCTTCTTCCCAGGAATAACAGGTATCGCCCAGAGCGAAATGAGGACCCATTTTTTCTGCAATCAGGATCGGTAGCTTTGCTCCGACTCCGTACCGTTTTGCCATCCTGTAGGCGGTGGTGTTGGTGCCTATGGCAAACTCTCCCAGGGGCAGACTCTCATGATGGAAGAGAATGTGCTCCCGGATATAGGCCTGGTTTTCTTCCTGATTGGGGAAATTTTCACAGGTGTAAGCAGTGGTACGGCCATCCTGAAACTGCATTTCCAGGTTTACATAATTCAATTCATGAAGGTAGACCTGACTTACATGGAGGGTCCCCTCTGTTCCGATTAGCTGGGGAGAGGTGAATACCTCTCCCACAGGGATATTCACGTCCGCCACGCAATTTTCAAACAGAGTCTCTTTTTCCGGATTTTTCAGAGGCTGCAGCTGTACCCACAGATCCGTGCGGTTGTTTCCGGCACCTTTAATGTGAACCCTGGCTCCCTGATCCAGGGCGTCAATGAGTCGCTGCTGAATTCTCTGGTAAAGGGTATAGTCCAGGGTGTTGATTTTCACAGTCTCTTCAAAAATCTCCTCATATTGGGGATGGATTTCCGGCAGCGGATAGGCGATAATGGTGAAGCTTCGCTCTTCTCCGGGAATGTAGGACTGGATCAGCTGGCCGGATTCGCTGCTGTACTGTACCTTAAGCCTGCGCTGCTTTTCACTGGGGACAAGAGCGTGGGAACAATCGGCCGGCACAAAGTCTTCTTCCCCAAACACTTCCATAACTGCTGGTCCTGCATGTACAGACGCCAGGTCTTTGTAATTCTCATAGGAAGAGCGAAGCACTCCCAGCTTGCGCTCCACAAATTTTTTGTCCAGGTACAAGGCGTCATCCCCCTTGTGGTCATACCAGTACTGGCGTCCCGGACCTGCGGAAGCATAGCCTGGGTTGGACTGGGGACGGCGCAGCTGACTGTGCTGAGGCTCCCGGTAGAGTATGGATGCAAGGCCCAGCTTTTGAAAGTTTTCTATGGAAGCTTTTACCAGACGCTCAAACCCCAGCCGCCAGCGGATATTGACGGTTTTCTTCTTCTCCAGGGGCTTCCCCGCCACTGCAAATCCCATCCGATAGCCCTCTGTGAAAGTGGATGCCATGGAGTCAATCTGTTCCTGGGGCAGGGAAGCAAGGTAGGCGCTGGTGCGAAGCTCAGAGTCCGTAATATATTCCCCAAACAAGTACAGATACCGGGGGTCGGCAAGATCCTCCCTGCATATTATGTCTCTGGCAAAGGACAGGGACGGATCCAGCTGTTCCCGGACCCGGTACGTCAGAAATACATGGGTGTAGTCGCTGTTCCACCAGTAAATCATCCGGCGCAGCTCCTCCGGATCCGGCTCTCCCTCTTCAAAGGCATTATATAATTCAATCAAAAGCTCGTTCCCCACGGTTATGTCTGTGAGACGCTGCTCAAAGGCATAGATAATATGACCCCGAAGCTCTGTATACAGGTAGCTGAGTATAGAACCATAGGCTTCCCCCAGCTTCCGGGCGGCCACATCCGGATTGGCATAGCTCTTTTTGTAGGCAGGCCCTGCCACATCCGCGTAAAGCCGCTGGTTCCAGGCTGCCAGCTCTTCCCATGTCTCTCGCTCCAGTCTTCCACTGGCCGCTTCCTCTGTCAGCTCTCCGATCATGCCCACAAACTCTGCCATGGCGCGAAAATATGTCCGGTAAGGCTCTGCTGTGGTCTCCTCTTTTTCCATGAGCCGGATCCGCTCCATGGATAAATCATAGCGCTCCCGGATTTCCTCATTTTCCTCTTTAAATAGCTCCCAGGATTTCATTCACTCTCTTCCTTTCCCTTTTCCTTCTGCCCCTGTCCGCCCTTATGGGCTTTGGCTTTCCCTGTCTACATCCCCAGCACGTACAGCAGCATCCACGCCACCAGAAGCAGCCCGTTGAGTACACAGCCTATATAGGAAAACAGGTAATATTTATCCTCTTCCCGAAGGCTTTTCAAAGCCACCACCATGCCGGCAGCCGCGCACACCATTCCCAAAAATCCCAAAAAACCGGCGTAGGCTCCTGTTTGTCCCGCCTGTCGATAAGAAAGATAAAAAAGGCCGCCCAAAATGAGCAGCGCCGCCAGGCCCATACCGCTGGAGATCATTCCGCTCCTCGTATGGCTTTTGTTGGTAAATTTATAGTTTCTTCTATTCACATCCGCTTCCTCCATATATAGCGGCCCAGGACAAACAGACCATATCCCATACATCCGCCGATGGTGTTCAGCAGCAGATCATCCACGTCAAAAGTTCCCACTTTTGCCACCAGCTGAATGACCTCTGCAGTCAGACTGATGTCAAAGCACAGGAGGGCCACCTGAAAAAAGTGCCTGCACCGGGCAGAAACCAGGGGTAGAGCCATTCCCACCGGAACAAATATTCCCACATTTCCCACCAGGTTTACCGCCACCGCCTCAAATCCCAGCTCCTTTCGGTATACCCAAAACCGGCGGATTTCCTGGAATAGCTTTAGATTATAGTGGTATTCCCGGTCTGAAGCGGTTCTGCCGTAATACTCTGAAAAAAACAAGAAATAAATGAGGCATGCCATGTACAGAACAAACAATACACGCCCGCCCCACAAAATCCATTTCTTAGTTCCGGAGTCCTTCATGCGCTCCCCCATTCCTAAAAGGTCAGGTCGGATTTACGCTTCAGCAGACGGCCTCCATTTACAATCATGAGAATTCCCGCTGCCAGTCCCACCGTCAAAACAATGATTCCGATCGCAATATTTCCGGCCCCTACGCCGGCCATGGTCTTATACGCCTTTTCGTTCATATGCCTACCTCACTCCATACTGCTCATAGTATGCGTCAATCGCTGCCTTTAATACATCGTCAATGATAATCTTTCCCTTATAGGGACGGTTGTAGAGGTGCTCCACCACCTCCGCCATGGTCACAATGGCTGTGGTCCGCAGATGATAGTTCTCCTCAATCTCCATAAGCGCGCTCTTTTCTCCCTGTCCCCGCTCCATGCGGTCCACAGATACCACCAGACCAATGGGCTCCACCTGCCCCTGTGCCCGGATAATGGGCAGAGTCTCTGCAATAGAGGTGCCGGCTGTGGTCACATCCTCAATAATCACTACCCGGTCGCCATCCCCCAAAGGACTTCCCAGCAGAATTCCCTTATCCCCGTGGTCCTTGATCTCCTTGCGGTTGGAGCAGTACCGGATATCCTTATCGTAGAGCTCACTGATGGCCATGGTAGCCGCCACAGTCAAGGGGATCCCCTTATAGGCAGGCCCGAACAGCACGTCAAAATCCAGGCCGAACCGCTCCTCAATGGCCCTTGCATAGTATTGTCCCAGTCTGCGAAGCTGTCCTCCGGTACGGTAAAAACCAGTATTGACAAAAAATGGGGTTTTCCGTCCGCTCTTGGTCACAAAATCTCCAAACTTCAGCACCTGGCAGTCTATCATAAACTCGATAAATTCCTCTTTATAGCGTTCCATATCCTTTGTAAGCCTCCTGTTCCACTGGGAAGTTTTTCTTAGTTTACCATAAAAACCGCTGGGTTTCAATGTTAAGTTTCCAGGCAAGCTCTACCGCACCGCCCCAATCAACTCCCGGATGTCCTCTATGCCATAGGTCTCCATATACGCCTGGATTCCCTCCGCCGTCTCCTTGGCCGCGCAGGGATTGCGGAAGCTGGCTGTGCCCACTGCCACTGCCGTGGCTCCTGCCAGTATAAATTCCATGGCGTCCTCCCCGCTGCAGATGCCTCCCATACCGATAATAGGAAGCTTGACAGCCTGGGCTGTCTGGTATACCATGCGCAGGGCCACCGGCTTTACCGCTGGTCCGGACATGCCTCCAGTGCGGTTTGCTATGGAAAAGGTTCTTCGGTGGATATCAATTTTCATGCCGGTAAGGGTATTGATGAGAGACAATACATCCGCGCCACCGGCCTCCGCAGCCCTTGCCATCTCCGTAATATCCGTCACATTGGGGCTCAGCTTCATAATCACCGGCTGGCGGGCGTACTTTTTTACCTGGCGGGTAATGGACTCCAGGGCCTTGGGATCCTGGCCGAAAGCAATGCCTCCTTCCTTTACATTGGGACAGGACACATTGATCTCCAGAATATCCACCGGCTCTTCCCCCAAACGCTCTACCACCTGACAATAGTCTTCCACAGTCTTTCCGCAGACATTCACAATAATTCGTGTGTCAAACTGGCGAAGAAAGGGCAGATCCCGCTTTACAAACACCTCTACCCCGGGATTTTGCAAGCCGATGGCGTTGAGCATACCGCCTCTCGTCTCCGCAATCCGCGGCGCAGGGTTTCCCGGCCAGGGCACGCTTGCCACGCCCTTTGTCACCACAGCGCCCAGAGCACTCAGATCAAAAAACTCACTGTATTCTCCTCCGGAACCAAAGGTCCCGGAGGCTGTCATAACCGGATTCTTCAGCTCTACGCCTGCCAGCGTTACCTTTGTGTTCATGGGCGCACCTCCTTCTCCTCTTCCACTGCTTTCTGTTTGTCTGTCTTCTGGGGAAGCCAGGGACTTAAATCCACCTCTTTGCCTTCAAACACCGGCCCTTCCTTGCAGATCCGCTTATTTTTCACATAGGTATGCGCATCCACATCCATGGATTTGCACACGCAGGCCAAACAGGCGCCGATGCCGCAGGCCATGCGCTCCTCCAGGGAAAGATAACAGGTAATCCCCTTTTCCCTGGCATAGTCCTGCAGGGCCCGCAGCATGGGAGTGGGGCCGCAGGCATAGAGGACGTCCGCCTCCAGCTCATATTCCCGAATAGCGTCCAACACATTTCCCTTTACACCGTAGCTTCCGTCCTCCGTGGCATAGTACACTTGCCCCAGCTCTTCCAGCTCTTCGCCCAGGAACCGGTCTTCTGTGCGGTAGCCCATGACAAAAGCCTTCTCACAGTTCAGCTCCCTGCCCAGCTCTACCATAGGTGGGATTCCAATGCCTCCTCCAATGAGAAGCGCCTTTTGTTTTCCCAGGGGAAATCCGTTTCCCAGAGGTCCCACTACCTCCAGCGTATCCCCTGCCTTCAGGGAGGAAAACTCTTTGGTTCCCGCCCCTGCCACCCGATAAACCAGGCGCAGACGGTTCCTCTCCCGGTCTATGGCGCAGATGCTGATAGGCCGGGGCAGCATGCGGCTCTCGTCCCGGCTGTAGAGAGAGAGAAACTGCCCTGCACGGGCCGCTCCCGCAATCTCTCTTGTCTCGATCCACAGACTGAAAATGCCTGCAGACAGTTCCGTCTGCTCTGTCACTTTTACGGTTTCCCTGTATTTTCCCATTCCCCTATTCTCCTCAATCAAACACAATCCTGTTCTATCCGTTTCTCATCCCAGCGCCAAACGAATATCCTGAATCATATCCTCCACGGCTGCCCGGGAAGCCTCCCCGAAATGCTCTGGTCCGAATTTTGCGTATTTCTCCTGCTTATAGGCCGCAATAATCCCCCGGGAGGAATTGACAATGGCTCCCAGACCGTCCTGATCAAAGAAGTGCACCAGATCTTTCCCCTGGCCTCCCTGGGCCCCATATCCAGGCACCAGAATCCAGGTTCTGGGCATGATTTTCCGCAAAGCTTTCCCCATTTCCGGATATGTGGCGCCCACCACGGCTCCAATGTAGCTGTAGCGGCTGCCCATGTGCTCTTCTCCCCACTGGGCCACCTTCTCCCCCACCAGCTCATACAAAGGCTTTCCATCTATGAGACGGTCCTGAAATTCCCCACTGGATGGATTGGAGGTCTTGACCAAAATAAACAGGCCCTTTTTCTCCTCCTTGCAAACTTCAAGAAAGGGTTTCACCCCATCGCTTCCCAGATAGGGATTGACGGTGGCAAAGTCCTCGTCAAAGGGCGCGTAAACCTTGCTTCCCACCTGTACATGCCCCAGATGACCTACCGCATAGGCGGCCGAGGTAGAGCCAATATCTCCCCGTTTCACATCACCGATGACCACAAGCCCCTTGTCCTTGCAATAATCCACAGTCTTTTTGTAGGCGATTAACCCTTCCACGCCGAACTGTTCATACATGGCGATCTGAGGCTTTACCGCCGGAATCAGATCCCAGATCTGGTCCACGATCTCCCTGTTAAACTGCCAGATGGCCTCCGCGGCTCCCTGCAGAGTCTCCCCATACTGGGCAAAAGCCTTTTTCTGCACCTGCTCCGGCACATAAGACAGCATAGGGTCCAGGCCTGCCACAATGGGTGCTCCCGTCTTCTGAATTTTCTCTATCAATTTATCAATCATGGTGATTCCTCCTCCTTGCCCGTGTTCTCCGGGCATCCTGGCACACAAATTTTTTAATTAGCATAACTGCCCGTACAGGGCTCTGGGCACATAGGCCTTCACATGGATTCCTTCCGCCTCATAGCTCTCAGACAAAAGGGTCCCGTATTTTCGAATCTGGGCAATGGCCCCAGCCTCCCCGTAGGGAAACAGGCGCTCCAGATAAACCTGGCTTTCCAGAAGAATTTCCTCCAGGGCCTTCAAAAGCTCCTCCAGCCCCTGTCCGGTTTTCACGGAGATTTGAAGGCTTCTATCTGCCTGGAAATCCCGCAACAGCACTGGCTCTGCAAGCTTGTCCTGTTTATTAAACAGGGTCACCACCGTCTTGTTTGTCACCTGCAGCTTCCGCAAAGTCTCATAGACCGTCCCCATCTGATTCTCTGCGTCGGCATTGGAAGCGTCCACCACATGAATGAGAATATCCGCATATTTTGCCTCCTCCAGGGTGCTCTGAAAGGCTTCGATGAGATGATGAGGAAGCTTGCGGATAAATCCCACCGTGTCGGTGAGCAAAAGCTCCTGGCCGCTCTCCAGACACAGCCGCCGGGTGGTGGGATCCAGGGTGGCAAACAGCTTGTCCTCGGAAAGAACCCGGGCTCCTGTGAGACGGTTTAAGAGACTGGATTTTCCCGCATTGGTATAGCCCACAATGGCCGCCACCGGCAGCCTCTGTTCCGTACGGCGGCTGCGTATCACCTGTCGGTGCTGATTCAGCTCTTTTAGCTCCCGGTTCAGCTGGGCGATCCGGTTCTTAATATAGCGCCGGTCCATCTCAAGCTTTTTCTCTCCCGGTCCCCGGGTGCCGATGCCGCCTCCCAGACGGGACAGGGATTTTCCAAGTCCCACCAGCCTGGTCAGGCGGTAGCGAAGCTGGGCCAGCTCCACCTGCAGCTTACCCTCGCTGGTCACCGCCCTCTGGGCAAAGATATCCAGAATCAGCAGCGTCCGGTCCATGACCTTTGTCTCCAGAGACAGCTCCAGGTTCCGAAGCTGGGCCGGGGACAGCTCATCATCGCAGATGATTCCCGTGGCCCCGGTCTCTTCCAGAAGCTCCCGCACCTCCCTGATCTTTCCGGACCCCATATAGGCGCCCGGGTGAACCGCATCCCGCAGCTGTATCACCTTCCCCACAGCCAGCGCTCCCGCTGTCTCGGCCAGCTCCTGAAGCTCCCGAAGAGATTCTTCCATTTTCCTTGCGTCCCTTCCCACAGCTGCCAGCAGTACCCGTTCCTGTTCTTCCTCCTGCCTGCGAAAGCCTCCTCTTTGGATTTTCGTCCCTTCCACTTGCTCTTCCTGATATCCCATACACACCCTGCTGCCCTGCGCAAGTACGCTGCCTATGCGCTCAGCGATTCCTCTCTCCTAATTTTTTTGCCCAGAAATCCGCATATTCCTGTCTCTTTTCCTCGCTCATTCCGGAATATTCCAGAAAGCTTAAGCGGGTGAGAGGCAGATCCTTTCTCCCACACCGGGCGCAGTCCACAGATGCGCGGCGTGATGCCAGCACAAGCTTCCTGCAGTCCGGACACAGATACAGCTTCATCATAATCCGTCTCCTATTCTACAGTCACGGACTTTGCCAGATTCCTGGGCTTATCCACATCGCAGCCCTTGCCGATGGACACATAGTAGGCAAAGAGCTGCAGGGGGATTATAGCCAGGGAATTCGTAAAATACCGGTTGGTCTTGGGAATATAAATCACGTAATCCGCCGCCTTTTCCACCTCTGTATTTCCCACCTGCGTCACAGCCAGGACGCAGGCTCCCCGGGTTTTCACCTCCAGCATATTGCTGATGGTCTTTTTAAAGAGATCCTCCTGAGTCAGCACCGCAGCCACCAGGGTTCCCTCCTCAATAAGAGAAATGGTGCCGTGCTTCAGTTCCCCCGCCGCGTAGGCCTCGGAATGAATATAGGAAATCTCCTTTAACTTCAGGGAGCTCTCCATGGAAATGGCATAATCAATGCCCCGGCCGATAAAGAACACATCCCGGGCCGCCAGATACCGGTTGGCAAATCGTTGTACCCGCTCCTTGTTGGACAAAAGCATTTCCATCTGTTCCGGCAGCCGCTCCATGTCCTCCAGCATACCTGCAAATTCCACATCCGAAATGGTTCCCCGCACCTTTGCAAACTTTAAAGCCAGCAGATACTGGGCGATCAGCTGGGTACTGTAGGCCTTGGTGGTAGCCACGGCAATCTCCGGCCCCGCCCAGGTGTACATTACGTTGTCCGCCTCCCGGGCAATGGAGCTTCCCACCACATTGACAATTCCCAGTACCCTCACGCCCCGCTTCTTTACCTCCCGCAGAGCCGCCAGGGAATCCGCAGTCTCCCCGGACTGGCTCACAATGATCACCAGGGTATGCTCATCCAGAATGGGATTGCGGTAGCGGAATTCTGAAGCCAGATCCACCTCCACGGGAATCCGTGCAAGCCCCTCAAACACATATTTACAGGTCATGCCCGTGTGATAGGCGGATCCGCAGGCCACAATGTACAGTTTGCGAACCTCCCGGATCTCCTCATCGCTCATGCCCAGCTCCTCAATGACCACATCCCCATTCTTTAACCGGGGACTAAAGGTATCCCGGACCACCTTGGGCTGCTCATACATTTCCTTCAGCATGAAATGCTCATAGCCGCCCTTTTCGGCTGCGTTTACATCCCACTCAATGGTCACCGGCTCCTTGTCGATCTCTTCCTCATCAATATTGTAGAAAACCATCTCATCCTGAGTCAGTCTCACAATCTCTTCATTCTCAATAAAATAAACGCTGCGTGTATACTTAAGCACAGCCGGCACATCCGAGGCAATCAGGCTTCCCTTTTCCGCATGGCCTACGATCAGGGGACTATCCTTGCGCACCGCATAGATTTCCCCCGGATGGTCCTGAAACATAATGCCAAAGGCGTAAGAGCCCTCCACCTGATGCATCATACGGGTAATGGCCTCCAGAGGATTGCCCTTGTAGTAATAATCCAGAAGATGAGCCACCACCTCTGTGTCCGTCTCCGAGCGGAACTCGTAACCCCGACGGATAAGCTTTTGTTTAAGCTTCTGGTAATTTTCTATAATCCCATTATGTACCACCACAATGGAACCTGTCTCATTGAAATGAGGATGGGCGTTGGTATCTGAGGGCGCTCCATGGGTGGCCCAGCGGGTATGGCCAATGCCTGCCGTGCCAGGCAGAGTGGCTCCGTCGTGGGTGAGTTCGTTTAACACCTTCAGACGTCCCATGGACTTGACCATCCGGATCTCTTCTCCATTATAAACCGCAATCCCCGCGGAATCATATCCCCGATACTCAAGCTTAGCCAAACCGTCCAGCAAAATGGGAGCCGCCTGCTCCCCGCCGATATATCCTACAATACCACACATGGTTTTATCCTCCTCTTTCAACGTGATGTAAATTCAAATGTTCCATGCAAAAGTTTTGTCATGTAAAGTATCCCGGACTCATGGTACAAAACAACACCGCCCGCCTGGGAAGCTTTTTATACCGTTTTCCCAGCCAGTATCCCGCATATTTACAGCCGCTGTGCACCACCAGAGTAAGGATGAGCCAGGGCTTTCGGATCCGGATACAGTGTCTTGCCGTGTTTTTTACCATGCGGATCCCCTCGCTCTCGGAACGGACGCCGCCGAAAACTTCCGGGTGCTCTGCCTGGGATACGGCCAGATCAAAGTTTCGGTGAAACTGCTGCATAGCCGTATAGTTATGTGAGTGAATGACCTGAGCCTCTGCCGCATAGGCAATGGCATATCCGGCCTGCAAAAGCCCTCCTCCGTAGATCATATCCTCATTAAAAATGGTATGCGTCACAAATCCCCCCAATTCCTCAAAGGTCTTTTTTTCATACATGGCGCATACATTGGAGCAGAAAAAGGCTTTTATGCCAAGTTCCTTAAGATCCTCCCTTGTCTTTACCCGACTCCGGGAAGGATAGTTAAAGTTTCGTGTATAGCGCTCCAGCTCCCGGCAGCCTTCTTCCGGCAGCTGTCTGGCGTAAGCTGCTTTTACCTGCGGATCCGCAAAGCTTTCCAGAAGCCGCTCCACCAGAAGCGTGTCGGCGGGAACCGCGTCCTGGGTCATATACAGGAGATAATCCGCCCTGGAATACCCGGCCGCCTGCTTTCTGGTCCCCCCATGATCAAATTCCTCCGTCTCCACCTGGTACAGGCGGGTGTGGGGATGAATGTGAAGCAGCCTCTTGGGAAAGGTCACCTCCCCGGTATTCATCAAAATAATTTCTCCCGGAGGCACGCTCTGTCCTGCCAGCATGGTCAGAAGCTTCTCCAGCTTTTTCCCAGGCTTATAAACCGGGATCACCACATCAACTGTCATAGATTCCTCTTTTCTCCCGCGCCTGCTTCCAAACAGTTTTGCAGGCTTCCTCCCTTTTTCGCCTTCCGTATTTCCCTGTCCGGTCAGCGCCTTACAGAAACAGGAATATCTTCAAAAATGGACGAGGCACCTGAAATACCCCGTCCATATCCTGTTGCGCCTTCCCACCGAATGCTTATTCTTCTCCGGTGATGCCGGTATCCGCCTTGATTTTATCACTGATCTTGATTACTGTGGGAGAGGGATAGTAGTCCTCCTCGTCAAACAGGAACCGATGCAGCTCTTTTACATTTTCTTCCAAATCAATAGGAATAACACAGTCGCCATAGCCCTTTCCCAGATCCATAGACGTCTTTTCAAAGGGGAACCCTGCCGTCTCGCCAATCTCATAGGACATTGCCCGTGAAGCCTGGCCGATCAAATCCGCCGATGTAAAATTAGACATCATGCGGGGAAATACCTCGTCCACAATGCTCACCATCTGGGTGATGCCTGCCTTCTTGGCCTTGTTGGCAATGAGCGTCAGCACTTCCCTCTGGCGCTCCGTTCTCTTATAGTCGTCTCCCTTGGTCTGACGGATCCTGCAAAATGCCGTAGCCTGCACGCCGTCCAGTGTCTGCAGTCCCGGTCCCTCCAGAAGGCTGGTATTTACTCCGGACTCATAGGCAGTCTCCAGAATATAGTCGTTGACAAAGCCCCACTCGCTGTCGTCTACATCAAGCTCAATGCCGCCCAACAGATCAATGGTATTGATCAGGGCCAGCCAGTCCACGCTGACATAGTATTGAATATTCAAATCCAGGTTCATATTCAGCATCTGTACCGCCTGATCTGGTCCTCCCAGAGAATAGGCGCTGTTGCACTTGTTATACTTATCATTGGCCAGGTTCAGATAGGTATCCCGGTATACGGAAGCCATCTTCACCACGCCGGTCTCATTGTTAATGTTGGCAATAATGATGGTATCGCTGCGGTTTCCTGCGCCCATACCGGTGCCCCCTGTCTTCATTCTGCGGTCAATGCCGAAAAGCGCAATGGTGGTGTAGCCCTTCATGACCTCCTGGCTCTCCACGGAAATATCCTCGTTCATCTGCACATTGTCCAGCTCGTCTCTCTGAATTTTGCCAAGCTTGCTCACCATCCAAAGACCGCCCACCAGAATCACCAGCAGAAAGGCCTCTGCTATCAAAACCAGAACCATCCGTTTCCGCCGTTTTTTCCCCGCCGTCTTTTTTCCTTTCTGTTTCCCTTTTGTATTGGTCGCCATAAAATACCCCTTCCCTATTGACTAATAAGCATTTTTATTGATAAATCCCTTGAAGAATGTCAAAAATATGATCTTAATGTCAAAGCCTACGGACCAGTTTTCAATATAATAAAGATCGTGATCGATTCGTTTGCGGATCGACGTATTGCCCCGGTACCCGTTGATCTGGGCCCAGCCGGTCATACCCGGCCGTACCTGATGTTTAATCATATATCTGGGAATCTCCTCCCGGAATTTTTCCACAAAAAACGGACGCTCCGGCCTGGGACCTACCAAGCTCATATCCCCCTTGAGGATATTAAAAAACTGAGGCATCTCGTCAATACTGGTGCGGCGGATAATCCGCCCCACCGTGGTTACCCGGGGATCTCCGGGAACCGTCCAGGCGCCCCGCTCCTTTTTGGGAGACTGTACCTCCATGGAACGAAACTTATACATCTGAAAGGTCTCGTTGTGCAGTCCCACCCGCTCCTGCTTGTAGATCAGGGGGCCGGGGGAAGTTACCTTTACGGCTATGGCTGCCACGGCCATAAAGGGTGAAAACAGAATAATAGCCACAATGGAACCCACAATATCCATGCACCGTTTTACCATGGCATTGAAAGTATTGGTCAGAGGCACATGACGGATATTGATAACAGGAAGTCCCAGCAGGTCCTCCGTATAGGGCCTGGTGGGAATAATATTATTATAATCCGGAATAAACTTTGTATGCACGCCAGATTTCTCGCATACCGCCACAATATGCTCAAGCTTGGAATACTCGTTCAGTCCCAGGGTAATGGCGATCTCGTCCAACTGGTGAATCTCCAAAAGCTCTCCCAGCTCCTCGGTCCGTCCGATCACCTCGATTCCCCGATACTTTACTCCAGGCTCCACGTTGTCGTCCAGAAGGCCCAGCACCTCATAGCCCCACTCCGGGTTCACCTTGAGCCGGTCTATGAATTCCTCTGCCGCCCGGCTGTAGCCCACCAGAATAATATGCTTCAGATTGAAGCCCCGCTGGCGCATGCTGGTCAGCATCAGACGGATAATATTGCGCACAATGGATTCCAGCGCAATGTTAATCACATAAAAGTAGATCAGCATGGGACGGGAAAAGTTGTTGGTAAACTCTATAAAATCTCCCCGGACCAAATACATGGATCCCAGAAAAATTAAAAGCCCGATGGAATTGGCCTGGACAATGCGTCCCAGCTCCAGCCGACGTCCCTGCACCCGTTTTGCCGTGTACAGATTAAAGGCCATGTACAGAATCAGGTAAACCGGCACCACCAAAAGCAGCATCTCCGCATACTGTTGAAAGGAGAGGCCTGTGATTGCTCCCTGAATCTTAAACACGATAAACCAGGATGCCAGATATGAAATTATGATCACCAGACCGTCAATCACCACATGCAGACGGTTAAAATGCCGTTGATTATCCTTAATCAAACCCAGTCACCCAAGTCTCTTTCCAAGGTTCCTCCACAACGCTACTTGAATTTTACCATAGTTGGGAAGGTTTTTCCAACAAAACTTTACCTTTGCCTGTCTGCGGCAGAGAGAGAAGCCGGCCATCAGGCCCTTCCCATAGGTTTTCCCCAATCCTCTGCGGACAAAAAACAGATATTTTATTCCAAAACCGGCCAACAGAAAGGGCAGGTTCAACCCAATCTGCAGCCAGGGCATATTTTTGTAAATCAGATAAATATTATTGCGGGTGCTGTAAAACACCTTAAACTCATTGTACCTGGAGCCGCTGGTCCCGCTTCCCACATGGTACACCTTTGCCCGGGGCTCGTAGAGATTGCGCCATCCGTGGATTCTGGCCCGGTAGCCCACATCCATATCCTCCAGGTAGGCAAAGTGTTTCTCGTCAAAAAATCCCAGCTGTTCCAGGGCTCCTCTGCGGTAAATAGCAGCCCCGGCGCAGGCGGCAAAGACCTGCTCCGGCTTCTCATACAAGCTTGCCGGCTTGTCCTTTCCCCGGGCAAAAGCCCAGCCCAAGGCGCAGTACAGGTTGCCTGCGTCGTCAATCCGGTCCGGCCGGTCATACTGGAGCATCTTGGCCCCTGCAGAAAAAGCGCCCGCGTCGGCCATCAAGGCCTCCTCCAGAGCCCGGACAAACCCGGGACAGACCTTGGTATCATTATTCAGCAAAATCACGTAGGACGTATCCGCAGCCCGGATTCCCTCATTGACCCCGCGGCAAAAGCCGTAGTTTTGATCCAGACAGATAAGCCGCACCTCAGGCCAATGCCTGGCCACCCATTCCCGGCTTCCGTCCGTGGACCCGTTGTCCACCACAATGATCTGCTCCGGTGGAAGCTGCTGCGCCAGCGCCTCCAGGCAGACTTCCATATATTGAATCCCGTTGTAATTGGGAATCACAACGGACACATGCTTATTTTCCCTCATTTAACACCGCCCAGGGGTCATATACCACCCAAAAGCCCATGCTTCTCACCTTTTCTGCCAGCCAGTCCACAGTAAGCCCGGTCTCCTTACAGGACTCCTCCCTATATAGACGCGCAAGCCTGGAAAAAAGTTCCGCCCGCATGAAAAAACAATCCGTGATCCCCAAAATCTCCTGCTGCAGGCAAGCCCGGTGAAAGTATCCCAGATATCCCCGCCGCAAACCCTTTACAGAAAGAGAAAAGGGGCTGCGCACCCCGGCCATCTCCACCTCATGAGACAGACGCCCCCTGGAGTCATACACCCGGGCGCAGGCAAGGCCCACTTCCGGTCTGTCGCACACAGATTTCAATTCCTCTAAAAATCCTCTCTCGGCTCGTCCTCTCCTGACACACGTAAAAAGCACATAACCATCTGTTACATCCTTTTTCGGAAATGTTACGATATTATTACATGCCTTATCATAATATACAACTTTTATTCCCTTTTGTCCATGAATATTTTCAAAAGAATTTATTAAGACCGGCATTCTAGCCTTCCTGGGGCCCTGTGAGCGCTCCCTGTCCCGCCCGTATTTCACCCGGTAAAAGCCGTAATTGGCCGTATCCAGCACGGCTGCTTCTATGCCCTGCCTCCAAAGATGAGCCTCCACCGCCCGCTTTCCCGCCTCATAGGCGTAGCGCTTGCTCTCCGGGTCCGCCGCCGTAGAGGAGGCGTGACTCCTCCAGGAATAGAGGATCTTGGGGATATGCACCATCTGCCCTGCCCGCTCCCCGCAGCGCAGGATAAAGTCATAGTCCTGGGCGCCGTCAAAAGCAGAGTTAAATCCTCCCGCCTCTTGGGCAAGCTTTCGTTCCACCACAAAGAAGTGACAGATATAATTGTTGCTCCGCAGAAGCTCCAGATTAAAGTCTGGTTTAAAATGAGGCTGAAAATGCCGCGTCTGATCAAAGCTTATCTTATCCTCATCGGTGTAGACCGCCCTTGCGCCCGGATTGGCCTCCAAGGCCCGGACCACCTCGTACAAGGTCTGGGGAAATAGCAGGTCGTCATGATCCAAAAGACCTATATACTCCCCCTCCGCCATGGCAAGCGCCGCGTTGGTATTGGCAGAAATCCCCCGGTTCTGTCCCAGACGCTGATACCGAATCCGACTGTCCCGTTCCAGATAAACAGAAAGCGTGTCCTCCACCTGAGAACTTTGGCTTCCGTCTGCGATACACAGCTCCCAGTTTTCATAGGTCTGAGCGCATACCGAATCTACCAGCTGGCGCAGAAACTCACAGGGAGTCTCATAGGCCGGCACCAGAATACTGATCCGCGGACGCCTGGAAAACCCGGCTTCCCTCTGGGCCCTTTGCTCCTCCTGACTGGGCTGCTGAGCCTTAAGCCATTGCTGGTAAGGCCTCTCCAGGCTGTCCAGCTTCCTTCGCTCCTGTATTTTCCGATAAAGCTGCGGGACTCCGTATGTCCGCACATAACGGACACCCCGCCCCAAAAGACTGCCAATCCTACTCATAGCATCCCCCATTTTCTATCCATGCCCCGCCTCTTGGGCATGCGTTTTCTTTAGAAGGTCACCTCTCCGTCATGGGAAATCAGGGCCACAGACTCCACGCCCTCAAGCTCCGACACAGTCTTTGCCAGCTCCGCCTCTTTTTTCACTCGCACCTCAATGACCATATCAAGCTTCCCGCCTGAAATATTTCTGGATTTCACACGGGGAAAGCGACTGTACTCTCTCACCTGATCCAAAAGAGCCTCCTCCTGGTCGGGGCTGCCCAAATTTACCACCAGCATCATGGGCGCCCGGGAAACCGGCAGATTTTCCAGCACCAGAATCAGAGCCGTCACCACCAAACTGGTCAGCACCGCCACCTCATAAAGGCCTGCCCCGCAGATAATTCCCACGCTGATAGACCAGAACAGAAAGACAAGATCCATGGGATCCTTGATGGCTGTGCGAAAACGGATAATAGAAAGGGCTCCCACCATACCTAAGGAAATCACCAGGTTCGACTGCATAGCCAGAATAATGGCTGCTGTGATCACAGACAGAGCTGCCAGCGCCACATTAAAGCTTTTGGAATAAAAGGATTTGCGGGTCATGACCCGGTAGATAATAAAAATGTAAAGGGCCAGGGCGCAGGTGACCGCAAAGGCTGCCATCACCCTCCCCGCAGAGATATCCATGCTGGTAAATCCTTCCAAAAATGATTTTTTAAATACGTCCTGAAAATTCATTTTTCTCCTCCTGTAAACTGCCATACTCCCCTTTACGGGCCTTTTCACAAATAAGTCCAGCCGTTCCGTTCACACTTACACAAGCCGCTGACCGCCTCCCAGAATCCGCTGTACACCGCCGCTTCTCCCATATTTCCTGCACAGGTAATATTTGGAAAACGCTGTCTGGCGCAGATTCTTCAGCTGCAGGTTCCCCCGGATATAATCCGGCAGAAACTCGTCATACTTTACCTCTAAAATATGCTGTCCCGCAGGCAGAATGGGCCTCTTGGCCACCTGCGGCTCCAAAAACCGGTGGATTTCCCCGGAGGATGCAATATTCTGATCCAGGGTCACCCGCACATTTCCCCTGCGCTCCACGTAGGGAACCCGGTCATACTCCACAATGACCTTTGGCCTCAGTCTCCGGGTGCGCATAAGAAGCAGAAGCTTTTGCAAAACCGGCGGATATTCTGTGCTAACTGGCAAAAGCCGTCCCTGCATCAGCTCCTGGCACTGTTCCCTGGTAAGGGGACAGGACAGCTTTTGGGTCATGCCGTGGTCCTTTTTCTTCAGCTCCAGAGAAATCCGTTCCGGACTGCCATTATAAATCCGGATCCGAAATTTCTCCCTGGGATCTGTACCCATCTCATTTTCCAGCATATAGGTGTCAAAGCAATCATCAAAATACAGACTTCGAATATTGTAAATCCCCGCTTCCCCAGCATGGGAATCCAGCTGCATCAAATGGGAAACCCTGTTTTGCAGCAGCGCAATCTGGGGCGCTGTCACCAGGTATTTCAACTCGTTTCTATAATCCATACCCATCCTTCCTCTTGTTCCACAAAAGCCTCTTACTGGTATCCCAGCTCCAGATACTCCTCCACATTTCCATAAAAATACGTGTCCAGAAGCTCCATACGGTAGCAGAGAAGGGTCTTTAGCTTCTCGTAATCCTCTCCGTGCTTGCTCCTGGGCCAACGAAAGCCATCCCTGGCCAGGGCGCCGGAATCTTGGACCTGATGGCGTAAAACATCCACTGCACTGATAAGCGACTCCTTTGACAATACGCCCTGCCGGGCTTTCTCCCAGATGGAAGTCACCCGGTCTCTTGCGTCTGCAGCGTCCGTCCAGATCATCCTATCTCCCGGCTCAAAATTGATCCGCTCCCGGTAGATGAGAGGATTCTGGCCCACATCCCAGGGGTACTCATCCCTGGAATCCTGCAGGGTATCCCCCAGGGTCAGATCCATGTCCCAGGGCGCCAGGTACATACGGTATCCATCTTTTGTATATTTTGTCACATAATACATGTTTTTTACCCGGTTGTCAATTCCCATGACAGCCTGCAGATAGGTCCACATCTGCATCATGTTATCCGGATCCACCATTTCCTCGGCCTTTTTTGCAAATACAGGATCCTCCTCTTCGTTTTTCCAGCCGATATAATCCAGAAGAGGCTGCCAGGTTTCCTGTGTAATCTCCCCATAGCTGCCTTTTAGCTTATAGCCGTCCAGCTCCTCCCCCCACTGGGTATTCAGAGAAAGCTCTTCCGCCGTGCTGCCTCCCGGTATGGAGGATTTGTAGGCGTATTCCACAGGACCCTTTCCCCCCTCTTTATTCAGGTCCAGCTGTTTGGAATCCACCGGCTCCATGAGCAGATAGAGGCCCCAGTATTCTCCGTTAAAAAACAGCTCTACATAGGTTCCCCGGGTTCCCAGACGCATATCCGGAAACTCCTCCTTTTTGGCTCCCATGCCCTCCCAAATCTGAGCGCAGAGATTGTCCCGAATTTTCAAACTGTCCGTGTACATAGCGGTCAAAATATATTCGTCGTCCTCCCGAAGCCCAAAGAGGGCCCGCTGATCCTTCACCACATTCCCTTCCCGATCCTGCTTTTTCAGGGTAAGCTTATACCCCTTCTTGGGGTAGAGGCGGCTGGTATTTCCCCGAATATGGGCCTCCAGAATATTGGAATAGGCCCAGTCATACTTTGTATCCGCATCCCAGAAACGAACGGTTCCCCCAAAGATCTCTGTCTCCGCCGTCTCCGTTGTCTCAATACTCACAATAGGAAGGCCTGTAAACACCAGATAATAGGAACGGTAGCGATTTCCCTGCACCGCCAGAAATTCATACCGGGTACCCTCTCGGATGGCAGTCTGTTTGTCCTCCTGGGCAAAGGCCCGCTCAAACAAAAGCTCCACATCTGGCTGTCCGCTGGTAAACTCCCCAGGTTCCCAGGCCTTCTCCTCCATATTCAGAGGAAGGTAAAAGGTGGCCGTGGCCGTATCCTGTACCAGACTCACCTGGTTAAACCGCAGATCTGTGAGAATATTATCCGCGGTGCGCTCGCAGCTTTGCCGCACCTCCTCCAGGCGCTGTTGTTCCGCCAATGCATAGGAAACCTCTCCCTTGCGGAGCGGTCCGTATGTCATGCCTCCCACAACCCCCATAAGCAGTATCAGATTCACCAATAACCAAAAACGTTTTCCTCTCATTATGCCTTTCTTTTCCCAGACAAAGCGCCTGTCACTTTTCATGCTTCTCAATAAAAATTTTTCGGGTTATAAAATTGTATACCATGACCACCCCAGTGGCAAATATTTTCACCAGCATATAGGCCCGCTCCATGTAGGGGCTGAGCCAGGCAATTCCCACCCACATAAGCAGCTCATTGATCCCAAGCCCGATTATGCTAAGTACCAGGAAGATGAAAAACTGCCCCGCCTGATTGGCCTTCTTATCCACCTCAAAGACCATGGTAATGCTTAAAATATAATTGACCACCACGGAAACAGAGAAGGAAATCCCGGCAGACAGAACCTCATTCATATTGCACAGCTCGATGAGAGCCACCATAATACCATAGTCAATGACGAAACAGAGGGCGCCTACCACTCCGAATTTTAAAATCTGTTTTACTAATTTCTGCATCTTATTTTCTCCATTCTGTCATAAAATCATACAAGGCGTTATTGCCCGCTCCGGGGACAGTCACATTTACAAATCCATTTAAAATTCGCCGGGCGGATGGGGAAACAGCCGCTGTAAAGTCTGGAGGAGCTTTGCCGACAAGTTTCGATTGCTAAATTCCGAGAAACCCTGTATACTGTTCACAGTATGATTTCAGCCTGTTCCACCTGGGAACCAGGCCCAAGAAAGGACCTTTTATGTGCAAGCTTTCCTTCGTCATTCCCTGCTACGGCTCGGAAACCACCATTGAAATCGTCACGGATCAGATCATGGATACCATGAGGCAGCGCCCGGAATACACCTATGAAATTCTGCTGGTCAACGACTGTTCCCCGGACCTGGTCTGGACGAAAATCAGGGAACTGGCCAGGCAGTATCCCTGCGTCACCGGCATCCATCTGGCAAAAAACTTTGGCCAGCACGCTGCTCTTATGGCCGGATACCGGCACAGCAGCGGCGATCTGGTGATTTCCCTGGACGATGACGGACAGACCCCTGCCTGCGAGCTGTTCACCCTGGTGGACAAGCTGGCCGAGGGCTGGGACGTGGTCTATGCCTCCTACGAGCACAAGATGCACAGCGCCTTTCGCAATTTCGGCACCTGGATGAATGAGCGCATGACCGAGAGCCTGATCGGAAAGCCCAAAGGCCTGAAGGTTACCAGCTATTTCATCATGCGCCGGTTTATTGTAGATGAGATCCTGCGCTACGAAAATGCCTATCCCTACATTGAGGGCCTGATCTTCCGGGCCACTACCCATATTGCCAATGTGCCTGTGACCCACCACAACCGTATGGTGGGGGAATCGGGCTATACCTTTCAAAAGCTTATTGCCCTGTGGTTCAACGGCTTTACCGCCTTCTCCGTAAAACCCCTGCGCATTGCCACCTTCTGCGGCACCGGATCTGCATTCTTAGGCTTCTGCTACGGAATCTATGTGGTCGTCCGCAAATTTGTGGATCCCACCATTGAGATGGGATGGAGCTCCATCATCGCTTCCATTTTCTTTCTGGGCGGGCTTATTCTGGTCATGCTGGGACTTATTGGCGAATACATTGGCCGCATCTACATCAGCATCAACAATGCCCCCCAGTACACCATTCGGGAAACCACAAAAAATCTGTCTCCCTCAGCTGTAGAAGACCAGAATTCCCACTAAAATCAGGGCGTTTCCCAACAGCTTTTTGGGGGTAAGCTTTTCCCCAAAATAGACTCTGCCCAGAACCATAACCAGGGGAAATCCCAGGGCCTCAATAACAGGCCCGTTTTTATAGTCCAGGCCCGTGTAGGCAGCCACGGTCAGAAGAGTAGATCCCACCATCATGGCATATCCCACAATCACATACGGATTCACATACTCCCGGATTACATTGTCATATGTGATTCGGGCGCTTTTTTTCAGCAGAATCTGGGAGAAAGCGGCCACCAACACAGACAACAGCAATAAGATCATATATTTATTCATCATTCTGATTTACCAGCATTGTGCCCAGGAACACAATGACTACTCCTATGATGTTATTTATGGTGACGGATTCCCGAAAAAACACCACCGCCCAGATCAGGGACCAGAGAATGGCCATGGACCGGTTGGCATAGGCCACCGACAGCTCCCAATGCTTAATGACCTGCTGCCAGGCCAGAGCATAAATTCCCAAAAGCACAATCTCCACCCCGTAAAATAAGAGAAAGCCTTGGCTTAAGGGCGGCTGCCCGGCGGCAAGCTTGGCCGCCACGCTGGACAGGGTATAGAGCATGACCACGGCCTGCAAAACCAGGATGGTCTTCACAGATATCTTCATCTTCCCACAAACGCCTCCTTTTCCTCCACATGGTCAAAGGTTGCAATAAAATATCCGTACCGGGTAGAACTGTCCACCACAGGCCCTCTGTCCAGGGGCTCTATGGGACTTACAAAGCGAAGTTTCTCCGGAGCCTGAAGCCTAAACCGCTCCAGAAGCTTAAGATCCTCCTCCCCGAATATAAAATGGATATAGGCTGCCTTCACCGGCTCCCGAATAGGGGTAAAGTCCGGCTCCCGACCCTGGGCCGTGTCAAGGACCATGCGCACATAGTCGTATCCTGTGGACAGAGGCACCAGATCCGAGCCGATACAGTCTCCGCCCATGCGGGCTCCAATCTCAATGATACGCACCTCTCCGGCCTCATCCACCATAAATTCCGCATGGGAGGCTCCCGTAGTCACCTCCAGGGCAGTAAGACCTGCAAAAACCGCCTGCTTCACCCGCTCCATCTGCCCTGGAGACAATCCGCAGGGCTGCAGATGGCCGGTCTCAATGAAATGAGGCGCGCCTGTGGTGTATTTCCGCGTCATAGTCAGGCAGTGATGAATCCCCCGGCTGGAAATACACTCGCAGCTGTACTCCTCACCCGGAATACATTCCTCCACAATGGCCCTGCCCTCAAAGGAATTCTCCGCCGCAAACCTAACAGCCTCCACAAGACCTTCTAAGCTCTCCAGACGGGTAATGCCCCGGCTGCCGGACCGGTCCGTGGGCTTTACGATCACCGGAAGACGTAAACCCTGCTTCTTCACCTCTTCCATGGCTGTTTCCGGCTCCACCCGCACAAACCCGGGCACAGGTACCCCGGCCCTCTGAAAGGCGCAGCGCATATGGTATTTGTTAGTGGACATACGGGTGCAGGCCAGGGAATTTCCCGGAAGCCCCAGGCGGTCCGCCACATAGTTTACCGTCAGCATAGCCAGGTCCGAACCGATAGAGGCAATGGCAGCCGGCTGAAGCTCCTGGCATTTCTCCAGAATCTGATCCCGCTCCACAATACTGATGGGGTAGAAAAAATCTGCTGTTCGTTCCCCCACAGATCCGTCCTGCCAGGCAAACACATGGGTCTCATAGCCCAGCTCCCTGGCCTTTTGGATCAGAGGATTTTGGAAACTATTGGCCCCGATAACGGCGATTCGCTTCTTCTGTATTTCCTGTTCCTGATTTTCAGACATTTTCCCTATTCCCTCTTTCTTCCTTCTTATATGCTTCTGCCATTTCCAGTCTGCAAGGCGTCGAAATCAGCACTGCAGGGGATTGAACAGCAGAAGCGACAGGTAATAATAAATTCCCGAGCCCACATGGTAAAGCAGAAGTCCGTTTCCCAAAAGCCGCACCCCACGCCCTTTTCCTGTCCGCTGATAGAACCGAACGGCGGTCACAATAAACAGGGTAAACAAGGCCAGCTGATACGCCCACTCAAAATTTCCAGAGGCCGGCTCTGTCACCTCAATAAGCAGGATAAATTCCAATAAGGATACCAGATAAAAAATCACGGAAAACAAAAGCGGCTTATCCTTCCAAATCTGCTTTCCCCCAAGGACCCACAGCACAAACAGGGGAAAAGCCGCTGCCTGCACCATGGAAATCAGCGGGTGGGATGTATCCAGCAGCATTACCGCAAAGGGTGCAATGCCTATTCCCCTTCCCGCCTCCTGGCCAAATACAGAGAAAAACTGGAAGAGAAAATAGAGGCCGCTTGGCACAAAGGCCAGAGCCATTTTCAGGCTGAAGAAAAAGCTGTCCCCCCGGGTGCAGAGTAACTCCAGGAAGAGAAACACCACCACGGCAGGCAAAAAGCCCTGGATAAAGGAGGGCTTTATAAAGCAGCTCAGAAGAAGAAGGACGGAAAGTCCCCCCAGGGCCTTCCAGGAAATCTTCTGGTATCGCTCATAGCACCGGACAAATCCCCAGAAGGCCAGAAGCGCCACAGGCTTCACCGCCATATTGGTGGGATTGTGCCAGATGGTCGGGCTGCTCTGTCCCAAATACACCTGCGGGTTAAACCAGGGCATATAGAGGGCCGTGAGAAACAAAAGTCCCAGATCCAGCAGAACCATCTGCTTCCAGCCAAGGCTTTCCCCCAGCTGTCCCCACAAAATCCGGTACAGGACAGCCGCCGTAACTCCCATAAAACAGGCAGTCACCAGGGCTCCCGCCCACTCCCGTCCAAGGGGAAGAACCAGGTTCACAGCCCTTACCAGAAAATGCCACACCGGATAGGCATAAAATTTATCATACAGAGGATCTGGCAGTTCTCCTACAGCCCAGGTGGAATGGGTGGCAAAATCGCTGTACAGCAGGACCTCATGTCCCTTTCCCATCTCCACCTTTACCATAACCAGGGTCAGCAGAAAGAACAGCCCTGTACAGAGCCACAGTCCCACACGCTCTTCTTTCCTATTTCCCATAGAATTCCCTGACCTTTTCCGCAACATACTGAACCTGCTCCTTTTTCAATCCATAGTACATGGGCAGCCGCAGGATCCGCTCGCTCTCTTTGGTAGTAAAGCGGTCCTCTCCCACAAAACGGCCCACACGCTGTCCCTCCGGCGCCGTGTGCAGAGGCACATAGTGGAACACTGCCTGCACGCCCTTTTCCTTCAGGAAAGCGATAAGCTTTGTCCGCTCCTTAAGATCCCTGGCCTTTACGTAAAACATATGGGCATTGTGTTTGCAGTCGCGGGGAATCACCGGCAGATCCAAAAGCCCCTGCTTCTCCAGAGGCTCCAGTTCCTGCCTGTAGAGGGCGAAGCTAGCCATCCGATTCTTTGTAATCTCCTCCGCCACCTCCAGTTGGGCCCAGAGATAGGCCGCATTCATATCGCTGGGCAGATAAGAGCTTCCCTGATCCACCCAGGTATATTTATCCACCTGTCCCCGGAAAAACTTAGACCGGTTGGTTCCCTTTTCCCGAAGGATCTCCGCAGCCTCCACGTGCTCCTGATCCCGGATCAGAAGGGCTCCTCCCTCTCCCATGGAGAAATTCTTGGTCTCGTGAAAGCTAAAACATCCATAGTCCCCAATGGTTCCCAGAGGCCTTCCCTTATAGCTGGACATAACTCCCTGGGCCGCATCCTCCACCACGGCCAGGTTATATTTCTCTGCCAGGTCCATGATAACATCCATCTCGCAGGCCACTCCTGCATAGTGCACTGGCACAATGGCCCGGGTTCGCTCTGTAATAGCCGCCTCAATCAGGCTTTCATCCAGATTCATGGTATCCGGCCGGATATCCACGAATACAGGCACCGCACCCCGCAGCACAAAGGCATTGGCCGTGGACACAAACGTGTAGGCCGGCATGATTACCTCCTCCCCGGGACGTATGTCCAGAAGAAGAGCCGCCATCTCCGTGGCATGAGTACAGGAAGTGGTGAGAAGGGCCTTGGCCGCGCCAGTTTGCTCCTCAATCCATTGATTGCAGCGCTTGGTGAAAAGGCCGTCCCCGCAGATGTGTTCGGCGGAAATAGCTTCCTGGATATAGGTGAATTCTTTGCCCACAAAGGGGGCCACGTTAAAACCGATCATGTTTTTCCTCCTCTTTCTTCCTCAGTACTCCCCTCATTTTCGGATTCGCTCAGAGTAAACTTATATACCTCAAAGCTGTTGTCCGCATAGGTCTGCGTATCCACAAGCTTTCTCCCCTTATAGGCGTTCCCATACTTTGCCGTAAAATACCGGTCCATATAGTCCATATTCACCCGGGCAAGAGAAATCACATAGACATTTTCTCCGGTAAGCATGGCATTCTCCATGGTCTGACCTCCAAGCCCCAGTTTTGCAATCTTCTTATTTTCCAGCTCAGAAAAGGAATGCCATCCTCCTACAGACAACAAATTTGTAAAGGAAAAATCCCGTCTCAGCGTAAAGTTGTCCGTGTAGGTTTCAATGGAAAAGGTAGTCATAAAGTAAACATATTCCATATGTTCCGCCATATACGCATTGATCTGCAAAAATTGCTGGTTATAATCCCTGCGCTCTGTGCTCCTCCTCTCCAGCTCCTTCACCTGATATCCGCAGAGAATTGCCAGACAACATGCTGTGAGGAGAAACATACAGAAATTCTGCCAGTTTTCTTTTACTGATTTCCAGAGGCCGCCTGCGCCCCGTTCCCCCACGCTGGTCCCTCTGCTATACCATTCATCCCAGCCCTCTGTATCCCAGGCGCAAAGCAGCAAACCAAAACTTGTAAAAATCTGGAGAAGCAGCATGGTATATACCACCCGGTCCACCACTCTTCCCCGATATCCAGTATACAGCCAGTAGGCTCCAAACAAAAGCTGCAAAACAGCCAGAAGGCCCAACTGCCGTTTCCTCTGCAAAAACACCCACAAAATCCCACCCAGGGCAAGGGCGGCGGCAGTCGTGGGAAGAATCTTCACATCCAGCAGATTCTTGCATACCTTTTCCATCCCCATAGTCAGCCGTTTGATGGGGGAATACTCCTTCACATACAGATCCCGGGCATTTTCCGCCAAAGCATGCATACGTTGGCTGTATAAATCATCCACCAGATACAGGGAATACCGATGGAGATTTACCACAGTCTCCTCTGACATTCCCATGGAATCAAAAAATTCCCTATCCTCATCGTAGCCGGGAATTCCATAAAAATCCATAATGGCCTCCCGGTCTTTATTATAAGCCAGAAATTCCTTCCACTCTGGGCTTCTGTAGACAAATGCCTCCACGCCCAAAATACAGATCACACCAGCCGTCAGAGCCGCCAGGGTCTGCCAGTGCTTTAGCCGAAAATATGGCTTTCTTCCTATGAGTCTGCCGTAACGATTCCAGAAAAGAAGGGCTGCCAGGGGAAGCACCAAAAGAAACACATCATCCCGGATACACAGGGTCAGCAGTATGCAGAACACAGAAACTCCTTCCTCCACCCAGGCCTGAAAGGCATCCTCCGGACAACTGGACACAAACAAAAAGAGACCTGCTCCTCCCATCATTCCCGCCGCAACTGTCCACTGGAAAAAGATTAAATGCTGCAATCCCAGAAGCGTAAAAGCCAACAGGATTCCCACGCCCCAGGCAAGCTTCCACCCCATTCTCCTCCTGGTCACAAATACCCGGTACAAAAGGATAACCAGGGAAAAGCAGATCATGCCTGTCATCACAATTCCATACCAGTCAAAGCCGGAAACCGCCCAGTAAAGACCACTGATCAGAAGTCCCAGCACATATTTCATATGAATCAGATGGGCATCCGGACTTCCTGTAATCACTCCCGCCGCCACATTGCGCATAGCCACGTCATCGTTGATATCATAGATAAAAGGAAAGGTCTGATAGGCCCACAGAAAATACAGCGCTGCAAGGACCAGGGCTCCCCCAAATGCCAGCAGCATGTTTCTCTTCACACCTTTTTTCCTCTGCATATCCTTGATCCTCCCTTTCCTCCCATTCCCACGTTCTCATGTTCCCACATTCTCATGTTCCCACGTTCCCCTGTTCCTACATTGCCTACACAAGCCAGAAACCTATTTCACCTGATACAAATAATACGCCCTTCCCTCAATGCTGACAACATCTGACAGAGAAATTTTCCTATCTTTGTATTTCCTTCCTATATAATCTGCAAAGAATCCCGGCTTCTCCACATCCCGCACCACATAATATACGGACTCTCCAGACAGCAGCGTCTCCTCCACTGCAAAAATCCCCAGGGCTTCGAAGCGTTTCTCATCCAGTGGCGACGTGGTATACCAGTCTCCCAAAGTAAGGCAGCGGTTCAATGAAAAGTCTCCATGACTCACCACCCGCGCTCCGCCTATAGGCTCCGCCTGATAGGTCTCTATAAAAAACAGGGCGTCCTCCTGCTTCCGGCAATATTCCTTAAACAGCTGATAATTTCCGTCTGCCAGCAGCTTTTCTCTGTTTGACGCCAGAGTGTCTCTCCAACACAAAACGGAGAGCGCCAAAAAGAGTCCAAAGGTTACAAAAGCAAGACAAATGCCAACCTTCCTTCTCTTCGGAAATGCTTTCATCTGCCAAAGAGCTCCTGCCATCACCGCCAGATCCGCCACATGCATGGCCTTGGCTACCCGCTCCGGCAGTCTGCCCACAACACCCAGAGCCAGCCACAGACATCCTTGGACAAACAGCAAAAGCAACAGGAAAACCAATCCTTTCCGGTTCCGTTTCCAGGTATACAAAAGGATATACAGGGCCAGTCCTATTCCGTAAAGATTTACAGGAGCATAGTCCAAAGAAAAAAACTGCTCTATTGCCAGACGGATTCCCTGCTTCACACGGCCTATCGTCCCCTGGTTTTCTCCGCTCTGCCTCATGGCTTCCGCAGCCAGAGCCTGCATCTTTTCCCCATCCAGGTCCTCCATCAAATAGAGGGCATAATGGCGCAAATTTCGCACCTCCTCCTCTGTGATTCCCTGCTCCTGAAAAAATTCCGGGTTGGCTTCATAGGAAGGCACCCCATAGTAGTCGTAAACCAGGGAACGGGCGTCCTGAAATTCCATAAACTCCTGCCATTCCTGGCCCCTGTAGGCGGCATGCTCCACAAAAAGAACCAGTCCCACACTCAAAAACACTGTGGCAGGAAGCATCCACTGCTTTATTTTCAGGGGCAACCTCCATCCCTTGAAAATCCCCTGAGAAATCACCGTTCCCTTTTGGATACTCACATGCTTCCACAGATAAAACAGGCCGAATCCTGGCATAAGCATCCAAAAAATATCGCTGCGGATACAGAAGGTAAGCAATAACAGCACATAAACCACGCCGCTCTCCCGGGGACTCTGCATGGTTACATAGAAGAACAGCGCGCATCCCCCTGCAAAGGCCGCGCAGAGGGTCCACTCAAACTGAGCAACATGGAACAGGGCTGCCTGTGTAAACAGCAGGATCATGAAAAACCCGTAAGCCACCTTCCAGCCCAGGTCTTTTTCCAGGGAAAATCCCCGATACAGGCAGGCTGCCAGTCCCAAAAACACCGTACCAGTCATACAAAATCCATACCAGTCCACAGACGGTACAAACCGGTAGCAGCCGCTGATGAGCCATCCCAGCACAAATTTCACGAAAATCAAATGGCCGTCCGGCTCTCCGGTAAAGGCCCCGGAGGCAATATCCCGCATGATAATGTCGTCTGCAATGGCATAAATCATGCCAAAACGCACATAGACGCACACCATATATATAAAAGAAAGAAGAAGGGCCGCAGCAGCTGCGGCCCCCACTCTATACCTTGTCTGTTTCATTCTGCTCCTGCTCCTTATCCCTCTGTCTGTCGCCACTCATTCCCCGTCTATTCCCGCTGCCCAATATCCCCCAGGGAGAATAAACCCCTGGTCTGGATAAACGACTGCTTTCACTTCACCGTATAATCGGAATAATCCAGGGAGAAATTCGGATTAAAATAGGGATCCCCCGCCTCCAGCTGGTCCTTCCACTTCTTCTGAAACAGGGCCACCTCATTCTGGAAACGCCTGAGTTTTTCTCCCTCTTCCATACCACGGCTCTTGGATTCATAGTGAAACAATTCCGCAAAGGGTGTAAACACATTGAGATACCCCTTTTGCCTCAGCTTCAGGCAGAAATCCACATCATTGAAGGAGACGCTGAAGCTCTCGTCCAGGCCCCCCACCTCCTCATACAGGGCGCGGCTTACCAGAAGGCAGGCCCCGGTCACTGCCGTCACATCCTGGGCATAGCAAAGGCGCCCCATGTAACCCAAATGCTCTTTGGCATCCTTGTAATGGGTGTGCCCGGCCGCCCGGTGGGCTCCCAAGCCGATGACGATTCCCGCATGCTGGATGGTATTGTCCGCATAATAAAGCTTTCCCCCCACAGCCGCCACATCCGGCCGCTGGGCGTACATCAAAAGCTCCTCCATCCACTCCCTGGTAATGACCTTCATATCATTGTTCAGGAGAAGTACATATTCTCCCCTGGCAAAGGATACTCCGAAATTGTTGATCTTGGAGTAATTAAAACCGCCCTCCTCCTCATATTTCACAATCCGCACCCTTTCATTGTGTTCCAGGGCCTTGTAATAATCAAAAATTTCCTTTGTCTCGCTGTAATTCTCCACCACGATAATCTCATAGTTCTCATAGGTGGACTTGCTCATAATGGATTCCACACAGCGGGACAAATCCTCCATATGATCCTTGTTGGGAATGATGATGGAGATCAGAGGCTTTTGCAGCAGCGGATAACGGATCCTAAAAATCGTGGGAAATGCCCGGGTACTCTCCACCTTCACCTCCCAGCCGTAGGAATCCCGAAGATGGTCGTGAACCGCCCGCTTGGCCGCGTCCACCGCATAGGTCTTGGCATTGATGTCCTGCGCTACCGAGGCCTTGTGAGATCTCCAGTAGTACAAGGCCTTTGGCACATGGCACACCTTATGAGCCCGAGCCGTAAGACGCAGAATCATATCGTGATCCTGACTGCCGTCATATTCGCTGCGGAACACGCCGCTCTCATCCAAAAGCTCATGGGAAAAGGCGGAAAAATGACAGATATAATTGTTCCCCCGCAGATTATCCGGGGCGTAATCCGGCTTAAAGTGCAGCACGATCATGTTGTCAATACTGTCTCCCTGGAAGGTAATCTCATCGCAGTAGATATAGTCCGCCTTCTGTTCATTGATTACCCTGGTATACTCATACAGAACCGCCGGGTGCAGGATATCGTCATGGTCAAAGAGGGCGATGTAATCGCCGGAAGCCATTTCCAGGCACTTATTTGTATTCCCGGAGATACCGTAGTTGTGATCCAGAACCTGATATTTAATGCGGCTGTCCTTTGCCTGGTATTCCTTTACAATCCGTCCCACGTAATCGTGCTCTGAGTCGCTGCCGTCCGCCAGACAAAGCTCCCAGTTTTCATAGGTCTGGTTTTCCACAGAGTCCAGCATATCCCGCAAAAACTTTTCCGGGGTATTAAAAAGAGGTACCAGAATACTGTAGAGTACCCGGTGTTCAAACCTGGTCTCCCGCTGGCGCTTGGCTTCTTCCGTAGAGGGAAAGCTTGCTAACCCGTGGCTCTTCATATTCCGACGCTCCCGAATCTTACTGCGAACCTTGCGCATGACCCCGGGAATAGAGCCGTAGCGGGTGAGACGATCCCTGGTTTTCTCATAAAAATGAAAAAGCTTCCGCAAGGGGGTGGAAAGCTTCCAGGCAAAGCTGCCCTTGATCCGGTCCAGCTTAAAGGTAAGCTCCTCGATCTCCTTCTCCGCCTCCTCAATTTTCGCCAGCAGAACCTCTGTTTTTTCCCGTTCCGCCGTATAAAGCTTTCGGTAGTCCTCCTGCAGTTCTTTTTCTTCATCTATCGCCTGCTTCTCAACCATATCTCTTCCTCACCATCTCTATCCTGCACTTGTATCTGCTGTTTCCAACGCCCTTAAAGCCGCCTGCCCCTCACTCCTTCTCCCGCGGATCCTCATAGGCATCGCAGACCTCCTCCGCTTCCCCCATCATGCGGACATGGCCCCGGTCGATCCAGATCGCCTTCTTGCAGATTTCCTTTACCTGCTCAATGCTGTGGGACACAAACAGCACCGTGGTATTCCGGTCCATCATTTCCCGGATCCGTTTCTTGCATTTATTCTGGAACTGATAATCCCCCACGGACAGGATCTCATCAATAATCAGAATGTCCGCATCCACAATGGTGGCAATGGAAAATCCCAGACGCGCCAGCATGCCAGAGGAAAAATTCTTGATCGGCACATCCACAAACCGCTCCAGGCCGGCAAAGGAAATAATGTCCTCAAACCGCTCCTCCAGCATCTCCTGGGAATAGCCGATAAGCGCTCCGTTGAGAAAAATATTTTCCCGGGCTGTCAGATCATGGTCAAAACCAGCCCCCAGCTCAATCATAGGCGCAATGGTGCCCGTAGTCTCCACCGTACCCTTGGTAGGCTTCAATACCCCTGCAATAATTTTCAGCATAGTGCTCTTCCCCGAGCCGTTCATGCCCACCAGGCCTACGGAATCCCCCTTTTTTATCTCAAAGCTAATATCATTCAGCGCCCAGAATTCCTCATAAAACAGCTGGCGCTTTAAAGCTTTAATAACATATTCTTTTATACTGTCTACCTTTTCCCGGGATAGGTTGAAGCACATGGACACATCCTGCACTTCAATGGCATTTTCGATTTTCATATGCTTCTCCACTATATCTTTAAAATAAATGTATCCTGGGCTTTCCGGAACACGAAAGATCCTATGAGCAGGGCGATCCCGCACCAAATCAGGCTCTGAATATGCAAAACGGCCGGAGCCGTCACACCCTCCAGCACCACACAACGGAATATTTTAATAAAGGCTGTCAGCGGATTGATGTTTACAATAAGCGTTACCCACTTAGGCGCGCCCTCCAAAATTTCCATGGGATATATCACCGGAGTCAAATACATCCAGGCTGTGGTCAGCACCCCGTAGAGATGCAGTAAATCCCGAAAGCTTACGGCCGCTGCCGCCAGAAACAGGCTCACTCCCACGGAAAACAAAAATACATACAAAAGGGGAAACACTGCCAGCAGCACCGTAGGCGTCACCCGGGCCCGGGTCACCACCATAACGATCACCAGGGCGATCACAGAAGACAACAGATTGACGCTGCTGGAGAGCACCTTGGTTATGGGAAACAAGTACTTGGGCACATAGACCTTCTTGATCAGCTCCCCGCTGTGGATAATGGAACCCATGGAAATACTGGTGGACTCATTAAAAAAGTTGAAAATCAACTGTCCACAGAGCAGATAGACCGGAAAATTTTCAATACTTCCATATCTGGAAAAAAAATAGGAAAATACAATGGACAGCACCGCCATCATAAGAAGCGGATTCAGCACCGTCCACACAAGCCCCAAAACAGACCGCCGGTATTTGGTCTTTATATCCCGCATAACCAGTTGATCAATCAAGGCCCTGTATTTTACAAACACACTAATAAAGCTCATGCCGGTACCTCTTCATGACTGCCCCCCGGATCAAAAGGATCAGTAAAAACGCACCCAGAAACACCATGCCAAAGCGAAAGAACTGGAATACCAGTACCTCCCCATTGGGCCGGGGCGCGGAATAATACGCATTGTTGAACACAAACAGCTCGCTAATCAGCGCCACATACACCGCCGCAAAAAACGTGCCAAGATTCGCCTTGCTAAGCAATACTTTCACAGGCCCTTTGGCGTCGTGCTGAAGCTTCCAGATCCCGGAGGCATAAATATCCTCATGCTCAATCTTTAACCGGCGGTTTTCCCTGGCAAGCTTCCGGTTTTCCTCCATGGCCGCCTCCAGCTTCCCCAGAATCTGATCCCTCTCCCGCTGCGAAACATGGTTTTTCTTAATATCCAGCCAGTAGTCTTTTTGCTCCACCCCAAGCTCCAGTACCTGAAACTCCACCTCCGCCCCAATCAAATGCGTGCAGAGAGCTTCGTCCACAAAAAACTTGGGATCGTGATGAAGATATACGTAAATGGGCTCCAGGTCCACATCACTGTTGGTTTTTATGCGCTCAAGAGGAATCTGCCGCTTCTCCCCTGGCGCCTTGGCCTCTTGGGCTCCCTCCCTGGTCTCTCCCGGAGCGCTGTCATAGCACAGGGTAATTCCCAGCAGCTTCACCATGCTGCTGTCCTCTAAAAGGGGATCAAAACGAAACCCCACCGTCTTTTCAAAGCAGGTCAGATCAAAGGAAAGCTTCACCGTCTCCCCGGGCACACAGGAATATTCCGCCTGCAAAGAGTCCTCCGGCCGGAAATCTTTTCCCGTATCCACAAATACTTCCGCTGTCAGCCGCACTGATTCCATCTATTTCTTCAGCTCCTTTATGCCTCCCCATTTCTGGTCCTTCTCGGAAATGGTAAGCTCCATGCCCTGGGGAACAGGCCAGTCAATGCCGATCTCCGGATCGCTCCACAAAATGCCGCCTTCATCATCAGCATGGTAAAAATCCGCACATTTATAGGCAAATTCCGCATATTCCGAAAGCACCAGAAATCCATGGGCAAAGCCCTTGGGAATAAAAAACTGCTTTTTGTTCTCCGCGGACAATCGGACGCCAAACCATTTTCCCCAGGTAGCCGATCCCTCCCGCAAGTCCACCGCCACATCAAAAACCTCCCCGGACACCACCCGCACAATCTTGTCCTGGGGATGATTGATCTGAAAATGAAGGCCCCGGAGTACGCCTCTCTTGGAAGCCGACTGGTTATCCTGGACAAACGTCAGGTCAATCCCCGCCTCCTTAAAATCATTGTAATTATAGGTCTCCATAAAGTATCCCCGCTCATCCCCGAATACGGTGGGGGTGATAACCTTGAGCCCCTCAATCTCACACGTCTCTACTGTGATCTTTCCCATTTCTTGTTCTCCACCACTTTTTCTATAGTCCGTTGGCTACATCCACCAGGTATTGCCCATAGGCTGTCTTCAACAGTGGCTGAGCCAATGCCAGCAGCTGATCCTGGTCAATAAAGCCCCGGCGGTAGGCAATCTCCTCAATACAGGAAATATACATGCCCTGGCGCTTCTGAAAAGCCGCCACAAAGTCCGCCGCATCCAGCAGCGCGTCGTGATTTCCCGTATCCAGCCAGGCAAAGCCCCGGCCCAGAGTCTCCACCCGCAGAGTTCCCCTGCGCAGATACTCATTGTTAATACTGGTAATCTCGATCTCACCCCGGGCAGAGGGCTTCACATTCCTTGCAATCTCCACCACGTCATTGTCGTAGAAATACAGTCCCGGCACCGCATAATTGGACTTGGGATTCTCCGGCTTCTCCTCAATGGAAAGGGCCTTTCCCTCCTCATCAAACTCTACCACCCCGTATTCCCGGGGATCCTTCACGTAATAGCCGAAAATCGTAGCTCCAGACTCCCGCTCCGCCGCATGCTTCAGGACCCGGGAAAAGCTCTGGCCATAGAAAATATTATCCCCCAGCACCAGGGCCACACTGTCCTCCCCGATAAAATCCGCGCCGATAATAAAGGCATCCGCCAGGCCTCTGGGCGTTTCCTGCACCGCATAGTGCATGGAAAGCCCCAGCTGGGCCCCATCCCCAAAGAGCTCCTCAAACACAGGCAGATCCCGGGGAGTAGAGATAATCAGAATCTCCCGGATTCCTGCCAGCATCAAGGTGGACAGGGGATAATAGATCATGGGCTTATCGTACACAGGCATAATCTGCTTGGAAATCGCCTTGGTCAACGGATACAGCCTAGTTCCCGCGCCGCCCGCCAATATAATTCCTTTCATCTTGCTCCTCCTTCCGGCCTGATCCGCCGGTTTCGTCTGTTTATGCCTGGTACATCTCCGCGTAATATTTCTGGTAGTCTCCGCTGGTCACATGTTTCATCCATTCCTCATGCTCAAAGAACCACTGAATCGTCAGGCGGATTCCTTCCTGAAACATGGTCTTTGGATACCATCCAATCTCTTCCTTAATCTTATCTGGAGCAATGGCGTACCGGCGGTCATGGCCTTTCCGGTCCTCCACATAGGTGATGAGATCCCGGCTTACCAAAGCCTTCCGGGGGTCCCCCTCCGGCAGCATCTCCTGCAGGGTATCCAGGATTATATGAATAATCTCAATATTCTGTTTCTCATTGTGTCCGCCAATATTATAACGCTCCCCAAGTCTTCCCTTCTCCTGCACCAGGTCAATGGCCTTGGCGTGGTCATCCACATAGAGCCAGTCCCGCACATTCTTGCCGTCCCCGTACACCGGCAGCTTCTTTCCCTGCAGAGCATTGTTGATAATCAGGGGGATCAGCTTCTCCGGGAACTGGTAGGGCCCGTAGTTGTTGCTGCAGTTGGTAATATTAGCCGGAAACTTGTAGGTGTCGATATAAGCCTTCACCAGCATGTCCGAAGAAGCCTTGCTGGCCGAATAGGGGCTGTGGGGATCAATGGGACTGGTTTCATAGAAATAAGTATCCCCCTCCTCCAAAGAGCCATACACCTCATCCGTGGATACGTGGAGAAACTTCTTGTCCGGCAGAAAGCCGCCATCCTGGGTTTCCCACGCCTTCTTTGCCGCATTCAACATAACCAGGGTGCCCAGCACGTTGGTCTCCACGAAAATCTCAGGATTGCGGATACTGCGGTCCACATGGCTCTCGGCTGCAAAGTGCACCACCCGGTCCACATCATACTCTGCAAAAATTTTCTCAATGGCCTCCCGGTCCCGGATATCGGCCTTGACAAAGACGTAATTTTCCCTGTCCTCCACACCCTTTAAATTTTCCAGATTCCCCGCATAGGTCAGACAGTCCACATTGATGACGCGGATCTCGTCCCCGTATTTGCGGAACATGTAATGAATATAGTTGGAGCCAATGAAGCCGGCGCCGCCTGTAACGAGATACGTTCTCATAGTAAAATCCTCCATATCTTTATTCTAACCAGTTTTTTGCTATCACATAATATTCCAATTTCTCTTATTTCTAAACTATATCATAAAGTTTTGACAAGTTCAACCAATTTGCGACTCTCCTTTAAGAGCGTCTCTCCGACGTCTCTTTGGGGTTCCCATACGAATCACACTGTTTGCAGCAATCTGCCGCTGTCAGACAGATCGTTTCTTACGGATTTCTCCGAAAATACACATACACATCCCCTGCATATTCATACTGCTTATAGGGATACCAGACTCCTGGATTCTCCTCCAGAATAAATTCCGCATCCTGTAAAAACGCGAAGAAACATTCCTCCTGCTCCAGGGAGTCCCTCACATACTGCAGGGCCAGCTCGGTCCGGTCAGAAAAATCAATCACATGGCACCGGGTATCCCAGCCCATAAGCCCGTACAGCTCCGGAACTCCCTGGCCGAAAGCAAAGGTATTTATGGGAAGGTCCTGCTGAAGCAAAGCCAGAAATTCGTAAGCGCTGTCCATATCCCGGTATCCCAGCTCCTGACGCTTTTCCGCCTGATAAACTCCCTGTATAATAGTTCCCAGAGAAATCGCTGTCAAAATCAATGTGAGCAGGATCGCCGCAACGCATTTTCCCCATTCTTTCCACCCTGTTTTTCCCAAAATCTACGCCATCCTGGCAAACTCTGATCCAAAAATATACAGAGCAGAACCGTCACCAGTACATGAATCAGGTCCAGATTAAAATATTCCGCCCGGTTCATATAATAGGTAACCTGACCTAATCCCAGAACAGAGGCCAAAAACACAAAGGAATGAATCTCTCTGGTCCCTCCGCCCTGTTTTCCCCGGAAAAAGCGGTGTCCGGTCAGGCTCCACACCACTCCACCCAGAAACAAGGCCAGAACCAGCATATAAGCGCTGACAAAATCGGGCAGATCCGTGCGAAGATACCCAGTCATATACTCTTCCTTCAGAAGCGGATATAAAAAGGTGGCCACACGGTTCCAGACGCCGCCGTGAATCAGATTATAGAGATTCACAGTTACAACCGCACCTGCAAAAGAAGCCCCTGCTGCCAGAAGCTGTCCGGCCACAAAAAGAAGCGCCTGAAAGCTCTTCCACTCTTTTTTCTCCAGATATTCATAACACAAGAAAGCGGCCCAGGAAATGGCGCAGACAACTCCGGTTTCCGTGTTCCAGATAATAGCCATCATAGCCAGCGCATAGCCTAAGGTCTGGCCGCCTCTAAACTTTTTCCTGTTATAGAGAGCTCCGTAAAACAGAAACAGACAGGTAAACACCACCCGAAGGGGCTGTACCTGCCAATAATTCTCCAAACGCAGGGCAATCACCGGAAGCCCTATGGAAAGCGCACCCAGAATCCGCACCCGGCTGCTCTTTATATACTGGTGCATTGCCCAGAGTGCCAGAAACACCGAAATGCCGCCTATAAGGGCAGTCATGGCCGAAACTTCCCGGATATTTCCATTTCCCAAAAGCTTCATGGGCCAGCGGAAAAACAAGGCGTAGTGTCCGTAGATACTGGTAAACAGATCATCGTAAGCTCTTCCATGCACTACGCTGTAAATCGAAGTGTAATACGCATGTCCGTGGAGAGGATCCGCCTGCAGATAGTTGGGCATATAGAGGGAGTATCCGGCAGCTGCGGATACCAGCAGATAAAACCCATAAAAAAACAGATTCCCTCTTTGGCGTTCCTCTTTTTTCCAAAACCAGAGTAAAATTACTGCCACAGCGGCAACCACCAGAATATCTATGAAAACTGGAATTCTCTGCCACAAAAAGGTCTCCACCACACCCAAAGATAATACCATTCCCATGGATTTCTCTTCATTGAGAAGAAGCTTTATCAAAAACCAAATACCGAAAAGCAAGCCGATTCCAGCTGCCGTCCATTTTACTGCAGGTTTTTGAGGCAGCGAAAATTCCCTGCTTTTTAATATCGTATTTGCTGCCAGAAACACCAGCACAAAGCTTAGCAGAAATACTCCGTAAAACATCATATTTTCATTTCCAAGCTTCTGAAAGCTCCCGCGCACAGCCGGAACAAACAGGAAAAGCAAAAGCTCCAGCCCTGCACAGGCCAGGGCCAGAAAACCTGCGATCCAGGTGCCGTTAATCGTCTCCCTTTTCATCCTCAAAGTTGATCCTTTCTTCTTCTACTACCAAAGGCTTTCGCATTACCCGCGTGTTGATATTCATGATGTATTCGCCCATAAGCCCGATAAAAAACAGCTGCATGGAGCCTAGCACAAAAATTCCCAGAAGAACAGGAATCATACCGGCAGGAAAGCGGTCCCACCAGATCATTTTCATAATAAAGTAAACGAAGGCCACCAGAATACTCAGGGCAGATCCCAGAAAGCCCACAAAAGTGGCAAGGCGAAGCCCCACTTTTGTGTAGGAAGTGAAGCTTAACATGGCCGCGTCATAGAGGCTGTACCAGTTGTTGTGTGTCTTCCCCGCTCTCCGCTTGGGCTGCTCATATTCAATATCCTTGCGCTTATAGCCGTATTCCGCCACCACACCCCGGATAAAGGGAATGGGATCATCCAGCTGACGCAGCAGTTTGACAAAAGTTTTGTCATAGAGGCCAAAGCCGGTAAAATGTTCAATCATTTCTACGGAAGACATGTTTTTAATCAGCTTATAGTATATGCTTCGCAGGAAATACACAAACCCGTTTTCCTTGCTGGAGGATTTAATGCCGCTGACAATCTTGTAGCCGTTTTCCCATTCTTTCACAAACACAGGGATCAGCTCTACCGGATCCTGAAAATCGCAGCAAAGAGGAATGGTACAGTCCCCGGTGGTCTGACAAATTCCATAATAGGGGGAATTGAACTGGCCGAAATTGGTTACATTCAAAATAGCCTTTACCTTTTTGTTTTCACTGCAGATCATCCGAAGCAGATCCCGGGTACGGTCTGTAGAGCAGTTATCAATAAACAGAATCTCATAATCATACTGCGGCAGATCCCGGGCAAACATTTCCACCACCGCCTGCGTAATGGGAACCACATTTTCTTCCTCATTGTAGCAGGGGATCATAATACTAATCTTTTTCATTTTTCCGTTCCTCCCGGCACAAAACCTTTACGCTATCTATGAGACCGGAGCCAGGCTATGGTCTCTTTTATTCCTGCTTCAAAGGATATTTGCGGTTCAAATCCTGTATCTTCCTTAAGCTGCGTAATGTCCGCGCACAGATGCATGACCTGTTTAGAACCATAGGGAATCTCCCCCAGGCCTAAAGGAAGCCCCGGGTCAATAGCATCCCGCAGGATCTGAATATACTCTGCTAGAGGGCGAGCCTTACCGCTTCCCAAACAGTAAATCCTTCCGTCCTGCCCTTTTTCTCCCAGCAAATACAAGGCCCTGGCAGCATCCTGGGCATACAGGTAATCCCACTGCTGCTCACCTTTCGTAAAAGAAGGCTTCTCTCCCCGCAGCAGCTTGTCTATCGCCGCCATAATCATCGTCTCTCTGCGGTCACAGGGGCCGTACACACTTAAAATTCTTGTCCAGACATGTCGGATCCCCTGCTGTGCACAGAGAATACGGCTCATCTGTCCGGCGCACAGCTTGGCAATTCCGTAGCCATTTTCCGGAAACGATGGTGTCTCTGGGGTAAGCAGGCCTTCTACACGGCCATACTCAGCCTGGGATCCAGCCCCCACAAAGGTATGGCAGCCCAGCTTTTCTGCCGCTTTTACTGCCGCCAGCGTATAAGCTACATTTCTGTTCTGCAGTTCCATATCATTTCTGCTGTCCCCGAAGGTTCCCGCCCAGGCAAAATGATAAAATACCTGGCAAGGCTTCCCCACCCGCTGCGGCAGGGAAGAGAGCTCTTCCAGGCTGCAACATATCACATGTACCAGAGGATTCGAGGGAATCTGTCCGATTCTTTGGGAGTCTCCCCGGATTACGGCATATACCTCTGTTCCATTTTGCGTCATCTCCCGGATAAGAGCCGCGCCCACCGCACCGGTAGGCCCTGTAATCACCGCTGTTTTCATACTGTCTGTCCGCCTTCTTCAAAATGATTCCGCCTATATTCTTCCTTGTCCAAAAACGGGAACATATCATCAATAGGCGGTGATACAATCTTTCCATCTGGCAGCACCTTGGAGGAGAGCTTTGGCTCAAAGTTTTGGCCAGGATCCACAACTATCTCGCAGAATACCGGTCCCTCTGTCTCAAAAGCCTCCCGCAGCTTAGCCTCTGTCTCTTCCACTGTCTCTATCCGCACATAGGGAATTCCATAGGCCCAGGCCAGCTTCTCTGCTTCCGGAAAGCTGAGACCATTTCCATCGCATACACCCACAAGCGGCGGCTGAAACAGGTTGGTCTGCGTCTGCCGTATGGAATGGTAGCCATTATTGTTTAAATATAATATTTTCAAATTTAATTGATTATAAACCACAGTCTGCAGCTCCTGCAGATTCATCTGGAAGCTTCCGTCTCCATCAATACAGATCACGCGCTTCCCTTCCATGGCCACGCTTCCGCCCAAAGCTGCCGGAAACCCATAACCCATGGCTGCACATCCGGAATTGGTAAAGAGCCGTTGTCCCTTTTTAAGCTGCAACGCCTGAAAGCTGATGACACAGGCGCTTCCATTTCCGGTAATAACAACCTCGTTCTCCTCCATGACCTGGGACAGCCTGTCCATAAACACGTAGGGATTCAAAGGTTTTTTCTCGTCATAATACTGAGGCAGAACCGCAGGGTATCTGGCATCAATCTCTCTGCACCAGGCCAGCCACTCCTGCTGTTCCTCTGTTGCTCCTGCGTAATCTGTTGCCAGAATAGACCGCAGCACATCCTTCACATCTGCATGTACTGGCAGATCTGCCTTTACCGTTGGCTTTCTCAGCTCATTGGCATCTATATCCACAATAATCTTAAAGGCCCCTGGCGCAAAATCCTTGTAGTTGTAACTGATCTGCCGAATATTCAGGCGGCAGCCCAGCACCAGCAGCAAGTCACTGTTTTGAACCACAAAATTTCCTCCCCGGGTTCCCACGGTTCCCGGCCTTCCACAATATAACGGATGCACATTCCACAGTACATCATGGGCATTCCATGCAGTGACCACCGGAATCCCCAGTTTTTCGATCACAGCTAGAAATTCCTCATAAGCCTTGCCCAACCGGATTCCGGTACCCGCAAATACCACAGGCCGTTTTGCTCCCCGGATCTTCTCTAAAATCTCCCCAGTCAGCTTCTCTTCATACACCGGATGCTCTGGCTTTTCCAGCTCTCTGGGATCAAAGCCCTTCAGCTCCTCTGTCTCAATCACGGATGCCTGCACATCCAGCGGAATATCCAGCCATACAGGGCCGCCTCTTCCATTCTGGCACAAATACCAGGCTTTCTCCAAATGATAGCGGATCTCATCAGGTTCTGTCACCATATGAGCATATTTTGTCATAGAGGAAACAGCCGATATAATCTGGAACTCCTGATCTCCCAGTTGGCGCAGGGGCACATCCGTGGCCCAGGTAGTCGTTTCCCGCTTCACCTGTCCGGATACCACAAACATGGGAATAGAATCCAGCCAGCCTCCCAATACCCCTGTCATTGCATTGGTCCCTCCTGGTCCGCTGGTAACGCACACAGCCGCCACCCTCCCTGTAAGCCGGGTATACCCCTCGGCCGCAATCGCACAGGCCTGTTCGTGATGATTATAAATGCACGTCAATCCATCCTTGTGTCCAAAAGCATCATTCAGATGCATGGCGCCTCCTCCGGTCAGCGTAAACATATGCTGTACGCCATGCTCCACCAAAAAGTCAGCCACATAGTTTGCAAGCTTTTTCTTCATATTCTAATTCCCCCCTTTGTATTTCTTATACATCATAATAAGACCGCGTCATAAATTCCAGTCTTTCCTCCATGCCAAGCCTTCGGATTCCCTCAATCACATCCCGGTTAATAGCCTGTGCAGTTTCCGTACTATAGGAATATTCCATATTAGGATTAATATAATTAGGCTTTTGCACCACGGAGTACCCGTCAAACCCCGCACATACAATCTCGCCCACACCAAATTGCTTCAAAAGCTTCAGAAGCATAAGCATGGGGTTATCTGCAATTAATGCTTCCTCATCCAGCAAATCACGATACCGAAGCACATAATCAAAGGAATCTGTAGCTGTCACATTAGAGGTGGCAATCACCCTGGCTTGGAGTGTCCGGTCACTCAGCCTTGTAGACATCTGCACATAACGCTTGGCATTGCTTAGGAAAACATAGTCACAGGCAATTCCCTCCGGCACAAAATTTACGGAAATCACAGTATAATCCTTGCTCCTCTGCCGCTCCAGAATCTTGTCCCTCTGGGTCTCAACACTTTTTCCCGGTCCCAGCAAAAGGATATCTCTTCCAGAAAGCCTTTCCTGCAGCTTCCTCAGATCCTTCCTGTCATCACAATCCTTCTTCTGGTATTCCAGATACAGCTCCTCAATATAATTTTGATCGTACATAAGCTTTTTCTCTTCTGTAATACTACTCAAAATCTCATTGATGGATTTTACAGAAAGCTTCTTTTTGTCCTGCAGATAGGTTACATAGTTGGGATGACAGGCATTAGAAGCAGACAGGAAAAAGGTAAAGGAATAGCCCCAGTGAACATTCCGGTAAATATCTAATAGCGTCACATCAATAGCTTCCAGAAGCTGGCTGATCTGATACCGCTTTCCAAACTGCTCATTCAGATACGTAGCCAGAAGCTCAACGGGCGCATTGCCGGCGCTCTTTCCCATTCCATACAAGGTTCCATCCACAACCACGGTCCGGGAGAGATTCCGTCCAAGAGCAGCAATACAATTGGCATATGCCAGCTGGAAATTATTATGCGCATGATATCCCAGCCCAATCTCCGGGGAAAGCCCTTCATCTGCCATGCAAAAATAATGTAGCAGGCTGTTCTCATACAAAAGCCCATAGGTATCTACCAAAGACATGGCAAAGGGCTGCAGCTCGTTTACCAGGTGGATCAGATCCCGAAACTCCTCATCTGTATAGCTGGTAATGGAAACAGCCTGAGCAAACACCTGATATCCCAGACCCTTTAACTTCCTGCAAAAATCAATAGCCTCCCTGCGCAGGTGCTTTTTAAAAATCACGCGAATCCCATCCAGAAAGCTCTCCTGACAAGGCTGAATCCTGGAAATTTCACAGGTTCCATAATCAATCATCCCCACAATCATAGAGGTTCCACGATCCAGGCTTCCAAAAATCCGCCCCACCGATTCCGTATCCGGCATAATGCTTCGATCGGGATCAAAGTCCCTGCGTTCATCCAGAAATCCCACCTCAATAATATCCATCTCTGCGCTGACCAGTCTCTCAAACAGATTAATCAGATTATCATGGCCGAACTTCCAGTCATTCAGATATCCGCCATCCCGCATAGTGCAATCCAGCAGCTTTATTTCCGACATATCTCTTTATCCTTTCTTTCGAAATGCCCAGAGCTTATTTAAAATAAAATTTAACGGAATGGTAATCAGCAGATTCAGCACCGGCCCCAGGGCCTCCGGTATATGGAGCACATCCACCCAAAGCACCAGTAAAATATTGGCCAGCACTAAACCTGTGGAGGCATAGGACAGAAAGGTCTTGATCCAGGCCTTCCACACAATCCTCTTTTCCCCTTCCTCCGCCTGAAATACATATTTATTGTTCCAGTAAAAAGCATTCTGCACGCTGACCACAAACCCAACAACGCTTGCCAGGAGATAATGCATACCAAAGGAAATACAGATCAGGTAAACCACATAGGATATCAGCGTGTTGGAAAGTCCCACAATGCCAAACTGCACAAACTGCCAGAAAGCCTTCCACTGTCCCTCATCCAATTTCTTGCCTGCAATACTCAGAAGTCCGTCTACGACAGCCCGGGCAATCCGCTCCAGAAAGGCCCAGACCTTTGTTTCCTGATCCATTTCTTTTTCCTTTCCCTTGTACTTTTTATCTCTTCCCGGCACTGTCCCGGGCTGCCTGGCAGATTACCTTTGCCATATAATCGATCATCTCATCCGTCATACCGGGATAGACTCCTACCCAGAAGGTATCCCGCATAATCCGGTCCGTAACATCCAGGGAACCTGCCACCCGGTATCCCTTTCCCTCGGCACGCATCTGGTCAAAGCAGGGGTGCTTGATAATATTTCCCGCAAACAGCATCCGGGTCTGCACACCCTGGCTCTCGATCTGAGGCACCACCTGGCCCCGGTCCACGCCCTCCCGGCAGGTTAGCAGGAAGCCGAACCAGGAAGGATCGCTGTTCTCGCAGGCCTGGGGCAAAATCAGATACGGCTCTGCTGCCCGAAGGCCTTCCCGGAGCCTTACAAAATTCTCCCGGCGGCGTTTCACAAACCCAGGAAACTTCTCCAGCTGGGCGCAGCCAATGGCTGCCTGCAGATCCGTGGCCTTTAAATTATATCCAAAATGGGAATACACGTACTTGTGGTCATATCCCAGAGGAAGCTCCCCGTACTGCCGGTCAAACCGATGCCCACACAGATTATCCCGTCCGGAAGGGCACACGCAGTCCCGGCCCCAGTCCCGGAAAGACTTGATGCATTTGTTCAACAGGGCATTATTGGTGTAAACGGCTCCGCCTTCTCCCATGGTCATATGATGAGGCGGATAGAAGCTGGAGGTACCGATATCCCCCACAGTTCCGGTCAGAAATTTCTTTCCATCCAGGAAGTATTCTGAACCCAGGGCGTCGCAGTTGTCTTCCACCAGCCACAGCCCATACCGGTCGCAGAATTCCTTTACAGCCTTGAGATCAAAGGGATTTCCCAGGGTGTGGGCCAGCATCACAGTCTTTGTCCGCTCCGAGCGTGCCTCCTCAAGCCTGGTCACATCAATGTTGTACTGGGGAATGGTCACATCCACAAACACCGGTACCGCTCCATACTGAACCATGGGCGCAATGGTGGTGGGAAAGCCTGCCGCCACTGTAATGACCTCATCGCCCCTTTTGATCTGCCGCTCTCCCAAAAGAGGAGAAGTCAGAGCCATAAAAGCATTGAGATTGGCGGAAGAACCGGAATTCACCAGGCAGCAATGCTTTACTCCCAGGTATTCCGCAAATTCCTTCTCAAATTTCTCCGTGTACCGTCCGGAGGTAAGCCAGAATTCCAGGGAGCTATCCACCAGGTTCATCATCTCGGCGCTGTCATACACCCGGGACGCGTAGGGAATCCTCTGGCCCTCCTGAAACGGCTTTTTCTGATTGTGAAAAGTCTCACAATATTCTTTTACCATGCCCAGAATTTCCTGCCGGGCCTGCTGCTCTGTCTTATCTTTAAACATGATTTCTCCTTTCCTGGCAAGTCATCCATGGCCGCCAATTGGCACGTTCATTTCCAGGCCTTTTCTCCCGCCAGATACTCCTGAATCTGCCGCTCCATACAGGCCGCCACGTCCCCGCCAGACAAATATTCCTGATACCATTCCACGGTCTTTTCTATGGCCTGCTCCACATTCCATACAGGCCGCCATCCATATACGTGCTTGAGCCGGGAACAGTCAAGCTTTAGAAATCCGGCTTCGTGAGGACCGTTGTCTCCCCGATTCTCCCAGGAGCTCCCATCCTTCCATTTCTCGCAGAATAAGCTTACCAGGGAGCCGGTGGTCACACAGTCCTGATCCTCCGGCCCCACATTGTAGCAGCCCGCAAACCGTGGATCCTCATACTGCCTCCTGGCAATCATTAAATAGGCCATCAAGGGCTCCAGCACATGCTGATAGGGCCGGACGGAAAAGGGATTGCGCACAATAATACTCCTTCCCTCCTGCACGGCCCGCACGCAGTCCGGCACAATGCGGTCTGGAGCAAAATCTCCGCCGCCGATCACATTTCCTGCCCGGGCTGTGGATACGGCTACCCCCTGTTCCTTCAGAAAAGACCTCTGGTAGCTGTGTGTCACCAGCTCTGAGCAGGACTTGCTGTTGGAATAGGGATCATACCCGTCCAGAGGATCCTCCTCCCGGTAGCCCCACTCCCATTCCCGGTTCTGATATACCTTGTCCGTGGTCACATTTAAAAAGGAGCGAACCGAAGCAAAGCCGCGCACACATTCACAGATATGCACGGTTCCCATTACATTGGTCTCATAGGTGTATACGGGATTTCCATAGGACTCCCGCACAATGGGCTGTGCGGCCAGATGCAGCACAACCTCCGGCTGCACCTCCCGAAAAACATTCCTCAGTTTCTCCAGATCCCGGATATCCCCTGAAACGGAGCGAATTCCTTTCTCTAGGCCACACATAGAAAACAGATTGGGATTTGTGGGAGGCTCTAACCCATAGCCGGTCACCTCTGCCCCTGCATCCATGAGTATTTTGCAGAGCCAGGACCCCTTAAATCCCGTATGTCCCGTCACCAGTACCCTTTTTCCGCTGTAAAACTTCAACTCTTCTCTGTTCATTTCCTACTCCCACACCTTCCAGGGCGCCTGGAAAGTAGCCCACATTTCTTCCAGCTTTTCCTTTTCCCTGGCCGTGTCCATGCACTGCCAGAACCCGTCATGAGGGTATGCCACCAGCTGCCCCTCTCCGGCCAGCTGCTGCAGGGGCTCCTTCTCAAACACCGTATAATCCCCTTCCAGATAGGAAAAGATCTCTGGCTCCAGCACCATATATCCACCATTGATTCTGCCGCTGTCCTTGGTATGCTTCTCCCGGAAAGCCTGAATCATACCGTCTTCCATCACATCCAGAACCCCAAACCGCTGATCCAGCTTCACAGCCGTAAGGGTTGCAATTTTCCCGTGAGAACGGTGAAATTCCCAGAGCTTTTGGATGTTCACATCTGATACTCCATCCCCATAGGTAAGCATAAAGGTTTCCTCTCCCACATAGGATTGAATCCGCTTTACCCGTCCGCCGGTCATGGTGTTTAGTCCCGTGTCCACCAAGGTAACCTTCCAGGGCTCCGATACGTTGCTGTGAACCGTCATCTTATTGCCTTCTGTGAAATCAAAGGTCACATCGCTGTTGTGAAGATAATAGTCGGCAAACCATTCCTTAATCACATGCTGCTTATAGCCGCAGCAAATGATAAACTCGTTGAATCCAAAGGCAGAATATTCCTTCATAATATGCCACAGAATGGGTTTCCCGCCAATCTCAATCATAGGCTTTGGCCGCAAATGGCTCTCCTCACTGATCCTGGTTCCAAATCCTCCTGCCAAAATAACAACCTTCATCCATTCCTCCTTCTGACGCACCTGTCACGCCACGCAGACTGACTAACCCTCATCCGCTTCCACCGGCCTCTTCCCTTGTATTATTCCCGAAGCTGATAAATAATACTGTTTCCGTACTCCACGACCTTCTTTGCCTGAATCCGCTGGCAGTGCTCATCAATCCTTCCGCCAGACGCCACGAAAATATATTTAGACTGCACATTGCTCAAGTCCGTAGCCAGGGTGTCAAACAGGCACATATTAATGCCCATTCCCTCTGGCAGGGCATAGAGCATCTGCCAGTTTGTAAACACATATTCCCCATTTACCACATCGTCAAATACCCAAATTACCGTATTATCATAGGAAGGCCCGCCTGCTTTCACCTGGATCTCCTCATCCAGCACAGCCTCCCCCTTCTGCAGCTCTCCCTGCACATTCACATCCAGATAGGGAATATTCCAGGAGGTAGCGTCCAGAGTCCGCATAAGAAACAGATAGCTTAGCACAAAGGTTACCAGCCACATCTTCCCCTCGCTCATACCGTCCATGGCCAGCAGGAAAAGGCCTATGACGCCAAAGCCAAGCAAATGCTTCTGTCCGCTGGATATACTGAAAATATAGGTAATAGCCAGAAACATGAGCCCGTAGTAGATCACCCAGTATCCATAGCGCAGACGAAGCTCCTGATCCCCTGCACGGACAGCGCCCACAAGCTTATAGACCAGGCACACAAATACCATGGCAAAGGTAATCCCTGCGTTTTCTCCCATGGAGGATCCATCGGAAATAGCGCTTCCCAGGTATTTCATAAACTCATCCACAGAATAAAGGAAAATATGAAGAATGTTTTTCACCCCTGCCTTAAAGCCGTCGGTGAAAAACGTGGTCAGCCAGGAGGCATTGAGTAATCCCTCCCCATCCAGATAGGGAGCGCACAGATATTTGCTGATCAAAAAGTATCCTCCCACTGACGCCAAAAACACGGCTAACACGCCCCAGAGATACTTTTTATTCTTCCGTCCCAGATAATAGGCAGGAATAGCCAAAAGCACCACATAATAGGGACGCATCCAGGTCAATACCACTGTCAGGAACAGCAGAAATCCCATGGCTATCCGGGATTCCTTTTTCCGCAGGTAAAAAACCAGCGCCAGAATCAGGATAATCATAAAATAAACCGTGGTCTCCACGTGCACGCTGAGCGCATACCGGGTGAGCCGGATAAAGGTAATGTAAAAAGCAGAGAGCCAGAAAGTCTGTTTCCCTGTGGGTTTATTTAAAAAGGCAAACACGCCCATAGCCGCCATCATCATTACAATATTGCACCAGATGGGGGACATGTAATTCCATCCGAACAAAAATCCCCAGATGGACCAGGGAACCAGCAAAACCGGACTCCACACAGACAGCGAACCCACCAGGGCATGGTTATCACTATACCCAAAATATCCCTGGGGCATGCCGTATTTCACAATGCCCTCCACCTCTTTGAAATAGATAATGTCGTCATTCCAAAGCCCGGCAGGCAGGTACATATCCCGGATGCTGTTTCCGGTCTTCAGACAGTAGGCCACACAGCACAAAAAGGGAAGCAGCGTGAGCCATAAAAATATAAGCCAGCGCCAAAGCTTGTCCTTTTCTATTTTTCCCAGCCATTCTTTCATAGCAAATTGTTTCTTATTCTCCATCGCTTTCTATACCTTTCCCCATTTACCCGCCCATTGTATCATACTTCTCACGAACCCTCAAGCCTGGTGTACTCCGCAAATAGTCAAACCCAACTGCTTTGTTATTTTGGAACATCCTGCCAGCAATCAATATCCTTCCTGTTTTCCATGGAGCTCATAGTAATCCACATTTCCGGCCCAGGAACGATAAGTCTTTTTTTCTCCGATTTCAAACCATTCTGACAGTATGGGCAAGCATTCCTCCTGGTCATAGCCATATTGAGGTAAAAAAATGCATACGCCATTCTCAATCTCATGCATCCCCTCTTTCTTCCAGGTATTTATCCAATCCTCTCCAAATACCCGAATGGTTTTTGTGTTTTCGCTTTTGTAATGAACTCTCTTGTTGACTGTTGGATCCCAGCGCAGCATATAGGGAACCCAATCCTGCCACCAATTTCCATTAAACTGGGAACCATCCCCATAATTGTTCCCAAAGTGCACCACACAAATATCACCGCCTTTATAGGTTTCCGCAAAAGCCTGATCCAGCGCCTGATCCAGAAACGTGTATTGGTGATTATATACCAGGGCATCTCCATAATAAACACCGAAATTGGGGGATTGAATATACAATAGGTCTATGGCCCCTGTTTCTACATGGGGGAAAACAGCTCTGCTCACAGGATCAACCGTGAGATAGCTCTGAATCAGCATCAGAAGCAAAAGCACACCCCCTATGAGCTGCCTTCGCCAGCCCTGAAGCAGAATCTCTAACATACAGACTGCCAGCATAGCAATAGCCAGATCCCACAGAACCTGATACCGCACCAAAGCCGCCGTAATATAGAGCAATAAAAATACACACAGAAAAAGGGCTCCTGAAATTAGAGGGAAAAGAGTCTGGAGCCCAGATATTCCTGCTGCCTCTCTTCTGTATAAATTTTCCTTTTTTGATGAAGCAAATCTTTTTTGCCTGCTTCTTCTCACACGCCATAAAAACAATATAAGACCCGATAATATTAATAAGGTATAAATCCAGTTAAAATTTAAAAGAAAATATTGTTTAAGCTTTGTAACCACCAAAAGAGGCTGGAAACCAAAACAATTTTCTTCATAACTATTCCAAACAAAACCTCTCTGCTTCTCTGATCCCCAGCTGGTCAGGCCTCCAATCATTATCATATAAAGCAGCTGCAGCAGTATTGTAATTCCTGCCGCCCAATTTCCCGCATCCCGCAAAACACAGATTCCTTTTTCTTTCCAGTTACCCTTTATGCTGAGCCAGTCTGACAAAACAATCCCCAGAATCATTCCAGCTACGACAACAATCCCGGTTTCCTTGGACTGCACAATAGCCAGACACCAGAAAAACAGCAGATAATACTTTCTGTTCATCCAGCTATATATCGCCGCTACAGCAAATATTGCCGTGGCATAGTCCGGGTTAAACATCTGAAAAGTTCCTAAAAACAAAGGACCGCAGGATACCAAAAAGGTGTAAAAGGCCAACCGTATTTTCGGACAATCCGGCAAAGCCCTCTCCAAAATACGATGTATATAGAAAATAGCAAGCAGCGTCAGAAACAGATTGACCAATTCCATTCCAATGATGCGCCTTGGAAACAAAAATTCTCCGATGGCATAAATAGGAGCAAAAATCAGAGTTGGATGGCCGCAAAGACGAAAATTCGCGAGTCCCATCCAGGTATAATCAAAATTCTCACAGGCTGTCCCAAGCTTATAGTAATACTCTCCCGCATCCCATCTCTGCATGGTATCCAAGGTAAGGCTGCGAAGGATTCCGGCAGCAAGCAGCGTAAGCCACAAAAACCGGTTTTCCAGGAGCCAACTGCGAAGCTTAAGCCTCCAATCTGAAAGCGGCTGGATTTGGAGTGCGGTTCGGATGCTTCCAAATAGAAACACCAACACAAATAACAACACACAAAGCAGAAATGCCTTATGTAGCCTCATTCTCTGGATATTTGTCACCGGAGAAAGCGTGGCAGACACCAAAAACAAAAACGGAAACATGGACAATAAAAACCATTGGGATAATCTGGAGTTCCATAATTTCAATTTATCTTCTTTCTCACTCACGGAAGCATTCTCTCTTTCGTCTTATTTTTTGCAGGCGCTATGCATACCAGATACAAAAGCATCAGGCACATAGCCACCTCATAATTTTGCAGGGCATAGTCCATATTAATCAACACAAGCACCGCCAGGCACATGCCGGCAGCCATCCAACTCCTGCATTTATAAAGTGCATATGCAAAAATCAGCAAAAACAGCAGCGTAAAGCAGAGGCCTACGGGGATGGAAAAACGCAGGACCGCATTCAGAAAAATATTATGCGCATTATTAGTGGTAAATCCATTCTCACATTTCAGCAAGACCTCTCCGAAATAAAATCCCCAGCCTTTGGGATATTCCACAATAGTTCGCAGAGTTTCCTTCCAGATGGGCAGCCTGTCCCCCAACGTAAGCAAATTTCTCTCAGCCAACAAAACCTTTCCAGCCAGCCCGGCTGCAATAACCAGACCCACCCCTCCGGCTATATGAAATTTTGTAATCACAATCTTTTTAAAATCAATCCGGTCCAGCACTGCGCCGGCAAAAACCAAAATAGCCCCCATAATTCCCGTCCAGGAATGAGTCAGAGCCAACGCAGTCAGCAGCACTGCAAGGCTCAACAGATAGACAGCTTTTTTCGAAAAAAGAGTTTTGTACCGAATACAGAGGCCAATAAATCCCAGAAGCATCACCGCATAGTCACTTTTATGGCTGTAAACCCAGTAATGACGGTACTCATAAAAATCTTCCGGAAGCCGTCCAAATATCACTTGATTATTGCAGATCAAAAGATTACTGTATCCCAAAGCAAAATATAGGATGCTGCAAAGATTGGAGAATACTGCCGCCCGGATTACAAATAAAGCCAGCTCCTGATCTTCCGTGGAATCCTCTTCGCTGCCCACAAGGAACAAAAGAAGCAAAAGGGCAATCGTGTTGTTGATCTGCTCCCCATACCAGTGATGATATCGAATATTATAATAGGTAAACAACAAATTATACAATAAGATTCCCACCAGCAAGATCCAAAAAAAGCAGGAACGTCTGCGAATCCTATGTTGCAAAAGCTGGCACAGCAAAAATACTGCCAGAGCCGCATAGGCCCAGGAAAATCCGGCATAATACTCAATCAGGTAATCCGCATCAAAGATGCTGTAAAAGGCCGGAAAAAACAAAGACAATATAACAAAAATCCTAATTGAGATTTTTCTTACTGTATTCATATGATTATCCTCTCATACTCACATATTCTTTAGATTATATAACATATCCATTCTATTTGACAAGAGATTCCGCAAAATGCTACAATCTACTTGGTAAATATTTGTATATAAGGAGGCTTCCATGGCTTTTCAATCCCCTGTTTCCAAAAAACGGCTGTTTGTGGCTGTCTTTCTAACAGCCGCGTTACTTATGCTTATTTTAAATTTTTTCACCCCGCTGATTGCAGACGACTACTCTTACCACTTCAGCTGGAAGGATCAGTCCCGCATCACCACCCTGGGGGATGTCTTTGTTTCCATGTACGCTCACTATTTTAAATGGGGCGGTCGTGTTGTCACGCATCTGATCGCAACCTTGTTTCTTTTGATTGGTAAACCCTTCTTCAACCTTGCAAACACCGCAGTTTATCTGTGGCTGTCCCTGCTTATTTACCGGTTTATCACTGTGAAGCAGGACTCCAAATACCATCCCTCGCTTTATCTCCTGGTTCATCTGGGATTGTGGTTTGCCCTGCCTGCCTATGGACAGAACGTATTCTGGCTGGTAGGTTCCTGCAACTATATGTGGCCCGCCGCCTTTTTGCTGGCATTTCTTTGGCCGATTTATCAATACTGCCTCGCAGGAAAAGCGCCTGTAAAAAAGGTGTTTCTTTTCCTGTATCCACTTCTGGGACTTCTGGCAGGCTGGGGAAATGAAAATACCTCTGGAGCTGGTATCCTGTTTACGTTTCTTCTTCTCTTTCTGATTAAGAAAGAGAAAAAAACGCTTCCAGCCTGGACCCTTGTGGGAACAGCCGGACAGATTCTGGGCTTTCTTCTGATGATGGCCGCTCCGGGGAATTATCTTCGCCTGGAAAGCAGCATGGAGGAGACGGGACTTTTGCTCAAATATGCGACTCGTCTTGGTATCTGCAATTTTATGATTTACGAATATTTGCTCTATATCCTGCTGGCCTATTTATTCCTGCTGGTTCTGCTCTTTTACAGCAAACAGGAAAAAAGCGTGAAATACATTGCCGTCTTTTTTGGCATCTGCTCCCTGGCCTGCAATTATGTCATGATCGCTACTCCGGAATACCCGGAACGAGCAGCCCTGGGAAGCGCCTTGTTCCTGGTCCTGGGTCTTCTCTTCTGTGCAGCCCTGCTGATTCCTCAGTGGCCGCCAAAATGGACAAGCGCCGTTACCGTCTGTCTGGCCGGGCTCTTTTGTCTTCAGCTCATCTATGCTGGGTTGGATATGGGCTATACTTATCGTCTCAACAATCGGCGGGCAGCTTTTATTATCGAACAACGAGATGCCGGAGTCATGGATGTGGTAACCTACCGCATAGAGCCAAAAACCAAATGGAACGCCCTTTATGGTCTGGAAGACCTGCAGGGTTATACGACTCACTGGTTAAACGGAAATACCAGCAATTACTTTGGCATTCATACTATCGTCGCATTTCCGGAAGAAGAAGCTGACGAATCATAGAGGGAAAAATTATGTCCAACTTCAGTCAAAAAGAAAAAATCATCCAGAACTATTCCATTTTGGGAGTAGAATGTATCTGCATTCTACTCTCCTATGTTCTGGCAATTTTAACCCGGGGAGTCTCTGCCAGCTACTCTCTCTATTCCGAGGATTATCTGTCTACCATTCTGTCTATTTTATTTTTCCATCTGCTGGCTCACTATCTGTTTGACTGGAACGTCGCATTTTTCAGGCGCGGATACTATGTGGAACTGGTGGCAGTATTCAAATACAACTGTATTCTGGTTCTTACCCTTGGCTTTTTCCTTTTTGCCACCCGGTTTGAAGATTTCTCCCGGTTGGTTTTTTTCTATTTCTTTCTATATAATGTGTGCTTCACTTACCTGGGCCATTTGCTTCTGAAAAAATTTTTCACCTCTGTCTATCGCAACAGCGCCAACAGCAATAAGCTTATCGTTCTTTGTACTTCCCAAGCTGTGGAGAAAATTGTAAATAAAATCGGGGGGTCACCGGAATGGAGCTTCCAAATCACGGGAATTATTCTGCTGGACACGGATCAAATCGGACAGAGTATTCACGGGATTCCCGTGCTCTCTGACCGGGAGCATTTGTATGAATACATGAAAACTGCTTTGGTAGACCAGGTCTTTATCCATCTGCCTGATTACTCCCATCAGGAGCTGGAAAATATTATCACCTCTTTCCAGAGCATGGGGGTCACGGTTCATGTAAACCTGGATATTTTCAGTGATATTCTGGCCTACAAAACAGCTGAGAGTTTTGCAGGCTTTACGGTTCTGTCCTATGAATCCAATGCCTTTGACTATCGCAGACTTCTGATTAAACGGATTATGGATATTCTGGGGGCTATGGTTGGACTTTTCGTCACAGCCATACTGACTCCCTTTCTTGCGCTGGCTATTAAGCTTGATTCTCCCGGCCCTATATTCTTTTCACAAAAACGGGTGGGGAAAAACGGGCGATATTTCAAGCTGTATAAATTCCGTTCCATGTATATAGATGCTGAACAAAGGAAACAGGAGCTGATGGAAAAGAATGAGATGAACGGCCCCATCTTCAAGCTTGAGCACGATCCCCGTATTACAAAGGTAGGCGCCTTTCTCCGAAAAACCAGCCTGGATGAGCTGCCTCAGTTTTTCAACATCCTGCTGGGACAGATGAGTCTTGTAGGCACACGTCCCCCTACCATTGATGAATTCCAGCAATACGAACTGTATTATCGCAGAAGGCTCAGTATAAAGCCAGGCTTGACCGGGCTTTGGCAGGTCAGCGGGCGAAACGAAATCTCGGATTTCAAAGAGATCGTAAAGCTGGATCTGGAATACATTGATCACTGGTCTCTGACCTCTGATATCCGCATCCTTCTGATGACCCTATGGGTTGTAGTCATGGGAAAGGGCGCCCGGTAAGCGCCCTTTTGTTCTATTCTCTATTTTTTCGCACAGCCTTTTTTCCCTTCACCTCATAAACAATCTCACAGCCCTGAATGGTTGAAAGCCTATGTGCAATAATCAAAATGGTTTTCTTTCCTTTCAAAAGCTTCACAGCTTCCATCACTGCTGCTTCTGTTGTGGTATCCAGCGCAGAGGTAGCTTCATCCAGAACCAGTAAATCCGGCTTTCGATACAAAGCTCTTGCAATTCCCAGACGCTGCCGTTGACCTCCGGAAATCCGCGTCCCACCTTCCCCGATTATGGTGTCCAGCCCATGTTCCAGACCTTCCACAAATTCCTTTAACTGAGCCTCCTCCAAAGCTGCCCAGATATCTTTGTCCTCCCCTTCATACACTGACAATTCAAATCTTACATTATTCCGAATGGAATCGTCCAGCATATAAATCGTCTGGGGAATATATCCGATTTTCCTGTGCCATTTCTGTACATTTCCCTGCAATGGCTGTTCATCAATTCGAATCATACCCTTGGTGGGCTCCAAAACACCTAAAATCAAATCCACCATGGTGGTTTTCCCCGCTCCCGACGGCCCAATAAACGCCACAGACTTGTTTTTGGGAATAGACAAAGACACCTGTTCCAGTACCAGATCCTCTCCATTTGGGTATTGAAAGTCTATATTTTCCACACATATTTCATGTTCAAATGATAGATCCCCGGTTTTCTCTTCCTCAAGAGACAAAATATTTTTCTCGAGCTCCTGAATTTTCTGCAATTCCCTATAAATGATGTCCACAGCCACTCCATTGTAGACAATGGTGCTTAAATATCCGGATATTCTGCCTGCAGACGGAAGAAGACGAAAGGCTGCCATAGCAAACACGCCCAGAGTCACAATAAAATTTTCTGTATAGGAATCTGTATAAAATCTCCACGCAATTATCATCATCATGCTGCCAATACACACTGCTTCTATAATAGGCTTGGGAACCGCATTATAAAACAGATTTTTACGCATGGCTTCTGTATAGCGCAAATTACTGTTTTCAAAATCCTTGCAGAACACATCCTCCTTATTGGAAACCTTAATTTCCTTGATTCCTCCAAAGCCCTGCTGCATACATTTTGTCATGCCCGCTGTGTATTGCCTCCTCTGATGTCCCAATTCCGAAAGTGTTTTCTTAAGCTTTCTCAGAAAATAAAAGACCAGAACCCCCAAACATATAGACACTCCAATGGTAACTCCCAAATCCCGAACCAGAAGGAAGGTAATCAAAACCAGACAGACGCAAAGTTCCGACGCCATCTGAAGAATATTTAATACAGTCTCATACAACATATCCGTATCATTGGTTATATTACGCATTAAATCCGCACTGTTGTGCTCCTGATGAAAGCTGTAATCCTGCATTAAGTAGCACCGCATCATCCGATTTTTTAACCGCTGCCTGCCGTAATAGGAAAACTTATATTGCTGATCTGCCAGCAATAAGGCAATTCCGTTTTTCAGTACGTATATAAGGGTAATGGATATGGCAATCCCCACAATCAGCTGATTTGCCTGTGTAATATGGAGCAGCTTACAGATTTCGCCCATATAAGGCATTTCCATAATTTGATCCGGGTACATAACCGCATTGATAAACGGCATGATAATCGACACTCCAAGTAGCTCAAAAAAGGCCCCGATTATAATCAAAAATGTCACCTTTACAATTTTGCGTTTTTCCCGCCTATCAAATATAAACATTAGCTTTTTTAACATCTTACCACACCATATCCCTTTTGTTATTTATAACTCTGCTATGCTTCGCTGACAGTCCCATAAATCCCCATCAAATTCCCCAGATTTCTCTTCGGATCATGGGTCTTCCTTGCATGTTCCCGCCCCGCCTGAGAAAAGGCCAAAGCAAGCCCCTCCTCCTGAAAAATACGGCCGATATAATATGCAATCATATACTGCTCCTCAAAAGGATACAAAAATCCTTCCTCCCCGTGAACCAGCATATTTTTCACTCCCCCCACATCCGACGACACGCAGGGAACTCCCAGCAGCATGGCCTCTCCCAGAGAATTAGGGGAATTCTCAATGGAGGAGGGCGATAAAAATACATGGGAACGCAAAAATGCCTCCCGCATCCGCTCCTCGTCCAGTTCTCCGCCCAGAAAGACCACATAATCCTCCAGCCGGTATTTCCCAATCAGCTCCTTCACATATTTCTGATAGGAATTCTGCCGCAGCCGATCCTTCCATCCCTTCCGTTCCAGAGGACTGTCCCCTGTGGTGTATACCCGTACATCCGGAAACTCCCGGATCAACTGAGGCAGCGCCTCCAAAAGCTTGTGAAATCCCTTAATGGGATATCCCCACTGGCTCACAAAAATGGAATGGCGCTCACATGCTTCCAGACTCCACACATGCTCATAAAAAGAGCTTCGCAGCGTCTCATTGCAGAAATGATACTGCACTCCTGGGTGCAGCTGCTCCACGCAGGCCTGATCCCAGTCCGTTCTTCCGATTACATGGGATACCTTCTGCAAAGCCTCCTGTTCCTGCTGTCCCCTCCTGCGGTAACTCTCCCGGGCCTGGAGAATATTATCCCGCTTTAAAAAATCCCGCAGCGTGTAGGAGTGAACCACCTGTTCTGGAAGATCCGCCAGAAAATGCTCCGCGTAGACAGAAACCAACCCCTGGATACTGATCACCGCTCTGGAAAGCATACTGGTCCTCTCACAGGCTCGGACCATGGCCAGAGTATGAGGAAACTCTGTCCCGAAAATGTGGATGACCTCCGGCTGAATTCGTTCCAACAGAGACACAAAATATTCCTCTGTCTTCCCCTGATAAGAATAATCCCGGCCGGACCAGGGAAATCCATAATATGCCAGCCCTTCCGCCTCTCCCTCCAGAGGCGTGTCCTGAGACGTCACGGGAAAGGATACCATAAACTCCACAGCTTCCTGTCCCAGCAGCTCCTCAGACAGCCCGGTAAGCCACCCATTGGTACTCCGATAGGGCATGGACAATGACTTTGCAATTCTGGGAAGCATAATGTTGCACAACCATAAAAGCTTCATCTCTGTTTAAATCCTCTCACTCTCCCAGGTAATATCTTCCTTTACAATCCTTGCCGGATTTCCCGCTGCCGCTGCACGCTCCGGCACGGCGCGAGTCACTACCGCCCTGGCTCCGATGACACAGTCCGCCCCCAGAGTAACCCCTTTCAGGATCACGGCTCCGTCGCCAATCCATACATGATCTCCTATGGTCACATCCGCCGCCGGATTGCACCGCTTCCCTTCCCCATCCAGCAGGGAATGGCTGTCCCCGGTGCGCACGGTAATTTCACTAGCCAGCAGGCAACGGGAACCCAGGGAAAGCCTGGTTCCTTCCGTCACCGCCATATGGCTTCTTCCCGTGACCCGGGTATTATTTCCTATCACTACCTGATTTCCGTTATCCTCAAGCCAAAGCTCCAGCCCTGTGAGACGGCACTCTCTTCCAATGCGAATCCGGTTGTGGCTGCCTGCCACATAGATCCGGCAGTTTTCCAGCACGCACAGATCCTCAATCTCAATCTGATTGTCGTCTCCGTTTACCTGAATCCGGCTCTTCCTCAGAAAACCGCCGCCCAGTAAAATCCGGTTATCCCTGCCCCGGATCTTTTTCCGGCAGCCGAAGAGAATTCGGTATAATCCGGCCAGCCACCGCAAAAATCCGTGGTGCTGTTCTAAAAATAGCTTCAACCTCTTCATGTAGGCCTCCCCAGTAAAATCTTCACATACGGCACTGCTGTATAAACGCAGGCGCTGAAAAATCCAAAGTATTTATGGATAAAGTAAAACCATTCTCCCGCAGGCAGACCTTTGGGCTGTTCCTTTAACCGAAACCTTTCCCTGCGGGAAAGGCGGGTATCCCTCCAGGTTCCATCCGGCGGATTATCCTCACAGATTCCCACAAAGAAATCCGATACTGCAATCTCATTTCCCTGCTTCCAAAGCTGAAGCCCGTAGTCAAAATCACCCAGAGAATGGCGGAAATGCTCGTCCATGTCCGGGCCTGTCCGGAAAATCTCCCAGGGGATCAGCACACAGTTGGCATTGAAGGTATGGCAGAGAGCCTGTTTGCCCTCTTCTGCCATGAGGATCTGAAAGGAGGGACGAAACCTGGATTTTTTTCGGATACCTCCATAGGACAGGCGTCCCTGCCGGTCACAGGTAGCCCCCACCCAGATCCTGTTGTTGTCGCTTCTTATCGGTCGGCCTGTCCCTGCCTTCATGTCCGTCTGCCGTCCGCCTGTCTTTCTGCCTTTCTTTGCGTCTGCCTGCTTTTTCTCTGTCACTGGGCCTGTCTGCCGTAAAGCAGCCTGTTCTCCTGATCTCTTCCCTCTGTACTCTCCCAGATTCGCCAATCTTTCAATCGCATGGGAATAAAATTCCACATCATCATTGAAAAGCAGGACATAGTCGTAAGCTTCCGAAAGCTTTCTGGCCTCCTGAATCCCTATACGCATACCGCCCGTATAATACAGGTTTCCCGAACCAGAGATCAACGTCACCTGCGGCAACGCAGCCAAAGCGTCTGCCGTTCCATCCGTACTCTTATCATCCACCGCCAGGAAATGAAAATCCAGATTGGGATTTCCGCTCTGCAGACTTTGCAGGCACTTAAGGGTTTTCTCTTTTCTGTTAAAGCATGTAAAAATCCCGAGTATCCGGCTCATTTTCCTCTCCTGCTATTTGTCTTTTCGATCACCTTTTGGTATATCTCCGCCAGCTGCGCATAATTCTTTTCCGGATCGTAATAGATCTCAAAATGCCTGCGGATCACGGCGGCGTCAAATTCCGGAAGCTGCAAAATCGCCTCCCGCAGCTGCTCCGGTGAACCTGGAGCAACCGTAATTCCGGTGATTCCTTCTTTGATCATGTCCTTTACATTTCCCATACGGCTTCCGATCACCGGCGTCCCTGCAGCGTAGCTCTCCAGGATGATCATGGGCTGTCCTTCATACCACTGGGTAGGCATAATCAGCGCCCTTGACTCACGCAAAAGCTTTTGCACCTGCTCATGGCTTACCTGACCCAGAAGCTTCACCTGCTTCCTGTGATGCCACTCCAGGTAGCCCTTCACCCAGGCCTCCGAAGGCCCGCTTCCACAGATCAGAAGCTCCTTATCCCCCATTTCCCGCCAGGCCTCCACAAGCGTCCGGATTCCTTTGATGTCATCCAGCCTTCCCACATACAAAAATTGGTCCTTGCGCGGCAGTTCACAGGCAGCTTCTCCCGGCCATACAAAATTACTCTTCACATAGACATGCTCCGGCCAGATCTGCCGACATCCCCGTTCATTGATCTGGAGAAGCTTTTTACGGTTAAAATCAGTGAGACAGATATAATAAATCTTCCTGTAGGTTCCCAGCAGGCGATGTACCTTTAAAATCAGCACGCTCACCAGGGTCTGAGCCAGAGAACCACGATAGCATCTGCCCTTTACTGCACAGGACAGCCCGCGCTGCAAACAATCTTCACAAATCTTCCCCCTCTTTACAAGCGTAGCCGCCGGACAAAGCAGACGGTAATTGTGAACGGTCTGGACTGCAGGAATTCCGCAATCCAAAGCTGCGTAATACACGGAAGGGCTGATCAGGCTTAAGGTATTGTGCACATGAACCACATCGATCCGCTCCCTTTGGAGCAGGCTTTTTACTTCCCTGTAGGTTCGCCAGGAAAAAATACTTTCAAAAAAAAGCCCAAGCTTTCTCACCTTAGAAAAGCTATGGATTTCCTGATTTTCCCTTTTATAAACAAAGACCGTATGCCCATGCTCCTCCAGCAGCTGCTTCTCATTCTGCACAACGGTATCCTCACCGCCCGGAATCTGGTAGTAATTGTGAACCAGCAAGATTCTGGATAACTTTTCCTTCATATGAAAGCTCCTAAGTTCTATTTCACTCAAACATTGAGACAAAAAGATATATTGTTTCCTCTCATAAACAAATTGTTCCACACTTTACAGTTCTAACAATCCTAATATTCTCCCAGATATTGTAACATAAAGAAAATAGATCTGCAAACAGGCAGCAAATGCGCCGGCATGTTCATCTTTTGTTATAAGTCCGGCGCTATCGTACCCCCTGCCACTCCAGCTCCGCGTCAAAGCCCACCGCATCCACCAAAGTCTCCGTCACGCTGTCATATACCAGAATATTCACTCCTGTTTCCACCTTATTGTACTGCTTTGGGCCATAATACAGCTCTGCCTCTGTCCCGGAAATCCCCTTCACCGCCAGATCGCTGACAGCTGTCTCCTCATGCCACAGGTACTCCTCCATACCAGCAGAGTGGAATACAAAATCTCCCTGCTTCTTTACCCAGGTTCCACCCTGTTCACAGGTTTCCCTGTCGATTCCCAGGTTTGCCGCCATATCCTTTAAGGCTTCCATCTGCTCTGGCGTAAGCTCTCCTGTCACAGAAAAGAGTATGGTGTAATTCTCCATATTCAGCTTGGGAATATAATTGCGAAGTCCATACACCTCTGTCAGACGCTGGTTATACACCTCCTGCTCTGTGCAGAGCGCATTGATTTCCCAGGACGAATAGGCCTCATCTCCCCGGTGATCCGGCAGGGTATAGCTTTCGCTGATATATTTCCCCAGATAACTGGTAAACTTGGCGCTGCCCAGATGATTCAAGTGTCCGCTGTCCGCGGAATCCAGGGCAAAATCCAGCCCTATTTCCTCTGTCAGAAGATTATAATTAACAAAAGGAACCCCGTATTCCTCCGCAATCCGTTCCGCCTGGTTATATTTTCCAAACTCCTCCTGCTCAATTCCCACATAAGGGGAAACTACGATTAGAAGCGGAATCTCCTCCCTTTGAGTCAGTTCTATAATTTTCCGGTAGTAGCGCTCTGCCTTTTCATGGAGGGGATACTCTTCCTCTGTATAAAAATCTGCCAGCTCCGCCGTCTCCATAAAAGCGCAGTTTCCGCCAAACCCCTTCCAGTTTCTATATACATTATTTTGTCCCAGATAGGGGAGAAAATCCTCTTTTCCCAGCTCCTGATACCGGTTATGATACCGTACCCATTCCGGAAGGAATTCTCCCCACTGCTCTTTTGGCACGCTCTCCATGGCTGCCTCAAGCTTATCCTTTGACCAGTGCAGCCCATAATAATTCTTTACAATTCTGCCCTCGTCTATATAATCCAGATCCAGGCTCACACAATAAGCCTCCAGAATAACCAATCTGGGGGTCTGGGTTTTTAAGGCCTCCTTCAGGTAATAATAGGTATTCCACATGGGCTGGATACTGCCACACAGGTCATAGGCGGCAATTCCCTGCTCTTTCCACAAAACCGCCGGGTTAATATCCTCATAGGCATGGCTGCTTCCCAGAACCAACACATCCAGAGAATCCTCCTCCAGCTCATAAAAGGTCTTCATGTGATACAGACCGTCTATGTATTTAAACTGCAAAATCCGGGAACACCCCATAAGCATCAAGAGAAGCAGACCTAAAAAGCAGACCGCCTTTCCAACATTTTTCATTTATTTCCATTCCTTTCCGAACCACAACAGGCTGCCACTCAAAACTGAAAATAGATAAATTGCTGGGCATCAAAAGCCGGACCATATACGCCGAAGATAAAGGTGGCCAGTATCATTCCCAGCACCACCAGCCAGCGAAACCAAATGCACTGCTCCGCCAGAAACTTATCCGGCTGCTGTCCCTTTTTATACCGGATCAGGTCCGCCAAAAACAAAATCCCCAGGGAAACATACAAAATATTCATCTCAAACCGGTTCAGTCCCAGGGTGTAGAGGGTCCCGTCTGAGAGTGTCCAAAAGTCCGCTCTGGTGAACATGCGCCAGATATAATACACCGCATCCTTTAAGGTATCCGCCCGGAAAAAAATCCAGGCCAGATCCACCAGCGCAAAGGTCATCATAGCCTGTCCCAGCTTATAGCTGATACTCTCCGTCTTTGTGTGAAGCCTTTGGTTGATCCGATCCTTCCAGGGCCGCAGCTCCTTTCCCATAATCTGATAGAAGCCATGCAGTCCGCCCCACGCCAGATAAGTCCAGTTGGCCCCATGCCAAAGCCCGCTGACCAGAAATGTAATCATGGTATTCCGGTACGCTTTTGCCTTGGAGCAGCGGCTGCCTCCCAGCGGAATATAGAGATAATCCCGAAACCAGGTGCTGAGAGAAATGTGCCATCTGCGCCAAAATTCCTGGATAGACCGGGAAAAATAAGGCACATTAAAATTTTCCATCAGTTCAAAGCCCATAACCCGGGCCGCACCGATGGCAATCATGGAATAGCTGGAAAAATCACAATAAATCTGAAGAGCAAAGCCTGCTGCCCCTGCAGCCAGAATCACCGTGCCATATAAATAGTAGGAATCAAACACAGAATTTACCAGGACCGCCACCCGATCCGCAATGACCATTTTCTGAAAAAATCCCCAGACCATTAAGATACAGCCATTGGCAATACGGTCGTAATCCCACAGCTTGCCCTGGGGCACTGTATTCACCTGGGACAAAAGATGGCTGGACCGCTCAATGGGCCCCGCCACCAGCTGGGGAAAAAAGGACACAAACAACGCGTACCGCAGGAAATTTTTCTCCACCTTCACCTGCCCCCGGTATACATCCATGGTATAACTCAGGGCCTGAAAGGTGTAGAAGGAGATTCCCACCGGCAAAAGCAGGTTCAGAGATTCCGGAAGAACCAGAAGATGAAGCTTGCCCAGAATCCAGTTCACATTCTGCAGCAGAAAATCCGCATATTTAAAAAGAAAAAGAATACCAATATTGACGCAAAAGCTAATGGCTACGATCCGTTTTTTCCGCACAGGGGCCCGCTCCCCTCCCCGTTTTTCCGCCCGTTCCATGCCAATGCCGCTTATAAAGGTAACCGCCGTGGAAAATACCATAAGCAGCGCATAGACCGGATTCCAGCTCATATAGAAATAATAGCTGGCAATGAGAAGCCAGATATACCGGACTCTTGCCGGAAGGATCAGGTACAGAAATACCACAATCGGAAAGAACACACAAAATTCCAGGGAATTAAACAACATTTTACCACAATCTCCTAAACTCTAATCTATCAATCCTCCCGCCTATCATATCACAGCAATTCCGAGAACGCAAACAAAACCCCCTCAGTTGCTGCTCCGACTATAAGACCTTCCGCATCCTTCCCCGCAAAAAGCAGCTGCAATCCCTCAACTACTGGTCCGGGACAAAACCTTACCCGTTTTCTCTTTCACATCCGCCAGCACATCCCGTACATTTCCCCGCCTGAGCTGATAAAAGGAAGTTTCCAGAAGCCGGTAGAGCTTCACCAGGGGATGCCCCCACCCGTAGATCCGATAGGCCCGCTTCCGGTAAGGTTCAAAGTCCTGTTTCCCGGCGGGATGCTTTATATGGGCAGTGTCCAGTTCATATGCCGACATGGTAAATATCCGCCGAAATCCCTTTGCCACCAGTCCCAGGTCTGCAGCATAGTGGGCGGAATCTGCCGCCACACCGATATTTCGGACCATATTTTTGGCAGGCACAAGGGTGAGTCCCCGGTGCAGATACTGATGAGAAATCAAAATCGTCTCAAAGTGTTCTCTTCCCGAGGCCAGATGCTGTTCAAATACATGAAGCATATTTTTCACCAGTTTCTTCTCCTGAATATATTTCTCCACAGCCGCTCTCTTCCCGACGTCCTGAAGAAACCCGTATGCTGGATCCCAGTTTCGAACAACCCGGGACCAGGAGGCCCACCCCCAGGTAAAGGTGGTGGAGGAAAAGAAGTAGTCAGACTCTACCCCCGCAGTCTGCTCCTCCACATTAAAGCCGGAAATCAGCATAACCTCCTCATCCTTCTCATACCGGTCCAGGAGCTCTTTACAAAAGGAAAAAAAGGAAACAGAGGGCACCACATCATCCTCCAGGACAATGCATTTGTCTGTCTGAGAAAAGGCCCACACATCCGCCAGATATCCGGAAGGGTCCACCCCCCTGTTGGTTTCCTGGTATAGCCGATGAACCTGGCAGTCCCAATCAATATCCTCCGCAATCTCCCGGCATTTGCGGATATTTTCCTCATCCTCCGGATGATCCTTCCTGGGACCGTCCTGATAGAGAAATAATTCCCTCGGCCGCGCCCTTTTTACCTGTGCAAATACCTGACGGAACTGCTCGTGCCTGGTAAAAAACACCAGAAGCACTGATACATCCACCAACGCCTTTTTCATAGCCTGCCCTCACAATCTCTCTGTCCATGCTTCCGGTTCCTTTTATTCATCTTCGAACACAGAAAGCCATTCTTCTCCCTCTATATTTCCTACGCCTGCCAACGAATCCGCATATCTCCTTCGCCTGTCCGGCTCCCGAATCAGCCGGTGCACCCTCCTGGCAATGCTGTTTGCATCAATGGCTGCAATCTCACCGTTCACCTCATCCGTAAGCTGCTCCCGGGCCCCGGACACATCCGTGCACACAATGGGAACATGAAAGAGCTTGGCCTCTGTCACCGTGGTCACATACCCCTCATGACGGGAGGTCTGTATATAAATGTCGCAGTCTTTAAAATAGGGATAGGGATTCTGCCGGATTCCCAGAAAGCACATGACCTGCTCCAGGCCAAGCTTCCGGCACTGACTCAAAAGCCTAGCCCGCTGTGTCCCGTCTCCCAATACAAACCAACGAAAGCTGTCCCCCTGATCCAGGAGATCCCGGCACACCTGAAGGGCCAGATCATATCCCTTTTGCTCCTCCAGTCGCCCTACCGTCAATAGCTTGAGACAGCCCTCAGGCACCTGAGCATATTCCTTTGCCTCTTCCTCCTCCGCTCTTTGCAGAATCCTGGATACAGGCACCAGGTTCCGGGCCAGATGAATCCTGTCCCTGTACTCCGGAAAAATCTCTGAGAATTCCTTCACAATCTGCCCGGATACCGCGTAAAATCCCTCACAGCAATCCAGATACTCCCGCAGAGCCTGAAGCTGATAACCTGTGGTAGCAAAATCATTGTGAATCCAGGAGAGCTTCCGCCTGGCACACACCTTTTCCGACACATATCGGACAAGAAACGGGGAATGCATCTGATAATTCACCGCTATATCATAGGCTTCCTCCAGCAGGGGAATCTGAGAAAAATCAACATTCAGTTCCGCAAATCCGCTTTTCCCAAAAGCATGTCCCAAAAGATAGCGAAACGCCCTCCCAAATTGGTGCTCCTCCAGGCTGCCGTGAACTGCAACCTTTGTGCCGCCTACGGGAAGCGCCCCCTCCACAGCCTTTGGCATGGGAATCTTCTTCAGAGCAACCCCATTGGGCAGCTGAGATAAAAAGTCTCCTCTCTCTGCCATGACATAAACCGTCACTTCATATCCCCCTTCAACCAGCCTTCCGGTCAGGGTAATCAGGGCATTTTCAATGCCTCCGCAAAGCATATGCTGAACAAAAAAAGCAATTTTCTTCATCTTTTCCTCTTTCACGGCGTGTTTTCCACACCTACAAGGCAGATCAGGAAATTAGTCTCCAGGCTCTGCCCTCCTAAATCCTATCTCACATTTCTATCATATCCCAAAAGAACCTGTCAACGAAGACCCCTTAACTGTATGGACTTCACGCCAATCCGATCATATCCCAAAAGAACCTGTCAATGAAGGCCTCTTAACTGTATAGATTTCGCGCCAATCCGCAAGACGGTTGGCATAGATATAAAAAGTAACGCTTGCTTTCGACAAGGGAATCCCTTATAATAACGACTATACCTAATCATAATACAAACTTTAGATGAAAGGCCCTTACTACTTCCATGAAGATCACAATCCTGGCTATCAGCAGCCTATATTTTATCATATGCTTTTTCATGGGCCACCTGGTAAACTGCCTGTGCTACAGGGAAAACCAAGGAGTCCTTCGCAACATTTTCACAGGCGTCTTTTCCGTCTGGGCACTTCAGGAGCTTCTGCTGGTTCCCATGACCTTTGCAAGGGTACCGTTTCGCACCTTTGCTATTTCATACGCTGTTGTACTGGCTGTGGCATGTGCCGCCTCCCTGTTTTTCCATCAGCGTCTGAAGCAGATTCTCTCGGAAGCCGTCAAAAGCTGGAAAGACAATTTTTCCTGGACAGTTCTGGCTGCAGTCTTTCTTATTTTGCTGCAGCTCTATTATGTCCACAACCATACCTATTATGAATGGGACGACGCTTTCTATATCAATGTGGCCAATGATGCAATCCAAAACAACGTTCTCCTGGGGATTGTTGCAGAAACCGGTGTTGGATATTCGTTTCCCATGCGTTACGCATTTTCTCTGTGGCCGATCCATTATGCATTCATTGGATTGCTCACACAGATCTCCCCTACCATCATTGCCCATACGGTGCTTCCCTTTGTCATCATCCCCTTTGCCTACCTGGTTTACGATCTCATGGCGCGCACCTTGTTTCCCGGGGATTCCGAGGTCCAGGGATATTTCCTGCTTTTTGGGGCCATCCTGCACATGTTTATGACTCAGGTGCACTTTATCTCCGGCAGCTACCTTCTTCTGACCCCCTGGGTGGGAAAGGCAATCCTGGCCTGTGTTGTGCTGCCGGCCGTTGTATATCAATATCTTCGGATCACAAAGGATACCGCTTCCCGGGGGGACTGGATCATTCTGTTTCTGTTTACCCTGGGCTCCTGTCTCCTCTCCTCCATGGGAATTATGCTTCTCCCTGTTTTTATGGGTTCCCTGGGATTGCTCCATGCTCTGAGAAACCGGCAGCCCTCCTTTTTCCTGAAATCCGTGCTCAGCTGTATCCCCTGTCTCATATTGGGCACATGCTATCTGATGCTGACATAGGAAGGAGGAAAACGAATGTTGAAAGAAATCTGGACGCTGGCTGTAACTGATTTTAAGGCAACCTTTGAGGGAGGATATCTGTATCTGCTCCTTTTGGCCTGTTTGATCTACCTGTTTATAAAAGAAAAAAACGCCTCCCGGAAAACCATCTTTCTGTGGACCACCCTGTTTACCCTGTTTCTGTACTTTTGTCCCCTGTCTGGCAAAATCCTGGTAGAATGCCTGGGAGACAACGTATACTTCCGGGTCCTGTGGTTAATCCCTCTGATCCCCCTGACCTGCTATGTCATGACCACCCTTGTTTCCAAGCTCCAGGGAGTAAAGCGCTTCGCTGCCTTCTGCGTTCTGGTTCTCTGCATCATGGGCTCTGGTTCTTATATGCTGACCGGCCAGCATTTCCATGAGGTTACCAATCCCTACAAACTGACCCAGGAAAGCGTTGACACTGCGCAATGGATTCCGGACGGCGCTCATGTGGTAGGCGTCGGCTGGCTTTTGCCCTTTATCCGTCAGTACAATCCAACCATTACCCTGGCTTATGATCGGTACTACCAGGGTCCTCTGGCTCTGGAGCTGTCAAAGCCCAATCCGGATCTGGCTGTCTGCGGCCCCCTGCTTCAGGAAACAGGCTGCGATTTTGTGGCCATTGGGCAGGATCTGAACTCGGGAGTCCTGGGAAATTGGAACGACTACGGATTTCACTTCTACCGGGGTGATAACCGCTGTATCATCTTTATCAACGAAAATAGCAGCTTTTATAGCGGTGAGCCCTAGAAAGACTGTTCCTGTTTAAGCCCTCTTAAAACAAGCTCGCTGTCATACTCAGGTGCAAACTCCCGGGCCGCCTGACAGATTTTCCTGATCTCCTCCAGATCCTCGTCCAGGTCTTCCGCAATCTCCTGGGCTCCCTTTCCCTTTTGCAACTTCCGGCAGACCTGCTCTACTAGTTTTTTCTCCATTCCTGTACCTATGCCCAATTCCAAACCCTGTTCCATTCCTTCCTCATGTCCTTGCCTCCATCTACTCTCCATCTGCCAGTTATAGTCCCGGATGGCCTTTTCCCGCGCCTCATATTCTCTGCGTTTCTCCTTATCCATACTGATTTGCTGCAGGCGTTCATAAGCTTTTTCAACATATGAATTCGTATTCGCCGCCATCTCCAATTCCTCCCTGTTCTTTGCCCCCAGGAATTCGGTCCAGCTCTGTAATTCCGCATTTTTCGGCCCTGTATCTGCACTTCCCGGCAGGCTTTTTTGGTTCCACTTGGGCAACTCTATGATATGGATCTCCAGCTTATCCGTAAACTTTCGTTTGCGCCTGTCCTCCCACAGATGAAAGCAGGAATAAAACTCCTCATCCCCCTCAAACAGGGTAAAATCCAGAATCCCCACATGGATGCACTTATTCAGTTTCCCGTACCTGTCTCCCTCCTCAATCTGGGAGAAAAACATTTTACAAAGATAAAACAAAGACCGCTCCGCCCACAGCTTAAAAGGCGCCACCTGGATCTCTATGTCCATCTCCGAGGCATGTTTCCCAATAATCTTCACATGCACGTCCAGTATCCCATACTTCTCCTCCGCATACGTTTTCCGCAGACAGGTGGGAAGCAGGGTGGTCTCCCCTATCTCTTCCGGCCCTACATTCAGTATGGCCGAGATAAAACCCCGGCGGACCTGCTCATCCTCCATCAATTCCTTGAAGCAAAAATCCACCTTTGGTTTCATAATAAATTCTTCGTTGCTCCGCATCCTGTGCGCTCCTTCCTGTGCCCGATATCAACGATCCGGGACTTTTGAAACACGTTCCTGTGTTTAAGGTGTGTTTCTGGTAAAAAAGCTGATGCGGATGAGTCTCTTGTGTTTATTATAAACGGATCGTGCCTGACATACAACAGCTTTCTTGAGTTTACAGTTACTTTTACGGGATTTCTTTGCCGAATGGCAAGTATGAGGTGTTGCTTTGAATCCTGTTGAAAACAGTATACTGAAAAAAATCAAAATATACAAGAAATTAAATATAAATAAATTCTCAAAAATATATATAACTTTTGATTTCACTGGAAAATTTTGATCAAGCTGCAGCTTCTACTATCTTTGCAAAGGAAGTGAGCCAGGGATATTATAATTAAAGGGGCGTTTTCTGCCCCCTTTGTATATTTGCCCCTACTACAACACCGGAAGCTGCTCCATATATTTCCTCTTCTGATCTATGGAAGAATGAACATACCGATTCAGCGTCACATTGACGCTGGCATGCCCCAGAATTTCGCTGAGCGCCTTCACATCAAAGCCTCCCTCAATGCACCGGGTGGCAAAGGTATGGCGCAGCATATGATAGGTGACATCCTCCATTCCACATTCCCGAAGATATTTCTTCAGAATATTTTCCAGCGTCCGGGGCTCGATAAAGCGCTGGGTGCTTCCTGTAAGGAGAAAGGCATCTTCTGGCAGACTCCGCAGGGGACCCAGGCGTTCCATCAAAAATGCCGGAATGGGAATATCCCGGATGGAACTGCCGCTCTTTGGCTCTGTGATAATAATTTTCGTCTTTCTTTTATCATCCGATAATCCGCTCTGAGGGAAATCCTGGATACGCTGCATGGTATAGCGGACGCAGAGGATCTCCTCATGAAACAGAATACTGCGCCTCTGTAGAGCGCATATCTCTCCCAGCCGCAGGCCCATGTACAGACTCATGAGAATTCCAAGCTTTGTCAGGCTATCATCCCTCAGCAAAAATGTGACCAGGTCCTGCTGCCTCTCCCTGCTCAATACACGGATCTCCGCACTCTTTTTCCGAATCCGGATTCGGTCAAAATGGCAGGGGATTTCTATTCCCCAATGCCCAGCATAGCGGCAGGTCTCCTGCAGGACTGTGAGAATATCCTTAACTGTTTTCTCAGAGAGACCGCCGGTTCCGTTACAACGGCCGTGAACCAGCTTCTTCTGTACGAACTGTTCTACCGTCTCGGTGGTGAGCTGATCGGCAGTATAGGTGCCAAGCTTGGGGAGGATATGGTTTTGTGTAATGTTGTAGTATTTGACGTAGGTGGATTCCTTGACGCGGAGCCTTACGTTTTCCAGCCAGCGGGCGGAGAGAAGGGGGAGGGGTGGGGAGAATAAGGAAGGTGATAATAGAGACACATGGGAAGATGATATTCTGGGGGAGGCTTTGGAGATGGTAGGTATTGTATATGATTTTTTGTCTTTTATATGATTTTTCATTTTTTCACTTTAGTATGCTTGCATCTGTCCGCCTAAAATATCTTTCTTGATCATAAATCATGATACAATGACAAAGCCCAAGCCTCCCCCTACTAAAAACTTTTTAATCTAGTTGTAATACAATAAAATATAGCCTATCTAAGGCTGCTCTGTTGTTAAGGACTTTAATGTCACTTTATGGCTGTCCAGAAAAATCTAACATCTCTCCTTCCTCCAAACCATCCGATCCACAATCCCCGTATAGGACTGGATGATCTTCACTACCTTGATGCTCACGTTCTTATCCGCATAATCAGGTACTGGAATTCCAAAATGACCATTTTGGTTCATCCCCACTGCCAACTCCAAAGCCTGCAGTAATCCCGTAGTATCAATTCCAGATAGAACAAAACATCCCTTATCCAGGGCCTCCGGGCGTTCCGTGCTTGTACGGATACACACTGCCGGAAACGCTTTGCCTATGGACGTAAAATAGCTGCTCTCCTCCGGCAGGGTTCCTGAATCAGATACCACCGCATACGCGTACATTTGCAGGCAGTTATAGTCGTGAAAGCCCAGAGGCTCATGAGCTATCACCCGAGAATCCAAAGCAAACTTCCCATTCGCCCTCATCTGCTCCAGCCGTTTCCGGCTCCTGGGATGACAGGAATAAAGTACTGGTATATCGTAATTTTCTGCCATGTCATTGATTGCTTGGAACAGAGACAGAAAGTTTTTCTCTGTGTCTATATTTTCCTCCCTATGGGCGGAAAGAAGCAAATATTTTCCCGGTTCTATGAGAATCCCGGTTTCTCTACTGAGCCTCTGGTGTACATCAGAGCTAAGGATCTGCTGCAAATTGGCCTCCAAAACCTCCGCCATGGGGCTTCCCGTCACATAGGTCCGCTCTTTGGGAAGGCCGCACTCACTGAGATAACGGCGTGCATGCTCTGAATAGGCCAGGTTCACATCGCTGATAATATCCACAATTCTCCGGTTTGTCTCCTCCGGCAGACACTCATCCTTGCATCGGTTTCCTGCCTCCATGTGGAAGATGGGAATATGCAGGCGCTTAGCGCTGATGGCAGACAGACAGGAGTTGGTATCCCCTAAAACCAACAGGGCGCCTGGGCGAATTTGGTTCATTAGTTTATAGGAGGCTTCAATAATATTTCCCATGGTAGCGCCTAAGTCCTCTCCCACTGCATTTAAGTAAACCTCCGGATCTTCCAGTCCCAAATCTTTAAAAAAAATTCCATTCAAGTTATAGTCGTAGTTCTGTCCTGTATGGCAGAGGATGGTGTCGAAATAGCTTCTGCACTTCTTAATAACCTCCGACAGACGGATAATCTCCGGCCTTGTCCCCACAATAATCAATAACTTGAGTCTTCCATTATTCTTCCAGGATATTCTGCTATAATCGTTCTCCATATACTTTGCTCCGTCTTTTAATTTCCTTATTTTACTGTTTCATAAAATGTATCCGGATGTTGTTCATCAAAGGCCTCATTTGCCCACATCACCGTAACCAAATCCTCATTCTCTGATAAATTCGTAATACTGTGCGTATATCCGGGAAGCATTTTTACAGCCTTTATCTCCTTCCCCGTTACCTCAAAGGAACGGACAGGATATGGTCTTCCGGTTTCCGGATCGATCCCGATCCTTCTCTCCTCAATAAGGCCATGACCAGCTACCACTATAAAAATTTCCCATTTGCTGTTGTGCCAGTGATTACCTTTCCCGATTCCTGGGCTGGCAATATTTACGCTTACCTGACCACAGGAGCTGGTTTTCAAAAGCTCTGTAAAGCTTCCTCTGTTGTCCTGATTCATCTTCAAATCATATATCATAGATCCCTGGGGAAGATAGGACAGGTAGGTGCTATAAAGCTTTTTTGCAAAAGAACCCTGAGGGATTTCCGGAATAATCAAAGTTTCTGGTACAGCCTGAAAAGATTCCAGGAAGTCCACAATTTGTCCCAAGGTAGCTTTATGGGTAACAGGCGCATAGCAATACCTGCCTGTTGGGTACTCCACCGGCGTCATCCCATCTTGCTTTTCATCCCTAGGATATTCACATCGATGCTCTTTTCCCTCCAGTGCATCCAGCATCTCGCGGACTAAATCATCAATATACAAAAGCTCCAGCTCCGTAGCCCTGTCATTCACCTTGTAGGGCAGACTATTCGCTACCGCATGACAAAAGGTAGCTACCGCCGAATTATAATTAGGTCTGCACCATTTTCCAAATAGGTTTGGAAAACGGTAAACCAGAACCTTGCTTCCTGTCTCCTCTGCATACTGGAAAAAAAGTTCTTCTCCTGCCAGCTTGCTCTTACCGTAATCCGAATCCGCAAAGCGGCCGGCAAGGCTAGCCTGAACAGAACTGGATAACATAACCGGACAAGTGTTATGTTGTCTTTTCAGTGTCTCCAACAATGTGGAGGAAAAACCAAAGTTCCCCTTCTGATAGGCCTCTGCCCGAGCCTTTTCTTCCGTTTCCTTAGGGCGATTTACGCCAGCCAGATGGAATACAAACTCACATTCCCTGCAGTATCTTTCCAGCTGTGCCTCCTCTGTATCCAGGTCAAACTCATAAATCACCGTAATCTTTAAATCAGGTCTTGTTCTGTTTTTCCCATCCCGGATATTTTTCAGATTCTCCACCAGGTTTTGCCCCACAAATCCTTTTGATCCTGTTACCAATACCTTCACTGCTTCACCGCCTTTACCTGTTCCTGTACATAATCTGTGGTAAGAATCTTCTCCACGGTCTGCTCCACATCCAGCAGCTTTGTGCTATGACTGGTATAGGCCTCCTCTGCCTCTGTAGTCACCTGACCATCAATAAAGAATTTATCATAATTCAGATCGCGATTGTCAGCAAAAACACGGTAATAATGCCCCATATCCTGAGAGCGAAGCCGTTCCTCCTTGGTCATCAATGTCTCATAGAGCTTTTCCCCGTGGCGGGTACCTATGATATGGGTTCCCGTATCGCCAAACAGCCGTTGAACCGCCTGAGCCAGAACGCCAATGGTAGAGGCATCTGCCTTCTGGATAAACAGATCTCCCGGATTCGCATGTTCAAAGGCAAACTGCACTAGCTCTACGGCCTCATCCAGATTCATAAGAAAGCGGGTCATCTCCGGATTTGTGATGGTAATAGGTTGTCCATTTCGAATCTGGTCAATAAACAAGGGAATAACACTTCCCCGGCTGCACATAACATTTCCATACCTGGTGCAGCAAATGACCGTATTTCCCCGTTCTGCGGCAATCCGGGCATTGGCTTTTACAATATGCTCCATCATGGCCTTGCTGGTTCCCATAGCGTTGATGGGATATGCAGCCTTATCCGTGGATAGACACACCACCCGCTTGACACCCGTTTCTATGGCTGCATGAAGAACATTGTTGGTTCCCTCCACGTTAGTCCGGACGGCTTCCATAGGGAAAAATTCACAGGACGGCACCTGCTTTAAGGCTGCAGCATGAAAGATAAAATCCACACCCGGCATGGCATCATGGACCGACTGTGGATTTCTTACATTTCCAATATAAAATTTTACTTTGGATGCATGTTTGGGATAATAGCTTTGCAGCTCGTGGCGCATATCATCCTGCTTTTTCTCATCTCGGGAAAAAATACGGATTTCTTTGATGTCTGTGGTCAGAAAATGTTTCAGAACGGCATGGCCAAAGGAGCCAGTGCCGCCGGTGATGAGTAGGGTTGCATTGTTGAATTGTGACATAAGTTCATTTCCTTTCTACTATTTTGTCAATCTCTAAATAATTAATTTTGTTTTCTTTACTTTCTGGTCAATGCACTCAAAATATATAAAGCGATGGGAATATACATAATTCCAGCATTAATCCCCAAACGTAACACAGCATAAGGCCTTACCAAAGTAATTCCTGAATATTCCCCCTTTTTGCTAAGTCCTGGTCTGCTCATCCATATAATTCCAATTATACATACTGCATATATAGCATAAAAAATTCCTGCCAATTCATTGAATCCAAATAGAGAAATAAAGTCTTGCAACAGTATCGGATTACTGATATTTGATATGCTTCCAAATATTTTATCCAATAACATATAAGTTCCATTTGTTATTTCAAAACACCACCAATACTGTACAAATTGGCCAAGCACCAGAAATGCTAATCCTATTGTTTCCAGCAAAATGATTTGCTTCAAGTGTTTTACATGATATACCATAGTAAGTGCTAAATATGGGGTTAAATGAAGAAACCAATAAGGATAGCTATTAAAGGTAAGAAAAGTAATGCCCATTGCCAAAAGCGGAATAAATATAACATATTCTCCATATTCATTCTCTTCTGGCTCCGGCTTTAAATAACAATACAAACATAACAAGCCCAATGTAAAAATCAGCACGGGAATATTTCCGTTTAAAAAGGGCATTTTCCATTCTGTTAAAACATAAAACATTCTTTTCGAAAACTCTGCTTTTTCCATCATTGCAGCAGTTCTATTTTCAAATGGTAAACCACATAATAATGTGAGACTAACTACAATCATAAGCTTTGGAATCAGATTCAAAATTTTCTTTTCTTTTAATAAAAGTAACGGCACAAATATGAACAATGCATAATACTTAAATGGTATAGAAAGCGTGAACCAAAATAGAAATTGCCCCTCTCTTTTTTTCGCATATGCTAAAATCCCAAACAATATAAATACCATTCCAAGAATATCCGATTGTCCTATTATACAAATAGATGAAAACACCAAAATAGAAGAGCAGAATAAAAAGCTACACCAGTATGCCAGTACTTTATGAATTTGAAGCTGCCGGCAAATTTTATAAACAATAATTAATCCTAAAATCAACGCTACTATATAAATAGATTTCCCATATATAACACTTCCAAAATTCCCTAAAATTTCTGTTCCACTTCTGTCGCAATACAAGAAAAGAGGGATTCCCCAAATTCCTAAAATAATATACATAGGAAATTCATAAGTGGCATACGTTATCCCTGTCACTCCACAAGCTCTTAAATATGATACCCTTTCATAGCAAAGCTGATAAAACTGTCTGAGTTCTCGGTGAACAGCAGCATCTACCACACTGATCTCATGATAGAGTATAGATACCGTATCTATATAACAAAAAGATAGAAAAGGAATAAGTAACACCATCCCTAGAATAATCCATTCCCATCTATATGGACCATTTTCATCCTGAAAATAACTCTTTACTCTATCCCTCATAAAATCCCTCTACAAGCCGTAATGCTTTTTCAACCGTCACATCTGAGTTATAATGTTCCCATTCTCCCCAACGCCCAAGACCATATACCCGCCTATTCTTACACCAGGACAGTAATTCACTCATAATTTGTGGTTTTTCTATCGTATTAAGCGGATATGCATATACATTACCAAAGATGTCTTTCTCCTGTTTGCCTCCTTCTCGTTCCATATTTGTCTCTGTCCAATATCCCTTTGAATTTGGACAAAAATTATGCCTTACCAATATTCTATGATAAGGCATCTTCATATCCGGAATATAAATCCAATGTGCATCTGTAGCTAATTTTTCTTTTTTATATGCAATCTGAACGGAAGTATACTTTAACCTATTTATCTTTTCCTGCAAAACTTCCGGCATGCCATCCAGACGTCGAAAGCTCGTCCATGGAATCGTGGTGATAATATGATCGGCTTTATAGAAGTCATTCACAATACGAGTGGTAAAATCTATGGATTCTACATCCACTCCAAAAGAAATATGCTTCTCCACCGCCTCTCCCATTCGTTTCCATACTTCTCCATAGCCATATCGTTTAGGGTAGTAAAACCAAGTATGTGCCGGCTGCTTCCCTTTAGCCTTTCTTTCCAAACAACTCCACAATGTTTCTTCAAAGGATACATTCGGAAGTTTTTCCAGCCAATAGGTTCCCAACTCCTCTAACTTTTCAGAAAACATCTTCTGATTATAGGGAAGCATATAGTCCTCTGCCAGCCTCGCACCAAATTTCCAGTAGATCCATTCTACAAAATCTTTCGGCATAGGTTTATCAAGATTACATCCAGCTGTGGCTATTGACTTCAAATATTCCACTTGTGTCTGAATATCTAACTGCCAGAGATTTGCTTCTATAGGATGGCCAATTTCTTTTCCCCCAATATGAATTCTGGAGTCCCGACAGTACAAATCCCACTCTGTTTCTTCCATAAATGAAAACAAAAATTGGTTGACCTTTGGTCTTCTGACATCTAAAAAATGGCCTCCACCAATGTCTAGTGGACTTCCATCCACTTCCCTACTCCTGCATAACCCGCCTGCCTCCTGTTCTTTTTCCAACAATATAAAAGAGGTCTCTCCCTGTCTTAACAGTTGATTTGCAACTGTCAAGCCTGCAGGGCCTCCCCCTAATATTAAATACTTCATTTTTTATCTCCCAGACGGCCTGCGCCAAACTAATTTTTCATTCTTTTTAAGCATAAATAGGATTTTTATCGCTTCCGAAACAGATCCTATTCTTAAACTAGATGCTCCTCCTATATAATGAATTGGCACTTCTACTGTCTTTAATCTCCGGCAATAAAACCTCATTTCTGTCTGATACATATGACCTGTAGAAAGAAACTGTTCAAATTCCAGTTTTTCTAAAACAGAACCACGAAAGGCCTCAAATCCACTTGTCATATCCTTCAATTTTGTACCCAAAATAAAATTAGACAGCCAGGTTCCTCCTTTACTTAACAGCATCCGATAAAAGGGATGACCTGTTATGCCTCCTCCTTTCACAAATCTGGAGCCCCATACACAATCATAGCCCTCCTCCAATTTTTGTATAAACTGCGGAATCTCTAGTGGGTTATGGCTATTTCCTCCATCCATCTCAATAACCCATTCTGCCCCATCTTTCAAAGCTTGACGGAATCCCTCCAAATAGCAGCTTACGACTCCTGTGGATTCTTTATAAAAAATACACTTCACTTTATCTGTTTGATTCTCTGCTTCCTTTATAATATTCTCCGTCCGGTCCTTTGAATAAAAGTCAATAACAGGATATAGATAGAGATTGTCATACGGTAAAGCTAAAATATTATTTATTATGGTTTTCATAGTAGCTTCTTCATTTGCCACTGGCATTACTATTACTATTTTTTTCATGATTAAATACTCTTTTCATTATCTTGCATCATTTCTGTTCTTACTGCGGCAATACTCATAGCTACTATCACCTTTCTTAATATCTTTATGTTGCCTCAATTTTCTGCTTTTTTGTCAATGAGATCCCACCAATAGTAATAGTAGATGCATATGCCAATCCTACTGCTATGATCAATATGGGAATTACATAAAGCCAATTTCCAATCCATCCAAAATTGACAAAAACGTTGACTACTATCATATGATACAGGAACAGTCCATACGATATATCTGGAGATATACTAAATTGAGGGAATCTATATGCAAAACCAATCAGACCAACGGCAAGGAAAAGGCTCCATCCTAAATAGTATCCAGAGAACAAATCAAATCCTGTCCAGAAAAATAAGCCTGCTATTATTAAACAAATATACCAAAACCTTTGAAGCAAAGGTAAAAAACAATCTTTATGTTCTGCTACAAACATACCTATATAAAATAACCAGAAATACCTTATAGCTGTTTGATCATATAGCTTTCCAATAATTTCTCTTCCTGCTATCTCATGGGTAACATCGTCGAGTCCAAAGCTAATAAAAAATATGACTATAAACCCTATAATCCATGTCCTCAACTTACAGTTCTTCATTACTTTATAGAAAAACCATACAACAATATAGAACTGAATCATCACACCCATAGTCCACAGTGCACCATTTGGTACTCCAACACCATAGCCGCGCAAGGACTCCGGAGTCCAAAACTGAAATATCGTTCCCTGTCCAAATGCAAAAAATGCAAGACTTTTCAAATCCCATCCACGATATAAAATAACAAGGGTAATTAGTTCAACAAACACGCTCCCCCACAATTCAGGATATATCCTCCAAAATCTTTTTCTGAGATATTGCCCATAGGATTTAGATTTTCCAATTGAAAACCACATAAGAAATCCACTTATAACAAAAAAAATAGGTACGCCTCGCAGAAAATATGTCAAACGAAAAAAGGTATCATTAATTGGTAACTCCATGTGTTCCACAAGATGTCCAAACATAACCTGGAAAGCAGCTATAATCCGTATCAAATTAAGGCAATTAGAGTAATTTGCTAAATGCTTATCCATTCGTCCTATCTCCTTAACAATGATTATTGTCCTATTTTCATATAATCATTTTATCTCCCCCAAAATATTTATAGTTTTTCTTAGACCTGTATGTATGTTATATTTAGGCTTCCACCCTAATGTCTTGAGCTTTTGTCCATTCAAGCGAGCTTTTGTTGCCTTACTATAACCAGCAGCTTCTACTTTATCAGGAATCTCAAATGCAACCTTTGATCCCGTCACCTGGGCAATAACTTCAGCCAAATCCTTAAGCATAATATCAGATGCCTCATCAGCAATATTGTAAGCTTCTCCATTTTCTCCCTGGAGTAAAACGAAAAGTAATCCACTTACAGCATCTGCTACATAAGTATAGCTATAGAACTGAGTTCCTATAGATTTCAAAACAATATCTTCACCAGAAATACCCTTTTTAATGAATTGACTAACAGCCTTTGTATCTGTCATAAACATTGTCGGCCCATATGATCGGGTAAAACGTGGAATCACCACATCAAGGCACTTTTGTGCCTTCAGACTGTAGACAAAGTGGTTCTGGGATATGCATCCCAGAGCCATTTTTCTTTGAGTAAATGAATTTCACCCAAAACAGAAAATTTCTGCAGCTTT